>CAVUJR010000012.1:0-126123 GCA_963741805.1 uncultured Chloroflexia bacterium
GGCCAAGCCATTTGATGTACTGCACCGGGTACGACTGGTCGAGCCCATACGCACGGCGGATGTTCTCGATCTGCTCGGGCGTCGAGCGCCGGTCGGCCCCAAGCAGGACCTGCACCGGATCGCCCGGAATGAAGCGGACGATGATGAACGTCACCAGCGAGACCCCGAGCAAGACGGGAATCATCAGCAAGATGCGGCGGAGGATGAATTTCAGCATGGCGGGACGCCTGACGGTAACATGGTGATGATCCTGGGTCGGACAACGGGAAGAGAGAACCGGGCGGGGTGTGGCGCCCGCCCGGCCAGATTATCGCAATTCGGGTGTCCTGAGAACAGGTCCCCTGGCTACTGCTCCAGCCAGGTCTCCCGCAGGGCAGCAAAACTGCCACTGAGGCTGTGCGTGTAGCCCTTGACGCCGGTGGTCATGCCCTCGAACGTGTTCGAGGTATAGAGCATGATCCACGGCACATCTTCGATGACCAGCTCCTGGACCTGCTGGTAGATCGCCTTGCGCGCCTCGCGGTCCTGCTCGAGGATGCCCTGGCGCAACAGCTCGTCCATCTCCTCGCTGGAGTACCCGGCGGCGTTGGTGACCCCTCCGGTGCCAAGCGACTGGCCGAGGAAGTCGTCTGGGTCGATGTACCCACCGGCGCCCATCACCGCGATGTCGAAATCGCCGCTGAAGTAGCGTTCCAGATAGGTCGCGTTCTCCTCTGGCTCGATCTCGGCGGTGATCCCCATCGTGTTGAACTGCTCCTGCACAACAACGGACGTGCTGGAGAGGAAGTCGTACTCGCCCCAGGTCAGGATGCCCGGTTGCCAACCATCTGGCAGCGCGAGGTTCTCGATGGCGTCCGCGGCGGCCTCCGGGTCGCCCTCCGGCACATCGCCCTCGTAGCCGGCCCAGTAATCACTCGGGTAGATCCCGTGGAGCGGCGTGCCATACCCGAAGACGGCGGTATCGATGATCGCCTGGCGCTGGATGCCTTCGGCAATTGCCTGGCGCAGCTCCTTGTTGTTCAGCGGCTCCTCGCGGACGTTGAAGACGATCCAGCGCAGGTTCGTCGCCTGGTCGCCGGCGAGCTCGATGCCGTCGGCCTCCTGCAGCGTCGCGATGTCCTTGTGCGGCACGGCCTCGATCATGTCGACTGTGCCGGAGATCAGCGCCGTCGTGCGCGAGGTGTCGTCCGGGATGATCTGGAACTCGATGCCATCGAGGTACGGCTGGCCCTCGAGCCAGTAGTCCGCATTCTTCTCAAGGGTGACGATCGAGTTCGGGACGTAGTCGACGTACCGGAACGGGCCGGTGCCGACCGGGTTCAGCTTCAGGTCGCCGTTGGCCTCGACCTCCTCTTGCGGCACGACCGAGAGGCCGCGGCGGCAGAGGCTGGCGAGGAAGGCGGCATCGGGGTTCTTCATCGTGAAGACCACCGTCGCGGCGTCCGGCGCCGCGACGGACTCGACGCTGGACGTGTACTCCTTCCATGGCGAGGCGGTCGCCTCGTCCATGACGCGCTTGATGCTGTAGACGACATCGTCGGCCGTCATCTCGCGCCCGTTGTGGAAGGTCACCCCCTGCCGAAGGGCGAAGGTGTAGGTCATGCCGTCATCGCTGACCTCGTACGACTCGGCCAGGCGTGGCTGGGGAACCAGGGACGGATCCTCGTGCATGAGGCCCTCGAACACCTGGTCGATGATCAGCGAGGCGGCGTCCAGCACGACCAGCGCGGGATCCAGCTCGACCGGATCGCCCTGCACGCCAACGCGCAGCACGCCACCGGATACCGGCTCGGGCGCGGGCGTCGCGTCCTGCGCAGCGACCGGCATGCGGGACGCGATGGTGGCGACGGTGGCGCCGACGACGGCGGTTCGGCGCGAGAGGGCGGCGTCGAGGAGGGACGTCGGCGTGGGCTGGTCGGTCGTCATGATCTGTTTCCTTGCCTGAGTCGAACCCGGTTTGTGGCAATACTTTACTACGGGAAGGCATGGGGAGACCGGCGGCCGGTCGGCGTCGACGCGCGGCTGAAGGTCGGGTGGCAGCAGCTCGGTGCCGCGATCCCCGGGTACTGCCGAAGCGCTGCGGCGCTTCTCCGGCCCCGGGCTACCGAGAGCCGCGTTTACCCTGGTAGCGCCGACCCGCAGTGGTCGGGGACCGCCGGGAACGGACGTGTAGCCTCGGCCCTATGGTGGCCGAGGAATCGGTGCGTTGTCCGGTGTAACGGAAACGGCCGCATGCGAGATGCACGCGGCCGCCTCCAGTTCCGTGTCCGGTTCGGGACTACTGGTTGTACCAGGAACGTCTTCAGGGAGATGTTCGAGCCCGTCGGGATGTGCTCATACCCACGACGTAGTCCTTCATGGCCTCGTACTGGTTGGCGATGAAGAGGTTGATCCAGATGACGTCGTCGCAGCATGATCTCCTGGATGCGCTTGTAGATCGCGGCGCGCTCCGCCTGGTCCGTCGCGGCCATACCCTGCTGGATCAGCTCATCCATCTCCGGATTGGAGTAGCCGATGCCGTTGTTGGCCTCGCCGGTTCCGAAGTTCGCCTGGACTACATCGTTCGGGTCGACATAGGCGCTCGTGCCGGTCACCGACATATCGAAGTTCCCGGCGAAGTAGTTCTCGAGATAGATCGCGTTCTCCTCGAAGCGAGTCTCCGCCTCAATGCCGACCTGCTTCAACTGCTCCTGGATGACGATCGCCGCGTTCGAGAGGAACGGGTACTGCGCCCAGGAGTGAAGCTCGGTCTTGAAGCCGTCCGGGAAGCCAGCCTGCGCCAGCAGCTCCTTCGCGCCCTCGATATCCGGCGCCGGGATCTCCGACTCGAATCCTGCCCAGTAGGTCGCCGGGAAGAGGATGTCCGTTGGCGTCCCGGCGCCGAAGACGGCCGAATCGACGATCGGCTGGCGGTCGATTACCTTGGCGATCGCCTGGCGAACCTCCAGCTTGTCAAACGGCTCGCGCGAGACGTTCAAGGCCATGTAGCGGATGTTCGTGTTCTCGTCACCGGTGACGACGATCGTGTCGTCCGACTCGTAGATCGGCAGGTCCTGCACCGGGGCATACTCGATGAAGTCGACCGTGCCAGAGGTCAGCGCCGTGGAGCGGGCCGACTGGTCCGGGACGATCTGCATCTCCATCGCGTCGACGTACGGCATGCCCTCTTCCCAGTAGTCCGGGTTCGCTTCGAGGGTCACCATCGAGTTCGGGACGTACTCGACGAACTTGAACGGGCCGGTGCCGACCATGGTCTGCATCAGGTCGCCGATTGGCCTCGACTTCCTCCTTCGGCACGATCGACGATGGACGAGCCCATCAGCTTGGCGAGGAACGACGAGTCCGGCGCCTTCAGGGTGATGACGACGGTGCTGTCGTCCGGCACCTCGATGGTGTCGACGGAGGCGAGCTCCGAGACGTTCGGCGACGCCGTGTCAGGATTCAGGATGCGCTCGAAGCTGTACTTCACGTCCTCGGCCACGAGATCGCGGCCGTTGTGGAACAGTCACGCCCTGGCGGAGTAGTGAACGTGTAGGTGATGCCGTCGTCGGAGATCTCCCAGGTCCTCGGCGAGCGAGGGCACGGGCTCCAGCGCCGCGTTCGTGGTCACGAGGCGCGTTGTAGACGTGCTCGATCACGTGCCAGGCGGCGGTGAGCTGGGTCAGGTGCGGATCGAGCTCGGCCGGATCGGCGGAGAGGCCGACGCGCAGCGTGCCGCCGCGAACGGGCTCGGCAGCGGGCGTGGCGCCCTGGGCCGCAGCCGCGCGCGGGCGGTTGCCGACGGCGCCGAGCGCCATCATCGCCGGCAGCGAGAGGCCAAGGGCGGCGCCGCGCTGCATCGCCTGGCGGCGGTTCAGCGTGCCATCCATGACCTGGCGGGCCAGCCGCCACATCGTCTCGGACTGGGTCGTTACATCTTTCTCGGACATCGTGGTGTACTCCTGAAACCGCGGTATTCGCGCTTCGCGACATGAGGAAAGACCCGGTGCTGCGCATCCCTTCAGGTGGCGCAAGCCACCCTCGCCGCCAACAGACGGAGGGCCCCAGCCAAGGTGCGCGCCGTTGCGCACTGCAGCATCCCGGAACGGGAGGTGGTTGCAGTGAGTATAGGGGCGCCCGGGAATCGGCACAATGCACGGACATAACGAATGCGGCAGCGCGTCCCGATGTGCCGGGAATCCGGCTGCGTCACAGGCACGGTACGCGAATTCTGGCACAATACGGGGAGTGTGCCGAGATGAACGACCGCGTGGTGCCAGCGATGGCGCGACCACGCCCGAAGGAGAACAGGACCATGGAACTGACCGGCGAGCACATCGTCCCCGCCTCGCGTGAGGCGACCTACGACGCGATGCTGGACCCGGAGGTGCTGAAGAGCGCGCTGCCGGGCTGCGAGAAGCTGGAAGAGGTCGGCCCGAACGAGTACATCGCAACGATGACGATCGGCGTGGCCATGATCAAGGGCAAGTACGAGGGGCGGGTGCGGATCGCGGACGAGAACCGGCCCGAGAGCTTTACGATGCACATCGAGGGCAAGGGCCCGCAGGGCCAGATCAACGGTGTCGGCAAGCTCCAGTTCGAGGAGATCGACGCGAACTCGACGCGGGTGACGTATCAGGGCGACGCCAACGTGCGTGGCATGCTGGCCCGCATCGGCAGCCGGGTGATCCAGCCGGCGGCGAAGATGATCGTCGGCAAGTTCTTCGAGGAGATGACCTCGTCGATCAAGACCGTCTAGGTCCGGACGCGATGACGGCCGGTGGGGTTTTCCCTGCCGGCCGTTTTTCGTGCGCGCTGGTCAGTGATGGCTCCGAGTCCATCATCGCAGTCGTCCCGACTGACGACGCGTCTCATGCGGTACGCGCGTCGATGATCCTTCGCTCCGCATCATGACATGCACGGACGCTAGGATCCTTCGACACGCGGTCCCTCCTTCGCTCGGATCTCGTCTCGGATGACGTGATGACGAGCGAGTGACCGACACTTCGTCTCAGTCCAGTGGGAGGTCGCCGACAGCCTTGACGCGAATACGGGTGGCGTTGCCCGGCAGGTAGGCCAGCGGCACATCCTCGACATCGACAATCGTCACCGTTGCCGGGTCAGCGCCCGCCTCAACCGCCCGCGTGACCGCGTCACGTGTCGCGTCCGCGATCGCCTCGCCACGCGAGCGAGTCGCCAGAGAGTAGATCCGGTCGGTCTCGCCGGAGATCTGGGCGATCGCCGCGCCGACGGCATTGGCGGCCTCGAAGTGCTCTGGCTTCACCATCGCCGATGCCCCGGCGATCTCCCGCGTGATCAGGATGCTCCCGCCGCCCACGACAATCACCGGCACCGGCGCCGCGCTCGTCTTGATGCGCTCAACCACCCCCTCGACCATCTCCTGGATGCGATCGACGGCGCGCCGGACATCCCCGGGCGGTATGCCCGTCACCATGGCCGGGTCACCAATGCGCGCCGCTCCGGCCGCAACCACCATATCGGTCGCCGTGGCGACGTCACCACCGAAGACGAGCGCCTGCTCTGTGAGCCGGTACCCGACGCTGCGCGGCCCGACTGATCCGTTGACGAGGTCGACGATTGAGCCACCCCCGAGCCCGATCGAGGTCACATCGGGCATCCGGAAATTCGTGCGGACGCCGCCGACCTCGACGGAGACGGAGGCCTCGCGCGGGAAGCCGTGCGCGAGCATGCCGGCGTCGGTCGTCGTGCCGCCGATATCGATGACGATCGCGTCCTCCAGGCCGGAGAGGAATGCCGCGCCGCGCATCGAGTTCGTGGGACCGGAGGCGATCGTGAGCACCGGGAACTCGCGAGCGTACCCGGCCAGCATCAGCGTCCCGTCGTTCTGCGTGAGGTAGAGTGGCGCCTTGATTCCGAGATCCGCGATTGCCCCCTCAAAGGCGTCGATCATCCGGGTAGCGAGGTCGCACAGGCAAGCGTTGAGGATCGCGGCATTCTCGCGCTCCAGCAGGCCGATCCGGCCGATCTCGCCCGAGCGGGTGATCTGGGCACCGGGGACGATGCTGGCGACGATCTCCGCCGCGCGCGCTTCCTGGTCGTCGTTCACGGGCGAGAACACGCCGCTGATGGCGACCGCGCGGATGCCCCGGGCGGCGATCTCCTCCGCGGCGCGCGCGACCTCATCCGGGTCGAAGCGCGAGATCGGCCGACCGTCGAACTCGTATCCGCCGTGGACGATCGACGAGGCGTGCGGGATTGCCGCAACGAGGTCGTCCGGCCAGTCGATGAACGGCGGGTAGCCCTCCGATGCCGGACGGCCGATGCGGATGATCCCCACCGGTTGCAAGTGGCGGCGCTCGACGATCGCGTTCGTGATATGGGTTGTGCCGATCATCACCGCGTCGATGGCGGACGTCCCGGTCCCGGCCTGGGCAAGCACGCTCCGGATCGCGGTCGCGATGCCGGAGGTGATGTCGGCGGTCGTCGGAGTCTTCAGCTTGGCGATGACCCTCCGCCCGTCCATGAGCACGGCGTCCGTGTTCGTCCCGCCGACATCGACCCCGATTCTCCGGCTCATCGCCCCTCCCCTCACCTTCACGCCGATCATGCAGGGCATCATATGCGAGCCACGCGCCGGGGCACATCCCTCGCCGTTCCGTGGCCCGGCTGGCGTGTGTACAATGGCGCCACCTCGTCGTTCACCCCTGACCCGGAGCGCCAGATCCCCAATGACCATCGCCCCACTGGACCGCCTGACCTACGCGCATCTCGACCCGCTGGCGATCGGCGCCGGCATCCTCGGCACTGGCGGCGGCGGGAGTCCCTACCTGAACAAGATCTTCGTCGCGGAGATCATGAAGCGCGGCGTGGAGGTGCCCGTCGTGCGCCCGCGCGACCTGCCCGACGACGCTCTCGTGGCGTCGACCGGTGGCGTCGGCGCGCCGACGGTGGGTATCGAGCGACTGAAGCAGGGCGAGGAGCTGCTCCGCGCGCTGCGTGCGCTGGAGCGCTATACGGGCCAACGAGCGACCCATATGATCTCGGCCGAGATCGGCGGCGGCAACGCTATCTCGCCAGTCATCGTCGCGCTGCAGGCCGGGCTCCCCGTGGTGGACGGCGATGGCATGGGCAGGGCATTCCCCGAGATGCAAATGGACACGTTCAGCATCTATGGCGTCGCGCCGACGCCGGTCGGCGTTTCGGATGTGCGGGGGCACACGGCGGTTTTCGACGGGATCGACGACGGGCTGGAGGTGGAGCGCTACGTGCGCTCCCTCGCCGTTCAGATGGGCGGTGGCGCGGCGATGACCGGGCCGCTGATGAGCGGAGCGGAGATCCGCCGGACGGCCATCGCCGGCACGCTCTCGTTCGCGGTGCGGCTGGGGGAAGAAGTGCTCGCGGCGCGACGGGAGCACCGGGACCCGGTAGCAGCCGCTTCAGAGATGAGCGGCGGGCGGGTGCTGATGCGGGGCAAGATCACGGACGTCGAGCGCCGCTTCGCCGCCGGGTTCGCGCGCGGTCACCTGGCCATCGATGGCACCGGGGAGGACGCCGGGCGCCGCGGTAGCATCGAGTTCCAGAACGAGAACCTCGTCCTGCGCGACGACGCGGGCAACGTGCTGTGCTCGGTGCCGGACCTGATCTGCGTGGTCGACGCGGAGAGCGCGGAGCCGATCTCGACGGAGTCGCTGCGCTACGGGCTCCGCATCGCCGTAATCGGGATCCCGGCGCCGCGCCTGCTCACGACCCCGGAGGCACTCGCGGTCGTTGGCCCGGCCGCGTTCGGCTACCCGGAAGTCATGTACCGACCGCTGGAGGGCACATACGGCGGCAAGCTGGCCGGGCTGATCGGGGCCTGATAGGTCAACAGTTCGTCTTCCCGCCCAGATATCGACCCTTTGGCACCAAAAGGTGCCCTGCGGGCCGATGACCTCGGGTACCACAGACCCGAGGCCACCTGTGCATACGGGTCGAAACGGAGAACCCCTACGATCTGCGCGCTAGGAGCGCTCCTCCTCCGGCTCCCATGTCATCTGGCGCTTCTCGACCTCCTCATCGGTAAGGTCCTGGTGGGCGTGGACGAGCATCGCCGTCGCCATCTCCTTGCGGCGGAAGAAGAGCCGGATCTCCTTCCACAGCTCCGGATCGGTGCGACCGAGCTCCATCAGGCGATCGGAGAACACGATGTCGCCGCGGGCGCGTTGCTCGGTCATGAACTCGGTCGAGAGCAGCTCGGCCATGTAGACCGGGCCGATGTCGCGAAACTTCTCGCGGTAGTAGGCGATCAGCTTGGCGATGCCCTCGATGTCGATCGCCGCGCCATCGTCGGTGCCGAACGCGGTGCGCCAGTCGACGCACGCCAGCAGCTCGTCGATGAGGCGGATCTGCTCGCCCTTGCGTACGCGCTCCAGCAGGGCGTCGACCTTCGCGCGGTCGTAGGGCAGCTCGTGTGGCGTCTCCGGGAAGCCCGCGCCGGACTGTGAGGTGGGGGATGACATGACGTTCCTGATGAATACGGCCATGGCCGTCGGACACATTCCTCTGCGCTGTATGGTAGCCCGTTCCACGGGGAGTCGACCGGGCGTGCGGTAGACTTGGGGGGATACGTACGCGCCGCGCGAAACGCGCACCCGGCGCGGATCGTTCCAGTGACGAGACCCGCGTCCGCCTTGGCGCGCCTGGACATCGCACCAACCCGTCAACCACCCGGACCCGCCCTTCCATCCGCCCAGCGCACCGTCGCGGCGTCCGGCCAGGAGAACACCGCATGAGTCAGGGCCGCCTCGGGCGCTCGACACGCCGGTACCCCGGCACCCAACGACGTTCCACCAACTTCGCGAACTCCCGCTACGGCCATCGTGGGCGCGGCCTGCCGCCGCACCTGATGCCGGGCATGTCTCGCAACACCAAGAAGCAGGAGACCGTCTTCTCGCGGCGGAACTTCATCATCGGCACGTTCCTGCTCGGCACGGTCCTTATCCTGTCGTTCCTCGCGATCACGATCTCCTCCAGCATCGCCGCCGCGTTCGGCGTCGTTCGTCAGTATCGCGAGGTCAACAAGGGCCTGCCGGACGCCGCGAAAATCGCCATCAACACCTTCCAGACAACGCGCATCTACGACCGCAAGGGGTCGTTGCTGCAGGAGATCGACCACCCCGACTACGGGTGGCGCACGTTCGTCGGCATGGAGAAGATGACCGACGATTTCATCAACGCCACGATCTCCGCCGAGGACGCCACCTTCTGGAACAACCAGGGCATCGAACCGGTCGCGTTCATGCGCGCCGGGTTGATCATGTTCAGCGGGTCGGGCTCCTCCGGCGCGTCAACGATCACGCAACAGCTCGTGCGCGCGGTGTATCCAGAACAGATCAGCGCAAACGACATCAGCATTGGCCGAAAATTCCGGGAGGCTCTCGCCGCCGTCGCCCTGGCGCAGGAGTACTCCAAGGAAGACATCTTCACGATGTACGTGAACCAGATTTACTACGGGGCGCGCTCCTACGGCGTTGAGGCGGCGGCGAACACGTTCTTTGACAAGCACGCGTCCGAGCTCACGCTCGCCGAGTCGGCCCTGCTCGCCGGGCTGCCGCAGGCCCCGTCGTACTACGACCCGACGACGCCGGAGGGCTTCCAGCAGGCGAAGATCCGCCAGCGCTACGTGCTGGAGCAGATGCGCAAGTACCGCTACATCACCCGCGAGCAGTTGGAGGCGGCATGGGCTGAGCCGCTGCAAATCCGTGAGGAGCCACGCACGAGCATCCTCCGCGCCGCGCCGCACTTCACCCTCTTCGTGCAGGAGCACCTGCGCGAGGAGTACGGCGACGATGCCATCTACGCCGGACTCGAGGTCTACACCTCGATCGACCTCGACCTCCAGGCCGAGGCGGAAGCGATCGTCGCGCAGGGTGTCGAGGAAATGCGCCAGTACGACCGCAACAATGCCGCGCTGGTCGTGATGCGGCCATGGAGCGGCGAAGTGCTGGCGATGGTCGGCTCGGCCGACTTCAACAACGCGTCGATCAGTGGGCAAGTGAACTTCGCAACCGGTCTTATCCAGCCCGGATCGTCGATGAAGCCGATCGCCTACGCGGCCGCCTTCGAGCAGGGTTGGCACCCCGCGACGGTGATCATGGACGTACCGACGAACTGGGAAGTGCCCGGGCAGGCGGACTACAAGCCGAACAACTACACGAAGCAGTTCTACGGCGCGATCCCCGTGCGGAAGGCGCTGGGCAACTCGCTCAACATCCCGGCGGTGAAAGCCGCCGAATACGCCGGCGTGCAACATGTCATGGACGTCGGTAGCCGGATGGGGTTGAAGAAGAGCCTCGGTAACGACGCATCCTTCTATGGCGTGTCGCTGGCGCTCGGCTCCGGTGAGGTGCAGTTGCTGGAGCATACCAACGCCTTCGCGACGCTGGCGAACAACGGTCGCTTTGTCCCCGCCAGCCCGATCCAGCGCATCGAGGACAGTCAGGGCAACCGGGTGTTCGAGGTCAATGCGGACTGGGTCGAGGAGATTTCCGAGCAGGCTATCAACCCGGGCAACGCCTATCAGGTCACGTCGATCCTGACCGACAACGATGCCCGCTCGCGCCTGTTCGGCGAAAACAATGTCTACGCGCAGACGGTCGACGCCATCAACCGCCCGGCCGCGGCAAAATCGGGCACCACGGAGAACTGGCGAGACCTCTGGGCGATGGGCTATAGCACCGCCGTCGCTTGCGGCGTGTGGGTCGGGCGCACCGGTGATGCCGGCACGGCCGCCCTGCTGGAGCTGGACGGCACGCAGGCCGCGGGCCCGATCTGGCAGGACATGATGATCCTGCTCCACAACGACGAGCGCTTCAGCGATCTGCTGACCGGGCCGGACGGCTCGCCGGTACCCGAGGAGTTTGCGACACCGGACGAGGCCCGCCGGATGGAGCTTTGCGCCGCGACGGGTCACCTCCCGGGCTCCGGCGACACCGTGCGCGACTGGGTCGTGCGAGGGCAGGAGCCCACGCTGGACTGCGACGAAGTCGACACCTACGAAGCGAAGCAGCTGGAGTCGGCGCTTGACGAGCTCCGAAAGGGCGCCAACTGGGCCAGCGGCGCGACCGACAGCATCAACCGCTACGCGCGCATCGTGGGACGGTCTCCGGTCCCGGTCGAATCCGACTCGACGGACAGTGGGAGCGATACGGGCGGGGATACCGGCAGCGGCGAAACATCCACCGACCAGCAGCAGCCGCCGATCGAGCCCCTGAACTGACGTAGAACGCCCCCGGCGGGAAAAGTCCTGCCGGGGGCGGTTTCTGGTTCTGCTTGGGCCTATGCCTCGGCTTCCGGGGCTTCCTGAGGCTCTTCGGGCCGAGGCGCCTCGGCCGCGCGTGTGCTTCCACCACGGCGACGTCGCCGCGAGAGTCGTGTGCGTTCGCTGATCGTCCCCTCCGGCGGCACGATTGGCGCGCCGATGATCGGGGTTGAGAGCACGATGTTCGTCGAGCACTTCGCGCCGACGTCCTGCAGGTCGTCCACAAGGGACTCCAGGTCGTCGGTAGAGGCGACGTGGGCCTTGACGATGAAGGCGAAGTTGCCGGTCACGCGGTGGCATTCCTCGACAGCGGGTTCCGAGCGGAGGCGGTTCAGGAACGCGTCATAGTGGCGACGGTCGAGCTCGACGTTGATCAGCGCCGTCAACGGGCGCCCGATCGCGTTCGGATCAACGATCGCGCGGTACCCGGCCAGCACACCGCGCTCCTCGAGCCGGCGTACCCGCTCGATCATCGCCGGCGAGGATAGCCCCACGCGCTCCGCGAGGGCCTTCATGGTCAACCGGCCATTCTGCTGGAGCTCCAGCAATATTCGCTCGTCGAGCGTATCCAGGCTCGGCATCGATTCTCCTGATTCCTTTACAGACCGACATGCTCTGCGGCATCCGACACTGAGTGACCATAGGGGTCACCCCGACAGCCGTGCGCTCCGCAAGGTCCCGAGCGACCCGCATGCCTCATCTTCAGATGGCGGACCGTCCGCGGGCAAGTATACGAGATTCTTCCTACGCATGGGCAAGCCACCGGCCGACATGCCTGGGCATTTGGACAAAGTCTGGCATGGCGGGCGGGGGATATCCAATCAGCCCTGGCGCGTCGCCTTTGCCCGCTCGATCGCCCCGCGATGTGCCTGCTCCTCGATGCCGTCGTCGATGGGCCCCAGCTCGGCCGTCCCGTACCGCCGGCGCAGACCAGCCTCCAGCAGCCAATCCGTTAGGCGCGGATTCTTCGGCAACAGCGCCCCGTGGAGATAGCAGCCGATCGCGTTGTAGATCACCGCGCCCTCGGTGCCGTCCGTGCCATTGTTCCCGCGCCCGACGACCACGGAGCCGAGCGGCGCCATGCCGTCACCAAGGTGTGTCAGGCCGCTGTGATTCTCGAATCCGACGAGAGTGCCGAACTCCGGCGATTCGATAACGACATTGCCGATAAAGCGCTCCGGGCCAGCGACCGAGACAGCATCAAACAGGCCGATGCCGGGCAGCGGATCGGCGTTGTGCGGACGATACTCCTTGCCGAGAAGCTGGTACCCGCCACAGATAGCGAGCATCGCGGCTCCGTTTTCGACCGCTGCCTTCAGGGCCGCGCCCTTCTCGCCCTGGATATCACGTGAGACAGCGACCTGCTCCTGATCCTGCCCCCCACCCCAGAAGAAGATGTCGATATCGTCCGGGATCGGCTCGCCGAGGCCGATCTCGCGCACCTCGACATCGACGCCACGCCAGCGCGCGCGCTGCTCCAGGGCCATCACATTGCCTCGGTCGCCGTAGATGTTCATCGTCGCGCCGTAGAGCCAGCCAATCACCAGCGTGCGGGGTGTGGTCATCGTCGTGTCAGTCACCGCTTGCTGCCCTTCCCTACTGTTCCCAGAACGCCGTCACCGCGCCACGATCCGACAGTGTCTTCCGCAGTGCCAGCATGGCGGTGTAGGTGGTGAGGATATAGCCACCCTCGCCTTCTGGAACGGCCTCAACAAAGCGGTCGAGCGCGGCCGCGAGGTCGTTCGGCAGGGGATGGATCCGCTCCGGCGCGACCTCGGCGTACTTCAGCCGGTTGGCCATGTCCGCCCCGCGCAGACCGGTCGTGAACAGGTTGCCTTCTCCTGTTGCCAGCAGCTCGAAGTCGACGTCCCACAGCCATGAGACGTCCCGACCGTCAGCGTCGAGATCGTTGATCGCGATCATCGTCTGCAGTTGCAGGCCGCCGGTCTCGGCGGTGAGCATGCGAAGCACCTCGTTGAAGCCGGTCGGGTTCTTGACGAGGGCGAGGGTAAGCTCCCGGCCCCGATACGTCAGCCGCTCGATACGCCCGAAGGCGGACTTGAACGCGGCGAAGGCGCGGGAGATGACATCCCACGCGACGCCCATCTCGCGCGTCGCGGCGGCAGCCGCCAGGGCGTTGTAAGCGTTGTATAGCCCCGGCACGCCGACCTGCACTTCGTGCGCGATGCTGTCCGGCCCGGTGATCGTCATGCCCAACGACGTCACGCCATGGAGCTGGATAACGCTGCCCGTGTAGTCGAGCGCTGGACGCTTGCGGCCACAACCCGTGCATTCCCACTCGCCGAGATGCGAGACATAGAGCGCCTTGTAGTGGAGATCGGCGCCGCAGACCCGGCACACGGCCGCGTCGGCGGCATGCGGCAGGGCGTCCAGCCGGTGGCGCTGCTCGTCGAGGCCGAAGCAGACGCGGCGTGCCTGCAAGCCGTCGGTGATGGCGACGAGCGTCGGATCGTCACCATTCACGATGACCGTGGTGGACGCCGGCAACTCCTGGAGGATGCCGCGCCAGGTCTTCGCGATGGTGTCGAGCTCGCCGTACCGGTCGAGCTGGTCACGGAACAGGTTGTTGAGCAGGATCATGCGCGGCTGGACGCGGCGGACGAGCTCCGGCAGTGCCGCCTCGTCGGCCTCGATCACGCCGACATCGCCGCCGATGCGGCCGGTCGCCGACGCGCTCTGGACAAAGGCCGCCATCACGCCACGCACGAGGTTCGAGCCCGACCGGTTGTGGACGACCGTCCAGGGCACCGCCTCGAAAACGTCGGCCATCATCCGGGTGGTGGTCGTCTTGCCGTTGGTGCCAGCGACGGTCACGGCGCCATGCGGAAGCTGGGCGGTGAGCTTGGTGAGCAGCCGCGGGTCAATCTGTTCGGCGACGAGGCCCGGCGCGGCCGTGCCACCACCCCGGCCGAGGCGACGAATCACCCCGGCTGCGATCTTCGAGGCAGCGAGGGCGGTGATCAGGCGGGGGTCGCGTGACCCGCGAGTGGACGGGGACAGGGTCTCAGTCATTGGCCACCACAATCCATACGGTTTCGAGATTGGCGAAGTCGGCCGCCGGTTGGACGGTGATCTCCAGCTGGTCGCTCTGGGCATTCAGGCGCGGCTCGCCGATGACGATACCGATCAAAATGTTCGACGGCACGCGCGCGGTCGCGGACTCCGACACGTCGGAGGTCATGATCCACTCCTGCTCCCCTGGCGCGACGTCCTTGTCGACGTGCTCCATGACGAGCAAGTGTTCCGCGCTGCGAGTGCCGTAGACGACGCCATCGCCGCGCGTGTCGTAGAGCACGGCGCCGACGCTGGCGGTTGGGTCGGTGATCAGCAGGACCTTTGAGCGGTTCGCCTCGACCTCGATGATCTGGCCAACGTAGTAGTCCGGATCAACCACCGCCATGCCGACGCTCAGGCCATCGTTCGAGCCCCGGTTCAGGATCAACACCTGCTGCATCCCGTCCGGGTCGCGTCCGATGACGTTCGCCGAAAGGAACGAGAGGTCCGGGCGCTCCTGCTCGATGCGGAGCTGCTCGCGCAATGTCGACAGGTCGTCCAGCTCGCCCTTCAACCGCGCGTTCTCGGCGCGCAGCGAGTCGACTTCGGCCTGCGCGGTCGCGAGCTGGGTCGCGACCGCGGAATCGCTCGGGGCGGCGCGGCCGATCTCCTCGAAGCGGGCAACAACGGGGTGCATCACCTCCGCCATCCCCTCTCGCAGGGGGTCAAGCAGCCCGCGACGGTCCATGACCAGCACCACCACGCAGATCAGCGCGAACAGCCCGAGCGAGGTGAGGACGCGCCGATTCGGCAACGTCTTCACAGGCCGATTCCTTTCGCGGCAGGCATGGCGAGCCGGGTCATGAGACAAATCTCCAAAGTCGGTTCCGTGCGATCAGCCCCACGATGGCGCTAGCCGCGGCGCAGCTCCTGCCCGCCGGCGAGGGCGCGCTGATACAGGTGCAGCGATTCGGCAACGCGGCCGGTTCCGCGCGCGACGCAGGTGAGCGGGTCGTCGGCGCGATGCACAGGCATGCGCAGTTCGCTCTGGAGCCGGCGATCGAGGCCCATCAGCAGCGCGCCGCCACCCGCGAGGGTGATACCGTGCTCCATGATGTCCGCGACCAGCTCCGGCGGTGTTTCTTCAATCGACGTCTTAACCAGCTCGATGATCGTGTTCAGCGGCTGGGAGATCGCATCGCGGATTTCGACGGAGCTCACCTCGACCGACTTCGGCAGCCCGGTCAGGAGGTCGCGGCCGCGCAGCATGACGCGAATCTCCTCCTCCAGCGGGTATGCCGAGCCGGCGGCGATCTTCGCGTTCTCCGCGGTGCGCTCGCCGATGACGAGATTGTGGTCGCGCCGGGCGTAATGAATGATCGCGTCGTCGATCTCGTCGCCGGCCACCCGGAGCGAGTGGTTCACGACAATGCCGCCGAGCGAGATCACGGCGATCTCGGTCGTGCCGCCGCCGATGTCGACGATCATGCTGCCGATGGGCTCATTGATCGGAAGCCCGGCGCCGATCGCGGCGGCCATCGGCTCCTCAATCGTATAGGCCTCGCGGGCGCCGGCGGAGAGCGCGGCGTCCTTTGCGGCCCGCTTTTCAACCTCGGTCACGCCGCTCGGGATGCCGATCACGACGCGCGGGTGCGGAGCCATGAGGCGCTGCATGTGTACCTTACGGATGAAGTGATGCAGCATCATCTCGACCGTGTCGAAGTCGGCGATGACGCCGTCCTCGAGGGGCCGCACGGCGATGATGGACTCGGGCGTCTTGCCGATCATCGCCTTCGCTTCCATGCCCACCCAAAGGGCGCGCTTGGTGTACTTGTCGATCGCGACGACGGAGGGTTCGGAGATGACGATGCCCTTGCCGCGCACATAGACAAGGGTGTTGGCGGTACCGAGATCGATGCCAAGGTCGCGGCTGAAAAATCCGAACAAGGTGGACAGGGGACGGAACAAGGTCGTAGACCTCCGGGAGGGACCTGCGGGAACGCACGCAGCCAGCCTTGGTGCCTGCACAGCAGGTCAGGACACCGGTGCATTCTTAGTTATAACGTATCGGGTGGCATGGGCCGATTGTGGTGTGCGGGCTGGGTCGATCTCGACCCCATGCGCAAATGGAGCGGCGTCACCGGCCATGACCCCATTCCCAAAGACGGCCGGAGTATAGCATGGCGCCCGCCTCGTCCGTACCCGCGCGTGACAGCAGTCGGATCGCATAGAATGCACCCGACATGATCGCCTTGCCACCGAAAGGGTGCCTCCACATGATGTCTTCGTCGCCCGCCGCACGTTGGGATGCGGTTCGCCGGATCTATGAGAACCGTCCCGACGGCACGACCGTCGGCATCGCGATCCGCGATCTCGGCACCGGCGAGACGCTGGACCTCAACGGCGAGCATGATTTCCCGTCGGCCAGCACCATCAAGATCCAGATCGGGATCGCGCTGGCCCGGGCATTCGACGAGGGGCGGCTTTCCCCGGACGAGAAGCGAACAGCGCCGAAGGCAATCCGCCTCGAGGGCAGTGGCGTGGTGAACTGGCTGGATCCCGACCTGGCGCTCACGCTGCGCGACCACGCCTGGCTGATGCTGGCAGTGTCAGACAACTCGACCTCGAACGTGTGCATCGAAGCGGTGGGGATCGACGCGGTGAACGCGGTTGGCCGGGACCTCGAGGTCGGCGAGACCCGATTGGGACGGCGCTTCATGGGCGCCGATGCGCCTCCAGGCCCGTCGCAGAATCGCGCCACGGCCAACGGACTGGTCGCGGCGCTGGTGGCAATCGAGGAGGACCGGGCGGCATCACCCGAGCGCTGCGCGTGGCTGCGCCGCTGCCTGGACGACCAGCAGCATCTGGACCGCATCCCGCGGCACTTGCCGGACGGCGTCCACTATCGCGGCAAGACGGGGACGATCTCGGCGATTGCGCACGACTGCGGCGTGCTGACCGGCCTGCGCGGATCGGTTGCGCTCGCCGTCCTCACGCACGGCTTCGAGAACCCGTACGATGCGGACCGCTTCATCGGGCGGATCGGAACGGCTGTCGCACAAACGCTTCTTTAAGGGAGTCGGGATCGATCCAGCGGGCGGATCACGCTGCCGGCGCGCCACGGGGCAAGCGGCGAGGTGGCCCCGCCGACCGGCACACCCTGCGCCGCAATCGTGTTCATGAAGCGCACGCTGGGGTTAGTTCCTCGCTCCAGCGCCATCTCTTCTGGTGCGAGGTCGAAGGCGATGTCGTAGCGGTGGCCTAGCGCGTCGCGCACGCCGACCGCGATCCGGTCGCCAGCGCCATCACGAACACAGGCGATCTCCGACAGGGGCAGGCAGTTCACACCGCTCTGCGAGGCGCCGGCCCAGATCAGGGCACGGGACGTCAGCCAGACCCGGCAGGCGTCCTGGCGCTCGCCGAACCAGCCGCCGACTGAGGCGAGCCCGTTGCCAGCCCAGACGATCTCATCTGTCGCAAGCGAGCCGGCATCTTCCCACGAGCAATGGAGCGCGGGGGTGAATCGGGCATCGGCGCTGTCTACCGGCGCGACCCCGCGCTCGATCAGAAACGCCAGGAACTGCTCCGCGTGGCGCATCCCGGAGAGTCCGCGGTCCGTGCCGCGGAAGCGCATGAAGAACGATGCGGTGGCGTCGCCATCGCGGTACCAGACGACCAGCCCGTGGTTCTCGCGCCGGCTCGGCCGCATGACGCAGGCGGCAAGCACATCCCGCATCGGGATCGCGAATCCGTGCGCGCTTCCCTCGCCGACAACGACATAGCGCATCGTCGCGATCACGCGAGAGCTGTCGAGCCGGTTCATCGCGCGCAGGGAGCCGGGAAAGCCGCCGATGACGTCGGCCGGGACGTCGATACGGGTCTCGCCACGCTCGATCAGCCATCGCGCCGGTACGCGGGACGCCACACGGGGCCGGGCGGGCAACTGCGGTAAGGCCTCCACGGCCACAGCGAGCAGGCGATCGACCCCGCGCAGCATCTGTTCAGGCCGGCGTGCGACATTGATATCCATTCCTGAACTCCCCCGCCCCCAAGTGAACGTACAGCGATGTGCGTAGTGTGCCAAAGAGTCACCTCGCCGTCTACGCATTGTGTACGAACGGTGCCTACACAGGTAAACAGAACGCGTTGTATGTGACGCGGGATAGGTTGACACTGATCACATCGCCATGAGACGCCAATACTCTTGACCGTTGTCGTTACAATTGTCGTTACACCGGGGTGGAGGGATGGAGATCGAGTTCGAGTGGGACGAGGAGAAGCGACTCACAAACCTCGCGAAACACCGGGTTGATTTTTACCGAGCACGAGCTCTTTTCGATGGTCGGCCAATTTTTACTACCAACTCCGACCATGCGGACGAGATGAGGTTCCTGACTACGGGCCTTCTGGATGGCGAGTTCATCACCGCCGTGTGGACACAACGTGACTCGAAAATCCGTTTGATTTCTGTCAGGAGAGCACGCGATGCAGAAGAGCGAGCATATCGTTCGGTACACCGCAAATGAAGTCGATGAGCTGATCGCACGCGGGGAAGACCGCACTGATTGGGACTATGTTCAACGCATGTCGCCCGAAGAGGTTGAGGAGAGCGTGAATACGGAGGAGGAAGGCTTCTTCGATCTATCAAAAGGCTATCCTGGACTACCATCTGGAATCGGGCAGCCGAAGAAGCAACTTACAGTGCGGCTCGATCAGGACATCATCGACTGGTTCAGGGCGCAGGGTAAGGGCTACCAGACACGCATGAACGCCGTCCTCCGGCAGTTCATGGAGCACGAGAAGGAACGCGCCGGATGACGGCGTCCGGCATCGTCCCGTCTCCCGTCGGCCCGCTTCTCGTTACCCTCTCCGGTCATGTCCTGCGCGAGCTGCGCTTCGTCGTTGACGATGACCAGCCGGAGCTCCCGCACCTCACCGGCCCGGTCGCCGACGAACTCCGGGCATATTTCGCAGGGGACCTGAGATCGTTCTCCACACCCGTGAACCTCGACGGGGTGCCTGACTTCACGCGCAAGGTACTCGAGGCGACCGCAACAATCCCGTTTGGAGAGACGGTCAGCTATGGCGACATCGCGAAGATGATCGGCATGCCGGGCGCGACGCAGGCGGTCGGGAACGCCCTCGGCGCGAACCCGGTGCCCATCGTGATCCCTTGCCATCGCGTGATCCGCAGCGACGGCTCCATGGGGTGGTTCACCGGCGGCCCGAACATCAAGCGCGCCTTGCTCCGGCTGGAGGGTGTGCACTTCCCTGAGCAGGCAGCACTGCCTTTCTCAAAGCCGTGATTGCAAGAAGTATCCGTTCGTATAGGGACTGTCTCCGCGTGAGCCTTCGGCCCGATCGACCGAAGGTCGATAGACCGGACATTCCAGTCCGGTCCTACTGCCCGGTGGAGGCGAGCCAGCGGCGGAGCTCGTCGGTGACCAGATCGCGCAGGAGCGGCCAGCCGTCGAGCCACTCCAGCGGCAGGTAGTGATCGCCGGGCAGCTCGCGGTAGACGATCTGGCTACCCAGCTTCAGCGCAAACGAGCGAGTGTACGCCGGCAGGACGACGCGGTCATCCACGCCCTGGAAGATAGCGGTCGGCACCGTGAGCCTCGGCGCGGCGCGGCGGACATCCACCAGCAGCGCGCGCATTTCGTCGAGCATGCGGGTCGAGAAGGCCGCCTCGTCGCGAAAGAGCCGCTGCGTCTCGGGGTCGCGCGTATCGATGTCTGGCCGCACCTTCGCGTACCAGTCGTGCACGCGCTGGTCGGACCAGTCGATGTTTCCGTAGATGTTGACGTCCTTCAGGACATACTTCCCGATCGGCAACAGCGAGATTCCGCGCACGGCGATGCGGGTCAGCGGCGCGATCAGCACCAGCAGGTCCGGTGGACGGTCGATGGTCGCGAGGGCTGCCAGCGCCCCACCGAGCGAGTAGCCGATCAGCACGGTACGCCGATAACGCCCGGAAACACGCTCCCATTCCCTGTTCACGTGCTCGCGCCAGATCACACCGGTCATCTCGTTCAGGCGCGTAATGTCCTGCGCCATCCCGGGAAGCATCAGTCCGTGGGCGTCGATGCCAAGCTCATGAGCCGCCTTCCCGAGCGCGCGGACGTCGTACGGGGAACCGGTGAAGCCGTGAACGAGCAGCGCCCCGACGTGGTCGTTGCCCTCTCGCGTGAACGCGAACGGTTCGTGGACCGGGTTCGCGTACCAGGTGTGCACGCGCGACGGCCTAGGACCGTGATCCCGCGCCGGCACGCTCGCGGAAGCCACGCCGGGTCGTCGCGAAGCGGCGATGGTAGCCGCCGTTGCCGTTCGGCGAGGCGACGTCCTGTCCGCGATCGGTCGTGAACGCGGTGCTCTCCGGGTCCTCGAAGACCGGCGTGACCGCGTCCTCGTCGTCCCCCTCCAAGGCGGCATCACCCTCGGCACCATCGTCGGCCAGCGCGCGGATCACCAGCGGATGCTCCAGGTTGAGCTCGGTGGTGACCAGCTCCTGACCCTGCCCGTTGATCGTCTGCCGCTTGGTGAGGACGTTCTTGCGCAGGAACTCCATCACCTTCGCCTCGATGTGCTCCGATGGCAGCAAGGTGCGGTCGAGGAAGCGCCAAAGGGTGCGGCTCATATGGCTCTGGGTGGGCACGAAGCCCTCGTGTAGCTGCTTGATATAGGTGTCGATCGCCTGGATCACCGCGATGTCGATGTCCGCACTCTGGGCCATCTCCAGCGGATCCTCCTCCCCGGCCGCGATCACGAGATCGGGGCTCACCGAGCCCGGCACGCCGCAGATGATGACGCGCTTGCCAAGCCGGTTGCGCAGGGTGGTGACGAGGCGGATAAAGTCCTTGTCACCGGTAAAAAGGAGGAAGGTATCGATATCCGGGCGGACGAGCGCCGTGTTGATGATGTCGACGACCAGGTTGAGATCAGAGCGGGAGGCGATCTTCTCGCGGCCGGAGGAGTCCGAAGTGCGCTTGACCGGGTAGTGATGGAGCTCGAAACCCGCCACGTCGAGCCGGGTGCGCATCTGGGGCGGATGCTGATCGAAGTCGGCATAGGCCCGCGCGACAGACATCAGGCCATATTTCAGCGCCTTGTCGCGCCAGGCCAGCGGATCGGGCTCGCGCCCGAACGAGTTGATCGTAGAGTAGCGAATATTCTCAAAATCGACGAAGACGGCAAGCTCTTTCGCCTCACCGGCCACGCGCCCACGGGAGCCATTAACCATATCGATATTCCTTCCAGACGGCACGTCTCACGTGACGGCACCGCTGCGGGCTGGACTAACAGGAGATCCGTATCCAGATGGAGGGACCAATGCCCAGCAGAACACTTATCCTGAAACCCGAACTATTGAATCCAGACGTGCGATGCACCTGTCGCATCGCTTCTCCGGGGAATCGCCCCGGCACAACATAACAACAACGACCTATCCCATTCCTTTTGCCAATGAGTGTACCGCAAAGTCCGCAAAAAGCCCCGAATCTCGCCACAATTTGAGGGAGCCGGGTGGTTGGCGCCCGGCTCCTTGCCTCTACATGCCGGCGACAATGATCGCCGCGCCGATGACCCCGGAGTAGTCGCCGAGCTTCGACTTCACGATCTCGACCTCCTCCCCCGCCTTCGGCAGGGCCTCGTGTCGCGTCCAGTAATCCGCCTGCTCAAACAACAGGTCGACCGACTCGATGACGCCGCCGCCCAGGATAATCCGCTGCGGATTGACGAAGTTCACCATGGAGGCGAGCCCGAGCCCGAGATACATCCCGGCCTCGGAAATGGTCTCGACAACGACGGGATCCTTCTCCTTGACCGCCTTCTTCAGCACTCCGGAGCGAATCGCGGCATGCTCATGCGTCGGGTCCAAATCCTTGATGAGATCCGTCACGACCGACTTTCGGCCGCGCCGCAGGTCGCCAAGGATCGACTTCGTGATCGCCGTGCGCGAGGCATAGGCTTCGAGGTGACCGCGCGCTCCACAACCGCAGAGGCGCCCGTGCGCATCGATCGTCGTGTGACCGATCTCGCCGGCATTGCCGGAATGGCCAGGGATCAGCTCGCCGTTGTGGACAATCGCGCCGCCGATCCCGGTGCCGACGAAGATGCAGAGGAAGTCGTCGCAATCCTTGCCGGCGCCGAAGCGGGCTTCCCCAATCGCCGCGATCTGGACATCGTTGCGCAGCGCCGCCGGGATGTCGTACTTCTTCTCCAGCAGCTCGGCCATGGGGAGGTTCACCACCGATCGGCTCAGGTTCGCCGTGCCGATGAGCAAGCCCTTCTGCGCGTCGACCTGACCGGCGATGCCGACCCCGATGCCTTCCATGTCCTTTGGCTTCTTGCCGGCATCTTCCAGCGCGCCATCAATGACCTCGTAAATGCGGTCCATCAGCGCGTCGCCGGAGTCGAACAGGCTCGTGCGCACCTTGGCCTCGCCGACGACCTTTCCCTTGTCGAGGTCGACGACCGCCGCAAGCACCTTCGTGCCCCCGAAGTCGACGCCTACCGCGAATTTCCCCATGTGCTCCACCCTTCTGTTGATGCCGGGCCCGGCTTCAGGCCGTCGCGTCGAACGCCTCGATCACGCTGCCGAACGCCTCGATTGTCGCCGGGGTGCACGGGTCCAGTCCACAAACATAATGGGCGAGGCCGAGATCCCGGAACTCGCCGAGCCGGGCCGCCATCGCCTGGACGTCACCCTCGACGGGGTTCGGACGCCGGCCCATGTATCCCTCCACGGCGAAGTTGCCACCGGCGGTGCGGATCAGCGACTCGCGAGGGCGGCCCGCGGCATCGAGCGCGGCGTCGACCTTCGGCATCAGGGCCGCGACCTTCGCCGGGTCGCTGTGCCAGACAGTGTTCCAGGCATCAGCGAACTCCGCGACGAGCCCCAGCATGCGGTCGCCGCTGGAGCCGACGAGGATCGGCGCGCCGGTCTCGCGCGGTCCGCGAGGCAGGTTCACGGCGTCATTTGCCTGGAAGAACTCGCCCTGGTAGTCGGCCTTACCGTCACGCAGAAGCGGGTGGATGATGCGGATCGCATCCTCGAAGCGGCTGACGCGGTAGTCGAAGGGGAAGCCGAATTGCTCGTACTCCGGCTCGTGCCAACCGGCGCCCAGGCCGAGAATGAACTTGCCGCCGCTGATCTCGTCGATCGCCTCGGTCATCTTGGCGATAACGCCGGGATTGCGGAAACCGGTACAGGCGACCAGCGACCCGATCTGGACGTCCGGCACGGCCGCCGCGACAGCGGCCATCATCGTCCAGGCCTCCCAGACGCCACGCACCTCGTCCTTCTCCGTATCGGTGAACGAGAAGTGGTCAGCAATCCAGATCGCCTCGAACCCGACGTCGCGCGCGACTGTCGCCATCTCGACCATATCGGAGAAGCGCGGGGTCGTCCCAAAGTGGGAGGCCTCCCCGATCGGCAACATCAACCCGAGACTCATCGGGCGGCTGGACTCGAACCAAATGGGGGTCATCTTCTGCTCGGGCATTAATCTCTCCTGCGTGGGTACGGATATGCTGCCATCCGTTATCGCACAGAGGGTGCCCGGCCGAAAGGGACAGGCGTCGCTCCTGGCTGGGGAGCGACGCCCAACGACGCTATGCGCTCTCGTCCCCCTGCGCTCGGGGGTCGCAGAGGCAGAACGGGTGTCCCGCCGGATCGAGCAGGACGGTGAAGCTGCCGCCGGGGTTGGGGTCCGCGACCGTCGCGCCGAGGCTGGTCGCCCGTTCGATCATGGCGGGCCGGTCATCGGCGTCGAGGTCGAAGTGGATCTGCTGCCCTCGCTCCTGTGTCGGCCACGTGGGCGGTTGGTAGTTCTCCACCTGCTGGAACCAGACCTCGAGCCCGTCTCCGATCATGAAGGCGTCCGGCGATGAGCGCTCGATGCCCAACAGTTGGGTATAGAAGCCGCAGAGCGCCTCGGCGTCCGGGCAGTCGATGGCGATGGCAGAGATGCGCGCGTTCGGCATGCTACGCGTCCTTTCGATCGTTCCCTACTCGGGTGAGGACATCTGGGCGAGGCAGAAGGGATGGCCAGCGGGGTCGAGCATGACCTTCCAGAACGGCCCCGGCTGCTGCTCGGCGAGAGTCGCGCCAAGCCGTTCCGCCTCCGCGACAGCGGCATCAAGATCCGCGACCCGGAAGTCCAGATGCATCTGCTGACCACGCTCCTGGCTCGGCCAGGTCGGCGCGACGTAGTCCTCCACAGGCTGAAGAAGGATCGTCAGGCCGTTCTCGTCGCCAAGGTAGTACCAGCCGTTCTGCTCGTGCAGGGGCAACCCCGCCAGGTCCCGATAGAACTCGCCCAGTTGCTTCGGATCCGGGCAGTCGATATTCACTGCGGCCCACGTCGCAATCGCCACGTATCGCTCCTTCTTCGCATTCGCGGTCCATTGTCTGCGCAGCGGGAGAGCCCCGATGCCTTTGACAGGCTACCCGGTGAGCGGGTCAGAACCTGTCCGCGTTGGCAGGTCAGTCACGACATCACGCACGGCTGGCCGCACGGCCGTGTGCCCGCCTGCCACGTCGCTTCGCTCTGAATGACGGTGGGCAGATCAGGAACGGGCGTCGACGCGAGCGATGACCTGTGCGAAGGCCTCGATCGTCTCCCGGGTGCGTGGTTCAAGCCCGCAAACGAGGTGGCGCAGGCCGAGATCGCGCAGGGCGACGATCCGGTCCGCCATGTCGTCGGGGGTGCCGGCGACGAGGTCCGGGCGGACCGCGGCGTCCGCGTTCATCGCGAACCGCGCACTGCCGGTCTTGACGAGGGAGTCGCGTGGGCGCCCGACCTCGTCGCACGCGGCGTCGATCCGCGCGATGAGGGCACGCATCTTCGCAGGGTCGCCTTCCCAATCGCTGTTCCAGGCGTCGGCATAGTGGGCGACGGTCCGGAGGAGACGCTCGCCGTTGGTGCCGATCAGGATGGGGATGTCCTGGCCGTGCGTACTGCGGGGGCGATTGACAGCACCGTGCGCCTGCCAGAAACGCCCCTGGTACGTCGCCTCTCCATTGCGCAGCAGCGGCCGGATGATGCGGACAGCCTCCTCCAGGCGGCTCGCGCGGTAAGTGAAGGGGATGCCCAGCTGGCGGTACTCCACCTCGTTCCAGCCGGCGCCGAGTCCGAGGATGAAGCGTCCGTCGCTGATCTCGTCGATCGCCTCGGCCATCTTCGCGATCAGGCCGGGGTTGCGGAATCCGGCGCCACTGACCAGCGGGCCGATGTGGATGCCTGGGACGACCGCGGCGACGCCGGCCATCATCGTCCACGCCTCCCACGCGCCGGACATGGCATCACTCTCGCCCATCGTCACGTGGTCGCCGAACCAGACGGCCTCGAACCCGGCGTCACGCGCGGCGACTGCCATGGCGACGAGATCGGCGAAGCGTGGCGTCGCCCCGCCCATTGCGCCCTCGCGGATGGGGATCATCAGGCCAAACGACATTAGCCGGCGCGAGTCGAACCAGCGGGGCGTGGTGCTGCCCCACGCGGGGAGGTCGGTCATGGAGCAATCCTGCGCGTGCCGCTGAACAGGTTCCCATCGTACCCGACCGGACCGATAGGGAGCCGGGATCTAGTCGATCGCCATGGTGCGCAGGCGCCAGGTGGCGAGGGCGAGCGAGGCGATGACGACGATCGCGACGGCGATGAAGATGGTCGTGCTGGCAGAGGGGCCGTCGATGCCGATGCGACGGTCGTCCAGCATGCGGACAAACGTCGAGCGCGTGTAGTGGCTGATGCTGATCGAGCGGATGCCGGGCAGGAAGCGTGAGAGCGTCGTCTCCCAGATAAAGACGTAAAAGACGCCAAATAGCAGGGCGCGGTTCATCACCAGGCTGAGCGCCATGAACAGTGAGCCAAACCCGAGGACGCCGACCAGCGAGGAGACGAGCATCGGCCACAGGATGTCCTGCATGTCACCGTAGTAGCCCCAGGAGAGGACGGCCCAGATGATCGCCAGCGCTCCCCAGACAACGACGGTGGTGACGGCCACGACCGCGACCCACTTCTCGAGCACGATGCGGGCGCGGCTAAGCGGCTTCATGGCGAGGTAGTGGAGCGTCTTGTCCTCGACCTCGTCGCCCAGCGCGGCCGTCGCCAGCACCAGCGTCGCGAGCGGCAACAGCGTGGCGGCAAACAGGTCGAGGTAGATGTTCTGGGCGAGCAGCCAGCGCAGGTCGCGTAGGCCATAGTCCGGCAGCACCCGCGGCAGAATCGCGAACAGCAGTGGGATCAGCGTGATCACCGCGACCACCAGTAGCGATCGCGAGCGGGAGAATTGGCGGATCGTCAGGGCCGTAATCGTCACGGTCGGGTACTCACTTCCACGCGCCGACGCCACGCCGGGCTATTGCTTCACCAGGTACGAGAACACGGAGGTCAGGGAGTCGTCGGTCGGTTGCATCTCGAACAGCCGCACGTCCGCATGCTGCGCCGCTGCCGGCACCATCCGGTAGAACGAACGCACGTCGGTTGTCTGGACGATCAGGCGCCCCTGCCGATCGATACTGATGCCACTAACCATCGGCTGCGAGATCAGCAGCGAGCCAAGCTGGCGGACATCCGAGGCGCGGATACGGATCTCGTGGTCGTGCGAGTCGATCCGGTCGCGGATCGTGCGGAAATCGCCAGCCGCCGCGAGCTTGCCGTTGATGATGACGAGGATGTTATGGGCGAAGCGCTCGACCTCGACGAGAACGTGCGAGGAGACCACAACAGTTTTGCCAGACGCGCCAAGCTCGCGGATAAGCCGGATGATCTCCGCACGCTGCACCGGGTCGGTACCATTCAGCGGCTCGTCCATGAGAATGATGTCCGGGTCATGGACGAGCGCGCCGGCGATCTTGATGCGCTGACGCATGCCCTTGGAATACCCGCCGACGCGACGATCCGCGGCGTCCTGCATGTTGACCGTGTCGATCGCGCGCTCGACCGCCCCCTTCACGTCCGGCAGCTTTTGCAACCGGGCATTGAGGGTGACGAACTCGCGCCCGCTCAGGAACGGGTAGATCAGCTCGTGCTCGGAAACGAGGCCGATCTCGCGATAGGCGCCGACGTCGCCGCGAGAGGGCTTGCCCATCACCCGCACCTCGCCGGACGACGGCGGCAGCAAGCCGGCCATCATCTTCAACGTCGTCGATTTGCCGGCGCCGTTTGGGCCGAGCAGCCCGGTCACGCCGGAGCCGATGTCAAAGCTGATGTCACTCACCGCGACGATATCGCCGAACCAGCGAGAGACGTGGTCCAGCGCGATCGACGGGGTCGCGTCGCCGGCCGTGGCGGGCGCGTCGGTCAGCACCGGAGCATCGGCCTGGGCCTGTTTGCGTCGTCCGAAAACCATCGTTGCCTCCCAGAATATCGACCTTCGGTCGATCGGGTCGACACGCGGTCGACCCCTACATAGACCCTAGGCGTCGTCGCGCGGGGCGTAGCGCCAGCGCAGGATGACCCACGACAGCACGGTCAGGCCGAGCATGTAGGCCACTGTGCCGATAAACGAGAAGCCGGCCTGCTCGACGAAGCGGTTCGGCGTGGTGGCGTCGTCGAAGAGGTGAATGCTGAGCGAGTTCACGACGGTATTGAGGTCGCCGAGCAGGAACCAGCGGCTCATGCCGTAGTCCTCCAGCGCGATCGAGAGGGCCTGAGATGCCCCTGTAAGGACGAGGAACCCGATCAGGATCACGGTGATCGCGACGCCCTTGCGCGTGGTGAACGACGAGATCGCCAAACCCAGCGTGCCGAGCATCAGCGAGGTGAGGATGCCGAGGAAGAGGATCTTGCCGAGGTCGCCGATGTTGTCGACCATCGCCTGGCGGATGTTGTCCGAGGTGAGCTGGCGGCCGAGCCAGAGCAGCGCTCCGGGCAGGCCGGTCATCGTCATCGTCAGCAACGCCATCGCAACGACCTTGGCGAAGACGTAGTCACCCCGGAAGATCGCCCGGGAGAAGTACAGCGGCAATGTGCGCTCGTGGCGATCGACACAGATCATCTCCGGCGCGGCGATGGCGACAAAGAGACCAACGAGCGTGAAGATGCCGGAGAAGTAATCCGTGTACGAGGCGAACGGGAAGTCCGGCACGATCGCGGTAATGCCGATCATGATGATCAGCGGGATGCTGGCGGAGAGGTAGAGCAGGAATGGCAGGATCTTCGCCGTCCAGCTCTTGCGGATGCCCATCGCGCGCTTCATCGAGTACCCGATGAGCGACGTGATGGCGCCACGCCGGCCGCGGCGCGGACCGTCGTAGTGGGCATAGCCGCGGTCGAAGACCTCACCGTAACGCTGCGGGTCGGCGTCCCGGGTAGATGGCCCGGGGGCAGTGTTAGTTGCCATCGATCTCCTCGCGGCTCGCGCCAACGTGCGACAGGTAGATGTCTTCCAGCGAGCGAGAGCGGGAGCGCAGGTTCCGGACGAGCGCGCGCTGCTCGACGGCCACGTCGCGAATGTCGTCGTAGATCCGCTCATCGTGCACGTCGACGACCAGCAGCGGCTGCCCGGTCGCCTCGGAAACGATCTCGCGGACCTTCACGCCTCGCCCCGAGAGGGCGGCCTGGAAGCCGGCGCGGTCGCCGTCGACCTCGACCGTGACCTCGCCGAGCATCTCGTGCTCCTGGGCGAGCGGCTGGGACGCAACGACATGGCCGGCGTCGAGGATCACGACATAGTCGCAGACGCGCTCGATATCCTCGAGGATGTGGGATGAGAAAACGACGGAGATCCCCATGCGCTTATAAATGCGCTCGACCAGCTCCAGCATCTCTTCGCGGCCCTGCGGATCCATGCCGGCGGTCGGCTCATCGAGAAAGACCACCTGAGGATCGTGGACGATCGCCTGGGCGAGCTTCACACGCTGGCGCATGCCGGTCGAGAAGCCCTTGATAAGGCGGTAGCGCTCCTCGCCGAGACCGACCTGGTAGAGGACATCGGCAGCGCGCTGGCGGGCCTGCCGCGGTGGCAGGCCGCTCATCTCGGCCATGTGCCCGACGAAGTCGGCGGCCGTGGTGGACATCGGCAGGGCGTCGGCCTCGGGCATGTACCCGACGCGCTCGCGCACCTTGATCGCCTGGGCACGGGTGTCGAACCCGACGACTTTCGCCGAGCCAGCCGTCGGCTTGATGATGCCGAGCAGGCTTCGAATCAGCGTCGTCTTGCCGGCGCCGTTCGCGCCGAGAAGACCGACAGATGCCGGGGGAACGTGAAGGTTCAGACTATCAAGCGCGAGGAACTTCCCATAGCGTTTGGTGAACCCCGACGTCTCGATAATGGCGTTCCCCGTTGGCGGGGCTGACGGCGCGACGGTGCCGGGTGTAGGTGCTGTCGCTGCTGCAGGTGACATGATCGCGGCAACCTCTTTCGCGCGGGCAGGGATGATCGGCGTGTTCCATGGACAACGTCCCAGGAGCACGGCCGGTTTCATAAACCTTTCGCAGTGTACCATCGGGGTATTGGCCTAAATGTTGCGGAAATTCAACGGTATCGGCTTCGTTCCGTTCGAGCCGCGTGCGTGGACGCCGGAAGACGCCGGGCGACGGTGACCATCGGAATTGAACGATACGTACGCGGGATTTTCTATTGACTTTCCTTTGCTCAGGCAATATGCTGATGATAGTTAACGGTACTGTTTTCTTCGATACAAACAGTGAATACCCTTGGCGGGTGGCTATGGGTTTCGGTTCAGTCCAGGAGGGTCGGGAATGTCTCAGTCTCACAAGGAACACGAGGTCCAACAGGACGAGCGTGTTATTTCGCGCCGTGACGCCCTCAAGGGTGGCCTGGCCGCAGCGGCCGGCGCGTTCGCCACACTGATGGCGGCTCGCCGTGGCTCGGCTGCCGTCACGCCGATGGACGTCAAACGCGGTGGTTTCACCCAGAACGCGGTGACGCCGATGGACCGCTTCGAGAAGTAGTCTTCTCGAAGACACCAGGTGTTCAGGTAGCGCCCGGGGCGATGACGTCCCGGGCGCCGCTGTGTCCGGAGACATCAGGTCCTTGTCCCTGGCACCGGTAGCAGCACCAGCCGTACCGACGATGGGCGGCCGTCGGCTCCAGTTTCCATCGCGTCTGGCACGACCGCCTGGATCCACGCCGGATCGGGTCTGTCCGGGATCCTGATCCGGACCCAGACCCGGTAGGCATCCGCGCTCGTGCCCTCGCCATCCTCCGGTCCGACGTCGACCTCCACGACGGGGTACTCCTGTCCCGCCACCAGTCCCAGTTCGCTCGCGGACGCATCGACATCTGGCGCGGACGCCACCGGCACGGTCTCCCCCGCTCCTTCGGCAACCACCACACGCGATTCCTCGACACCATCCGGAAACGCCCGCGCCAGGATGACGTGCAGCGGATTCAGCCAGCCCATGGCGACCGGATGCTCAGGCGCGTCGATCGGCCAATAGCCGGGTCCGGGCGGGCAGTCCGGACCGCAGGTGAAGCCGTAGCGAGGTGACGGCCCGTTGACCTCCGGCGTGGTCAGGAAGCGCCGCACCTCGAAATGGAGATGGCTCGGCGCGCGCCCATCGTCGCGATCGAGCACGGTGCCAAGCACCTGTCCCCGTGTCACGGCGCCGCTCGTCACCTGCAGCGCCGGTTCAAGATGCCCGTACATCGAGAACAGGTCGTCGCTATGACGGACGATCACGACACGCCCGGGATAGTCGTAGTCGGCGTAGACGATCTCGCCGTCGGCCACGGCGTAGACGTCGGCACCCGCGGTCGCGCCGGTGAGGGCATACCAGTCCTCTCCTGTATGCCAGCCGTCCGGGTAGAACCAGGTGTTCTGGGTGGCGAAGCCATGGCCGATGCGGAAGCCATCGCCCGGCACCCGCCCGGGCCAGCCAATTGGCAGTGACCAGCCGCCTCGTGATGCGGGAGTCGGTTGCAGGCGACGGGCGACGGGAAGTAACAGCGTCGTGGCGATGAGCGCGCGTCGGGTGGGCATGGCGTTCTCCTTCGCTACCATGATAGCGAGTGACGAGCCCACCCTTTGTGACGAGTTTCACGCGTGTTGGTAGCCGCTGCTGGACCCGCACCCTACAATGCAAGGCAGGCGGAATTTCCCGTCGGCTCCCGCCGCCCGCATCGCGGGACACGGACCCGGCTCACCAGAAAGCGATGGTTATGGCCGCTTCAGGAACGTCTTCGAAACGCACCATCGGCATCATCAACAGCGGCGGCGACTGCGCGGGAATCAACACCGTGATCGCGTCGGTCGTGACCGCTGGCACGCAGCTCGGGTACCGGTTCTACGGCTTCGAGCTCGGCTGGGAAGGGCTGCTGGACCGTAAGTTCCGCGAGCTCACGCTCGAGGATGCCGCGGAAATCGCGCATCTCGGCGGCACGATCCTGCACACGACGAATCGAGGTCGGTTCGCGGCCAAGCGCGGCATGGGCGAGGCGGTCGGCATCGACCCGGAGGTCCTCGCCGAATGCGGGCGTGCGATGGAGGAGCTCGACGTCGAGGGCCTGATCGTCATCGGTGGCGACGGCACGCTCTCCGGAGCGCTCCAGTTGGCGGAAACCGGCGTCAACATCGTCGGCATCCCGAAATCAATCGATAACGACCTCAGCGCGACAGACCGCACCTTCGGGTTCTCCACCGCGGTGCAGGTGGCAGTCGACGCAGTCGACAAGATCAAGACGACCGCCTTCAGCCACAACCGGACGTTCTTCGTCGAATGCATGGGCCGCAACGCGGGCTGGCTGGCGCTCTACACCGGCGTGGCGTCCGGCGCGGCTGGCATCCTCCTGCCGGAGTTCCCGACCACCCCGGACAGCATCGTCGAGTTCCTGAGAGAGCGGCGTGACCGGCACCGGATGGCGACGATCATCATCGTTTCGGAGGCGTTCAAGCTCGACGGTGAGGTCGTCACGCGCGGAAATGAGTACACCAACGAGGTGATCTTCGCCGGCATCTCGGATCGTCTCATCCGGCGCATTGAAGACCTCGCACCAAACGAGTTCGAGATGCGGAACGTGGTGCTGGGGCACACGCAGCGCGGCGGCTCGCCAATCGCCGATGACCGGATCCTGAGCACACGCTTCGGGACGAGGGCGATGGAGGCCTACGAAAACGGGATGTTCGGACATATGGTCGCATTGCAGAACGACCGCATCGTCACCGTCCATCTGGAAGACGCCGTCAACCAGCTGAAGCTGGTGACGCGGGACGACATGATCTTCCAGTCGGCGATGCAGATGGGCACGTTTTTTGGCGAGCAGGTCCCCTACAACCACAAGCGCATGCACCTGTTCGACACGCAGTAGAGTAGGCCAACAACGCGCACGATATGGCGAAGGGGCGATCCACACAGGATCGCCCCTTCGGCGTGCTGTGTCGATTTTGTCGGGCCTAGTTCGTCTTGCGCGGGTCGAGGGCGTCGCGCAGGCCGTCACCGATGAAGTTGATCGAGAGCACGGTCAGGAAAATCATCGTACCCGGGATCACCGCCTCATGCGGGCTGAACTGCAGGAGGTCCTTGGCGTTGTAGAGCATGGCGCCCCACGTCGGGACGTCATACGGGAAGCCGAGGCCGAGGAACGAGAGCGACGACTCGGTGATGATCGCGGAGCCGACCTCGAGGGTCGCGGCGACGATGATCGGACTCATCACGTTCGGCAAGATGTGCTTCAGGATCAACGTGTGCTCGCGGGCGCCGATCGAGCGGGCGGCCTCGATGAACTCCTTCTCCTTCATGGAGAGGAAGCTCGCGCGGACCAACCGCGCGGTCGGCATCCAGGCCAGCACGGCGATAACGCCGACGATGAGGAGGAAGGTGCCGATCTGGCCGGCTCCAAAGACCCTGTCCGCGAAGTCGACCATCGCCGCCTTGAACAGGAAGGTGATCAGCAGCAGGAGCGGCAGCTGCGGGAGGCTGATGAACAGGTCTGTGACGCGCATCAGGGCGCTGTCGATAAACCCGCCGTAGAAACCCGCCGCGGCCCCGATCGCGGTGCCGATGCCGATGGCGATGAACGCGGCCACGATGCCGACGGAGAGCGAGACGCGGCCACCGAACAGGATACGCGCCAGCATGTCCTGACCCATCGAATCGGTGCCGAGGATGAACGTCTTCGAATCGTCCTGGGCCGTGTCCATGTTTAAGAACTCGGCGGAGGTCCCCGGCGAGACGCTGGTCGGATACTTGAACGGCGAGAAGTACTCCTCGCCGTAGACGAACGGCCCAAGGAAGGCGATCACGATGAACGTCACGAAGATGACGAGCCCGATCATCGCCAGCCGGTGATGGCGGAACTGGCGCCAGGCGTTGCCCCAAAGGGTCCGCGTGGGACGGACCCGGGCGGCTTCGGCGGTTTCCAGTGCCGATACCGTTGCGCCCGTAGACCGGCCCGAAGCGGAGGCGGCGGATACTTTTTCTGACATGAAACCGTGACTCCCCGTTTGGATGCGTGCCGCGACTGGCCGTCCGTACCCCGGATGTCCTAGCTGTACTTAATCCGCGGATCCATCAAGGCATACACGATGTCCGCGATGACATTGAAGAGCACCACGAGGACGGCGATGCCGAACGTGATCGCCATCACGACCGGGATGTCCTTTGACTGCATGGCGCGAATGAGCGCACTGCCAATGCCGGGGATCAGGAAGATCTGCTCGGTGATAATGGCGCCGCCGATCACGCCCGGGATCTGGAGTGCGATGATCGTGACGACGGGGATCATCGCGTTGCGCATGGCGTGGGCGACGATCACGAGCCGCTCACGCAAGCCCTTCGCGCGAGCCGTCCGCACATAGTCCTGGTTGATCGTCTCCAGCATTGACGCTCTCATATAGCGCGTTAATTGCGCCGATGAGAAGAGCGCCAGGACAACGACAGGCATGATGGACTGTTTCACGATCCCCCATAAACTGTCGACGTTGGCGTTATAGATAAACGGTAACCACCCTAACTTCACGCTGAAGAGCAGGATCAGCAGCAGGCCGGAGAAGAACGTCGGGATCGAGTAGCCGATAAAGGCAAACGTCGTTGCGAGGTTGTCGAACGCCGAGTACTGCTTGACGGCCGAGATGACGCCGACCGGTATGGCGATCATTAACCCGAGTAAAAATGCCGTGCCCGAAATCGAGAGCGACACACCGATGCGGTCGAGCAGGTAGTCCTTCACCGGCATGCGCGAGGTGAAGGAGGTGCCCCAATCGAAGTCGATGAAGTACGACTTCGCCCACTTGAAGTACTGGATGTACAGCGGATCGTCCAGCCCGTAGCTCTCGCGGATGCGCTGGCGCACCTCGGGCGAGACGTTCGGGTTGGCCGCCAGCTCGCCCAGCGGGTCGCCAGGCGCCAGGAACAGGATGGAGTAAATGATGGCGCTGATGGCGATCAGCGTGACGATCGAGATGATGCCTCGACGAATGAGGTAACGGCCCACGGCAGGCTCCTTTTAGAGACGGAGACGTTCAGAACAGGCAAAACACCGCGATACGGCGCGTGCCATTTCGCAACCACTCATGACGATCCGGTCCTACGCGTGAATTGCCCAGCCAAGGACGCAATTCCGGGCGACATCCCTGCCGCCGCACGCGCATCGTACCGCACCTGATCCCGCGAGGCGCCGTTGCCCCACCTAGAGGAATTTCGTGAATCCTACGGGCGAGCGCGATTCTCCGTCAAGTGAACCCCGGTCCGCCATGCACGTTTGACCCGTCACAAATCCCCGAAAACCGAGTGGATTGTGCCGAATTTCACACGGATCGTAAAGGGAATTCGCGCGGCATTGCACCGTCGGATGGCGCTGGATGCGGCATCGTGCAGAATTGCGCCAGAACCGATAACCACAGGAGACGACCACTCATGAGCACCCGCCCAACGCCCCCGGAACGCCGGGAGATCCCGCCCGCCATACAGCCGCTGCTCGGCGGCATTATTGTGTCGTGCCAGGCCACCGAGGAGAATCCGCTGCATGGTCCGGAGACGATGGCACGATTGGCGCGCGCGGCCGAGCTCGGTGGCGCCGTTGGCCTGCGCGTGAACGGCGCGGCGGACACCCGCGCGGTCATGCAGGCGACATCGCTGCCGGTGCTGGCGATCTTCAAGGTCGACTACCCGGATGCCGATGTGCGGATCACGCCGACGGTAGCCGACACGCGCGCCATCGTCGAGACCGGCGCCCCGTTCATCGCGCTGGACGGAACAAACCGGCCGCGACCGAACGGTGAATCGCTCACCGACAGCGTTAAGGCCATCCACGACCATGGCGCGCTGGCCTTCGCCGATCTCGCCACGCGCGACGACCTCGACGGCGCGCTCGCGGCGGGAGTCGACGCCGTCGGCACCACGCTCAGCGGCTATACCGCCGAAAGCCTGACCGACTCTGACGAGCCAGATCTGGACCTGCTCGCCTGGCTGGTGACCTACTCGCCGGTGCCGGTATTCGCCGAAGGTCGCTACTGGACCCCGGAGCAGGCGAGCGCCGCGCTGGAGATAGGCGCGTCGTTCGTGGTCGTCGGCACGGCGATCACGAACCCGATGAAGATCACTGAGCGCTTCGTGCGGAAGACCCGCCGCGGCGGTGATGCATGAGCGCCGGGCGCGATCTCCTGCTGGCGGTCGATGGTGGCCAGTCAAGCACGAAGGCGCTGATCGCCGACCGGGAAGGGCACGTGTTCGGGCAGGGGTCCGGCTCGCCATGCGACCACATCACCGGTCCGCATGGATACGAGCGCAATCGCGCCGCCATCCATAGCGCCACGAAGGCAGCCCTGGTCGATGCCGGGGTCGACGCGGCCCGGATCGTTGCCGCCGGCATGGGACTGACGAGCTGCCCGCCTGAGCTCGGGCTGCATCACCTGTTCGAGGAGATGCTGCGCGAGATCGCTGACCCGGATGCGCTCTGGATCGATCACGATGTGGCGAGTAACCTCGCCGGGGCTTCGGCCGGCGCGCCGGGCATCGTGGTGATCGCCGGTGGCGGCTCGGTCGGCTATGGCGTTGCCGCGGATGGCCGCGAGGCAAAGGCCGGCGGCATGGGCTACCTCATGGGTGACGACGGCAGCGCCTGGTGGATCGGGCTGCGCGCGATCCGCGCGGCCGCCGCGGCCGTTGACCGGCGCGGACCGGAGACCACCCTTCTCCCCTTCGTGCTCGAGCATTACGGCATTCCCGGCATCCGCCATATCGTCGGGATGCTCTACGGGCCGTCGTTCACGCGCGACCAGGTCGCCGGCATCGCGCCGGAGGTCGTGCGGATCTCCGGGCAGGACGCGGTCGCGCGCGGCATCGTGACAGAAGCGGGCGAGCTCCTCGCCGGGTTGGCGGTCGCGGTCGCAACGCAGCTCGTGCCAGCCGGCTCTCCGGTCGACGTTTACCCGACTGGTGGGGTCTTCGGGGCGGGACCGCTCGTGACGACACCGTTCCGGGAGGCATTGGGGAAAGGTTGGCCGGAAGCGACGCTCCGGGATCCACAGTTCGCGCCGGTCTATGGGGCGCTCTTCCGCGCGTACCAGGCGATGGACGTCGCGATTACGCCGGAACTGCTGGCGAACCTGAGGGAGGGGCGTGAAGGGCGATGACCGGGCCAAAGCGTATGCTACACTCCCGAGGTTGCGCGCCAGGTTGGCGCGGTGGTTGTGGTGTGCCCGGAATTGGCGTCTTCAACCGCAAGCGTTTCAGGAAGTAGGAGTCCACTCATGGCTAATGAGCTGGTTCTGATGGCCGAGCCGCGGGAGATTCACGGTAAGAAGGTCAAGCGCCTTCGCCGTGAGGGCCTCGTGCCCGGCGTCGTCTATGGCCCGGTGGTCGACGAGACGGTATCCGTCTCGGTCAACGAGCGCGAGTTCCGCAAGTTCTACATGGCCCATGGCCACTCCACCATCTTCACCCTCAAGTGGGACGGTGGAAGCCAGCCGGTGCTGATCCGCGAGGTCCAGGTCGACCCTGTGCGGCAGGACATGCTTCACATCGACTTCTTCGCGCCGAACATGACGGTTGTGCTCCGCCAGTCGGTCGCGGTGTCGCTGCATGGCGCGTCGGATGAGATCGAGGCGGGCGGCGTGCTCCAGCACGTGCTCAACGAGGTCGAGGTCGAGGCGCTTCCGTCCGACCTGCCGAGCGAGATCAACATCGACATCTCGGGCCTGACCAAGATCGGCGATTCACTGCATATCCGTGACATCGCTGCGCCGGAGAACGTCACGATCCTGACCGACCCGGACACTACGGTCGCCTCCGTCATCCACATGGCTGCCGAGGAAGAGCCGGCCGAGGAAGAGGAAGAGGCCGCCGAGGGCGAGGAAGCTGCCGAGGGCGAGGCCGAAGAGGCTGCCGAGGGTGGCGAGGACGAGTCCGCGGAGGAGTAAACCTCCCTTCTCCCCGAGACAGATGCCGAACGGGCCGGTGGGACGATGTCCTGCCGGTCCGTCGCGTTTTACACTGTCCCCAGGCGCCGATGCCGGCGCGCAGGAGGCGGCATGGACTGGTTCAGGAAGCAGGATCCCCAGGTGGTGAAGTGGCTGGCCCTGGCGATGTTCGGGCTCGCCTTCATCTTCGTCTATTACGCGAACCGCACGACCACCCCGGTCGATATCATCCTCATCGTGCTCGGCATCGTGTCCGGCGTCACCGGTTTCGCGCTCTGGCTGATGTACGGTGATATGGCCGACCGCGGCCCGCGCCGCTGATCATCGCCCCGGCAATATCCCGTATCAGGAGCTCCTGTCATGTCGCAACCATCCCCTCGGCATATCAACCGCATCCCGCAGGTCGTGCTGCTTGGCGCCGCCGGCGCGCTGGTGATCTTCCTGATCCTGCTCGGCACGAACACCGTCAATCCAGGGGACGGGCCGACGCTGATCATCGGCGGAGCCTTGTTCACCGTCGCGCTTGGCGCGATGGCCGCCGAGTTCGAGATCAACCGCACCGGCTTCAGCCAGCCGTCCGCGCCGGCCGAGGATCGCGAAGAGCGGTAAGCACGATCTCCCAGGTACGCAAAAAGGCCGACCCACACGGGCCGGCCTTTTTGCTTCGGTCACCACGACCGGTTTTCGCTACGCGAAAACCTCCGTCGTGATGCCCGTACTGTCGCTACTCATGGGCATCACCTCCTTTACCCTAATCGGTGGGGGAGTAAAGCCGTCCGGACGGGCATGTGCCTGTCCTGCAGATAACACTACACGTCGCATGCCACCGCGTCAACCGTGACGATGCACAAATGTCCTTGTCACCCTTCCGGTAGAGGTGCGGCTTGCGGTTCTTCAGTGAGGGAATCTGCCCCCGAACACGGGCGATCTCGTTCATCTCCAGTGTCGCGATGACCACCGTCGGAATGTCGCCAGCCTGCGCAAGGACAACGCCCCACGGGTCGACCACCATGGAACGGCCGTAGCACATGCGCCCCGGCGGGTGCGGCCCCACTTGCGCGGCCGCGACCATGAATACGGTGTTCTCGATCGCTCTGGCGCGGATCAGCGGCTCCCAGTGGTCCTTCCCGGTCATGAGCGTAAAGGCGGCCGGGAGCATGATCACTTCCGCCCCCTCCAGCGCCATGGCGCGGAAGATCTCCGGGAACCGAAGGTCGTAGCAGATCGCGAGACCGACGCGGATACCGTCCATGTCAAATGTCACGATGCGATCACCGGGCGCGATCGTGTCCGACTCGCGGAATGAGGCCTGCCCTTCGATATCGACATCGAAAAGATGGATCTTGCGGTACGACGCGACGATCTCGCCAGACGGGTCGAACACGAGGGTGGTGTTCGCGAGCCGCTCCTCGCCCTCGACGCGCTCGAGCATGCTCCCGGCGTGCAGCCAGATGCCGTGCTCGCGCGCCTTCCCCGCCAGGGTCTCGGTCAGGTCGCCGGGAATGCTGGTGGCCGCGCTGGCGGCTCCGTCGCCCTCGCCGAGGTAGTTCCACGTTTCCGGCAGGGAGATGAAGTGCGCGCCCATGTGCGCGGCACGGTCGATCCCGGCCATCACCTCGTCGAGGTTCGCCTCCGGGTTGTCCCGGGAGTTCGTTTGCACCAAGCCGACAACGAGATGGCGCGGTCGCGGGGAGGCGGTCTGGTCGATCATGGATGTATCTCCATACGGGTCCGTTTTGGGGACCATCGTATCAAATAGCGGAACAGGGCATTGCGTACAGCCGGCCCTTGTGGCCGGCTCGCTTCGGCTCGACAGCCGCACACAAAGGCTCGCTTGCGCTTCTCGGTGGCGTTACCACCTCGGCCGGGGTGCGGCGGCACCACTTTCCGGTTCAGATCCCGAGGATGTCGCGCAGGTCGGCGACGGTCCGCGGGTGACCGGCGATAACGCAGTCAAGATCCGGATCCGGCGACCAGTACACCTCGCCTCCGGCTTCTTCTACGATCAGGATGCCGCCGAGGAGATCCCACGCCTCGTTACGGTAAGCGATGAACGCCCCGACATGGCCGGCGGCGATGAGGCCCCAATCGACCGAGGGCGACCAGGTGCCGAGCAGGCGCTTGATGCGCGCCTCCAGCGTGGCGACGACGTGCTGGCGAAAGGGATCGTCGTGGGCCACGCCATAGCCCTGCGTCCATGAGATTGTGGCGCGCTCCAATGGCGGCGGTTCGGGCAGGCGCACGGGGTGGCCATTGCGCCAGGCGCCCTCGCCACGGATCGCCGAGGTCGTGATGCGGCGCACGCTCTCGTGCATCACCGCGAGAACCGGGCTTCCGCCCTCCAGCACGGTGATGCAGACCCCGAACATCGGCATGCCCATCACGTAGTTGTTCGTGCCGTCCAGCGGGTCGACAAGCCAGCGCACCGCCGCCTCGGGGTCGCCGACCAGCCCGCTCTCCTCGCCGAGGATCGCATGATCCGGCCAGGTGCCACGGACGGCCTCAATGATGCGTCGCTCCGCCTCGTGATCGACGAGCGTCACGACATCGCCGTTATCGCCCTTGCCGCGGATGCCGTTGTCCTCATCGAGCTGGGCGACGGCGTAGTCACCAGCCTCGCGCGCCATGCGTACGGCCAGGTCGTGCATCTCCCGGTAGCCTGAGACCATTGCTGCTCCTTCCCGTCTCGGCCCCCAAGGATACCCCGCCCTACCCTCGCGTACACTGCCACTGGAAAGGAGCGGGTGGAACGCACATGCAGTTTCTCTGGATCGGGATCGGCGGCTTCCTCGGGGCCAACGCGCGGTTCCTGCTCGGGCAGGAGATCGGGCGGCGCCTCGGCACGTCGTTCCCCTATGGAACGATGACGATCAACGTCGTTGGCGCATTCCTGATCGGCATCATCTTCACCCTTCTTACGGACCGCTTCCTGGTTGATCCGCTCTGGCGACAGCTCATCGTGATCGGTTTCCTGGGCGGGTTTACCACGTTCAGCAGTTACGCGATGGAGACGATCTCCCTGCTGCAGGATGGCCGCTGGTCGTCCGCGCTGCTGTATGTGCTGGGGAACAACGTGATTGGCCTGGTGGCCTGCGCCGCCGGGGTCTCGCTCGCTCGCTCGCTTAGCGTGTAAGCCCGCGCACCGGCCAAGTCAGGTGCCGTTCGGGTCGCGGTCCGTATGCGGCTGGTAGCGGACGATCGTGACGGGGTCGGTGGTGATCAGGCCGCCCTGGATCATCTCCTCGATCTTCGGCAACAGATCCTCAACGCGCTCCGGCGAATCGATCCATTCCATGAGCATCGGCAGGTCGGTCGAGAGGTCGAGGATCGACGCCGCGTGAATCTTGCTGTGCGCGCCATACCCTGCGACCGCGCGGGTCACCGTCGCCCCGGCCGCGCCGTTCTTGCGCAGCAGCTCCAGCAGCGCGCTCCAGAGTGAGGTGCCGCCGTGCCGATCACGCTCGCCGAAGTAGACCCGGACGCGAATGGCGTTTCCGTTGAGCTCCTCATGATCCATGATGCCCTCCTGCATTGTGCGGGCGAGATGAGGCCTGGTCCGATCATACACCTCGCGAACATGCGATATTTGCCCTATGCGGAATCCGACCCCGGCACACTCAAGGAGACCTCATGGATCTTGGCGCCCTCCCCAAAATCGAGCTTCATAGCCACCTCGACTGCGCGCTTGGTTTCGATGCGGTCCACGCCATCGACCACCGGATCTCGCGCGACGAGTATGAGGCCCGGTTTGTCGCGCCCCGGCAGACAGAAGTCGCTGGCGGAGTACCTGACCTATACCTTCAATTACCGGCATATCCTCCAGACCGAGGGCGCCCTGAGGATCGCGGTGCAGGACGTCTTCGCGCAGATGCAGGAGGAGAACGTCATCTATGGCGAGCTCCGTTTCGCGCCGCTGGTGCATACGGCGGAGGACCTGACGCCGGAGGAGGTCGTGCGCACGGTCGCTGACGAAACATCGACGCAGATCGCGATGACGGGCATAGAGGCGAACGTGATCCTCTGCACGCTGCGGGATTTCACCTCCGCGCAGAGCATGCAGACGGCCCAGCTGGTGCGGCACTTCGCGCCCACAACCCCGGTGTCGGCGTTCGACATCGCCGGTGATGAGGTCGCCCATTCGCTGGAACGGCATTTACGCGCGTTCCACACCGTGCGCGCCGCCGGGCTGGGCATCACCGTCCACGCTGGCGAGGCTGGCGGGCCGGAGAGCATCCGTGAGGCCCTCGACCATACCGGCACGCGACGGATCGGCCACGGTGTCCGGAGTATCGAGGACCCGGCGCTCGTCGATCGGCTCGTGCGGGAACGGATCCATCTCGAGATCTGTCCGATCTGCAACGTGCAGACGCATGCCGTCGACACGATCGAGCATCACCCCGTCGACCGGCTCTTCCGCATGGGCGTGAGCGTTGGAATCAGCACCGATACGCGCGGCGTGACGGCGAACTCGCTCACCGAGGAGTACGAGACGCTACAGCGGGTATTCGGGTGGACGCCAGACGATTTCGGGCGGGTAAACCGGGACGCGCTGGCGGCCGCGTTCATCGATGACGATGAGACGCGCGAGGCGCTTGCCGCGCTGCTGGACGAGGCGTACCCGTAACAACGCTCACTCGTATGCGCACAGGCCCTCTTCGTCATCCCGAGCCGCGACGCGCGAGAGGGGCTGCGGCTCGGGATGACGTCTGGGGTGAGGTGGCTTGGCTAATGGTGATGCCCGGCGCTCGGTGAGTGGACGTGCTGGCCGGCGCGGAGCGAGGCGATGCAGGCGTCGCGCCCCTCCGTTGTGTCGAGGCTGCACCCCTGGATGATGACGTGGGTGCCGTTGCACGACTCCGGCTGCAGGGTGACGTGGGCGATGCCGAAGCGCTCGCGCATCTGGTCTGTCAGGTCGACACAAACCTCGTTCCAGGGGCGGGTGTCGTTCACCTGGACATGCGCGCTCATCGACTCCAGGCCGGAAGTCACCGTCCAGATATGCAGGTCATGCACTCCGCAGACGCCATCGACGTCCGACAGCGCGTCTCGCACTTTCTCCGTCTCGATGCCGCGCGGGGTAGCCTCCAGCAGCACGTCGACGGACTCCCGCAGCAATCGCCATGCGCTGAGTAAGACCAACATGCCGATCAGTGCGGAGAGGATCGGGTCGGCGAGGTACCAGCCGGTCCACAGCATGATCACGGCGGCGATGATCGCGGCCACGGAGCCCAACATGTCGCCAATAACGTGCAGGAACGCGCCACGGGTGTTCAGGTTATGCTCGTGGCCGCCCCCGCGCGAGAGCACCCATGCCGACGCCGCGTTCGCGGCGAGACCGGCCACGGCGACGTATAGCATCGGGATGCTGTCGACTTCGGGCGGCTCCCCGATGCGACGGAATGCCTCGACGAAGATGAAGATCGACATCACGACCAGCGTCGCGGCGTTGATCAAGGCCGCCAGCACTTCGGCGCGCAGGAAGCCATAGGACCGCTCGGAGGTAGCCGGGCGCTTCGCCAGCCAGATCGCGAACAGCGACAGGCCCAGCGCGGCGACGTCGGTCAGCATGTGACCGGCGTCGGCGAGCAGCGCCAGCGAGTTCGTAACGATACCGCCGATGACCTCGACGATCATGAAGCCGGTGGTGATCAGCAGCGCGATCAGCAACGGGCGCGAGGAGACGCGCTCCTCCATCAGCGCGCGGTCGTGACCATGCTCGTAGCCATGGCCGAGGTCCGGATCGGCCGGGTCGATGGCCGGTGCGGCATGGTCCTGGGGGTGGTTCCGGGTCATGCGTGGGTCCCTTCGCTGGTCAGGCCGGTGTGCTCGACGTGGGAGATGGCGAGGTCCAACAACGACCGCACATGCTCGTCATCGAGGGTGTAGTAGCGGCGCCGACCGTCCCTGCGGTCGCGCACGATGCGCTGCTCGCGCAGATGCCGAAGCTGATGCGAGACGGCCGATTCGCTTAGGCCGACGACTGCGGCGATATCGCAGACACACAACTCCCCGTTCCGCAGGGCCGCGACGATCCGGAGGCGGGTCGGATCGGCGATCGAGGCATAGAGCGTCGAGGCGGTCGCGACGGCCTGGCGAGTCGGCATGGACGCCCGCGCGGCGCGCACCTCCTCGATGTGGACCACGCGTTCGAGGCATGTATCGTCGTGGTGCCCATCCAGCTGGTCGATCTTGCGCGGTCTCGGCATCATCTCTCCTTCCTCACATCACCCGAATATCTATTCATCTATTCTCCGACAACCCTGCTCCGGGCGTCAACGTCGCTGGTCCGATTGCAGTTTTCTTCACAAATTCGTGACGTCGTGCCGAGAAATTCCCCACACAGATCCGGGCCGAATGGTATTCTGTCAACATTCGCATAAACGAATCGTCACTTCTGCTGCCGAGGAACGCCCCACGCCACACCCGCCCGAAGACGGGGCCACACGATGGGGACGGCGGAGCTGTCGGCTGCCCAAGGGCAAGCGCTGTATGGCCAGGTGGCCATGCCGGCAGCTCGATACGGACCGCCGACGATGTGGGGATTACTCCAGCTCCTTCTCGACGAATCGAAGTGGCTGGGCCTCATGAATGGCGGCGAAGCGCGCGCGCATGACGGCGATCGCGTCGGGGTTCTGGTCCACCAGCACGAAGCGGCGGCCGAGCATCGCGGCGACGGCGCCAGTCGTGCCGCTGCCAGCGAAGAAATCGAGCACCCAGTCGCCGGGCTGGCTGCTCGCAGAGACGATCCGGCGCAGGATGCCCTCCGGCTTCTGCGTGGCGTAACCGGTCTTTTCCTTGCCTGTCGGCGAGACGATGGTGTGCCACCAGACATCCGTGGGGAGCTTGCCACGCTCCGCCTTCTCCGCCGTCACCAGCCCCGGCGCCATATACGGCTCGCGGTCGACCGCTTCGGCGTTGAAGACGTAGTTTCCGGGGTTTTTCACGTAGACGAGGATGGTGTCGTGCTTGGCGGGCCACTTCCGCTTCGTGCGCGCGCCGTAGTCATACGCCCAGATGATCTCGTTCAGGAAGCAGTTGCGCCCGAACAGGGCGTCCAGCAGCACCTTGGCGTAATGGACCTCGCGGTAGTCGAGATGCAGGTAGAGCGTGCCGTCCGGCGCGAGGAGACGCCACGCCTCCTCCAGGCGGGGCTCGAGAAACGCCCAGTAGTCGGCGAAGGCGTCATCATAGCCAAGGACGGTGCCACGGGTCGTCTCGTATGCCTGTCCCTGGAAGCCGATGCGTGAGCCGGTCTCGGACCGCATCGACTTCGTGGCCTGGCGTACCTGCATGCGTCCAGTGTTGAACGGCGGGTCGAGATAGATCAGGCGGAAGGCGCCGTCCGGGAGCTGCGGCAGGACTGTGGCGTTGTTGGCATGAATGACCAGGTTCGGGCCGTCAGGTGACCAGATCACAAAAAGCCTCCCGTACAGCCGGCCCTTGTGGCCAGCTCCTGCGTGACGTAAGCCGGCCACAAGGGCCGGCTGTACGGATAACCTCGTCGCCCTAGTTCACGAAGGGCTGAAGCAGCAGGAAGACGCAGATCATCAGCACGATGAGGATCAGGATGACGATGATCGCCAGGCAGGAGCGCGAGGTGGACTCGATGTCCTCCGGGCGGACAAGCGCCTCGCCCTCGTCCTCATGCGACGCGCCGGGGACAACGATCCGGCGGGGCTCCGGGGAGTGTTGCTCGCTCATGCGTCCTGCTTCGCCGCGTGGATCTCACCCTCGGCACTGGCCAGGCGATAGACATGGACGATGCGCCAGATCGCGGTGACGTGGGTAAGGACCGCGAGGATCCAGAGCGCCCACATCGGCTGCTTGATAATCAGACAGAGCGCCAGCAGGATCACCCGCTCGGGCCGCGCGACCAGACCGACCGACGCCTTGTAGCCGAGCGCCTCGGCCCGGGCCCGGGCGTAGCTGATCATCATCGCGCCGGTCGCGGCGACCAGCGTCAGCAACGATCCCAGATGATCGTCCGACGTGGTGTTCAGCCAGACGAGTAGACCGACGTAGACGACGACCTCCGAGTAACGATCGATGGTGGAGTCGAAGAAGCCACCGAACTTGGAGACCGTGTTCGTGGCGCGGGCGATCGAGCCGTCGACCATGTCGAAGGCGCTCGCGAAGAGGAGCAGCACGCCGGCGACGATCGGATGGCCGAAGCCGAGGATGATCGCGACGATCACGTTCAGGCCCAGGCCGATCAGGGTCGCCATGTTCGGGGTGATACCGAGCTTCGCGAACCATGATCCGACATGGAGCATATAGTGCCGGACCCAGGTCCCGATGCGCTCTGAAATCATCCTCGCTCCCCTACCCCGTGATCGTTGACATTAACGGAATTCGCGGCGCCACGCGGCACCCTTGGCGCGCTCGGCGGCAACCTCGTACTCCTGCAGCACGCGCGCGGCCACCCGCGGCCAGGCGTATTGCTGGGCGTCGACCATCCCCTGCGCGCCAAGCCGCGTCTGGAGCTCCTTGTCGGCGAGCACGCGAACCAGCCCGAGCGCCAGGGCCTGCGGGTCGCGCGGCTCGACGAGAATGCCGTTGCGCTCCGAGGTCATCACGCTCGCGTACCCCGCGATGTTGCTGGCGACGACCGGTTTCCCGGCCGCCATCGGCTCCACCACGACGTACCCGAAGCTCTCCTTGCCGGTCGAGGGCACGCAGGCGACATCGCAGCTTGCATAGTAGCGTGCCTTGTCCTCGTGCGACACGAAGCCCTTGAACTCGACGCCACGGATACCGTAGCGCTCCATCAGCCCCTCGAACTTTTCCGGCCGTCCCGCGCCGATGACGATCAGCTTTGCCCCGGGGAACTGCTGCTGCACCAGCGGCAGCGCCCTAAGGAGGTACTTGAAGCCCTTGCGCGACTCCTCGAAGCGCCCGACGAACAGGATGCGCTTCGTGCCGTCGTTCGCCCACGGAAAGGGCTCGACGTGCGGGCCGTAGGCGTCAACGTCGATCCCGTTCGGGATGACGGTGTAGTCGCCCTCGAAGTACTTGTTCGCCAGCTCGCGCGCGGGCGGCGAGACGGCGATGCGACCATCAACGCGACCAAGCACGAACGACATGTACGGCTTGAAGGCGGAATACCATGGCTGCGAGAGCGTGTAGGCGTGGAATGTGGCGATGTTCACCGCCGGGGAGTTGAGCAGCACCATATATGGCAGCACCGGCATCAGCGGCTCGTGGAGATGCACGATGTCAAAGCGCTCGCGCTTCATGATCGCCTTGACATCGGCGTAGAGCGTGACGTCAAATGTCAGGCGCATCTTGCTGCCGTTGCCGGGGATAGTGATCGCGCGGCCGATCGCGTAGTAGTCCTCGCCGACCTCGAGGCCGCCCTTCGGGCCACGCGGAGCCATCACCTTGACGGTATGGCCAAGGCGCTGGAACTCATCCTGCAAATGGCCAACATGCTCGGCGACACCACCGGGTTTATGCATGCTGTACGGGGAAACAAGCGCGATCTTCACATGGGGGATTCTAGCAGGTTGCGCGGTTCCCGCAGGAATCATGGGGAATTGGGCGCCTCAGCCAGCCCCCTACCGTTTGGCGCGGCGGTTCGCCCGCTGCATCACCAGCATCCCGACGAGGGCGAGTGCGCCGCCGACCAGCTTCAACGGGCCGAACGCCTCCCCGAAGAAGATGATGCTGAGCACCCCGGCGACAACCGGCACGAAGAGCGTCATCCCGGAGATGGCCACACCACGCTTGCTGATCGCCCAGCCCCAGGCGATGTAGGCCAGGTAGACGGGGAAGATCGACATATAGAGCAGCACCAGCCATGACTGGCCGCTCACCGCGCCCCAATCCTGTCCCAGCGCCTGCGGGGTCGAGATGGCGAGCAGCGGGATCGCGCCGAAGAGCGTCGAGTAGGCCGAATAGGTCGCTGGCGGGTAGGCGCGGATGAGGCGACGGTTGAACACCTGGTACATCGCGAACGACGCGCCGCCGAGGAAGGAGATGACGTTGCCGAGAAGCTGGCTGCCACCCTCGCCATTGAAGAGGAACATCGCGACGCCGGCGAGGGCGACGAACGCGCCGAGCCAGACCCAGAGTCCCTGACGTTCACCAATGACGGTGACAATCACGAGCACGACGATCGGCTGCAGCGAGATCATCAGGGAGCCGGAGAACGGCGACGTGTGCTCCAGGCCGAGCATGAACCCGAGCTGGTAGAAGGTGTAACCGCAGAGGCCGGTGAGGACGAACAGCGGCAGGTCCTCGCGGCGGATGCGCCACCAGTCCGGCCGGTGGTGGCGATGGACCTGGAACGCGAGCACGGCGAACGCGATAAGCGTGATGGCGATGAAGCGCACGAAACCGAACGCCAGCGGCTGCATTTCTTCGTAGACGGATTTGGTGAGGGTAAAGGTGGAGCCCCAAACGATGACGACCGCCAGCGCAGTGAGCTCGGGCAGGAACCCGCCAGCGGAGCGACGCGCAACGTCGACCTCGGTCGCCGGGATGGCGTCGACGGGAATGTCCATCGCCTCGGTGGGCGCTGTGATCGGTGAAGTGGCCATGGTCAGGAACAAAACCTCGTCACGGGAGCAGGTGATCGTCGGGGGACGCGTATCGTCGCGGAATCCACAGGACGATCATACCCGGGAACGGTGACACAGCGCGTCCGGATTCGTGCGGTGAAAACGAGGAGAGGATGACCGGCATCAGGCGCCGCCCGCCGCGACTGTAACCTGCCGTCATTCTGAGCGGAGCGAAGGGTGACGTGCTTCTTGTGCAGCGGTGTGCCGACCGTCCTTAGCCACCGGCGCGGCCCTGCAGGCCGCGGTAGAGGCCGGTGCGAAGCTCGACCGCGTAGGGTTCCAACTCAGGCATGCCACGCACCCGGGCATGAGCGATCTCCCGCTCGACGTCGTACGGGACGCGGACGATCTCATGTTGGACGCCTATGCCACCGGCCGTGAGAACGATGTACGAGGCCGTCGGCTCGTCCAGAGGGTTGCCGACACTCCCGGCGTTGAGCAGCGTCTTGCCCTCGATCGCCTCCACGTAAGCACGATGGATGTCGCCGTAGATGACGAGATCCGGCTCCGGACCGTCGCCGGTCGCGTCCGTGTTCCGGAACATGGCCTGAAACTCATCATCGCTGTGCTGGCGATGCACGCGATGCCCGACGCTGTCGGCGGACGCGTGGAAGAGACGGATGGGAACGCCGCCCAACTCGAGGTCGACGGAGAACGGGAGGTCGCGCAGCCAGGCGCGGTCGTCGTCCGACATCTCCTCCAGCCACCATCGGAGAGGCGGACTCGCCTTCTCCCGCGGGACATGCACCAGCTCGTCCCAGTTGCCGCGCACGGTCGCCTCGCAGCGCTCGCGGGAGAGGGCGACGGCGTCGGAGCCGTTCGGGCCCTTGCCGAAAACGTCGCCCAGGTTGAAGATTCGCCGGATGCCGTGCGCGTCGATTTCGGCGAGCACCGCCTCGAACGCGGTCATGTTGCCATGGATGTCGGAGAGAATCGCGATCTGTTCCTTCGCCACGGTCATCCTTCCGCGTGCCCGTTGTCCCTTGTCAGGCGCGAGAGCAGATATTGCACCACCCGCTGCATTCCGGCAAGAAGCAGGACCATGCCGAGCGCGATGAGGAACAGTTGCAAATTCGTCGCCGAGCCGGAGCGATAGGCGAAGGTCAGCGAGGTGCCGATCGCGGGCGGATGAACGACGTCGAGGACCACCATCAGGAGGATGGTCAGTACCATCGCGATGGCCGAGGCGGCGTATCCATACCCGAGGACGGCGGCGACGGCGATCCCTGCCAGGGCGGCGCCAGCGTGCGAGATCGAGAGGGCGCGCATGGTGTTGGTGCCGTGCAGGGGGTCAAGGTAGATAAGGAATGCGCTGGAAGCAAGCGCCGCAAAGAGCACGCGCTGATCGGCCAGGATCTCCAGCGTCCAGAGCACGAGCAAGATGGTGACGGTCGGGAAGAAAGCCAGGGCCAACTCGCCGCGCAGATCGAGCCGCTCGCGTCCCCGGCGCTCATGCGGCGCGGACGGCTCGATGGAGCGTTTGGTTCCGGCCATTAGCCGTCGCCGCTCGTACCAACGCCGGCTGGGGCCTCGCGCTGCCAGGGCCAGCGCCCTTCGAGCTCCATCTCGATCTCGATGCTGAGGAAGGTCCGGATCAGGATCAGCAGACCGAGCACACCGAGGCTCTGGAAGGTGGGTGTCGTGGCGACAGTGTGGATGATGTCGGCGGCGACGAGGATTTCGAGGCCAAGCAGGATCGAGCGGCCGATGCGGCGCCGGAACTGCTGATAAGCCGTCGTGCCCTGATCCTCCCGATTGGTGGTGAAGTAGGTCATGCCCGACCAGGCGATACCGGCGACGATCGCCAGGATCCCGAACCCTTCGAGGATCCGCGCGACCCCTTCCGCGATGCTCTTGTAATCCACACCCTCCCCTTTCATGCCACACGGTTACACCATGCGTGCAGGCAAAGAGCGTGCCAGAGGGACTACGCGTCGTCGTCGCGGGAGCGGACCACGAGCCCGTCGTGGGCGAGGTGAACCTGGGCCGGGAGCAGGTGCTCGATATCCGCGTGGCGCCCCATCTCGTGGGCGATGTGCGTCAGGTAGGCGCGCTTCGGCGCGAGGCGCTCGATCATCACCAGCGATTCCTCCAGCGTCATGTGCGCCGGATGATTGAACTGGCGCAGCGCGGTCAGGACGAGCACGTCAAGCCCCTGGAGCAACGGCATCGACTCGTCCGGGATGGTTTTGACGTCCGTGAGGTAGGCGACGTCCCCAACGCGGTATCCGAGGATCGGCAGCCGGCCATGGATTATCGGGACCGGCTGGACGCGCACGCCGTCAACGTCGACCGGCTCGGTGTCGTCGATGGTGTGGAGATCGAGGTCCGGTTTCATGCCGAAGATCGGGAAGGTGTCCTCGAAGGCGTATCCGAACCGGGCGCGGAGGTCCTTGACGGCGTTCGCCGGGGCGTAGGCGGGGATCCACTCCTGCTGGAGGGCGTTGAAGCGGCGCATGTCGTCGATGCCGGCGGTATGGTCGGCGTGCATATGCGTGTAGAAGAGGGCGTCGACGCGGCGATTCTCGCTGCGCAGCATCTGGTAGCGAAAGTCCGGCGAGGTATCGAAGAGGAGGGTGACGTTGTCGACGCTGATCAGGGCGGAGGTGCGCAAGCGGGTATCGCGCGGGTCCGTTGAGCGGCAGACCTCGCAGTCGCAGCCGATCACCGGCACGCCGGTGGAGGTGCCTGTTCCGAGGAATTCGAGCTCGATCACGGGTTCGGTCTTTCTGCGTGGGCGGTTCGTGTCTCTGCCGTGAGTATAGTAGCGAATAGCCTAGGAGCCGGTCTCCAGCGTATGGGTCGACCGCGTGTTGACCCGATGGGCGCGCAACGGTACCGCATGACCCGGTGGCGCCGACCACTGCGGGTCGGCTTGGGTGCGGCAGCGAGCCAGACGCGCATCGGCCGGCATTCCTCGGCCACCATGGGGCCGCGGCTACCGTTGGGACGTCGTGGGCTGCTAGAATGCGTGCTCGGGACCCTGGGAATTGCCCCTACCCCTGGACCATGGATGCGCAGGAACCATTGCGCTCACCTGAGCGCCACAACCGACTGGATCCCGTTCTACGGATAGTCGCCGCTACCCCTCCTCTGATGGCGCGTATTGGGTAGCGGGAGAGCAGGCGCCCTGATCTCCCCTCTTGCAGGGAGTCGTTCCTGTGCACATTCGAACCTCGTTCCGATCGGACCGCCCGATGCTGTGGCGGAACCGGGATTTCCTGAACCTCTGGACCGCCGAGACGATCGCCCAGCTCGGGACGCAGCTCGGTCTGGTCGCGATTCCGCTCATCGCCGCGCTCACGTTGCACGCGACACCGCTGGAGATGGGCATCCTCGCCGCCGCCGGGCAACTGCCGCGCCTCGCGGTGGGCTTCTTCGCCGGGGCATGGGTCGATCGCATGCGGCGCAAGCCGGTGATGATCGCGATGAACCTCGGACGGGCGCTCACCTATGCCGCGATCCCGATCAGTGCGGCAATGGATGCCCTCTCCTTCCTGGTCCTGCTCGTCGTGGCGCTTGTCGCCGGGATGCAGGCAGTGTTCTTCGATGCCGCGTGGTCGGCGTTCATTCCCCATCTCGTCGAGCGCAAGGAGCTTCCGGACGCCAACGGCAAGCTGATGGCGAGCATGTCGCTGGCGCAGGTGACCGGTCCCGCGCTGGCGGGCACGCTGATCGCCTGGCTCACCGGCCCGATGACGATGGGCATCACCGCGGCGACCTTCGGCGGCGCGGGATGGATCCTCTCGCGCATCCGCAAGGACGAGGTCCGTCCGGCGCGCGAGGACGACGCGCGACCGGACCTGCTCGGGGAGATCCGCGAGGGCTTCCACGAGCTGTGGCGCTCCCGCGTCGTGCGGCCGCTGACAACGAGCATGATCGTGCTGAACTTTGGCGGCTACATGTTCCTGGCCGTCTATGTCCTGTTCATGACGGATGATCTCGGCCTCGGCGAGCGAGGCATCGGCCTTGTCTTCGCGTCCGGCGGCGTGGGTGCGCTGATTGGCAGCGCGATCGCGGCGCCGCTGGCGAAGCGGATCGGCGTCGGGCGGTCCGTGCTGTTCAGCGCGCTGGCCTTCGGGCTGGCGAACTTCCTGGTGCCGACAGCGATCCTCGTGCCGGACCATGCCCTGCCTCTGGTGGTGGCATCGGAATCGGTGTCGTGGCTGTCGCTGCAGGTATTCAACGTTAACCGTTTTAGCCTGCGGCAGGCACTCACACCGAATCACCTGATGGGCCGGGTGACATCGTCGACGATCACGCTGGTCGGCGGGGCGCAGCTGCTTGGGTCGCTCCTGGGCGGGGTCATCGGGCAGGCGTTCTCGGTGCACACGGCGCTATACGTGTCGGTCGTGGTGATGCTGTTATCGGCGTGGTGGGTCTGGGACTCGCCGGTTCCAGCGATCGTGACGATGCCAGAGGGGCCGGAGGAGGCGCTGATAGCGGAGGTTGCAGGGACGTCGTGAATATCGAGTCCTACAAGTGGCAAATGAATAGCAACGGGGCGGCTGGTTGGCCGCCCCGTTCGCATCTTTCGTCGGTGTTGTGGATGCGCCCTATTCCTTCGGCGGCTGCTCGTTGCGCGGGTCGATCGGCTGGACCTTGTCCGGCTGGGAGTACACCTCTTCCGACCGCTCGGCGAGGCCGGCGGAGGTCGGCTTGGCGGTCAGTTCGCCGGCCTTCGCCGGACGATCGACGTACTGGATCCAGTCCTCGCGGAACCATTGCGCCGTCCACGGAATGGCGACCCGGTTCTCATGGCCCCGGAAGTCGACGAGATAGAGCGGGATGTTGTGCGTGCCGTCTGGGTCGATGTCGACGATCGTGCCCGTCGCGCCGTCGAACTTGGCCTCCGGAGAGGTCGTGAACATCACGTGGACGCCCATCACGCCGCGCGAATTGCGGCCGCGCGGCATCGCGACCCGAACGCTGTCTCCAACCTGAAAATCGGCCATGGTGCGTCGTTCCTCCGGAGCATCCGGCCACGTCGCGAGCGCGCCCGCCATCGCGGTGACCATCGAGAGCGATCTCAATTCTCCTGCCGAGTATAGCCGGTTCCCATCGGGTTCCGGCGCTCGACGCGATCTGGACCGGGTACGAGCCACGTTCCACGCGCTATTCCAGTGTGGATCAATGTAGAATATTAATATTTTCAATGTCCCTATTGACTTTCTTGATATCGGTCTCTATGATGTGGCTACAGCAGTCCGAGACAGATACCCGGCCCGCTGAAAACCGGAGATCCGTCGCCACAGGTGGTGATCGGGAGCCGGAGCTGGACGATGGAGGACACCGTGACCGATTCGATTCGACCATCGCGCCAGGCGCGCTTCGCCCAGGGGGATTGCCCCGTCTGCGGCGAAACCATGCACATCGCGCGGCTGGAATGCGACAACTGCGGAACGGCGATGGAGGGGCATTTCCTCCTCAACTCGCTGTCCCGCCTCTCCGTCGACCATCTCGACTTCCTCGAGTCGTTCATCCGCAACCGCGGCGTGATCAAGGACATCGAGGTGGACCTCGGCATCTCGTACCCGACGGTGAAATCCCGGCTCGAGGACGTCATCAAGTCGCTCGGCTACTCCTCCGCCGAAGACCGGCTGCGGCCCAGCCAGGTGCGCGAGGAACGCCGGACGATCCTGGAGCAACTGCGTACGAAGAAGATCTCGTCGGACGACGCCGCGCGAAAACTGATGAACCTGGGAGAAAGGAGCACCCGATGAGACGACCTCCCGGCGATCCCGTTGACTCCAACGCCGAGCGCCTCCAGATCCTGCATATGGTCGAAGAGGGCACCATCTCGCCCGAAGACGCCGCCCGGCTGCTGGAAGCGATGGATCGTTCGGACCGCAAGCGCGCGCAGGCACCGCCGCGCATCGTGGGCCCCCGCAACATCCGCGTCCGCGTCGTCAGCACCCGGACCAACCGGGCCGATGTGGACCTCACGCTGCCGCTCGGGCTCGTGAAGACCATCGTCGCGATGGCCGACCGTTTCGCCCCGGGCCGCGTTCCGGACCTGACTGAGTTACAAGCCCAGATCGACGAGGGGTTCGTTGGTCCCCTGGTCGACATCGAGAACGGAGAGGATCGCGTGCAGATCCTCGTCGAGCCGCGATAGCACCGCGTATCTAAAGGAGAACCCTCATGTCACAGGACAGCATCGTTCCCGCCGATTCCACCGCCACGTTCACGTTCGACATCGACACGAGCAAGCCGCTGCACCTGACGGTCAGCAACAACGACGGCGAGATCAACGTTCGCGGCACCGACGGTTCAGCCGTGAAGGTGACCGCGACCCGCACCCACTCACGCCGGGGTAATGGCCAGGTCGACCCGAAGGACGACTTCGTGGTCGAGCACACGGGCAACCGTGTCTCCCTCCGCCCGAACTGGCAGGTCGGGAAGACGGCCCAGGATATCGCCCAGAAGGTGAAGACCCAGTTGAAGGAGGGCTTCCGCGCCGAGGACTGGGACTTCAAGAAGATGCGCTTCGCCGGCGACGCCTCCTACGACCTCACGGTCGAGGTGCCGGCATCGATCACGGGTGACTCGCACCTGAGCTTCCGCACCTCCAGCGGCGAGATCAGCGTCGCGGGCCTGCACGCCTCTGTCTCCGTCGCCACGGCAAGCGGTGACGCGAACATCCAGCGCGTCGAGGGCAAGGTCTCGGCGCACAGCGCGAGCGGCGACATCGACCTGCGCGACATCATCGGCAGCGTCGAGTCGAACACCGCCAGCGGCGACATCACGCTCAACGGCGGCGACGGCTGGACGGCGCTCCGCTCGGTCAGCGGCGATATCACGATCCGCGACTATACGCTCAAGAACGCGCGGGTTACGACGGTCAGCGGCACGGTGAACGCCGACGTGACGGTGAACAACGCCGCCGACTACAGCTTCGACTCCGTCAGCGGCGACATGCGATTGACAACGGCGATCCCGGCCTCCGGCGCGACGCTCAGCTTCCGCTCGATGAGCGGGGATACGACCGTCGAGGGCGACTGGACCAAGGGCGATAGTAAGCGGAGCTGGACGCTGCGCGGCGCGGCCGGCGGGCCAAAGATCGCCGTGAAGACCGTCTCCGGTGACCTCCGCGCAAACGGCGTGCTCTCCGGCGATCTCGAAACGCGCAGCGAGACCGTGCCGCAAGACGTGCAGGATGAGGAGAATGCCCCGCACGCCGAAACGATGGGCACCCACGCCGAGCCGCATGGCGAGCACGGCAAGCACGAGATCACGGTCGACGCCGACTGGGACAAGGCAAAGGGATGGCTGAAGGACATCGCGAAGCGCGTCTCGATCTTCGTCGAGGATCTCGACAAGGCCGGTGACGAGCGTTACACCGCGCGCACCGGCGAAGGTGCCGACCAGGGCAAGACCCAGCCGATCACCATTGAGCCGCTCTCCGCCGAGGCCGCCCAGCCGGACGCGACCGAGCCGATCGTCGACCACAGCCCGACGGAGCCCGTGTCCCCGGTGCCACCCGTTCCGCCGGTGCCTCCGGTCGCCCCGACCGAGCCCGTGCCGCCCGTCCAGCCGGAGCCCGCTGTCGAGACGACGGCCCAGCGCCGCCTGCGGCTGCTGGAGGCGGTCCAGCGCGGCGAGTTGACGGTGGACGAGGCGCTCGCCCAGCTCGACGGGTCGGACGAGGGCTAACGCAGACCGGGTGCGACCGTTCCCCGGCCGCACCCGAGGCCCATCTCCCCACGTTTATCCATTATGCGCACCGGATCGCCGCGTGAGAACGCGCGCGGCGATCCGCCGGGGGTCCCTGTCTCTTTTTCGCCCGTTCCTATCCTTGATAGCGAGGCAGACACCATGTACCCGATGCATCCAGACGACGCCACTACCTCCGTGCAGCTCCGCCAGTCGATCGTCCGCCAGGGAATCTCGGCCGCCCGCCGTCCCGGCGATCTTGCCGCCGTCCGCGAGAAGGTCGGAGAGGCGCTGATCTCGCTCGGCACGCGCCTGCAGGGCCGGCGCCCGACGCTGCAGACCCCGGCCCCGCGACGGTCGATGCGACCTGCGAGCCAGGGCGGCTACTAGCCGTCCACGCCTGATCCAAGGAAGGGCACCCGATGGGTATCGCACAGGCGCCGGACGCCACCGCTTCCCTGTTCTCGCGCGAGAAGCGACCGGTCACCTCGATGGTGACCACGACGTTCCTCTCCGCGATCGGCAACCAGATGACGGCCATCGCGGTGCCCTGGTTTGTGCTGACGCTGACCGGCAGCGCCGCCCAGACCGGCTTGACCGCCGCCGTCACGCTGCTGCCATCGGTATTCATGTCGTTTTTCGGCGGCGCCATCGCCGATCGCATGAACGCCCGCGCGCTCTCCGTCTTCGCCGACGTGATGAGCGGCGTGACCGTCGCGCTGGTGCCCCTGCTCTACCTGCTGGATGCCCTCTCCTTCCCGCTCCTGCTCTTCCTGATGTTCCTCGGGGCGGTGTTCGACACGCCGGGCGGCACCGCGCGCAGCACGATGCTGCCGCGCATCGCCGAGCGCGCCGGAACGCCGCTGGAACGCGTCAACTCGGCCTACGGCGTCAGCTTCGCGATCTCGGGCATCATCGGCGCGGCGGCCTCCGGCGTGCTGATCGGCGCGGTCGGGCCGACGAACGTGATGTGGTTCAACGCGGCGGCGTTCGCGGTTTCCGCGCTTGGAATGCTGCTGTTCGTGCCGGACCTCGGCGTCAACCCGCCGAGTGGCGAGTCGCTGCTGTCCGATATCCGGACCGGCATGCGCTACGCCTGGAACGACACGCTGGTGCGATCGTTGATCCTGACGGCGCTGGTCATCAACTTCCTGTACAACCCGATCTTCGGCGTCGCCATGCCCTACTACGCCAAGACGGTGCTCGACTCGGCGACCGCGCTCGGCATCATCGCGGCGTCGTTCGGTTTGGGCTCGTTGATCGGATCGGTGCTGTACGGGATGATTGGCGAACGCTTCTCGCGGCGGCACCTGATGATCGCGAGCGTTGCGCTGCTGAGCCTGCCCATGGCCGGGTTGATCGCCGTGCCGGGGATGTGGACGACGGTCGCGATCATGTCGCTATGCTCGGTCGGTTCGGGGCTCGTGAACCCGATGCTGAGCACGATGATGATGAAGCGCACGCCGCAGCACCTGCTCGGGCGGGTGATGGGCGTCATCCAGGCCGGTGCGCTGGTGGCAACCCCGCTCGGGATGATCCTCGTCGGACCGGCGCTCGATACGCTGGGACTGCGCGGGACGTTCACGATCGTCGCGATCATGCTGGGCGTCGTGTTCCTCTCCGTGCTCGTCAACCCGGCGCTGCGAACGATCGACCACTTGGGAGCGTCACCGGAAGACGTCTAGAAGGACGTGGACCCGGCCCTCCTACCCTATCGAATCCTGATCGGAGATGCGAAAACGCCCCGGCGGATCTCAGCCATCCGCGGCGGGGCGTTTTCGAGTCAGAAGATCAGGTTGTCCGGGCGCGATTATATACCCTACATCGGATATACAGCCAGCCCCATGCCGTCGACGACGCTCCAGAGCTGCTGGAAGGTCGCCCAGTCATAGAACTGGGTGATGCCCTTGGCGGGGTCCATCACGAACACGCCTTCGTCGTTGTAACCGGTCACGGTGACAACGTGCATGCCCGCGAATACCGAGTAGGTGCCCTCATCGTGCAACACCTCGCGGGTGTCGCCCCAGAAACCGAGCCAGGTCACCACCGGATGGCCGGCGTCGAGATGCGCGATGAGCGGCCCGACGTCGCCTTCGGTGTACATCACCTCGCCCTGGAAGCCGTTGGCGTTCAGGGTCGGGACAAGCGCCTCGGCGTAGATGCCGTAGTCATCCGTGTTGCCCCACCAGCCGTCGATGTTGCCACGGTAGCCGCCGTGCGGGTTCGAGGCGAGCGGAATGCTGTCGATAAAGGTTTGCTCGGAGACGCCAGCACCGAAGGCCGTCGTCGCCGCATGGGTCGCCGCGTACTCGCAGCTCAGGTTGCGGGACTGGGTGTACTGCGCGACCGGCACGTTCACCAGCGGGTTGCCCCACGGCGTCGTGTTCATCGTGCTGTCCTCACGCTCCCATGGGATGAGAACGCGCTCGCCGGGAATCAACTGCGTCGGCGCCATCTGCTCGTTGAAGCTGATAAGGGTATCCGGATTGACGCCCCATTCGGCCGCGATACTGGCGTAGGTGTCGCCATACTCGACCCAGTGCGCGCCCATCACCCACGGGCTGGTGCCCTCAAGCTCGGCGGCCATCTGGGCGGCCTCCGCGGGGCCCTGGCCCGGATCGGGAATCACGATCACCTGGCCGGCCTGCACGGACCAGCCGTTCGGCATGTAGCTGGAGCGGAAGATGCCCTCAGGGTCGACGCCGAACTCGGTCGCGATCGACTCGATGGTGTCGCCGGGTTGGACCTCATAGCGCTGCTGGGCGAACGATGCCGTGGCGGCGCTCGCGACGAGCACGAAAGCCATCAGCGAGGCGACGATGGCGCGACGCGGCGCCTGCAGCCGCCGGGCATTGAGCGTGCTCGCCCACGTTGCGCGCAGTCCCTGAGCCATCGCCGCCGGTTCGAAGCGGCGGAATGCCTGACGCATGGCGGAGGTTTCCGCGGACATCCTCATCGAGATCCCTTCCCTCAGTTCCCCCACCCCGGAAACGTTCCTGGATGGATACAAACGCGCGTAATGATCATCACAGCCACGGCCGATCGCCCGTGTCTTCCGCCGGATCGCGCACGGACCCGCCGGGGCGGTCGTGCGGCGGCCGGTTTCGAGGCGGCGCACCCGCTGGGCCTCGATGCGGCTGGCGTACATCCCGACGAGGCCGTCCTCCCGCGAGCAGCGTCGCGGTGCCCTCAACGAATCTACGTGCGGCGCGTGCATACGGACCTCCGCGAGCGGCACCGGTGCCGGCGCGGCATCGACCGGTATCTGGTCCTTGCGCGCCGGGTGACTGAAGTGCTGGATCCAGGCGGCCTTTCGCGCGGACAACAGGTCATCCTGCTCATTTGTCGGACGCTGTCCAAGCACAATCGTCATGACGCCATTCTCCGCACCCAGGGAGGCGGCGGGAAACGCCCTCAGGGAGAGTTACGGGATTCCGGCGGGAGGAATCCGTTCGGTTCATCGCTGGCGGTACACCTGCTGTGTACGTACACAACGATCCTATCCGAGCTGTGACAGTTTGACAAGCGACCTGGGTATCAGTGTACATGCATCTGTACGTTCGCGGGAGGAGAGATGAATGGGGCTCGAATGGGAATTCTGTCGCCCATACAAAGAATTGCGTTACCGCGGCCACCCCAGTCCGTCACGCTGGGTGAAGTTTCCAGGTCGACGTCTCGAGCGAGCTCGCTGCTTACCTGACGTGATGCCGACCAAGCGGACCGCACAGCGGGACGCGCGCGGAGGGATCTTGGCTCCTGCAGAAAAAATGTTTGGGCTGGCACAAGGATCCCTCGACACGACACGACACGCTTGCTTCGCTCGCGCGTCGGCTCGGGATGACGGGCCGTGTGGCGCTTTAGAACGAACCGGCCAGAATGCGACCTCTTCTGTCGCTTTCAGAACGAAAACCCGGCACGGGTTGCGGTTCGCCACGTAGACCCGATATAGTCACTAATGATCACGCTTTCATCCGCAACGATGCGCGATGAACGGTCTGGGGCCGGCATTGTCACAGACCGGTCCGGCGTACCTTTTTCGTCGTCACGAGGACATCATGGCCGTCGCAGGCGCCGCCTTCAAGCGCGGCACCCGATTACGATCACTCCTGAGCACCGGGCGCATCTGCGCCTATATCCCCCCCTGCGCTGCGGAACTCCCTACCAGCGCCTGATCGGCCTGCCCTCCAGGCACGGTCAGGGCGCACCCGACCCCGCACACACCACGATCACATCCGCGTTTCCCCTCGCAGGGGGATGCTTTTCAGGAGCACATCACCATGGTTCTCTCTACCGCCAACGACACCGCCATCCGTTCCCTCCAGGATCGTCTCGCCAACCGCACGAGCGTGCTCGGCACGTCGATCTGGACGGATATCCTCCGCCAGTTCCAGCAGCACCCGGATCCGGTTTACTTCGGTGACGGTGCGCCGGCCCCGGAGATGATGCCGGTCGAGCGCCTGCGCGAGGCCTCGATGCGGGCCTGGGACGATGCGCCGGGCGCCCTCGCCTACGGAGACCAGCGCGGTTACGGCCCGCTGCGCGAGCTCATCGCGGAGCGTGTGGCCGCGCGCGGCATCGAGACGACCGCCGAGAACATCCTCATCACCGGCGGCGCCACGCAGGGGCTCGACCTCGCCGCCCGCGCCTTCCTGCAGGAGGGCGACGCGATCATCGTCGAGGTGCCAACGTTCCTCGGCGCGATCGAGATCTTCGAGTTGTTCGGCGTGGAGCTGATCGGCGTCAGCGGCGACGAGCACGGCATGGACATGGCCGAGTTGGAGCGCGCGTTGGCCGCGAACCCGCACGCCAAGGCGATCTACACCATCCCGACCTTCCAGAACCCGTCCGGCACGACGATGCCGCTTGAGCGGCGGGAGCGGATGGTGGCGCTGGCGCGCGAGCACAACGTCGCCATCTTCGAGGATGACCCGTACGGCGAGTTGCAATACAGTGGCGAACCGATCCTGCCGATCCGCGCGCTGGACGATCGCGTGCTGCACTTCGGGACATTCTCCAAGACGATCGCCCCGGGCATCCGCACGGGCTACATCATCGCCCCGGACGACCTTATCGGCACCCTGCTGGGTATCCGCGAGATCACGGACATCAGCAACGACCGGATCATGATGCGCACCGTCTATCACACCGCGCAAAACTTCCTCGACGGGCATGTGGCGAAGGCGCGCGAGCTGTACAAGCGACGGCGCGACACGATGCTGGCGGCGCTGGAAGAGTTCATGCCGGATGGCGTGACGTGGTCGAAGCCGGATGGTGGCTTCTTCGTCTGGATCACGCTGCCGGACGACGTGCGCCACGAGACGGTGTTCGACGACGCGGCGCGAAACGGGGTGATCTTCTTCCCGGGCAAGTGGTTCGACCCGGCCCAGCAGGCGGCGCATACCGTGCGCCTGAGCTTCTCGACGGTCCCGGAGGACCGCATCCGGCTCGGCGTCGAGCGCCTGGGCAAGACCCTGCGCGAGGAACTCGCCCAGATCGGGTAGCCGAGTTCCGTAGACCCGGAACCCGGCCGAGACCATGGAATGGTCGAGAAGCGGGAGCGAGCCTTCGTGTCCGGTGGGGCGGGGAACAACCAGGCGCCAATCGCAGCGCTCCGGAGTGCCCGGTATCCAGGCAGGCAGGAGCGCTCCCCCTTTCTCCGAACCACTGCGGGTCGGCGCTACCGGGGCAACGTGTGCGGCCGGTCACCCTCCCCGACCATCGCGAGGCCGGGGGCACCAGGGCGACGCACGGCCCAGGTGACGGTTTTCCGGTATCCTTCGACGTAGCCTTTTCGGAGGCTGGCGGATCGCGATGCGCGCTGCACACCGCTCTTGTTGATCGTCACCCCGCCCCGACCCTCACGCCCGACGTCATGGGACACGCCTGCCTTGTTTGATCTCGACCTGAATTCGATCCCCTCCGGCCCGTTCGATACCCCGCTCTGGTGGGTGTTGATCGGGGTCATCATCGCGCTGCTGTTCACGCTGCAAGCGCTGGAGACCGCCGTCGAGGGCGCCTGGCCGCACCAGCGGCGGGACAATGAGTATGTGCCCGGTACGCGTGGCGTGAAGCCGGCGTGGGCGTTCGCGGCGATCCTGCTGGTGCCGGGGGGCCTGGCACTGATCGGGATTATCATCGTGATGATCTGGCAAGACATCGCCGCGCCGGACGGCGTCAACCTCGGTGGCTGGCTGCTCGGGTTAGGGTGGCTCCTGTTCCTGCTGTTCGGGCTGAACATCTTCGGGCTGGGCCGCCTGCTCGGCACGCTCGGCATGCTGGGGCCCCTCGCCATTGGCTTCGTGCTGCTGGTTGCCGACGCCCTCCTGCTCGTCACCTTGCTCGATGTGCTGCCGGACTGGTCAACCATCGTCGACGGCATCCAAACGTTAATCGAGCACCTGCTGCCGTTCGTGGAGTTCGACGACAAGTCGTAGCGGCGGTATCCCGCGCCTGTTCGCCCGAGCCGGACTGCATGGTGCTACAGTGAAGCAGCGTGGCCCCGACCCTGCGCTGGGGCACTTGCCAGGAGGCTGGTGTTTCCGGCCCGGAAACCACAGGGGACGCGCCGAGCGATGAGCGACTTCGAGCCGCGAGAGCAGCAAACCGCACCGGCACGGGGCACGTCGCGTGCCCGATCTCGCATGCCCACGCGCTCCTCCCGACCGTCCGGCCGCCCAACCGCCCGTCCTCGCCGCAAGACCCGCATCACCACCCCATCGGCGACCGAGCATCTGGATACCGTCGATCATCAGAAGCAGACCGTCAGCATCGAACTGCGACCGGTCAGCGGTCTCTTCGGCCGTTCCGACACGGTCGAGATCACCGGCGAGGAGGAGCCATCCGGGCGCCTGCGGATGCCGGCCAGCCTGCGCCGGCGGCGAGGCGAGCGCGAGGAGTCGCTGCTCCAGAACCCGGACTTCCGGCTGCTGTGGTGGTCACGGTTGCTGTCGCAGACGGCGCAAGGGGCCCTGCTCTACGCGCTCATGATCCTCGTCATCGACCTCTCGAACCGCTCGTTCTACAGCGCCCTCTTCGTGGCCTCCTCAAACGTGCCCTCGATCGTGCTCGGGCTCCCGGCCGGCATGGTGGTCGACAACATCTCCCGCAAGCACCTGCTGGTGTTGCTGAACGGCTTCCGCTTCACATTCATGCTGTTCATGGTCGCGTCGCAACCGTCCCTCGCCAGCGTCTTCGCGGCGACAATCGGGATCTGGATCATCCATCAGTTCTACTCGCCAGCCGAGGCCTCGATCCTGGCGGACCTTGTGCCGCCGCACCGCTATACCTCGGCGCAGTCGATGTTCAACCTCGCCCTGACCATCTCCCAGGCAGCGGGCCTTGCCGTGCTTGCGCCGCTGATGTTGCGATTCGGGGGGGCGGAGCTGGTCTTCGTGCTCGCAGGATCGTTGTGGCTGATCGCCGGCGCGCTGACGTTGCTCCTTCCGCGAATCACCGTCGACCACGCGGCGACACGTCCACCGCGGCGCGGCTTGATGGACACCCTGACGGCCGGCGTACAGTTCGTGCGCAAGGACCGGCCGACGCTGGAGGCGATCCTCGACGACGTGCTGGTAAGCGTCGGCATGAGCGCGCTGGTCGTCATCATCCCGTTCTACCTGGAGAACGTGCTCGGGACGTCGAAAGAGAACACGGTGTTCGTGTTCGCCCCGGCGGCGGTTGGGTTGGTGCTCGGGCTGCGGGCCGCACCGATCCTGGCGCGGATTATCGGCGAGCGCTACTCCGCCTTCCTCGCCGTAGCGAGCTTCGCGGCCTGCATCTTCGCGCTCGGCTTTATCGAGCAAACCTACACCTTCCTGAACGACACCTTGCGCATCCCGCTGGACCCGCTGACGGACTGGCTCTCGATCTCACCGCCGATCTTCCTGACGATGCTCGTCTCGATCCCGGCCGGGCTCGCGATGTCCGTGGTGAATGTGGCGGCCCGATCGATCCTGCTGCATCGCACGCCCGGGTATGTGCGCGGGCAAGTGATCGCCACGCAAGGGCTGATCGGCAACGTGATCGGGCTGGGACCGACGCTGCTGACCGGTCTCGCGGCGGACCTGTTCGGGGTCATCCCGGTCGCGGTCGGGATCGCGGTGCTCATCTTCGCCGGTGGATTGTTCGCGCGAAACATGGGGCGATCCGAGCCACCGCGTGAGGAGCTGGTGCCGCAACCGGCGGTGTAACGCCTCTCACCCGCTCCGTAGCGCCTTACATTGGAGTCATGCGCCAGAAACCAGCTCCGGCGGTAGGGGAAGATGCGGTGCCCTACGCATCACCGTTAACGATCAGCAGTTCCAGCTCGCCCGTGTCGACGTTGTAGGTGGCGTTCCAGAAGCACGAGCCGCCGTCCGCGACTTCGATGTAGCTCTCGGTCCAGCCGTCGAGCTCCATGCACATGCTGTTGACGACGATCTTGCGCTGGCCGTCCTCGATGATGCCGACGTACTGGCGGTAGCCATCGATCTGCGGCGCCCGGTCCCCCGCCGGAGCGGCTAGCACAGCATCCTCCGCCTCTTGCAGGTCGGCTTCCGTTGGCATCCACCCCTCAACATCTTGCCGGTACGTTGCGACATCGAGGATGACGCCCGGATGCCCATTGATCTCAACGATGGTCGACATGGTGGGCGGCTGACCAGTCGGTCCTTCCGCGCCGAAGAGGAGCAGGCCGATGAGGATGATGAGGATGATCCAGACAATTCGCATATGCGAGTGTCCTCACGCGAAGACGCGACAGGCAAGGTCCCATACATGAAGAACGCCCGGCACGGTGAATTCGTGCCGGGCGTTCTCGTTGCGGAGCGAATTCCTATCCCCGCGAGCGATGTCCGCCCGAATGCGCCGGACCCGTGGCGCGGGCGTCGTCGACGGCCGTCAGGGCCTCACGCAGCCGCGCGATCCAATCGCCTTCATGGTCACCAACGAGGCGGACGCACCAGGCGAGCGCATCGGAGCGCGAGCGGGCGACGTTGGCGGCGACAAGCGTGTCCAGCACCTGTCGTTCCGGCTGGCGGAGGCGCGTCATGACAGGGATGGAGAGCGTCGTGAACAGCGCGGAGGTATCGCCGCATTCCGCGCCCCATGAAACTTTCCGATCGAAGCGCCCTTCCATCTCCTCCGCGATCTGCATGCGTTGGCGGCGGGTCTCCTCGCGGAAGCGGGCGATACGTGCCTCCTCCGCGACGCCGGCGTGCTCGCCCTCCCCTGCCGACGCCTCTGACAGACGTCCGACGATGGTGATCTCCTCGCGATCGACGGTGACGGTCGGCGTGCCGTCGAACCAACCGTCTGGTAGACGATTCTCGACCCAGGTGGTGATCTCGCTCATGGATGATTCCTTTCGATGATGACCGCGAGACCGATTGCTCGTGCAATATGAATTACAAGATTACACATTCCTGTCAAGCTCCGTCGCCTGGTGGAAGAACCGGATCACCGGAGAACTCCCTTGGGCAAACAAAGAGACGAGCCCGGATCTCGCGGTGAGATCCGGGCTCGTCTCGTTCTTCGTGCGGTGTAGGAGCCGCCGGTTACTTTTCGGTGATCGTGATATCGAGGATCGTGATCGTCGCGGCCGGCCTGGAGAGCTCGCCGCTCTCGTTCGGAGAAACCGGGACCTCGGCGATCGTCTTCACCACGTCCATGCCCTCGACCACCTGGCCGAAGATCGTGTAGTTCTTCTGCAGGTTGTTGGAGTTGTTCTTGTGGTTGATGAAGAACTGCGAGCCGTTCGTGTTCGGGCCGGCGTTCGCCATCGCGACGGAGCCCTCGACGTAGTTCAGCTCCTCGCCCGGCAGCTCGTCGTTGATCTGGTAGCCCGGGCCGCCACGGCCACTCGCCGTCGGATCGCCCGTCTGGACCATGAAGTCGCGCATCACCCGGTGGAAGACCACACCGTCGTAGTAATCCTCGGTGGCAAGGCAGACGAAGTTGTTGACGGTGTTCGGGGCAACGTCGGCGTAGAGTTGGATCACGATGTCGCCGCGGTTCGTCTCGATCGTTGCGTAGTACGTCTTCGCCGGGTCGATCTTCATCTCCGGCGGGCCAGGGTACTGCGCGTAGCCCATCGTCGAGCTATCAGGGGCGGCGGACCAGCAGCCGAGATCGTCGATCGGCGTGCCGAGGTCGGCCACCGGGCTGGCGACCGGGCTCGCGGAAGGGCTGGCATCAGGCGTGCCCTGCGCGCCGGCATCGACCGCGGAGACGACCGCGCCGAGCGTGATGAACGTCGTCAACGCGGCAGCCCGCGCGGAACGAAGAAGCGGAGCGTAATTCACGACTGGGAACCTCCATACAACAGATCAGTGCCATGCCCCTGCGGGGTCTGCGCGCCTAGCATGCCACATTAAGCGTCTGGTGGCTGGAGCGACAGCAGCCCGCGCGACGTGAACGGCGGATAGGTGGTATACGCGCCGAGCCGCATCGCCACGGCATCGTATGCGTACGGGTGGAACAGCACGATGACCGGGGCGGCCCGTTGGACGGCCTTCTCGATCAACGTATATCGCTCGCGGCGGAAGGCACGGTCTTCACGCAGGATCGCGCCCCGGATCAGCACGTCGACCTGCTCATCGGCAAATCCGGAATGATTGGCGATGCCGTCGGACTCAAGCAGCGGGCGAACCAGCTCGTGCGGATCCCGCCAAGGCTCGGTGTAGGCGGCGAGCAGGTCGAAATCGCGCTCCCGGACGGCGTTCTCCAGCGCATCGTCCTCCAGCAGGTCGACAGAGAGCGCGATCCCGCACGCAGCGAGCTGCTCCTGCAGCACGATCGCGGTATTCGCGAGCGTTGCGTCAGCGTCGTCGGTGACCAGTCGCAGTCGCAGGTCGCTCGGGATGCCGAGTGAGCGCAAACCGTCGCGGACCGCATCCGCGTCGAGCGGCTCGACCTCGTCGACCTCCTCCCGCACCCATGAATCGACCGGGAAGAGCAGCCCGGTCGGTGTCCCCTGCCCCGCCGTGGCGACGTCGACAAGCCGCGCGCGATCGATCGCCCGGGAGAGCAGCCGGCGCAGGCGAGCGTCGGCGAGCGCGGGAGCGTCAAGGTTCAGCTGCAGGTGACAGACGCGGTTCGAAGGCCCGCCGGCGAGGGCGACCGTCGGGTCGTCGCGCAGCATCGGGATATCGAGAAGCGGCACGTTCGGCAGGACGTCGATCTCGCCCTGCGCGATGGCGGTGGCGCGACGGGCGTCATCCTGAATCGCGGTGACCTGCACCGTGTCGATCCGGGGGCGCGCGATCTGCCAAAAGAACGGGTTCCGCGTGTAGGTGATGACGTCAGGGTGCATGGCATCTCGCACGAACGGGCCTGAGCCGCCGTCGATATCGACCGGGGCCGTGCCCGCCGGCAGGATGCCCATCGCCTGGTGCGCCAGCGACGCCATGAGCGAGGCATCTGGCCGGGCGAGGATCATGCGCACGGTGCGCGTATCGACGCTTTGCAGGTGATCGACATGCTCCAGCCGCCAGGTATGGAGATCGCCGCCACTCCCGTTCCGGATCCGCTCCAGCGAGTAACGCACATCATCCGCGAGCACAGGGCGGCCGGAATGGAACATGGCGCCGGGCCGCACGACGAGGTCGATCGCGTCATCCCGGTCCGGCACGGAGGCGCGCGTGGTGATCGCCGGGACCACGGAGCCGTCCGGCGTCCACCGATTGGGCGCGTCGAGCGTCAGGGTGTCCAGCCAGAGGTGATCGGGCAGCACGGTGTTCGTCGGGTCCAGATCGTCAGGCAGCCGACCGACAGCGATCCGCAGGAGCGGGATGCGCGGGACGGGGACGGGCGTCTGCGCGGCGCCCGCCCGATGAACGGCGAACGCCGCACCGCCGCCGAGCAGGAGATGGCGGCGAGTGAGCACCGGGCGCGTGGTTCTGTGCCGGTCGGTCCCGGGCATCGAGTGCCGCCTACTCCCCGAGGGAGGCCGCGAGCGCATCGACGAGGGTGTCCGCGTGCTGCTTCTCCCAGATCATCGGTGGCAGGAAGCGGATCACCAGCGTCCCGGCCATCAGCGCCAGCACCCCGTTCTCCTGCAGCGCCTTGAGCGTGGGCGTGGCCTTTTGCTTCAGCTCAATGCCAAGCATCAGTCCATGGCCGCGGACGCCGCGGATCTTCGGGTGCTCCAGCGCCTCGATCTGCGCCCTTGCGTAGGCGCCGACCTCGGCCGCGCGAGTATAGAGATCATCATCGCGCATGATGCGGAGCGTCTCGGTGGCGCCACGAGCCACGAGCGGGTTGCCGCCGAATGTGGAGCCGTGGGCGCCGCCGGGGATCGCCTCGCTGACCGCTTCCGTGACGATCGTCAGGCCGATCGGGAGACCGTTCGCGAGCGCCTTCGCGGTCGCGAGAATGTCCGGCACAACCCCCATCGCCGGGCCTGCGAACGGAGCGCCGGTGCGGAAGCCGGACTGGACCTCGTCGAACATCAGGAGGGCGCCGTGGTGGCTCGCCAGCTCCCGCGCCCGCGCCAGCCACGCCGGGTCGGCCGGGTGGATGCCCCCCTCGCCCTGCACCGGCTCGAGGATGATGAGCGCGGTATCGCCGTCGACCGCCGCCTCCAGTGCGTCCATATCGTTGAACATGACATGCGTCGCGGGGAGGGCGAGCGGCTCGAACGGGGCGCGGTATTTCTTCTCCGCCGTCGCGGAGAGGGCGCCGAGGGTCCGGCCGTGGTAGGCGCGCTTGGCGGCGACAATGTGCGTCTTGCCGGTCGCGGCGCGGGCGAACTTGATACCGGCCTCGATCGCCTCGGTGCCGGAGTTGCTGAGAAACGAGCGCGTCAGCCCTTCCGGCGCAATGGTCGAGATCTCGGCCAGCAGCTCGGAGCGGGCGTCGTTGAAGAAGCTCTGGTGGCAGGTGGTGAGCTTGCCGAGCTGGTCAACCAGCGCCGCGGTGAAGCGCGGGTGGGCGTGGCCAAGCGAGGCGACACCGTAGTTGCTCATCGCGTCGAGGTAGCGGTTGCCCTCGCTGTCGTAGAGCCATGCGCCTTCGCCCCGGACAAGGGCGATATCGCGCTTGGCATAGAGTGGGATCTGCGCGCTGGTGTCGAGCTGGGCGATCGATTCGGTGGTAAGGACGTCTACCATGCGTCGTTCCTTCACGTTGCCAGCCAGCGTCGTAGTCTCGCACCATGTGTGCGAGACATCGGCCGCAGGCCGATATGGGCGCGATATGCCCCTTCGGGTCATGTCCCGGACACCGGTCGCGACTGCGGGGTCCGGGACTACGAAATGTCCTTGTTCACCTTCTGCACGAGATCCGGGATCTCAGCGAGGGTCTCGATGCGGTGGCGAGCCTCCGTCATCTCTGGCCAGGCGGTGTGGAGATAGCCCCACGGGCCCGCGACGGATGAAGACAGCGTGCATGCCGACCTCCTGCGCCGGGAGGATGTCGTTATCGAGGCGATCCCCAACGTACATGACCTCCCCCGGCTCCATGCCGAGCTCGTCGGCCATGCGCCGGAAGAACGCCGGGTCCGGCTTCAGCAATCCCCACGAGGCTGATGACGCGTTCAGGGTCAGCGGCAGGTCCATCGCGGCGAACTGCTCGATCACGCCGGACGGCTGGTTCCCGGCCACGCCGAGCACCAGGCCATCATGCTTCAGGCGCTTCAGCGTCGAGACGACGTCCGGGTACAGATCGCGCGGCTCGATACGGTAGCCGATGATGTTCGGGTCAACCGATTCGATCTGCATCACGTTGAAGATGCTGCGATGGTTTTCGCGCCGCTCGATCAGCCCGCCGAGGACGCCGTGGAGCGTGAACTCCGGCACCCCGGCGTAGGCGGCGACGGATGACCAGAAGCGCGTCTCGTTGACGAGCGTCTCGCCCTGGTCGAAGACAACGGCCCGGATCGTCATGATGCGTTTCCTGCCCGCACGACTGTTCCCTCTCCGGCCAGCGCCTTCGACACCGGCCCCTCGACGCGGGCATCGGAGAAGATGACCATCCCGACGCCCATCTCGACGGCCTTGACCGCCTGCTCGACCTTTACGACCATCCGGCCTTCGGCGGCGGCGAGCGCGCCCTCGGGGTCGGACGCGTCGATCTCGCGGATCAACGTGGACTCATCATAGCGGTCCTGCAACAGGCCCGGGGTATCCGAGAAAAAGAGTAGCCCGCGGGCACCCATGGCCTCGGCAAGGCCGAGCGCGAGCTTGTCGCCGTCGAAGTTGATCGGCACGCCGCCCTCGGAGAGGCCCGGCGGGGAGACAAGCACGACGAACCCGGCATCCATCAGCGTGGTGATCACGGTCGGGTCGAAGTCCTTCACCGATCCGGCATGGTCGTCGCGCAGGACCTTCATCTTGCCGTCGGTGTCGGTGCCACGGATCTCCGCCTTGCGCGTGCCGAAGGCGATGCCGCCGTCGATGGCGCTGAGGCCGACGGCGTTGACGCCCTCGGAGCGGAAGCCGGCGACGGCGTGCTTGTTCACCTTCCCGCAGTAGGCCATGAGCATGGCGTCCATGGTATCGGCGTCGGTATAGCGGCTGACGCGGCCGGACTTCGAGGTGATCTTGCGGACGGGCAGACCAAGGCGCTCGCAGAGGTCGCTGAACTCGGCGTTGCCGCCATGGACGATGACGACCGGCTCATCGAGCGTGGCGATGTCTTTCGCGAAGCGGGTATAGACGTCCGCGCCGATCCCGGCGCCCCCGCCGATCTTGATAACGAGCATGCGTCCGATGTCCCCTTCGTAGCCCCGGACCACGTGTCCGGGGTCCTGCGCCGAATACCCCGGCCACGTGGTCCGGGGCTACGATGTCACAGTCGTCCCAGGCTAAATCGGGTGCAGGCCGGGGAACTCGAGGCCGGTGCGCTCGTTCCAGCCCATGCGGATGTTCATCGCCTGCACGGCCTGGCCGGCGGCGCCCTTCATCAGGTTATCGGTGGCGGCCATCACGACGACCCGCTTCGAGTGCTCGTCACGCTCGAACCCGACGTCGCACCAGTTCGAGCCGCTTAGCAGCTTCGGCTCCGGGTAGCGATGGATGCCGGTGTTCTCCTTGACGAGGCGCATGAACGGCTCGTCCTTGTAGGCATCCCGGTAGATCTTGCGGAGCGCCTTGTCGTCCAGGTCCTCGTTCAGGAAGACGTGCGACGTGGCGAGGATGCCCCGCACCGCCTCGATCGAGGTCGCCGAGAAGCTGACATGCGGCGTGGCGTCGTTGAAGGTCAGCTCCTGGATGATTTCCGCGCTGTGGCGATGCCCGGTCGGCTTGAAGGAGCGCATCGAGCCGCTGCGCTCGGAGTGGTGCGAGGCAAGGCTCGGCGAGCCACCGGAGCCCGAGGATCCCGTCTTCGCCTCGATCACGACCGGCATGTCCAGATCGACGACACCCGCCTCGAACAGCGGGTACAGGCCGAGGATCGACGTGGTGGACATGCACCCCGGCGAGGCGATCCAGTCGGCGTGGCGAATCTCCTCCCGGTGGAGCTCCGGCATGCCGTACACGAACGTGCCGAGCGCGTCCAGATCGTCATGCTCGTGGCTGTACCAGGTCGGGTAGTCCTCGGGGTTGCTCAGCCGGAAGTCCGACGAGAGGTCGATGACGATCGGCGCAAGGTGTCGCACCTCCGGCAGCTTCTTCATCGAGATGCCGTGCGGCAGCGCGAGGAAAAGGATGTCGCACGGCTCCAGCTTGTCGCTGGAGACGAACTTCAGGTCCGTGACGCCGCGCAGGTTCGGGTGCGTACCGCGTACGAACTTGCCCGCCTGCCGCTCCGAGGTCACCTGCTTCAGGTTCACCTCCGGATGGAACAGCAGCAGCCGCACCAGCTCACCGCCGGCATAGCCGGACCCACCGATAACCGAGACATCGAGTGCCATTAAGCGATCCCTTCAACCGTTGCGTCACGGGCGGCGCGGCTCTCCTCGCCGACCCGTATCACGTAATCGATGATCTTCGCCGGGATGTCGACCCCGGTCGTGTGGATGGAGTTGCGGAACTCCATCGTGTAGTTCACTTCGTTGACCTGCAGGCCGCTGTCGGTCTCGAACAGGTCGATCGCGACCACGCCACCGCCGACGGCCTTCGCCGCCCGGCGCGAGAGCTCGTCCAGCTCCGGCGTGATCGGGCAATTGCTTGCCTGGGCGCCCCGCGCGGTGTTCGTGATCCAGTGATCGGACTGGCGATAAATCGCCGCGATCGTCTCATCGCCGACCACGAACGAGCGAATGTCGCGCCCGTGCTTCTCGACGTATTCCTGGATGTAGAACGCCCCGTGGTGGAACGACCCGAGCGTCACCTTATGCTCCAGCAGCGCCTCGGCCGCGTCGCGATCGTTCACGCGCGCCAGCAGCCTTCCCCATGATCCCACGGCGGGCTTCATCACGACCGGGTACCCGAGCTCCTCGATCGCCTCGATCGCCGATTCCGGCGTGTAGGCGATGCGCGTGCGCGGCACCGGGATGCCGTCCCGCACGAGCGCCTGCGTGGTGAGCAGCTTGTCGCCACAGATGTGCGCCACCTCGAACATGTTGACAGTCGGGATGCCCCAGTCGTTCAGCGTGCGGATCGTGTAGAAGGCGCGCAGGTGATTGATGGCGCGCTCCAGCACGACGTCGCAGGCGACGAACGCCGGATCCGGATGGGCCGGGTCGAGCGAGATGATACGGTCGTCGAAGCGGACAACGTCGACGGCCCGTTTCTCCAACTCGGCCAGCAGCAGTTTTTCCTCGACGCGGACCCGCGACATGAGGATCCCGACCCGAAGCGGAGATGATGCGTGCACCATACGGAGCGTTCCTTCCGGAGCGCGATTCCTGCGCTCCCCTATCCATCGCAAAGCCCCATGACGGGGAGAGGACGGGGGCTTGCTCCGTGGTACCACCTCTCTGCGCGACGCCCTCGCGGGTCGTCGCCTCATCGGGTGCGCGGCTCCGGCGCATCCGTGCCCGCTAACGGGGGCATCCGACCGGGTCTACTGCCCGGGCACCACGGCCCAGGGTTCTTCCGGTTGCTCAGGGTCTTCCCCGTATCGGCCGATTCGCGACGCTCACACCGTCCGTCGCTCGCTGGGGCCGGGATTTCGATACGGCATTCCCGTCAACGCTGGTATTGGGATGTATCGCCCTTTGGGCGATGGGCGGCGCGCCTTCGGCCGACCGCCCGTACGAAGGCGGAGACCCGCCTCGAGAATCAACCGGCCGAAGCCGCGGTGAGGGGATCGAGGACGCGCTCGCGGGCGACGCGGGCGGCCTCCTCGACGATCTCGCCGGCGATGTCGCGGTCGGTGGTGGTCATGAGGCCCTTGAACTCGCCTCCGGTGTTGATCTCGATGACTTTCAGGCCCTCGTCGGTCTCGATCAGGTCGACACCGGCCAGCCGCGCGCCGACGACCTCGCAGGACCGCAGCGCGAGGTCCTCGATCTCCGGCGTAACCGGGCAGGGCACCGAGACCGCGCCACGCGCGGCGTTGGTGATCCAGTGCTCGGACGTGCGGTAGGACGCGGCGACAATCTCGCCGCCGATGACATAGGCACGGATGTCGCGCCCCGGTTTCTCGACGAACTCCTGGATGTAGTAGATCTCGTGATGATAGGAGCCGTGCTCGGACTTCTGGTTGATGATCGCGCGCGCCTGGTCCGGACCGTTGACCTTCGAGATCAGGCGCCCCCAGGAGCCGGTGACCGGTTTCAGGACGGCCGGATACCCGAGCTGCTCGCACGCCTCCAGCGCGGATTCTACTGAATAGGCGACGAACGTCCGCGGCGACGGGATCCCGGCTGCCTCAAGCACCATGCTGGCGCGGGCCTTGTCGTCGCAAATCGTGACGGCGGCCGCGCTGTTGAGCGTCGGGATTCCCCACCGGTTCATCGCCCAGAGCGTGTACCCGGCGCGGGAGTGGACGACGCTGCGGTCCAGCAGGACGTCGACATCGATACCGCTCTCGGCCGCGGTGGATGCGGAGAGGTTCAGCGTGAGGCTGCGATCGAAGATCGGCGTCACGATCATGCCGCGCGCACGTGCGGCGGCAAGGATCAGTTTCTCTTCCTGACGAAGGTAGGAGACGAGCACCCCGAGCCGGAGCCCCGCCCCACGTTCCTGTGACATGTGCGCTTCCAGTTTCCCGGGGAATGTTCCCCGTACACCCGCCTCTTGTGGGCGGGTCCGGCGGTCCGCGACCCGCCCACAAGGGGCGGGTGTACGGAGGTCAGAACGATGCCAGAACCTCGCTCAAGACGCGGACGGCCCCGAGATATTCGTCCAGCTCGATGCGCTCCTCGGGCGTGTGGTCCAGCGACGAGTCGCCGGGGCCGTAGGCAACGATCGGGCAGCCCCACACCGGTCCGACCACGTTCATATCCGACGTGCCGAGCTTCAGCGTGAACGACGGCTCGCCGCCCTCCGCGCGGATGTTGCGCAGGAACGGAGGGACCAGCTTCGAGCGTTTCGTCGTGCGGTAGCCCTCCTGGATGCCGTCGATCGCGATCTCCGCGTCGCCGGCAAGGTCATGGATCGTGTGCAGCAGGCCCTCGACGTCCAGCTCCGGCGGCAGGCGCAGCCCGATCGAAAGTGTCGCCGTGTCCTGCAGGCCGTCGCCGGTCGTGTTGAACGAGCGCAGGCTGTCGCCAATCGACCAGAAGTTGCCCTTTGCGCCCTCGTTGCGGAGCGCGATCTCGGCCTGGAGGGCATTCCAGAACCCGACCGCTTCCTGCGCAACGGACTGACCGGGACCTGCTGTGTGCCGGGTGCTCCGGCGCAGCGTGTAGATCAGCGACAGCGAGCCGCGATACCCGAGGCAGACGGCATCCCAGCCGCTGGGCTCGCCGATGATGCAGAAATCCGGCGCGGGCCAGGTCGCGACCTCGTTCGCGCCGGGCGAGCCGATGATCTCCTCGCCAACCGCGCCGACGACGGTGACAGTGGCATTCAACCGGTCCGCCGCGAGGCTCGCCGCCGCGACAAAGGTCGCCAGCGGGCCCTTGGCGTCGACCGCGCCACGTCCCCAGAGGACGCCGTCGCGGATTTCGACCGGGATACGGCCGGGCACGGTATCGATATGCCCGAGCAGGACCAGATGCTTCTCGCCGGAGCCGATGCGACCGACGGCGTTGCCGGCCGGTGAATCGAGGATATCGAACCCGCGCGAGGCCATGGCGCCGCGCAGGTACTCGACGGCGGAGGTCTCGTCATTGGAGAGGCTGGGGATCGCGACCAATGCCCGGAGCAGCTCGATATCGGCTTGCTCCTGCGCGGTGAAGGTGCCGTCAGGCGCTGAGAGCGACGACATGCGGCACCTCCGTTCCGGTCACGGCTCCGCTCGCCCGGCGCATGGCCAGCGCGGCGATCGCCTCGCCCACTGACGTCGCGCCGATCGGTGTGCTCTTCCGGAAGTCGGCCACCGGCAATGCGTCCCAGACGACCATGCGGTCGCCAACGAGCGCGATATCAATGGCGACCACGCACGCGTCGATTGCGTTCGCCGCGCGCACGGCGAGGCTCAAGGCGCCGTCCAGCAGGGCCTCACCCTCCCATGAGATCGCCTCGCCATCGACCACATGCACGCGCACCAGCTCGGCGGCCGACGGCGCACTCGCCTGGACGAGCACAATCGCCTCGTCGGCGGTGCCGAGCACCACGCGATGCTCGATCACGGCATCGGCGGTGTCCTCGTCCAGCAGCACGGTCGTCCCGGCACTGTGAATCATCGGCAGCAACGTGGCGGGATAGCCCGCCATGTTCGCTGCCTGGACCCCCGTGGCCTCCGAGAAGCCGATCATGGTCGTCGGGCGTGGCAGGCCGGCGGCCTCCCAGGCGGTCGCGACCTCCTGGCGGTTGCGCGTAGCGGCGAGGCCGGCGTCGATGACGTCGATCCCCGCGCCGCGCAGGATGCGGGCGAGCGGCCGCGCAACCTGGCGATTGGTTACCCGGTCCACGATCACGCCCGGCATCGCGGTCGTCTCACCCGTTTCGGAGGAATCCGGCGCCGAGAGGTCGTGCAGCGCCGGGCGAGGAGGCAACGGCATGCTCGCGGGAGGGACAGGCATGCCCATCGCCCCGGCGTCGCCGAGCGCGGTGAGGACCTGTTTCTCTTCCACACGAACGCGTGCGCAGAGCACGCCGATAGCCGTTGTCATGTCGATATGACTCCTCCGAATCCCCGGCCACCAAGGGCCGGGGCTACCGCAACATCGCGTACACCCGGCCCTTGTGGCCGGGTTTTGGGCGATTACTCGCCCCAGTCCTCACCCTCTTCCGGCGCGAGCGCAAGCTCCACCGGGTTGGTGCTCACCACCTCGAGATCGGCGCCGCACTCCGGGCAGGGCAGGATCTCGCCAACCTCAACGCCCTCAACCTGGATCTCGGCGTCGCACTCCGGGCATGTCGCAACTGCAGCCATCTGTTCTTCCTCCTGAAACGTCGTTGTTCAACAATCTGAATCGTCAGCTGATGCCGTCGGGCTCAGCGCCCTCCGGCTATCCCTTCTCCATGACGGGCTCGCGCTCGTCATGCAGCACCTGCAGCAAGACCGCCTTGTGAACGTGGAGCCGGCCTTCGGCCTGGTCGAAGATGATCGACTGCGGGCCATCCGCCACCTCTGGCTCCACCTCCTGCCCGCGGTGTAGCGGCAGGCAGTGCATGAAGACCGCTTCCGGTTTCGCCTGCGCCATGACCTCTTGCGTCACCCGGTACGGCGCCAGCGCCATCAGCTTTCCGGGGTTCACCTGCTCACCCATGCTCTCGTGGACGTCCGTGTAGACCGCGTCAGCGCCGGTCGCTGCCTCGAATGCCGAGTCGACGAACGCGAGCGTCGCCCCGGTCTGCACCGCGATCGCGTGCGCCTCGGCGACCACCGCGGGGTCCGGCGCGTACGCTTTCGGCGTCGCCACCACCATATCGATACCACTGGAGACCATCGCCAGCATCAAAGAGTGGCACATGTTGTTGCCGTCGCCCAGATAGGCGAATTTGAGCCCGTCCAGCGACCCGAAGTGCTCGTACAGCGCGTAGACATCGCTCAGCGCCTCGAGCGGATGATCGTGCTCGGTCAGGGCATTGAGGACCGGGACAGATGCCCCCTCCGCGAACGCCGCGAGGTCGGCCCGGTCGGCGATACGGGCGGCGACCGCGCTGACATAGCGGCTGAAGATCTCCGCCGTGTCGGCGATCGTCTCGCCCCGCTTGAGCTGCAGATCCTGCGCGCCAAGGAAGATTGCCTGCCCGCCAAGCTGCTCCATCCCGGCCTGGAAGGCGGTGCGGGTGCGCGTGCTGGGGTGCTGGAAGATCATCCCGAGCGTCTTCGTCGGCAGCAGGCGATGCGGCACGCCGGCTGTCCGCAGGTTCTTGAGCACATGAGCCGTCTCGACGATCGCCATGCGCTCGTCCGGCGACAGGTCGGTGTCGCGCACGATGCTCTTGCCGTGCAGCGACGGCATCAGCGAGAGCTCGTACTGCTCGCCGTTGTGGGAGTACATGATGGTCCGTGGTCCGTTCGTGATCGGCATCGTCGCGCTCATGCGTCTCCCTAGCACATCGTATGCACAAGGAGGGCCTTGTGCATGTGAAGCCGGTTCTCGGCCTGGTCGAAGATGACCGAGCGTGGCCCATCGGCGACGTCCGCGGCGACCTCCTCGTCGCGGTGCATCGGGAGGCAATGCATGAAGATGGCGTCCGGCGCGGCGTCGGCCATGATCGACGAGGTCACCTTGTACGGCGCGAGGGTGACCGCCCGGTTCGCGGCGTCCTGCTGGCCCATGCTGACGTGGACGTCGGTGTAGACAGCGTTGGCGTCCTTGGCGGCGGCATGCGGGTCGTTCGTGACCTCGATGGTGGCGCCGGTGGACTTCGCGATCCACTGCGCGTGCCGGACGACAGCAGGATCGACCTGCAGCGAATCCGGGGCGGCGACGGAGACGCTGACACCCATCGACGCACCGGAGAGCATCAGCGACGACGCCATGTTGTTGCCGTCGCCGAGGTAGGCCAGCTTGAGGCCCTGCAGCTCCCCGAAGTTCTCCTGCAGCGTCATGAGGTCGGCGAACGCCTGCAGCGGATGCACGAGATCCGACAGGCCGTTCATGACCGGAATCGTCGCCGAGGTCGCGAGCTGGATGAGGTCGTCGTGGTCGGCGACCCGGGCCACCAGCGCGTCGACGTAGCGGCTCAGGATCTGGGCCGTGTCGCCGATCGTCTCGCCCCGCTTCATCTGCAAATCGTTGACGCCGAGGAAGATCGCCTGGCCACCGAGCTGGGCCATGCCGGCCTCCAGCGAGACGCGGGTCCGGGTGCTCGGGTGCTGGAAGATCAGCCCGAGGGTCTTGCCGGCGAGGTAGTGATGCGGCTGGCCGGTCTTGGCGAGCCGCTTCAGGCGCACGGCGGTGTCGATCAGCTCGCCGATCTCGTCCGGCGTGAGGTCGGTATCGACCAGCACATGGCGCCCCCGTAGCCGGGTGCTGACGGAGAACGCGGGCAGGACCTGCGCCTGCGGGCCACCGAGCAACGAGGTGCGGTCCGACGCCGGGCCGGACGGCTTCTGGCTCACGGACGGCACGGCGCGGAGCTCCGGCGTGACATGCGGCAGGGTCGTTTCGTCGGTTGTGATGATCTGGTCTTCCATGTCGGTGGTCTCCCTTTGGCCGAATCCGGCGCATCGCAGACGCCAGGCCGACCGGCACGCTTGCCGTGTCGGACCAAAGGGGCGAGAGACGTCACTTCCCGCGGTACCACCCTTCTTGCGCGACTGATGCCGCGCATCTCTCGGCTGTTGTCTCCATGGGAGCCACCCATCCGGGCCTACTTGCGACGGATCGCTTTCTTCGGCCGGCCGCTCCCGGGCGCGTTCGGCGGCCTGGCGCATATCCCGGGCTTCCACCCTCCCCGGGTCGCTAGAGCGCATGGGCCGCGTACTGTTCCCAGTCATCGCGGGTGATGTCCCGATCGCGGGACATCCGTTTTGGTTTGTGTGGGTCGGGTCTGGTGTTGGCGCTAACGGGCCACGGCCGCTAGCGCGTCGTACGGTCGCGACGCGCAAGCGGCCCCACGGGAGAGCGGGACGGCTCGCCTGCGGACGGGTTGGCGTTGGGGACGACAGGGGTCATCATGCTCTGTGTGCTCCGGTCATGAAAGACAAGGGATCGAACGGTACGCTCGCGGGGATCAGGCGTGGGGACGAGGGTCCTCGGCCGGTTTGGTGCGATCGCGACGGTCGTATCGACGGAGCATGGTCATGATAAAAGAAGAGCTTTCGCTATGCCGTTGCGTTGTACCAACGGCGATTCGGCGTCCACGAGACACCCCACCCGGCGCACCGTGATGTTTCTCACGAGCACGGGTGCAGCATACGGGACGCCGCGCGCATGTGTCAAGCATGCACAAGGGAGATGGGCGCATTGCCCATGTGTGGAACGGCCTTACAGACTGTTGTCGAAGGACTGCACGGTCCCTCGCCATTGGTCATCATGCTGCTCGATCTCGTGGAACTGGTCCTTCGTGTACCGTGTGATGACGTTGCGCCAGAACCTGACGGCCGCATCGTTCCCTGCGATTTCCCGAACTTCCCACGTGCCGCGAAAGCGATCGAACAGCCAACGTGCGGCATGCTCACCGACACCCAGGCGGCGGTATCTCCGGAGCACGAAGAACTCCTCGATAGTCAGGATCCTTCCCTCACCCCTCTCATCGCCTTCAACACCAACCACCGCGAACCCTGCGAGCCGCCCCTCTACTTTGATCAGGAAGAGGCGTCGATCATTGCTCGCCCACCACTCAGCAAGCCCCACTTCCTTGAAACGTCCATCATCCTCGACGTCCCACTGTTTGAAGTCGGTGAAATCGTAGACATACAACTGAAACAGGTTCGAAAGGACCGGTCGGTCCGCCTCGGATGCAGGCACAACAGTGATGTGCATACCTTCTCCTTCCCATCGTCGCGGGGCGTGCGCGTCGATTCCTCGGCCACCGCGGGGTCGAAGCTACCCGGAACACGAGTCGCTCGAGGTAGCCCAGAGGCTGGAGGAGCGCAGCGCTCCGGGATGCGCGGGGGGTGCCCCCTCGCCAGGACAACGAGCGGGACGCTAGTCGGTGTCGGCGAGGGCGAGTTTCCAGGTCTCGTGGTTGATCTCGGTGTCGTGGCCGGACGGGCGGAGGACGAGGCCACCGCCGTTCGTGGTCGCGACCGGGACCGTCTCGTCCAGCAGGATCTGCTGCACGGTACCACCGTAGGCCCAATCCTCGGTGAGGCGATCTTCGTCGACGACGATCCACGCGTTCGGATTATCGCGCAGGAACTGCCGGATGTTCTCCGGGTTCACCATCGCCGGGGCGCCTACCCAGTAGTCGATGAGCTGCCCCTCGCCCGTGTAGCGCGTGTAGCGTCGCGCGCGGGACTGGTTCTGCTCGCCGGCGAGGAAGTAGATGTCATCCCGGTCGCTTGGCGAGACCGCCAGGTAGGCGATGGCCGGAAGCGCCGAGACGATCGGCTCGCCGGGCTGATGATGTGCGACGACGTACTCCATTGCGGCGTTGTGGTCCGGGTGGACGACCGGGTTCTCGATGCGCCAGTTGGTGCCGCCGACGAGGGCGAGCGCCATGAGGATCGTGAACCCCTGCGCAAGCGCCGGCGGCAGGATGTTGTACTCCGGCCGCACGTTGCGCCAGTGGTCCAGCGCGGCAATGACGATCACGGCCGCGAACATGAACCCGAGCAGGTGGGCGTTGAGGACGTAACGCTCCTTCGGGGAGCTGGTGAAGAGCCCCACGCCAAGCATCGGCACCCAGTACATCGACAGCGCGACGACGGCGCCGGTCCGGGCGAGGCGATTGCCGTTCCGCAGCATCTCTCGCGCGCCGATGATGGTGGCGAACGCCACGAGGATGCCGGGCACGAGATAGAAGAGGTTATCCGGGCGGACGAGCGCCGACCAGTCCCACTCGCTCGGGTCGAGCGCGAAGGGCTTGAGCAGGTTGTCACCAACGAACGAGACCGGCTTCTGCGATGAGGCCGCCTCCTGGTCGCCGACGCTGGACGAGCCAAGCACCCCATTGAGCAGCATCAGGCCGGCCGCGCCCGCCGCCGAAGCACCGAGCGTGAAGAGCGTGCTCCAGGCACGGACGATCCGCATGCGGTAGACCCACAGCGCGGAGAGGAACATCGCGATACCAAGCAGCGCGGCGCTGCCCAGATGCGTGCCGACCGCAGCCCAGTAAATGAGCACGACGGCGACCGCGCGCGGCAGGGATGGTCCCCTTGCGAGGAAGAGGCTCCAGGCCAGCGCAAGTCCAAAGGTGATGGCCTGCATCAGGCCGTACATGCGCAGGAGCCCGCTCCACTGGATGCTGAGCGGATCGAACGCGACCAGCGCGGCCATGACGATGCCGATGCGGAAGTCGCTCGTGACCGTCGAGGCGAAACGATAGGCGAGATAGATGGAGAGGCTGCCGATCACCACCACAACGGTGCGCAGGTAGGTGAGATCCGACAGTTGGTCGAGCCCGAGCCTCACGAACGGCGCGGTCAGGTACGAGAGCGTGGCGCCCTGCGTGTAGACCGTCCCGGACGGGAGGATCGGCACGCCACGCTCGGCGACCGCGTGGGCCGCCAGCAGGCTCGCGCCCTCGTCGACGTGTGGGGTGAGGGTGTGGGCGGCGATCAGGCGAAGAATGCCGCCGAGGCCGACCAGCACGAGGAAGATAACGGGAACCCAGCCGGTATAGGCGGGGCGGGACCCGATCGACATACGGACGTCATCATCGACTTCCGCGGAATCTGGCACCGCTGACGGAGCAGCAGGACGCAGACGCTCGATCATGAAATATGTAGCTCCTACGACAATACAGACCCATACGCTCGCGCGGGGAACGCCCGCCGGCATCGTGCCTTAACGGCGCGGTTGCGCGTGCGTATTGGTGAGACCTCCAGCCAGGCCTCGCCAAGAGCACGCAAGCACGTTGCCAACGACGCATACGCAGCAAACGGCCGGGCATCGTGCCCGGCCGTTTGCTGTGACATTCTTCGCCGAATTATCAGGCCTTCCGGATCCAATCCTGGGCGACCCAACCGGAGCCACGACCCGTGTTCACGCTCCACCAGGTGTAGCCGCTGGCCGATTGCGGACCGCCGGTAATCGTGCCGGTCGTGCCCGCCGGGAGCGTGGCGACGAGGCCGTTGCCGGTTCCCGCGCCCGAGCGCATGTTCAGCGCTTCGGTGACGACGAAGCTATCGCCAGACGTGAACGCCGGTGCGCTCGCGGTCACCGCGGCGAGCCAATCCTGGGCGACCCAGCCAGTCGTGCCGCCGCTGGTGCGGATGCGCCACCAGGTGTAGCCGCTCGCCGAGGTCGGGCCCTCCAACACCGTCGCGGTCGTCCCGGACGGGAGCGTGGCGATGATGCCGTTGCCCGTGCCGGCGCCGGAGCGCATGTTCAGCGTCTCGGTGACACGCACGGACGAGTTGATCGGGAACTTGCCGGTCGACGGTGGCGGAGTCGGTGTCGGTTCGTCTGGAGTCGGGGTCGGCTCGTTTGGCGTGCCGGACGACGTCTTGGCCAGCCAGTCCTGCACCGCCCAACCAGTACTGCCGCCACTCGTGCGCAACTGCCACCAGGTGTAGCCGGAGGCATTTGTCGGCCCACCGATCACCGTGCCCGTGGCGCCGGCCGGAAGGGTCGTCACGATGCCGTTGTTGGTACCCGCGCCCGAGCGCATGTTCAGCGCCTCGGTGACCTTGTACCCGTCCCCGATGGCGAACTTCCCGGTGCTCGTCGGCGGCGGTGTCGGATCCGGCTCGTCGGGCGGCGGGGTCGGGTGGGGTCGGCTCGGTCGGCGTGGATGTCCCTGTGAGGACCATGAAGTCCTCGGCGACCCAGCCGTTACCGTAGTTCGTGCGGACGTTCCACCACGTATAGCCGGAACCCGTCTGCGGGCCACCGATCACGGTACCGCTGGCGTTGGTCGGTAATGTCGTGATGATGCCGTTGTTGGTGCCCGCGCCGGTACGCATGTTCACCGCGACCGACGTGCGGAAGGTGTCGTTCACCTTGAATTTGCCAGTCGGCGGCGGAGTCGAGCCCGAGGTGCCGGTCTTCTCGATCCAATTCGTCACCACCCAGCCACTGCCGTAGCTGGTGCGGACCTGCCACCAGCTGTAGCCGGACGCGCTGGTCGGACCGCCGATAACAGTACCGGTCGCCCCGGCCGGAAGGGTCGCGACGAGGCCGTTCGAGGTGCCGGCGCCGGAGCGCATGTTCAGCGTCTCGGTGACGCGGAACGTGTCGTTCACGGCCGTGACCGGCCCACCGGGTGACGGCTGCGTGGTCGACGCGGCCTTGATCTGGGTCTCCTCGATCCAGCCACCGCCGGAGGAGGCGCTGTAGACGCCGTACCAGATGCGGTCGGTCACGGCGATCGGCGCGTTGGAGACGACGAAGCGCTCGCCGACAGGCTGCCTGGCCGGAGGCCGTCTGGACGATACCCGGGCGCACGCGGATCGCGGCGCTGGCCGTCGCCTCGACCTGCGATCCGACCGCGAACTTCGGCGTCGGGTTATATACCGGAGCGATCTTGAAGCCCTCGGTCGCCATCCAGCCATCGCTGCTGATGCCCTCAACCCGGACCTGGTACCACCGGTACCCGTTCGCATCGACGGGACCGGCCATAATGAAGCCCCACGTGCCGTTCGAGGCCGTCGCGACCACGCTGCCGGACGTCGACGGCTTCGAACGCAGGTACGCCGAGCCAGAGACCTGGATGTTCATGCCGAAGGCGTAGGCGTCTGGCGGAAGGTCGAGCTCCGGCGGATCGACGACGAGGAAGTCGGCCGCGACCCAGCCGATGATCGACGACGTGTCTACGTTATCGGTGTTGGCGTCGTCCGTCACCTCATACCAGTTGAAGTCGGCGTCGGAGATCGGCCCCTTGCGCACGAGCAGGTAGCTGCCGTTCTCGACGGAGCCGATCACGGAGCTCGCCAAGCCGGCGCCCTGACGGATGTTCAGAGGTCCGCCGTCTTCGGTAACGACCTTCACGCGGTCGCCGGGGACGATTCCGCCCGGGTTCCCGGTGTCGAGCATGCCGGCGTCGAGCGTCGCCGCGACGGTGTCGCGCAGCCACGGCAAATCGTCGTAGAGATAGTCGCCCGGGCACTCCGACTCGACCACGTCGCGGTGACCACAGATGGTCGGCAGGTCCGGCGCCTCGTGGAACGGCTTGGTGGCGTACGTGTCGAGATCGCGCGTGACGTAGGCAAGGATGTAGGCAAGCGAGGCCTTGGCGGCCTGCGGGGCATCGGTGTAGGAGAAATCACCCATGACGCAGATGCCGGAGCTGCCGACGGCATACTCATAGGCGTGGCCGCCGATGACATTTGCGCCACCCACGCGGCCCTCGAAGATGTTGCCCTTCACGTCGACCACGTAGTTGTAGCCAATGTCGCCCCAGCCCTGGGTGACCGCGTGGTAGTAGTAGATCGAGCGGACCGCGTTATAGCCGTCGGAGCCGTAGTTCACGGCGGCATGGTGGACGATCGCGTGCTCGACCGGCGCGTACTCCGGTGGCCAGATCTCCATGCCATCCTCGAAGCGCAGGTTCTCGTTCGCTCCCCACTGCGCGCGGGTGATGATCGATGGCGGGACATCCGTATCTTCGCTCTGCGCGGTGATCGACGCCGTGCGCATCACCATCTGGGGGCGATCCTCGTCCCACGGGCCATCGGTCGGGTCGATATAGGTGATCAGGAAGCGGTCGAGATCGACGAGATTGCGCTCGCCGTCCGTCGTCCGGTAGCGAATGAACGTCTCGCCGTTCGTGAAGTAGAGATCGGAGTAGACGCGTCCGTCCTTGGGAGACGGGCCGCCATCATCGCGCATGGTGAGGTTGACGATGTCCTCATACGTCACGCCATCCGGGCTGACCTGCAGCTCGACCACCGGCCAGCTGCCAACCTCGGCGTCCCATCCGACACCAACCGCCCAGAACGGGAACTCCGCCTCGAACGAGACCCATCCGTCTCCCTCGTCGACGCCACTCACGCCAAGCTGCTCGGCTTCAACCCATTCACGCGCGCGAACGCCGTCCACCTCCTGCGCGGTGGCGACGGGTTGGCGAACGGGCGCGACGGTGGCCGCGGTGCCGGCCGCGAGCGTCGCGCTGAGGCCAGCCGCGGCCTTAAGCACGGCGCGCCGGTTCAGTGGGCGGCCCGAGATGTTGCGATATCTGGGCGCAATCCCCCGCTGAGACGCGGAATGGTGGTCTGATGCCATGGCGTGATGTCTCCCCCCTCATTGGGACGTACGAGTCGGCTTGCACACAGATGTGGGCAGGAACCCCTCCATTGCTCTGCCCTGTGCGTGAGCCCAATCGTTTTCGATTCTACATTAACAAACAACGCTCCCGGTCGAGCGGTTTCGACCGGGAGCGCGTTCCTTCGGCAATCGTCATGGCCGAAACGTCAGATTATGGATACTTGCCTACCATATCCGGGCTGACCTTGTACTGGTTCCCCCGGCCCATGAAGGGCGTGAAGAACTCGCGCTCGCTGATGACCTCACCGCTGGCGTCGGTCACCGTGCGGGTGAAGCCCACGTTCAGGCCGGGCAACGGCGACGCCGTGTGCTCGATCGTTCCAGGCGGCAGGCTCGCGTCTGGGAACCAGGCGTCATCCCCGACCTCACCCTCGTCCTGCCACTGGTTGCTGATATCGACGTTCCACCCCGGATCCGTCCCGAAAATCTCGACGACATGGTACGGGTACGACACCCAGGACTGGACAAGGATCCACGCATCGGTCGTGTTCGTGAACTGGAAGTCGGCCCAGTTCGCCGGGTTGTCGCCGAGCTGGAGGATGGAGGCGTCGAAGCCCGGGCCCCAGCCGTCGCGCTCGTAGCCCTCGAGGCGGTAGCTGTGCGGGTACCACTCCGCCATCGGGAACCCGCTCATCAGCGCAGCGCGGAAAACGGTCGTCGAGACCTGGCAGATGCCGCCCCCGACGTCGCGCCCGATCTGCTCGCCGAGGATCACGCCGGCCACCGTGTAGCCCTTCTCCTCGGTGATCGCGCCGACCGCGCCGTTGAACGAGAAGTTCTCGCCCGGCGGCACGAGCGTGCCGTTGACGGCGGCGACACCGGTATAGATATTCTGGTCGCGGTCGGCGTTACCGCCGGCGAAGTTCGAGTCGCCCCGGCCGATCAATGTCTGGATGCCGAGGGCGCCGAGATTGTTCGAGTCGACCTTCGGCTTGGTGACGAAGACCGGGACGTCGACGCGCTCGTGGCCGCTCAGGAAGCTCTGTTCCACCGCGTTGGCGAAGTCATTGGCGAGCAGGTTCACGCCGTCCACGCTCTCCGATGTTGCGTAGAGACCGCCGTCGAACGCGACGGTCGCGTCGACCGGCAAGCGGTTGACCTCGCCGGAGTACGTCTCCCGGAGGTAGCCGCTAAGCCCGGCATGGTCGAACCCGATCTCGAATTTCGGCGTGCCGTCGACCATTTTTGAGTCAACGCGGATGAACGGGGAGATGACGTCCGGCGCGATCGTCCACTTCTTGCCTTCGAAGACGATCTCGACCGGCTTGCTCAGCACCTGCTCGACCTCCGTCTTCCCGGCTTCGAGGTCGGCGGTGCGCAGCTCCGGCTCATCGACGACTGTCGGGAGCTCGGCATCGATCGGCTGCAGCGACGTCAGCGACTGCATGATCGCCGCCTTGGCCTCCTCGCGGTCGACCACGATACCGGTCGAATCCTGCGTGAAGGAGACGGATGTGCCTTCGACAACGATGGTCGCGTCGATGGCCGGGTTGCCGATGTCGGCGTCGACCTTGTCGAACCATGCGTCCAGGCGGGTAGGATCGATACGCGTCTCCAGCGGCACGGTCTGGTCCGACTGAAGGATGTTGCTGGTAAAGGCCACGCGATCGACCGCGTTGTTGTCGCGGCCCATCTCCAGCGCGCGGTTGACCGATGCCTGGGTATCAATGGTGGCGCCAAGCTCGGTGAGCGTGGGCGTCCAGGTCTGGTCCTGATACGTGAAGGTGACGGTGTTGCGGTTCAGGGCGGCCGCGCGGTCCTCGATACGCTGTGTCGCCTCTGCCGCCGTCAGGCCCCCGACCGGGACATCGCCGACGACAACCGCCGGGTAGATCTTGTCGTCGAACGTGACGCGGAAGGCGAGGACCCCGATGGCGAACAGCAGGAACAGCACGCCAGCGCCGGCCACCAGGCGGGGCGCGACACGGCGGAGGATCGTCGCCCAGTCATCGGCATGTGGCGGCTCCCAGGCCAGGACATCGCGGATGATTCCCTGCCCCGGTGCTGTGCGCTCCGCGGTATCGGATTGCTGCGTCATCGATTCGTGATACTCCATGCTGCCTTGTACAAGGGACTCCCCATCGGACCGCCGCCAGCCGCGAGGCCCGCGCGACGCCCGCCCCCGGACCTCGTCAGTCTGCTTGTTGCGGTGAGGGATCCCGGATTGCCACCACGCCGGGGCTATGCCCGGGGTGCGAACCCCTCACAAAGTACCATACGCCCCATGGCAGATAACAGATGCATGTACACGGAGCGGGTTGCGTCGTCCACAGAATCGTGACAAACGCGCCGCACGTTCCCCATATCCCGCCGTCAAACTGGGACCCAGGACACAGCGGAGACGCGGCGCAGCGGACCCAGCCATCCGGCCGCGCTCCCGATGTTCATCCCCTTCCCCATGCGAGGCGCGGGCGGCACCATAGCGGTGCTTCCGCGCCTCGCCCCCTGTTCAGGGAAGGGCCCACGCCACTTCCGTATAATTCGGGCGTGATGATACCCGCGAAGAGAAGGGACAGAGAGCACGACGTATGGCACATATTCTGGTGATCGAGGATGAGCAAGAGCTGGCACGGCTGGTCGCATCGACGCTGCAGGCGGACGGCCACTCCGTGGAAGTCCTGCGCGACGGCCAGTTCGCGATGGACCGGATCAACGATGCCCAGGCAAGGGAGCCGGATCTCTACATCCTCGACCTGATGCTGCCGCGCGTTGATGGCCTGACAATTTGTCGCCGCATCCGCCAGTCGCGCATCACGCCGATCGTGATGCTGACCGCCAAATCGACCGAGCTGGACAAGGTGCTCGGGCTGGAGCTCGGCGCCGACGATTACCTGACGAAGCCGGTCTCCCTGCGCGAGCTGCAGGCGCGAGTCTCCGCGATCCTGCGGCGCGTCGAGATGATGGCGGCATCCTCGCAGACCAACGAGCCCTCCAGCACACCGATCGAGCACGGCATCCTCCAGATCGACCCGATGGGTCGCAAGGTCGTGATCGACGGTATGGACGTCGCACTCACCGCCAAGGAATTCGACCTGATGTACCTGCTGGCGTCGCATCCCGGCCGGGTCTTCAGTCGGACCTACCTGCTCGATCGCCTTTGGGGCGAGACCTACGGCGGTTTCGAGCGCACGGTGGACACGCACATCCAGCGCCTGCGCCGCAAGCTCGGCTCGACGAGCGACGTCGACCAATGGATCGTCACCCTCTGGGGCGTCGGGTACAAGTTCGAGCGCCCGGACGGGGCAGGATCGGCGCCCGCATGACCGCGCCGGAGCCGCGGAACCGATCGTTCCGGGCACGAGCCGGGCGCTGGATCTCCACACCCTGGCGCCGGTTCCAGGAGCGCACCAGCGTCCAGCTCATCGCGAGCTATGTGGCCGTCGTGCTGCTGGTGATCGTCCTCTTCGAGGTCACTGTCATGGTCTCCCTGCTCTGGGACCCGGCGGCCAGCCCCTTCCTGCCGCAGCAAACGCTCGTCGACCCCTACCTGGGTGAGCGCGCCGGCGCCTACGTGCAGTGGCTGGACCCCGACACGGTCGCCGAGGTGTCGACTAGCCGGAGCCCGACGCGCGACGAGGTCGACGCCCTCAGCCGCCGGCTGGACATGATCGCCTCCGGCCAGGTGCCGGGGTTCGCCGGGCTCACGCCCCTCTCCGATGGGGACGACACGACGCTTGTGGTGATCACCGATCCGTCCGGCATGGTGGTGGCCGGGTCCGGCAACGCCCTGCTCCCGAGGCAGACGATCGACGACCTGCCGAGCGACCTCCTGATCGACATCGCCACGCGCAACCGCATGCTCGCCGGAGCAGTCGACACCCGCTGGAACGCCCTCTACTCGCTCAGCGCGGCCGATGGGCATACGGCGGTGGCGCACCCGATCATCACCGACAACGGGGACTGGGTGGGCACACTGATCATGCAGGGCGGGGCGGCAACCTCCCCTGCCGTCGGGACCCGGGGCGAGATCTTCCAGGAGGTCTCGCTCACCTTCCTGCAATCGCTCTGGATCTTTGCCATCCCGGCCGTCATCGTCGCCGTGCCGTTCGGCGTCTGGCGCACGCGTTCGGTCACGCGGCGGCTCCAGCGCCTGGCCGGGGCGGCCGAGGCGATGGCGGCCGGGAACCTCCACACCCGCGTACGGATCCACCGACGCGACGAGATCGGGCGGCTTGCCGAGAGCTTCAACGCTATGGCGGAGCACATCGACCAGTACGACCAGAGCCGGCGCGCGTTCGTCTCCAACATCTCCCACGAGCTGCGGACGCCGGCGTCGATCATCATTGGCACCGCCGAACGCCTCCAGCAGCAGCCCGAGGGCCAGCAGACGGAGGTCGCCGAGGCGCTCCGGGTCATCCAGCACGAGGGCGACATGCTCGTGCGTCTCACGGACGACCTCTTCACCATCGCGCGGCTGGAAGAACACAACCTGCGTATCACCCGGCAGCCTGTGTCGCTCCAGGAGGTTGTGCAGGAGGTGGTCGACGGGGTTGGCCCGACCGCATGGTCGGATCGGAAGATCAGCGTCGAGAACCTCGTCTCGGCGGACTTGCCGCGGGTCTCCGCCGACCCCCAGCGGCTGCGCCAGATCGTCAGCAACCTCATCTATAACGCCTTGCGGCACACGCCGGAGGGTGGGCTGGTCGTGGCGCAGGCCTGCCCCACGGGCGACGGCATGATCGCCATAGCGCTCAGCGACACCGGTCTCGGAATGGACGCCGAGACCCGGGCGAGCGTGTTCGACCGCTACTACCAATCAGAGCGTAACCGTCGCCATGGAGAGGGCTCAGGGCTGGGGTTGAGCGTCGTGCAGCAGCTGGTCGAGGCTCACGGCGGCGAGATCACGGTCCAGAGCCAGCCGGGCGCAGGCACCACGTTCCGCTTCACCCTCCCGATCGCCTCCTAACATCCCGCAACCATGCGGTATATGCGTGGATGGATGTCACTTCTGGCATCGTTCCTGCACTAACGTGCCAGGTTCATATGCCAGCGTCACCGTCAAACGGCTCCCCTGCGTGGGGAGTAAACCATACATGGGCGCTGCTGCTGGGACCACGAGGGAACGTACGATTTAGTTCGGAGGAATGAGCATATGACTCGCACACACCTGTTGCGACAGCCGCTAACCCGCCGCCGCCTGGTCGGCACCGGCCTCGCCGCTGGCGCGGCCGCGTCGATGACCTTCACGGCGCCCGCGATCCTGCGTGCCGGAGCGCGCCAGGCAACGCCCGGCTCCGCGTCCGGCGAGCTGGTCGAGTGGGGCTTCGGCGTCCAGGAGACGAACCCGCTGGCCCGGGCGCGTGTCCTGGCCTTCCAGGAGGCCTATCCGGACGTTGACCTCCAGATCGTCGAGTCGTTCGACGAGCAGAAGTTGCTCACGGCGGCCGCCTCGGACACCCTGCCGGATGTGATCTGGCTAAGCCGCGCGGAGACCGCCACCTGGGCGGCGCCGGGCGTCATCCGGCCGCTGACGGACTTCATCGAGCGTGACGGTTACGACACCTCGGGCTTCTACCCGTTCGCCATCGAGGAAGCCTCGTACGACGGCGAGGTTTACGGCATCCCGGGTGGCGCGGACGTGCGTGCGCTCTACGTGAACCTCGACCACCTCGACGAGATCGGCGTCTCTGAGGAAGACCTCGACACCTCCGACTGGGACAAGCTCAGCGAGCTCGGCGCCCAGCTGGTGAAGAAGAACGGCGACCAGGTCGAGCGCTGGGGCTTCGATCACCGCATCCAGGCCAACAATTTCTGGCTGTGGGGCTACGGCAACGGCGGGAAGTTCCTCTCCGACGACGGCATGGAAGCCACCTTCAACATGGACGAGAACGTCCAGGCGCTCGATTGGGGCGTGAAGGCATACGAGGCGCAGGGCGGCTCGCAACTCTATGACGCGCTGGCCAGCACCTTCCAGGGCGACCAGCAGTTCGCAAACGGCACCGTTTCGATGAGCGTTTACGAGCAGTGGATGCTCAGCGCCGCGATCGCGACGGTCGCGCCGGACATGAACTTCCGCATGCTGCCGGTCCGCACGTGGGGCAGCGGCCCGGACGGCGATATCGTCACCTACTCGGGCGGCAACGGCTGGTACATCACCTCCGGCGCCAAGAACCCGGACGCGGCGTGGGAGTTCATCAAGTTCCTGCACTCCGACGACACCTGGCGGATCGGCGCCGAGGCCGTCAAGTCGCTGCGGCAGGAGCAGGGCAACCCGTACTTCCCGTCCCTCACCGGCAAGCCGTCGGTCGACCAGATGCAGATCGACGAGCTTTATGAGCCGGTCAGCGATGCGTTCGACCAGGCGGTCGAGCTGTTGCCGCAGCTCCTGGAGGCCAGCACGGGCCGCGAGCTGTACAAGTCGCCGGTCGGCGGCCAGCTCGAGGACATCATCCTGGCCGAGGCACTGAAGCCGGCACTGGCTGGCGACAAGTCGGCGCAGGACGCGCTGGACGACGCCAACCAATCGGCGCAGGACGCGATCGACATGTTCTAGCCCGACTCGGGCAACCGGACGGCTGGTGGGGCGCACGCCCCGCCGGTCGTCATTCGGCTGGGCGGCTGGGCCCGGCCCCGATGCGGCGACCGGCGGCCCGCGCACCTGCCGGCGCCCTGTCTCGAATGGACCACGCGTATGGCAGCAGTCTCCGGGGCCGGCAAGCCCGCCAATCCCACACGACGACGATTCTCGGAGGAGGCGATCGCCGGCTGGCTTTCCATCTCCCCGTGGCTGATCGGGTTCCTGATCTTCACCCTGACCCCGTTCGTGTCGTCGTTGTATTTCAGCTTCACGGACTACAACGTCCTGCAGCCCCCGGAATGGGTGGGGCTGGACAATTACCAGCGCCTATTCACGAATGACCGTCTTTTCCCGAAGGCGCTCGAGAACACGCTGATCTACTCCCTGATGTACGTGCCGCTGAACATCCTCTCGTCCCTCGCCGTGGCCATGCTGCTGAACCGCGCGCGGTATTTCAAGGGCTTCTTCCGGACGGCGTATTACCTGCCATCGATCACCCCCGGTGTGGCGACCGCATACCTGTGGGTCTGGATCCTGAATCCGAACGACGGCATCGTGAACTCCGCGCTGCGGGCCCTGCACCTGCCAGCGCCGGGCTGGACGGTCGACCCCTTCTGGACGAAGCCGACGATCGTCATCACCGAGATCTGGACGCTCGGCGCATCGATGCTGATGTACCTCGCGGCCCTGCAAGGCGTGCCGAAGGACCTCTATGAAGCAGCGACGCTGGACGGCGCGAGCGGCTGGCGGAAGTTCAAGGACGTCACGCTACCGATGATCTCCGGCATCACGTTTTTTGTCGCGACGATCAGCATCATCTCCGCCCTCAATGTCTTCACGCAGGGCTACGTGATGTTCGACAAGGACGGCGGGCCGGATAACTCCGCCCTGTTCGTGGTCATGTACCTCTTCCGCCGGGCGTTCGGCAGCGGCTATTTCCAGATGGGCTATGCCTCGGCCATCGCCTGGGTGCTCTTCGCCCTGATTCTCGTGGTGACCATCATCCAGTTCACGTTCTCGAAACGATGGGTCTACTACGAGCACGACACGCGGAAGTAAGGGAGACAGCAGATGGCAACGACAACGCTGAGCTATGAGGAACAAGCGCAGAGTCTCCCCCAGACCGGATCGGCACAGCCGCCGACGCCGGCTCCGGCAGGCGAGCGCCGGGTGCATTGGAAGGACATCCTGCTGGGGATCGGCATGCTGGCCCTGGCGATCGCCTTCATCTTCCCGTTCGCGTGGCTGATCATGACCTCGTTCAAGCCACCGGCAGAGGTCTTCTCCGGCCAGTTCTGGCCCTCCCGGTGGACGACGCAGAACTACGAGCAGGTCTTCTCGCAGGTGCCGATGTGGCGCTGGATGGGCAACACCCTCCTCGTCGCGGTACTGGGCGTGGTGGCGACGGTCGCGTCCAGCTCCCTGGTCGCGTTCGGGTTCGCCCGGCTGCGCTTCGCCGGCAACCAGACGCTGTTCGCGCTGGTGATCGGCACGTACCTGCTGCCCGGGTCGGTGACGCTGATCCCGACGTTCCTCATCTGGAACAAGATCGGTCTGGTCGGGACGCTCTGGCCACTGTGGGCAGGGAACCTGTTCGGGTCGGCGTTCTACATCTTCATGATCCGCCAGTTCATGCTGACGATCCCGCAGGACCTCGTCGACGCCGCGCGGCTCGACGGGGCGGGCTACTTCCGTATCTACTGGAACATCATGCTGCCGCTGGTGCGCCCGGCGATCGTGGCGGTGGCGATCTTCGAGTTCAACGCGAAGTGGAACGACTTCATGACGCCGTTGATCTACCTGAACAACCCGGATCGCTACACCCTGGCGATTGGCCTGCAGAGCCTGAAGAGCAACTTCCAGGAGCTAGGCACCCAGTGGTCGCTGCTGCTGACGGCGTCGGTGATCTTCACGATCCCGATGGTGATCATCTTCTTCCTGTTCCAGCGGTACTTCATGGAGGGTCTGGCCCACACCGGCATCAAGGGGTAGCGGCGGTGAACACCTCTCTCTGAACTGTCCGGAAAGGCGAGAGGCCCGCACAGCGCTGTGCGGGCCTCTCGTCATGTGCGGTACTGGCGGGGTGATCTACTCGGCGAAGGCCGGGATGATCTCCTCGTTGTAGCGCTGCATCGGCTCGTGGTCGTACGCCACGCCCGGGATGTAGTTGATGATGTAGTCGATCCCGGTCTCGCGGAGCTGGCCGATGCGCTCGATGATCGCCTCGGACTCGGCGACCATGAAGCCGTCGTTGAACTTCTCCCAGGAGGCGTTCTGCAGGTTCTTGCGCACCTGCTCGGTCGCCTTCTCCGGATCCGCGCCCTTGGCGAGCGGGTAGACGTTGAGGCTGGTGGAGCGGCGGATCTCGTTGAAGTCTCGCCCCTCCTTCTCGCAGTGCTCGCGCAGGATGTCGAGCTTCTCCTGCGTCGTCGCCGGGTCACCTCCGCCCACGTTGCAGGCATCGCCGTACTGCGCGACGAGCTTCAGCGTGACCTTCGGCCCACCGCCACCGATCCACAGCGGAACCTTGTAGCCTGGCTTGTGGCTCTTCGGCTCGTTGATCGGCTTGTCGATCGTGTAGTAGTTGCCCTCGAAGGTCGGGTAATCCTCCGTCCACATCTTGTGGAGGATCTGGACGCCTTCCTTGAAGGCCGCCATGCGCTCCTTCGTCTCCGGGAAGCCGTAGCCGTACGCCTTCCACTCATGCTCATACCAGCCCGCGCCGAACCCCGCGTACAGGCGGCCGTTGCTCGCGACATCGACGGTCGAGGCGATCTTCGCGAACAGCGCCGGGTTGCGGTAGCCGTTGCAGTTCACCATCTGGCCGATGTTCACGCGCTCGGTGTCGCGCGCCAGCGTCGCCGAGATCGTCCACGACTCGAACGTCGTGTTCATCGTCGGCTCCGGCACGGTGTGGAAGTGATCGAAGACCCAGATCGAGTCCCACTTGCCCTTGTCGGCCTCACGCGCGACGTTCGTCATTGCCTCGAACTGCTCGACCGGATCGTCGATCTCGGTCAGGTCCATGCGCCATCCCTGCGGCACAAAGACGCCAAAGTCCATTGCCATGGTGTGTCCTCCAACGGGGCAAGACCATTCGGTCCTTCGCCCCAGATCCCTCCCGGGCATCGTTGCGCCGGGCTGCCCTCTCCATCGGCGGGCCACCGATTCGCTGACCGCGTCTGCGGTACATCAGGGGCATCGTACGTCCGTTTTCACCAACGCGATACCGTGGATGGTGCACGCAGGTTCCATTCCGGGACTGTGCGCCGAGCCAGAAACGGAACCTGTGCGTCCCATCGCGACGTAGATATACTTGAGCGGAGCACAATGGCCCGCCTTCGGGTCCTTTTCCATGCGCGGTCACGCGGCAAGCGATATGCGACACCCCTTCCTATGAACGACCCTCGCGACGCACGACCAGCTGAATCACGCGACCCTGAGGCGACCTGGCCGGACCACGACCAGATCGAGCCCGGCGTTGACGTCGGTTTCGGATACCTCGACGAGCCGCCTATCCCACCGACGCCGAAGCAACCCCGGTTCCGCCGCATGATGAGCCGGCGCAGCCTGATCGGGCTGGGTGTGGCCTCGATGGCCGGGGCCGCCGCGGTCGCCGTGCCGATCCTCACGGAAGGTGCCTTTTACCCCGGCACCGCCGTAAGCGGGGTCGACATCTCGCAGATGTCCCAGGACGAGGCCCGCACGGTGCTGCGGGACCACTTCGCCGCGTTCGAGAACACGGCGGTCGATTTCGCCTACGGCGAGCAAACGTGGAACGCCAGCCTCGCCCAGCTTGGCTTCACGATCGACTACGACACCACGCTCGAGATGGCGTTCCAGCATGGCCGCAGCGGCGACATGCTCGACCGGTACACAAGCGTGCTGATCTCGCCGGACAAGCGCTCCTTCCCGCTGGTCTATACCCGCGACGAAACGCGCCTGCGCACCTTTCTCGAGCAGATCGGGACGGAGATCATCGGCGCCGCGCGCGATGCCCGCCTCTACCGCTCCGGCACGACCGTCGAGATCCTGCCAAACCGCGACGGGCGGCAGCTGAACATCGACCGGGCGATGGCCGACACCACGAACATCATCGAGTCGTCCGCGCGTGGCACCGTGACGCTCCAGGATGTGACCGTGGTTTCCCAGATCACCGTCGACGATCTCGAGCCCCTGCGTCAGCACGCGCAGACGATGATCTCCGCGCCGATCACGATCCAGGACGGCTCCTCGACGTGGACCGTCGGCACCGACATGCTGATCGACGCGCTGGTGCTGCCGGCGGAGGGTGAGCTGACCGAGCCCTACCTCGACGAGAACTCCCTCGGGGCGGGCCTGCAGGTGATCGCGGACGAGGTCTATGCCGCGCCGCAGAACGCCGTGCTCGGCTGGAACGGCGGCCTGGAAGTGATCGAGAACGAGGTCAACGGCTATCAGGTCAACGTCGAGCAGCTGACCAGCGACCTGATCGAGGCGGCGAAGCAGGAGAGCCAGCGCGCGGTGCGCCTGCCCTTCAACGAGCTCCTGGCGGATGTCCGCTCGGACAACCTGGATGAGCTGGGCATCGACGACGTCGTCGCCGAGGGCACGTCGAGCTTTGCCGGATCATCCTACGAACGCGCGGAGAATGTGCGCGTCTCATGCCGCAAGCTGACGCATACCCTCATCCCGCCGGGAAGCGTCTTCAGCTTCAATGACTCATTGGGCCGCATCTCGCTGGACAACGGGTTCGTCGAGGGCAAGATCATCCAGGGCGACTGGGTGGTGAGTGATATCGGCGGTGGCGCCTGCCAGGCGTCGACCACCGTGTTCCGCGCGGCGCTCTATGCCGGGTTCGACTTCGAGGAGTGGAACTACCACAACTTCCGCCTGGGCTTCTACGAGCAGGACGGCACGCCGCCGGGCCTCGACGCGGCGATTTACCAGCCGAACGACGATTCGGAGTGGGAGCTTGACCTGAAGTTCTCGAACCCAACGGACCGGTGGATCCTGCTGGAGATGGGATCGGAGAACGAGGTCGCCTACACCCGCCTCTACGGCACACCGCCAGGCTGGGAGGTCGACGTCTCGGTGCCGTACATCAGCGACCCGATCGAGCCGGACGGCCCGCTGGAGAAGGAAGACGACAAGGTTAAGCGCGGTGAGCGGACGAAGACGCAATCCGCGGCGCCCGGCTACGTCGTGAAGATGGTGCGGGAGGTCTATGACAACGGCGAGCTGATCGACTCGGACGAGTTCATCAGCGAGTACAGCCCGCAGCGCGAGACGTGGCTGATCGGCCCGGGCACGCCGCGCAAGTTCGATGAGAACGGCGAGGAGATCAAGCCGACACAGGCGCCGTAGCAGGCCGCTTTGAAAACAAACACAGGACGAGGGCGGGGATTGCTCCCCGCCCTCGCTCGTTTCCCGCTGTGGAAACCCGGATACGAGATCCGGGTCTACTTCTTCTGAAGGTCGATGGCGACGGAGTTCATGCAGAACCGGGCGCCGTTGTACTCCTTCGGGCCGTCATTGAAGACGTGGCCAAGATGGCTGTTGCAGCGGGCGCAACGGACCTCGGTGCGGTGCATGCCGTGCGAGCGGTCCTCGATATACGTCACCGCGCCCGGCAGGGCCTCGCCGAAGCTGGGCCATCCGCAGCCGTGGTCGTACTTCGTGCCGCTATCGAAGAGCGGGTTGCCGCAGGCCGCGCAGCGGTACGTGCCCTCTTCCCAGACAGCGTTGTAGTGGCCGGTGAAGGGGCGCTCGGTGCCGGCCTGGCGGAGCACCGCGTACTGCTCGGGGCCGAGTTGCTGCTTCCACTCATCCTCGGTCTCCGGCAGCGGCTTCAGGCCGGGATCGGTCGCGATGTCATCGCCACCGGAAACCGGGGCGGGCTCGTCCGCGTCGACCTTGACCGGGTTCTGGCCGCCGATGGCGCAGGTGACGCCGGTGCCGGCGAGACCGCAGTAGCCGTTCGGGATCTTGTGGAGGTACTGCTGATGGTAGTCCTCGGCATAGTAGAACGGGCCGGACTGGACGATCTGCGTCGTCAGCGCGCCGTAGCCGGCCTTCTTCAGGGATGCCTCGTACTGCTTCGCGAGGCCCTCCGCGATCGCCTTCTGCTCATCGTTGTGGTAGTAGATCGCGCTGCGGTACTGCGAGCCGACGTCGTTGCCCTGCCGCATGCCCTGCGTCGGGTCGTGCGCCTCGAAGAACGCCTTGACCAGCTGCGCGTAGGTCACCTTGCGCGGGTCGAAGACAACCTCGACGACCTCGGCGTGGCCGGTCTTCCCGGTGCAGACCTCTTCATAGGTCGGGTACGGGGTGAATCCGCCGCTGTAGCCGGCAAAGGTGCTCCAGACGCCGTCCATTTGCCAGAAGAGACGCTCGGCGCCCCAGAAGCAGCCGAGGGCGAAGGTCGCGACCTCCATCCCCTCCGGGAAGGGCGGTTGGATGCGGTTGCCGTTAACAGCGTGGTGCTTGGGGATCTCGAACGTGGGAGCGTCGCGCCCCGGAAGGGCCGTCTCCGCGGTGGGCATCTGGGCCCGCTTGCTGTTGAAGAGCTTGTCAAAGACCATGGTGCGATGTCTCCAGTGATGATGCACGGCCCCGATGAACCGCCCTTCTATTTTACCGAACGTAAGCAACTCACGCAGGGGTAAGGGATCGTCATACATTCGGCCACTGCCTGTGATCGGAATCGGGCGAGAAAAAAGCCGCCCCCCGGCCGCGGCTGCGAGGGACGGCTATATGCAGTGCGATAGCGAACGCCGGTAGCTTTAGGTGAACGCCGGGATGACCTCCTCGGCGAAGCGGTGCATCGGGTCGGTGTCGTAGGCGAGGCCGTGCATGTAGACGATGGTGTAGTCGATGCCGGTCTCCTGCACCGTGTTGATGCGCTCGATGATGGCATCGGCGTCACCAACCATGTTGCCAGCGGCGAAATCCTCGTACGACATGCCGCCGGGGAACGTCGCGCGAACCTTCGCCGTCGCCTCCTCCGGATTCGCGCCACGCGGGATGATGTAGCAATCGAGGCCCGTGGACTTCACGATTTCGTCGTAGTTGCGCCCGACATCCTCGCAATGGCGCTTGAGGATGTCCAGCTTCTCCTGGCAGACCTGCGGGTTGCTGCCGCCGACGTTGCAGGCATCGCCGTACTGCGCGACGAGCTTCAGCGTGACCTTCTCGCCACCGCCGCCGATCCAGAGCGGGATTTTGTAGCCGGGCTTGTGGCTCTTCGGTTCGTTGATCGGCTCATCGATGGAGTAGAACTCGCCGTCGTAGGTCGGCTTGTCCTCAGTGAGCATCTTGTGGATGATCTCAACGCCCTCGCGGAACATGCGCATGCGCGGTCCGGTCTCCGGGAAGCCGTAGCCGTACGCTTTCCATTCATGCTCGTACCAGCCACCGCCATACCCGAACAACAACCGCCCATTGCTGGCAACATCGACCGTGGAAGCGATCTTGGCGGCGAGGGACGGGTTGCGGTAGCCGTTGCAGGCGACCATCTGGCCGATCTTCACCCGCTTCGTGTCACGCGCCAGCGTGGAGGTGATCGTCCAGCACTCGAACGTCGTGTTCATCGTCGGCTCGGGCACGGTATGGAAGTGGTCGAAGACCCAGATCGAGTCCCACGCGCCCTTGTCGGCCTCGCGAGCGACATTGGTCATGGCCTCGAACTGCTCCACCGGATCATCGATCGCGGTGAGGTCCATCTTCCAGCCCTGCGGAACGAAGATACCGAACTGCATCGTCATGACTGTGCCTCCTTGCACGCATGCGGGTCGTTATCGTCAGTGTATGACCACTCGCGGATTATGGGAAACGGCAGGAATGGAGAAACGGCGACCATGCCCGAGGCGGTACGCTATGCTCCATGGGCACACCATCCCCGTCGCCTCGCGACGGTTCATCGTTCCCTCAAAGGGTGTTCAGCATGACCAACTTCCGTACGCTTCACGAGCACATCCTGCAAGCCATCACGACGATCGACGTCACCGCCGCCCACGATCGGCTCGAGAGCGACCATGCCGCCGTGGTCGACGTCCGCGAGCCGGACGAGACAGCGCAGGGCATCATCCCGGACGCCGTCGTCATCCCGCGCGGGTATCCTGGAGCAGCAGATCGAAGGCGCCGTGCCGGACAAGGACCGCCCGGTGATCGTCTACTGCGCGTCCGGCGTGCGCTCCGCGTTTGCCACGAAGACCCTGCACGAGCTGGGCTACACCGACGTCGTCAACATGGGCGGCGGCTTCGATGCCTGGAAAGGCGCGGGGCTGCCATGGACCCAGCCGCGTACGCTGACGCCAGAGCAGGCGATCCGGTACAGCCGGCACCTGCGCATCCCGGAGATCGGCGTCAGCGGGCAACAGAAGCTGCTCGACGCGAAGGTGCTGCTGATCGGCGCGGGCGGGCTCGGCTCCCCGGCGGCGCTCTACCTCGCCGCGGCCGGCATCGGCACGATCGGGATCGTCGACGACGACGTGGTCGACGCCTCCAACCTCCAGCGGCAGGTCCTCCACGGCACGGAGGACATCGGGCGGCCGAAGGTCGACTCCGCGCGGGAGACGATCGAGGCGCTGAACCCGGACGTGCGGGTGATCGCGCACGACTTCCGGCTCTCCAAGGAGAACGTGCTGGATGTCTTCCGCGACTACGACCTGATCGTCGACGGGTCGGACAACTTCGCCACGCGGTACTTCGTGAACGACGCCTGCGTGCTGCTTGGCAAGCCGCAGGTGCACGGCAGCATCTTTCGCTTCGATGGGCAGGTCACCACGTTCGACCCGCGCCAGGCGGAGAGCCCGTGCTACCGCTGCCTCTACCCGGAGCCTCCGCCACCGGAGCTCGCGCCGAACTGCGCCGAGGCAGGGGTGCTCGGTGTGCTTCCGGGCACGGTCGGGATGATCCAGGCGACGGAGGCGGTGAAGTTGATCCTCGAGCTCGGCGAGCCGCTCGTCGGGCGATTGCTGATGTACGACGCGCTAGGGATGACGTTCCGCACCTTGCGCCTGAAGCGGGATCCGCACTGCCCGATGTGCGGGCCGGACGGACCGGACTCGCTGGAGCACATCATTTACACCGACGTTTCCTGCGCGATCCCCGTCGCGACAGCCTAAGAACGGTTCAGCCAGCCCGGGCGGCAAGGACAAAGGCCTCTTCCGCCCGCGACATGACGTGATCGCGTCGATGGACGAGCCAGAACTCGCGGCCGCACTCCCAGTCGGTGCAGTCGAGCAGGGTCACGTCGCCAGCGCGGACGTCCACGTCCAGCGTCTGCTCGGAGAGGATGCCGACGCCGAGCCCGGCCGCCACGGCCCGTTTCACCGCCTCATTGCTCCCGAGCTGGATCACCGATCCCGGCATGAAACCCTGACCCGCGAGGCAATTGAGCATGAACTCCCGCGTCGCCGAGCCGGGCTCGCGGAAGACGAAGGTTTCCTGGGCCAGGTCGGCCAGGCGAAGCGAATCGCGTGCGTGAAGCGTATGGTCGTTCGCGGCGAAGAGGCGCAGGGTATCCCGGAAGACGGCATGCGCCTGCATGTCGGGGTCAGGATCCAGCCGTCCAATGACACCGAAACCGACCCGCCGTTGCCGGACGTCGTTCAGCACGCGCTCGCTATTCCCGATGCTGACCTCCAGCTCGATATGGGGATGCGCCCGACGGTAGAAACCGAGGATCCGCGGAAGCCATGTCTCCGCGACCGTGGCACTGGCCCCGATAGAGAGCCGGCCCCGGCGCAGGTGGTGGAGGTCCTCCACCGCGCCATCCAGACCGTCGACGATGGCCAGCACCTGGCGCGCGTAGCCTGCAACCAGCTCACCGCTCGGGGTCGGACGCACCCGCCCGCCGCTGCGTTCGAGGAGCGCCACGCCGAAGTACCGCTCCAGGTTCCGGACATGGGATGAGATCGCAGGTTGGGCAATGCCCTCAACCTCTGCGGCGTGGGTCATGGTCCCGTGGTCCAGGATGGCGACGAACACCGCCAGGGCCTGGATGGTGGGTCGCTCCTTCATCGCGAATCCCTATCACGCCCATGCAATTCATGTATTGGACATTATAGGGATTCCTCCATACCGTATGATAGCACGGACCGGTCCCAAACTACCTGCCATCGCTCCAAGGAGGTCCATGCAATGAAACGGCTCTTGTCCATTGTTGCCCTTGTGACGGCACTAACACTCGGTACCGGCAGCGCCTCGGCGCACACGATCACGGTGACCGGCCCGGACGGCGAGGTCGTGACCACACATGACCTCGCCACGGGCACACCGCGCATCTTCGACACCGACTACAACGTGATTGCACGCCCTGACGACGCGAAGCCGACGAACAGGAGCGCCGCCAGCCACGGCACCAATACATCGTGCGAGGCGGTTCCCGTCAGCAGCCCGGTCAACATCACGGGCGGGACGTGCCCGAAGGACTGATCAACGACGATGTGAGAAACCCTTCAGGGGCAGGATGTATGAGTTTGCATCCTGCCCCTGTCGCGTGTTGCCCCAGCGAAGAGGGTTTCGTACCATGACCTCCATTGTGGCGATACGCATTCCATCAGGAGCATCGGTCGTGGTAGCGGGGCATGAGATACGGCCATATAGGGCGGCGGACGAAGCGAGGCTGTTGGAAGCCTGGAACAAAGCCATGTGGGCGGACCCACTCGATGCGTTCCGCTGGCGCTCGACCTACTTGCTGGACCCGAACTTCTCGCCGGACGAGTGCCTCGTCGCGGAGGACACCGGGCGCGGCGAGATCGTCGGCTATCGTCCTCGGATTCAGTGACAAGCACGGTGACTCGGCGGACGCCTGGATCGTCGGGTTTGGCGTCGTGCCGGAGCATCGCCGCAAGGGCATCGGCACGACGCTCATCGAGCGGCTGATGGAAACCTGGCGCGCCAAGGGCGTGCCGACAATCCACGTCGGTCCCTATATCCCCAGCTACCTGACGCCGGGCGTCGACGTGAATGCGTACGCCGACGGCATCGCCTTCCTGAAAACGGTCGGTGCAGTGGAGGGTGGCCGCCCGGTCAGCATGAAGGCGAACCTGACGAACTACCGCGTCCGGGACAATGTTGCGCCACTGACCAGGAAGCTCGGTACGGAAGGCGTTGTGTTCCGCCCCGCGACAGCGGACGACATCCTGCCGCTGCTGGCATTCATGGAAGCGCACTTCGCGCACTGGGTGCCGGACGTGCGGCGGGCGCTGCAGGGCATCGTGCGCGGCGACGCGGCAATCACCACCCTGCATGTCGCGACAGACAACGGCGAGATCATCGGGTACGCGCAGACGGACAAGGAGCGGTTCGGGCCGTTCGGCGTGAACGAGGCCTACCGGGGTCGTGGGATCGGCGCGGTGCTGCTCTCCCGGACGCTGGTCGCGGTGCGCGCGCAGGGCTATCACAGCGCGTGGTTCATGTGGACGAGCGACCGCACGGCCAAGCTGTACGGCGAGCACGGGTTCGAGGAGGTTCGCCGGTTCCAGATGATCGATATTCCGTTGCATGAAGCGGCGACACCTTCCTAAGATATCGACCTTCGGTCGATCGGGCCGACACGAGGTCGGCCCCTACATGAGGAACAGTAAATATGAGCGACGAGCAGAAGCAGCCATGCATCATGGTGATCGGGGCGCACGCGGCGGATGCGGAGCTGATGGGCGGCGCGGCGGTGCTGGCGCACAAGGCGCAGGGTTGGCGCGGTGTGCTGGTGCACATGACGCTCGGCGAGAAGGGCAGCAAGACGCTCAGCGCCGAGGAGTACGCGGAGGTCAAGCGGGGTGAGGCCGCGAAGGCGGCGGAGGCGCTCGGCGCCGAGATGGAGGTCCTCCCCTACCTCGACGGCGAGCTGCCGGTGAACGAGGAGGTCCAGTGGCAGATCGCGGACCTGATCCGCAAGTATCAGCCGGACGTGATCCTGACGCACTGGAAGGGCAGCATCCACACCGACCACACCAACACGTACGAGAACGTGCTGTCGTCGCTGTTCTTCGCCGGGCTGAAGACGTTTGTGCGCGAGTACCCGAACCACTACCCGCGGGCGATCTACTTTGCGGAGAACTGGGAGGACCAGGAGGACTTCGTGCCGGAGGTCTACCTCGACACGACGGACGGCTGGGACACCTACTACAACGCGGCGTCGAGCTACTCGCTGATCAGCGGGCCGGACACGCCGTTCCGCTACCTGCAGTGGTACGACGGCGCGAGCCAGATGCGCGGCGCCGAGCGCGGGATGGATCGCGCGGTGGCGTTGATGCCGTACCGGCCGTTCTACTCGCGACGAAAGAAGGTCGAGTCCCTGGCGTAGTTATCGCCCTTCGGGCGATGCATCGCGCATTTCAGTGCGACGCCACTGCGATAAACCGCAGCACCAACGAACGCCGGCCCGGGAAGATCCGGGCCGGCGTCTTCGTGCCTATTCGACTACCTCGATCGTGCCCATCATGCCGGCGTCCTCGTGGACGAGGATGTGGCAGTGGTAGACGAACTTGCCGGTGAAGTCGGTGAAGTGCGTCCGCATCACGAACTCGCCATGGGGCGGGATCAGCGTCGTGTCCTCGTAGTGAGGGTTCACCGGACGGCCGTTGACGGACATCAGCTGGTAGTCGTTGACGTGGATGTGGAACGGGTGCCACTCCGGGCTCTCGTTCCGCACCGTCCACTCCTCGACGGTGTCCAGCTTCACGCTCTGGTCGATGCGGTCCTCGACGAAGGCCTTGCCGTCGATGTTGAACGCCGGGGCGGCGCTCTGCTCCATGAAGGTGATCACCCGCTGCCGGGCGATCTCGGCAGTGCTGAGGTCGCGGTCGAGCGGGATGAGGTCGGTCGGGATCGGCTGCGGGTCCATCGCCTCACCGCCGACGATCATCGTCGCGAGCTTGAACTGCTCCTGCGCCTGGCTCGGGATGTCCGGCGACCAGGCCAGCGAGCGAAGCTCGTAGATGCCGGCATCGCCCGCCTGCACGAGTACCTCGGCGCGCTCGCCGGGCCCGAGCAGCAGGACGTCCTTCGTCTCCGTCTTCGGCAGCGGGTTGCCATCATTCGCGAGGTGGTAGAACGAATGCCCGGCAAGCTGCAGGTTGTAGAACTGGTTGGCGCTGATATTGGCGATGCGCCAGCGCTGCGTCTCACCCGGGCGAATGGTCACGACCGGGTTCTTCTGGCCGTTGACGAGCGTCTGGCTCGCGCGGTCCATCCCGGTGAACGGCCCCTGGAGCAGGAGCATGCGCTCGGTGAGCCCCTTGATGCCCTCCAGCTCATCCAGGCCACCCGTGACCACCATCACGCCGGCAAGCCCGTTCAGGACCTGCATCGCGGTGTGCCCGTGCGGGTGCGGGTGGTACCAGTAGAACCCCGGCGGATGATCCTCCGGGATGTCGTACTGGTAGTTGAACGTCTGGCCCGGCTCGATATGCAGGAAGATGTTGTCGCTGTTCCCGCTCGGGGAAACGTGCAGGCCGTGAACATGGAGGTTCGTCGGCTCGCTCATGGCGTTGACGAGCGCCACCTTCACGGTGTCGCCGGGCTTGAAGCGCAATGTCGGGCCTGGCGTCTGCGCGTTGTAGCCGAGGATGGTCGCGCCCGCGGTTTCATCCCGCATGGCCTGCAGGGTGGTGACGAGCAGGCCATCGACGCTCTCGATCACCTGCGGCTCGACCCAGCTATCGTCCGCGGAAACGGTTGGCGCGGGCGTCGCGGCCGCCTGACCGGAGACCGGCGCGGGTGCATGCAGCACAGTCGTGGCGATCGCGGCGGTGCCCACGGCGGCCGCGCTGGCGCCGACGAGCTGGCGCCGGTCGAGCATGAGATCGGCGAAACGTGCGGTCATCGGCTGCTCCCTTCCCGGGTGGTGCTGGCGTATGCGTGCGGGAACCCGGGCGGCATGGCGATGGCCTCGCCCTCCGCCAGGCTGATGCGGATGATGCTGCCCATCTCGCCGTCGGTGGCGATCGCCGGCAGGGAAACGTAGACGCCGCCATCGGGCCCAAGATCCATCGAGATCGGGTAGTTCAGTCCCGTGACGACCGGTTCCAGGCTGGCCGGGCCGGTCTGCCGCACGATGCGGCCAGTGTTCGGGTAAATGTTCGGCGGCTCGGCAGTGTTGCCGGTCGACATCTCGAGCGCGTAGAGGGTCCCGTCCGGCGTCATCATCAGGCCGGTGACCATCGTCAGGCCGGTCCAGTAGTCGTAGACGGTGCCGTCCGGCAGGACCTTGATTACCTTCGAGGTACCGTCGAGGTGTGGGCCTGCGCCGAGGAAGCCGACATAGACGCCACCGTCCGGGGTCTTGGCAATCGCGGTCGGGACCGGATGGTTCAGGGAGATGTCGGCGATGACCTCCAGATGGCCGTCCGGCGTGATGCGCAGAACGAGCCCCTGGTTCGCGTCCAGCACCCAGAAGCCGGTCCCCTCATCGTCGGGGACCATCGCAAAGGGCTCACCGAGGGACACGACGTGGTAGATGTTTTCCGCCGGATTGACGCCGACGAAGGTCGTCACGCTGCTGACCATCCGCACGTCGCTCTCGCGCTCGAGGGCGTAGAGGCCGTTCGGGAACGAGAGCCCGACGTCCTCCACCTCGCCGGCGGCGTCCTGGAGCACGAAGAGCTGGTCGCCGAGGAAGCCGACGTCAACGGGGCCCATCACGTCGCCGTATGGGTCCTGCATCGAGGGCAACCCATGGACGACCGGAGTGACCTCACCGTTCTCGACGCGCACGACGCTGGGTGGCGCGTCCGGCCGAGGCGGGGTTTCCATCGCGCCTTCCGCCGGGGTGGTGAGGCCGTCACCGGCGAGGGCGACGTAGAGCGCGCCGTCCGGGCCCCAGGTAAAGCCGCGGGGATGGTCCAGGCCGTCGGCAACGACGGTCACCGCCTCGTCGCCCGTCACCGGCGTCGCCTGCATATCGATCACATCGTCGGGCGTGGCCGCGCTGGCGGGGGTACCGCTCGCCGGTTGGCCGTGGCCGGAATGGTCCTGTCGTGTCACGGTGTGTCTTCTCCTCAATGGTCGCTCGATATCGCCCCCTGGACACCTGAAGGTGCCCTGCGGGACGATCGGGCCGGCTTTATACCGGCCCTTACCAGGCTTCAAGGCGCCGCTATGCGCTTATTGGACGACGACGCTGGCCGTCATGTTCGGGTGGAAGCTGCAGACGTAGTTGAAGGTCCCGGTTGCGCTGAAGGTGAAGGTGAACGTTTCGCCGGGGCTGATCGTGCCGGAGTCGAAGGCGCCGTCTGTCGACGTGACGGTATGCGCGACGGTGTCGTTGTTCGTCCAGGTGACGGTCGTGCCGGAGGTGATCGTCAGCGTGTCTGGCTTGAACGCAAAGTTCTCGATCGAGACGGACGCTCCACCGGTCGGCGCCTCGGGCGTCCCGGACGACGGCGTGGCGGCCCCGGCCGTCGCGGTTGCTGTGGCGGCCGGCGTCGGAGTCGGTTGGATAACGCAGGAGCTGTTGGCAAGCACGCTCTCGGCCATCGTCATGACGCGGCCCTGCGCGAGATCGAGGCGAAGTACGGCGCCCATTGCCGGATCACCCGTGATCGCCGGTGTCGCAACGTAGAGCATCTGGTCCGGCCCGAATGCCATCGCCAGCGGGGCGTCGAGACCGACGGCGATCTCCTGGCCGCTGTCCGGCCCGGTCTGGCGCAGCACGCGGCCGGAGTCCGCCGCGACGCCGAGCGCCTGGGTCTCGTCCGGGGTGCCGTATTCGAGGGCATAGAGGGTCCCGTCCGGACCGACGGCGACAGACGTGGCCGCGGTGAGCCCGGTCCAGGCGTCGGTCACCGTGCCATCGGCGGAGACACTCACGATCTTCGCGGTGCCCTCGGCATAGGGTTCGGCCGTCTGCATGCTGACATAGGCGCTGCCGTCCGGCGCGACGGCGACGGCGCTCGGCCGCATCCCGCCGTCCGACAAATCGGCGACGCGCGAGATCTCGCCATCGGTCGTCACGCGCAGGAGCTGGCCATTGGCCATCTCGACGACGAGCAGCGCCCCGTTGGACGCGACCATCGCGACGAGATCGCCGTCGGCATCCGACGACGGGTTCGCGACCGGGTTGTCCTTCACCCACGTCCCGATATCGGCGACGAGGCGAACGCTGCCGCTGCCGTCAACGGCGTAGATGCCGTCCGGCGTGAGCGGGTTGCCGTAGGCCGCTCCACCTCCCTCGTCCAGCACGAAGATCTGGCCGTTCAGGATCGCGACGGCGGCGGGGCCGAGATCGATGCCGCCGGTGCCACCCGCAGAGGGCAGATCGTCCTGGAAGACGACCGGGCAGCCGGTGGTGATGCGGGCGACGTTGCCGGACAGGTCGCCGATCCAGTCGGCGTCGGCCGCCGCGGGCGTGGCCCGGGAGACCGGATCACCGCCGGCCTGGGTGACATACAGCGTGCCGTCCGGCGCCCACGCGAAGCCGCGCGGATTCTCCAGCCCGCTGGCGGCGAGGCTAATGCCGTTGGTCGATCCGACTGGCGTGGCGGATTGGGACACGGAGAGCGCCGGCAAACAGGAGACGAGCAGCGCGATCAGGCTAAACATCAAGCGGGTCCGGAGGCGTGACATTGGCGTCTCCTGCATAGATCGCGACTACGTCGCGAGGCGAACACACAGAATCGCGCGGGACAACCGGCGCGCGATCCGTCATTGTTGGGACCCGGTTGTAGTGCAGCGTACGAGGAGACCGAGCTTCCGTCAATACTCGATCGACGCCGATCCAACATCACGGCTCGACCGGCAATCGCGGAGGGCTACGACGGCAGACCGACGCGGCCTCCCGGAGACCCCGCAGGGCTCGTTAGGGACGTGAATCCAGGGCGATGATGTCCATCAGTAACCGGTGTGCTTCCTGGACGATCTGGTCCAGCGGCCGGTCCGTTTTGCCGTTCCCCGATGGGATGGAATGCCCCTTCGTTGTAGCCCGCGCGCTGTGCTCGGCCGTCTCGTACACCGCACGCTCGGGCAAGGCCCGGACCGCCCCGATCCGGCTGCGGAGCTCCGCCGCGTCCGTGAACAGCCTGATGGCGGCCCGATGCTCTCCAGAGGCCTGACCAAGGACAGCGACCCGGCAGAGGGTATCGGCGATGCGCTCGATGCTCCCGATCCGGGTGAAGAGCGTCAGCGCCTCGTCCAGGGCGTCCGCCGCCGGGGCGAACGCCCCATTGCGCCAATGCACCAGAGCGAGTTGGGCGAGGGAGACCGCCGTGCCCCACGCGTCACCCATCCGCTGGCTGAGCGCCAACGCTTCGCGACATCGGGCGTCGGCCTCGTCGACCCGTCCCTGCCCGAAGGCGACCACGCCAAGGTGATAGCCGGTGATGGCAACGTTCACCTGGTCGTCCAGCTTCATGAACAGGCGATTCGCCTCCGCGAAGTAGCGCTCGGCGTCCTCATACTGACCGGAATCTTCCGCCCAGTTTCCGCGCACGGAGAGGGCGAACGCGGTCACCGTCGGCTCGTCGATCTCCCGCGCGAGCGTCAACCCCTGCGTGAGCCACGTCAGCGACCGCTCCTCGTCACCTTGCGCGTGCGACAACGTCCCGAGCCCCACGAGCGCCATGGCGCGGTCCGCGTTCCGCGCCTCTCCCACCGCGGCCACCGCATGTTCCAGCCACCAGCGGCCCTCCGCCAGGTGACAGTGGTAGTACCAGAAGAGCCACAGGGAGCTGGCCAGCCGCAGGCCCAGATGCGCCGAGTCGAGGTCATGTCTCCGGAAGAGGGTCCAGACCAGCGCGTTCCGCAGGTTGCCGTGATCCAGCTCCAGGCGGTCAAGCCAGGCTGATTCGACCGCCCGGAGCAGGTGCGCCCGCATCCGCTCACCGAAATCGACGTACCAGGCGGCATGCCGGGCCAGCATAGCCTCGCGCTCGCCGACGTCCGCGAGCTTGTCGAGCGCGAACTCGCGGATCGTCTCCAGCATCGTGAAGCGGATGGGCGAGGTGCCGGCACGCTGGAGGAGACTCTTGTCGACCAGCGACGCGATGATCTCGATCGTCGGCCTGCCACCAGGCCCGCTATCGAACCCGGCGATCGCTTCTGCCGCCTCGAGGTCGACCCCGCCCACGAACACGGCCATCCGCCGGAACATCCGCTGCTCGTCGGGTGTCAGGAGCTGGTACGACCACCCGATCGCGTTACTCAGGGTCTGATGCCGCTCATCCGCATCCCGGTGGCCACGCGTGAGATAGGGAAGCCGCGATTCGAGCCGGGCCAGAAGCTCGTCCGCGGAAAGCACATGCACCCACGAAGCCGCAAGCTCGATCGCGAGCGGCAGCCCATCGAGCCGGGCACAGATGGCGGCGACGGCCTCCCCGTTCCCGTTCGATAGGGCGAAATCCGGATCGACCTCCCGGGCGCGACGCAGGAAGAGCTGCACGGCCGGGACATCCGCCAGCGCTGCCGTCGAGACCGCTATTGCGGGATCTGGTGTCTCCAGCGGCTGGACCACCACGACATGCTCGCCACGAAGGTGCAGGCGTTCCCGGCTGGTCACCACGGCATCGATTCCCGGGCACGAGCCGACGATGTCGGCGACGAGAGGCGCCGCCGTGATGAGATGCTCGAAGTTGTCGAAGAGGAGCAGCTGCTGGCGCGAGCGGAGGAACTGGAGAATCGACTCGGTCATCGAGCGGCCGGCGGATTCACGCAGGCCCAGCGCCTCGCCAACCGCCAGCGGCACAAGGCGCGGATCGATCAGGGGCCCGAGCGGCACGAACGCGGCACCATCCGCGAAGTGATCGGTAAGCGCGTGGGCCACCGTCACCGCGAGCGTGGTCTTGCCCACGCCACCCGGCCCGACAAGGGTCACGATCCGGACGTCCGGGCGGAGCAGCAGGACCTGCACAACCCGCAACTCGTCGACACGGCCGATAAGCGGGGCAAGCGGCTGGGGCATCTGCCCGGATTCGGCGACCGTGTCCGGACCCCGGGCGCGATGAGGCCGCGCCGCTTGCAGGAGCGCGGTCCGCTGGTCATCCTCCAGGGCCAGCCCGTCCATCAGCATGCGCACGGTTTCGAGCCGTGGAACGCGGCGCGCGGCGCGTTCCAGGTCGCTGATCCCACGCACGCTCAGGCCAGACCGCTCCGCCAGGCCTTCCTGCGACAGGCCGGCGGCTATCCGGAGATCGCGCAGCATCCGGGCGAAGGTCGGGACATCAGCTGCATCCATCGCGGAACCCCGCTGACGACGAGAACCGGCGCTATGTCGAAGACGTGTCCAGGATCCAGCCTAGCAGGAAATGAGCCGCAACGCGTTGACTGCATCAACATTCCGAGGGGCTACGGTTACTCGACCTCGAAGATCGTCTCTACCTCGACGGCGACGGCGGACGGCAGCGTCTGCAACATCCGGAATGCGTGATCGCCCATTTGCATTCCTGGCGGTGGCACTTGATGTTTTTGCCCGCGACGCGCAGTATCAGGCTGGGCCTTATCGCAACACGTCCATAGCCAGGAGTGGCTATGTCAGAAAGACTCTCCCGATACGAGGTGACCAGATCGTCATCCATCCTGCCTCTCGGGCGGCGCGAACTCCCCGCACTCGGCTCAGTACCCGTGCCATTGACCTCGTTTGTCGGGCGAGAGCGAGAGCTCGAGACGATCTGCACCCTTCTTCGACGTACCGACGTCCGGCTCCTCACACTGGTTGGCCCCGGTGGGATCGGGAAAACACGTCTCGCGATCGAGATGGCGTCACGGTTTGCCGATCTGTTCGGAAGCATTCGTTTCATATCCCTCGCAGCAATCCAGGATCCCGAACTGGTCGCCCCTTCCGTCGTGCACGCTATCGGTGCACCCGATGTCCCTGGGGGGTCACCAACCATGCGATTACAGGCGTTCCTCCTCCGGAGGGACGTTCTGCTGGTGCTGGACAACTTCGAACATGTGGTGGCCGCTGCTCCGCTGGTGACAGACCTCTTGACGACATGCCCCCGGCTCAAGGTCTTATGCACCTCAAGGACACGCCTGAATCTCTCCTGCGAGCGAATCTTCACCGTTCCGCCACTGTCTTCCGAAGCTCCCATAGTGCCGCCCGCATGGGGACATGAGCCAATTCGGCCTGACGCCATAGAGCTGTTCATGGAGAGGGCGTCCGTATACGCGCCTGGTGCGACATGGACTGCCGAGGCCACCGGACTTGTCCATGCCATATGCCAGAAATTGGAAGGGGTCCCGCTCGCGATTGAGCTGGCGGCAACAAAGGTTGCCGTACTTCCCTTGTCAGCCCTGCTCGACCGGCTCTCGCTCCAGCTGAACGTGCTCACCGACGGGCCATGCGACGCCCCGGAACGCCAGCAAACCATGCGCAACTCGATCGCGTGGTCATATGAGCTCCTCACGGCATCCCGGAAGCGGATATACCGGCGATTGGCCGTTTTCCGCGGGGGATTCTCTCTGGACGCCATGCAGGCGGTGACGGTGGCACCGGATGATGGTCCCGAAAACGCGTTCGATGCCATCCGATCGCTCGTCGATCAGCACCTTCTCCGCGCGGAAACGCCGGTAGGTGCCTCTGCCCGGTACTCCATGCCGGAGACGGTACGTGAGGATGCCCTCGAGCGGCTCGCTGCCTCTGACGATGAGCGCGAAACACGGATGCGCCATGCGGCGTACTTCCGGGAGCTGAGCGAAACCCGACCCCGAGCCGTTTCCGACCAGGCATGGTTGGAGCAGATCGAACCGGACCACGACAACATCCGGGCGGCGCTTGAATGGTCGATCGCCCTCAGTGACGCCGACACTGCGCAACGGATCGTGGCCGGCATGTGGGTGCACTTTTGGGCCATCCGGGGAGATCATCGGGAAGGGCGGACCTGGGCCGAGCGCGCCCGGAAGCTTGGTCCCGCAACACGACATGAGGCGTACCAGGATACCCTCTTTGCCGAGAAGCTCGTTTGCGCTTGCCGCCGGCGATCTCGATGATGCCCGGGCTCTGGCGGACGAAGCGCTTGCCCGTGCCGAGGCGACGGGGGATGACCTGGCGCTCGGGATGGCGCTTCATCATGTTGCCTATATCCTTGGCTTCAGCGATGGCGCGTCGATCGCCATGCCCATACTGGAGCGCGCACATTTGCTCCTCGCTGGTGCTGTCAGCTTCCGTGAGCGAAGGACCGCCGCCGCCGCGACCCACAACCTCGCTGTCGTTGTGGGCCGGCAAGGCGATCTGGATCGGGCCAGGGAACTCGCTACAGATGCGCTGGCGCGATGGCAGCAGCTAGGAAGTACCTGGGGAATGGTCGGCAGCCTCGGGAGCCTGACCGACATTGATTGGGAGCGAGGAGACCGGGCCGCGGGCCTTGCGCACGGAAAACAGGCACTCGAGTTGTGCTGGAGCCTTGGGGCGAACGCCCTCATGGTGGACGCTCTTCGCGTTGCCGTTGGGAGGGTGCCACGCGACGCCCGGGAAGCTGAGCTCATCACGCGCATGTGGGGTGCCGCGGATGTGCTTGCCAGCGACCTGGGCGTGAGCGTCTCGAGCGAGGAACAGGCGAGCCTGGACCGCTGGTTGTCCGGGATTCGATCTACGCTCAGCCCGGAAGCATTTGACCACGCGTGGGCGACCGGTCACGCTGCGCCACTTGGCGACCTGATTGCCGAGGTCATCGCCTATGTTCCGGAGGATATCGATGTCAATCGTGATGGCCTGGCACCACCGCGTCTGACATCTCGTGAAATGGACGTCCTGAGGCACCTGGCAGAACGACAGACAGATCGTGAAATCGGCGACGATCTCTGCCTCAGCACGCGCACCGTGAACGCCCACGTCGCACATATATTCGCCAAGCTGGAGGTCCGGACACGCCGTGAAGCCGTCATCCGGGCACACAACCTGGGGCTCCTCCCGGGGATGTTCCATCCCCCTTTACCTCATCCGACACGAGAAGTGGCGAGAAATAGGTAAGAATTGCTGATGCACTGACGCGCCAGCGGCCCCATTCTGGTGCAACCACGTCCATGAGTGTCCCTGCATCGTTGGATCGCCCGACTGTCAGGCGCGACAGGGACCATGTCGTGGCGAAAGGATCTTCCCCATGTCAGTCAGTCATGACGCCACCCGCCTCTCGCGCCGCACCACCCTCGCATCCCTTGGCGCAAGCGTTATCGCGTTTGCAGGGTCAAGAACCAGCATGTCGGCACAAGGTATGCCCGACCTGGCGACCCATCCGGCTACCGGTGTCTGGCTATCGATGCTGCCACAGCCGGAGGGGGCCGCCCCGGTCGCGAACCCAACGATTCTGTCCGCCGATGGATCGGTGGTCGTTGTCGCACCGGTGACGCGTTCAGGTCCCCAGGGGGTCACGATCGCGAGCAGTGGCATTGGTCGCTGGGAAAGTACCGGGGAACGGAGTGTTCATTTCACGGTCGTCCAGGCGCTCTCCACGCCAGAGGGTGCCTATCTCGGCACCATGACGATCGATGCCTACCCCCACGTCAGCGACGACGGGCTCACCTTGATTGACGACTCGCCCGACTCTCACCTCACGATACGCGACCCGGGAGGGAACGTGATCTCCTCCAATGCCGACGCCCATATCCGCGTCGCCCAACCCCTCATGGGAACACGATTCGAGGTGGGGGCTTCGGGCGGCCCACCGGCAACACCTGACGTCGGAACGCCGGTCTCATAGACGGCGGCACACGGGCGAAGAGCCGGCCCTGGAACCTCATCCCATGTCGCCACCGGTGTCGGAACACCCGTGGCGACATGGGATTGAGCATGCGAACTACCAGCTCCCGAGCGACGGCGTTCGATGACCCCCAAGGTTCCGGGAGATCACAGGTCTTCACGTTACTGGTTGGAGGCGCCCTCGATTTCGAAGATGGTCTCCACCTCGACGGCGACGTCGGACGGCAGCGCCTGGAGCCCAACGGCGGAGCGGGCATGAACACCCTTGTCGCCGAAGACCTCGTAGTAGAACTCGGACGTACCATGGATCACGGCGGGGGTGTCCTTGAACCCGGGTGCGGCGTTGACCATCCCGAGCACCTTCACCACGCGCGTGATGCGGGAGAGATCGCCGAGCGCTGCCTTGGCCTGGATCAGCTGGTTGATGGCGCATTCCCGGGCTGCCTGGTAGCCCTGCTCCACGCTGAGCGCATCGCCAACGCGGCCGCGCAGCTCCTGGCTCTGCGGAGTTGAACCGGAAAGATACAGGAGATTCCCGGTAATGACGCCGGCGGCCATCGCAGGGTGCGGGGCCTTCCACTCCGGCAGCTCGATACCCATCTCTCGCAGCTTCTCTTCCGGGGTTGCCATGGATGTTCCTCCGTTTGGTATGGACGTGCGACGATGGTGTCACCGTATAGGCAGGAACGTGTTCAGGCAAGCGATCGACCTTCGATCAATCGCACAGGCATCAGGATCACCCGGCGCGACCAGGCCCGAGCAACGATGACGTGAGTGGAGGTGCCCGGATGACGTACTGGATTCACTGGCGAGGGGTGGGCGGCGGGGAGGGTCCGCACATCGGTCCCTTCAACGATCGTCAACAAGCCGAGAGGTGTGTCCAGGACACGCTGCGCCAGTGGGCCGCCGACCTGGAACGCGTCGCCGGCACGCCGGGGGTATGGACAGCGGACGGCGAGTTGTACTCCGACGACATGTTCCATGATGAGACACCGATTGGGAAGTTCATCATCGAGGAGGAGCCAGACGACGCCCCGCAGGAGCCGGAGCGATGTTCCGGGAGCTGAGGTGCGAGGGTCAAGACGGCGCGGTCACGGAAACCAGCAGCAACCAGAGGAGCCGGGCGTGATGCCCGGCTCCTCTGGTTGCGTGGGGTATCGCCTCTCGGGCGCCCGAAGGTACCCTACGGATCGCCCCTACGATAGCGAGGAGGCGCTGCTCCTCCGCCCGTCGGAAACCGTTCGCTCGCTTTCGCTTTTCGCCCGTTTTACGGGCTCACCCGGGCCTTCGGCCGACCGCTCCTACGCGAGCCTCTGGGACGCTGATCCACGTTACGCGGCTGCGGCCTTCTCGATCTCGGCGCGAATCAGCTGGTAATCCGCCTCGTTGATCTTGTGGACGTTGCCCTGGAACGCGAGGTGCCAGTTCTTCTCCGGCCACCGCTTGGTGTGCTCCATCTTCAACGCGATCGGCTCCACATCGATCATTCGGTCGTCATCGAGCCAGATATCCCGCTCGATCGGGAAGCGATAAGGATAGTCGTCCTGCTTCTTGGTCGGGCCGCTTTTCCAGATCGGCGTGTGGTCCTCAAAACCCTGGCCGGTGACCGTGGTGATCCCCGCGAACTTCTTGACACCGGTGGTGTAGTAGATGAACTTGTCGCCCGGGTGCACCAGCTCCAGCTTCTTGCGCTGGCGACTCTTCAGACCCTGGAGGTCGAATCCACGGTCCCGCGTGATGTGGTGGTTATCCAGCGAGCTGACGACGATCCAGTACTGCTTCTGCCCCTCTTCGGCCATCTGGTGCATGCCCCCTTGCGTGGTCGTGGCGCGCCGGGTGGGCACGCCCCGCGAATTGTCCTGTTCCTCATTATGGCCCGAAGCAGCTGTTGCGGGGATTCTCTGCCGCTATTCGTCGGCCAAGACTATGGAAAAGCCCAGCGGCCATGGTCCATCGCCATGACGCCCGGGGCTCCGCATCCGCTGAAGTTCTCCGTGGGCCGCACGCGTCCCGGAGGACGACCTGTCCCGTGGATTATCTCCTTCGGTTGGCACGTTGATCATGCGTTCACATGTGCAGAGGACATTTGGGACACAACGACCAGCCCCGCGCCAGTCCAGCAGCTAGCCACACGACACAACATCCGTATAGTCGGTGTACTCGGTTGGGCTTTGGCCGCAGTTGACCTCGTAGCCGTCGCTCCTGCCGTCTCCGTCATGATCCGGGTTCAGCGGATTGGTGCCCCAGGTGTTGATCTCGGCACCGTCATCCAGGCCGTCGCCGTCCGAATCAATGCCGAGCGGGTTCATTCCGCGCCCGGTCTCGTACCCGTCATCGACGCCATCCCCATCGCTGTCTCCGCTCAGCGCGTTCGTTCCCTGTCCTACCTCGAACCCATCGGACAGACCGTCGCCATCGCTGTCCGAACTCCGCGCGTTCGTCCCCTGTCCAACCTCGAATCCGTCCGACAGCCCATCGCCATCGCTATCCGGGACAAGGGGATCGGTCCCGCCGTTCCACTCCTCGCCGTCGGTCAACCCGTCATCGTCGCTGTCGGCATCATTGGGGTCTGTAAGCGATACCTGCCCCTCGAACCCATCCGTGAGCCCATCGCCGTCAGCATCTCCGGATCCGGGATCGACGGTTTCGCTGGCGACTTCATCGTAGTCACTTACGCCGTCGCCGTCGCTATCGGGCGAAAGGGGATTCAGGCCGACAGAGACTTCGTACCCGTCGAAAACGCCATCCCCATCCGAGTCATTGCTCATCGGGTTCGTCCCACGCGTCATCTCGTCCTGGTCGGTCAGGCCATCCCCATCCGAATCGACCGGAACGCTGGTGGGCGTCACCGTGGGGGAGGGCTCCGCGGTCGGTGTGAGCGTCGCAGTGGCCATCGGGTCCCGGCGGGAGGGTACGCTCGTCGGGGCCGGCGTCGGCGTCCTGCGCGGTTCCGAGTTGATGGGGGCCGCGATCGGGGTGACGTTTGCCTCATCCAGGATCACAGTGGCGTACACAACCGCGTCCGCGCTGCCCCGGACCGAAACAACGCTTCCGGCCGGCACGGCACCCGCCTCACCGGCCACCAGCGTCAACGGCCCGGTCGCGCCGGCCACCTGGACCTCGACCGCGCCACTCGTCACCAGCAGCGCGACCGGCGCGTCGCTCTCCGGCAATGACCAGGTCGCCGGGGGTGAAAGGAGCCCTGCCCAAAGCTGGAGACGCGATGCACCGGAGGGCACCGCGAACCCATCGCTGATCAGCAGCAGATTGGGATTGTTCGCCCCGGGCGAGGTGTCGGCAGGTACCGGGACCAGGTCGATCGCGTAATACGGCGCTGGCGACGGTCCGACAGACCGTACCTGCCGGAAGCCAGCCGGTGTGAAGCCGGCGTCATGTGCTGGCACATGCTCGGGATCCGTGCCGTCAGGCATGACCGAGAGATCCACCGCCGTGGTATCGGCAACCACGAAACCGACGGGCACCATGGGTTCCGGAGTGGCCAGGGGCGAGACGTGCGACTCGCGTTTGGTGACCTGCCAGGCACGCTCTTCGCTTCCGAGCAGGGCCGTTCCCTCCGCCACGATCACCGGGGGATTGCGTGGCTGCGGGACCTCGGTCGCTTCCTGGGCGACCAGGCCTGGCGGCGCGAGAAGGGCAACGATCAGGAGGAGGAGGCGCGTCCAACGACGCAGGTGGGACAGGTCGGTACACATCGTGGGCCTCGGCGATCCGAACGACCAAATGCACATGGACCCAGAGAATGCCAGTCTACTCCGGAGGTCCTTATTGTCAATTGAGGGTGTGGCGTCCTGCCGGCGTGGGCAACGGCGCCGACCGGGCTCACGGCGCGCCCCGGGGCCTCCGAAGGGTTACCGAACCTCCGTCGGCGTTAGGTAACCCCGGGGTTGACGATAGGTAGCCCGATTCGGTGGCCCTACCGATGTTCGGCGCATGCCCGGCGGCCAGAATGTGAATACAGGAGCGATGACGTGATGCGCTCCACTGACCACTGACCAGCATTCTGGAAGGACACCGACATGACCGTTCTCACCCGCTCCACCAACCGCCGCTCGTTCCTCAAGGGCATCGTCGCCGGTAGCGCCGCGCTCGCCCTTGGCGGACCGCAGATCATCCAGCACGCCGCCGCGCGCTCGACCGACACGCTGATCGTGAACAGCGAGGGCACCCGCCTTCGCTCGGGCCCCGGCACAGGCTACGCCATCCTCGCCTCTCTCTCGCAGGGCGCCGAGGTCCAGTACATCGCCTATGGCGGCAGCGCCAACGGTTATGAGTGGTACCAGGTGAAGGTCTACGCAAGTGGCACGGAGGGCTACATCGCCTCGGTGTTGCTCTCCGCCCCGGACGGTGGCACGGGCTCCGACCCGGTGATCACCGGCACGGCGACGACGACCGACTACGTCAACCTGCGCACCGGGCCGTCCACGGGCTATCAGGTCCTGCGGGTCGTGCCCTCCGGCGCGACAATCGGGACCAGCTCCACGGTGCAGGGCGGTTTCCGCTACGTGACCCACGAGGGTCTCGCGGGCTGGATGTCCGACGACTACATCTACTGGGGCCAGGACACGGGGACGACGACGTTCACGACCACGGCCTACCTGAACCTGCGCGCGGAGCCGAGCCTGTCCGCGCAGGTGCTGCTGGTAATGCCGTCCGGCGCGAAGGTGTCCGCCCTCTCGGGCACGGCAGCGGGCTGGCGCCAGGTGTCGTACAACGGCACGACCGGCTGGGCGTCGACGGACTACCTGAACTAAATATCGGCCTTTGGCGCCAGCTGGCGTCCAAGGGCCGATGGATCGGACATTCCAGTCCGATCCATCCTACTGAGTCAGGGGGAGCGGGCATGCAGCCTGCTCCCCCTTCTCCGTTTATACGGTGTAGGATATCGTCAACCCACCCTGCTAGACTCCGGCTACGGGACTTCTCGGACAATCCTATACGCATGGCAATGGTCGCGATCTCTCGGCGTCATCGCGCAGGAGGTGCCAAATGGCAGGTTCCACACCGGACACCATGCATGAGCATTTCATGCAGGCGTTCAACAGCGGCGATATCGACGGGTTGATGGAGCTCTACGAGCCGGGAGCGGTCCTCGTGGCCGAGCCCGGCCAGCGCGCGGAGGGCACCGCGCAGGTCCGCGAGGCGCTGCAGGGCTTCATGGCCCTCAACGGCCCGATCGACTTGCGGCCCGTCCAGGTGCTCGAAGGCGACGGCATCGCCCTGATCGTGTCGCACTGGACGCTCGAAGGCACCGGCCCGGACGGCAACCCCATTTCTCTGGCCAGCAACACGCTGGAGGTCGTGCGCCGGGGCGACGACGGTTCCTGGCGCTATGCGCTGGACGATCCCTGGGGTGGTCCATACGCGGACGCCGCAGGATAGCCAAGTCCATACGGGGAGCGGGATGATCCCGCTCCCCGTTCATCCCGTCGTCACAGGCCGCGAACATCCTCCGGGCGGAAGATCGCGTGCACGCCGCGAACGCCGTTCACGATCTGCGTGACGTGCAGGTCCACCGCGACGCTGCCAAGCGCCATGGCCTGCGGCCGATCGAGACCATACTCGCGACCCATCAAATCCAGCATGGCGTCGATCGCGATCAGGGTCGCTTCGTCGAGGGATTCGTGGAATCCCATGGTGACCCAGGCGTCCGCCGTGCGGGCGATCGGCGTGGTCAGCGGGAGGTCGTCGCGGAGCCCGAGCGTGAACCGTACCCGCTCCATGCCGCACTCGATCGCCGTGCTGGAGATCTCGCCATCACCCTGCGCCGCATGGCCATCGCCGAGGGAGAAGTAGGCGTCAGGGACGGCGATCGGCAGGTACAGCGTCGCCCCGGCGACAAGCTCCTTGCAGTCGATGTTGCCGCCCTGCGGCCGGGCCGGCCGTGAGGGCACCGGCTCGGCCTCGGGTCCCGGCATCCCCATCACCCCCATGAACGGCCGCATCCGCACAGAGTGGCCATACTGGTTGGTGGCCGTCCCCGCGTCGGCGTCGAGATCCCAGTCCATGCGGGTTTCGCGGTCAGCGATGCCGAGCCGCTCGTTGATGCCGTTCTTCCACCCGCCGGCGACGGTCCAGCCCCATGGGCCGGGCACGATCTCCTCGAGACGGACCTCCAGCGTCATCCCCGGCATCGCGCCGTTGACCGCGATCGGCCCGCACAGCGCGTGACCGTTGTCCCGCTCGGGCGATCGCGGCTCGAAGCGCCTGGCGGGCGCGCCGTCCGGCCCCGGCAGCCCGATCGACCAGCGCGCGTCGAGCGTGCTGGCGACGACGGTATCGCCGGGGTCGATCCTGAGCACCGGCTTCCACGCTGTCGAGAAGGTTCCATGGAGCGTTTCGCGACTCGGGTCGAGCGTGTGGATGGCCATATCTGTCTCCCTTTGCGGATGGATCGGGTCAATCGGGACGGCGGTGCACTTCAAGGATGCGCCGGTCTCCGGGATAATGGCGCAAACCTCTCCCGTCACCCTATCAGGAGGCACGCCGCGTGAATATCCCGACGAACGAGACCGACCTTTGCTACCTGCCCGCCGTGGAACAGCGGCGATTGCTCCTGCGCCGGTCGATCTCCGCGCGGGACCTACTGCGCGCCTATCTCTCGCGTATCGAGCAGGTGAACCCGGCCGTCAACGCGATCGTGACGATGCACGCCGACGAGGCGATGGACGCGGCGCAGGCAGCGGACGATGCCCTCGCGCGGGGCGAGCCGGCCGGTCCGCTGCACGGACTCGTCGTCGCCCATAAAGATCTCCTGAACACGAAAGGCATGCGCACGACGCACGGCAGCCCGATCTACGCCGACAACGTGCCGGAGACCGACGCCGCGATCGCCTCGCGGATGCGCGCCGCCGGGGCGATCCGCCTCGGGAAGACGAACACGCCCGAGATGGGTGCGGGATCGCACACGTTCAACCCGGTCTTCGGTCCGACGCACAATCCGTACGACACCGGGCGCAGCGCGGGCGGGTCGTCCGGCGGGGCGGCTGCGGCGCTCGCGAGCGGGATGCTGAGCCTTGCCGACGGCAGTGATCTCGGCGGCTCGCTGCGCAACCCGGCGTCGTTCTGCAACATCGTCGGCCTGCGCTCCTCAGCCGGACGGATCACAAAGGCGCCAGTGGAAACCGGGTGGACCGGGATGTCGGTCCTTGGGCCAATGGGGCGGACCGTCGCCGACGTGGCACTGCTCGAATCGGTCCTCGCCGGGTTCGACCCGCATGATCCGACCTCGCTCCCGGGCGACGGCTCGGCGTTCGCCGCGATCGCGGACAGCGAGCCGGCGGCCGATCTGCGCGGCTGGCGCGTCGGGTGGTCGCAGACGCTGGGCGGCCTCCCGATCGAGCCGGAGGTGACCGAGGTGCTGGAGCGCGACGGACGGACGGCGCTCGGCGAGCTGGGCGCGGAGATCCGGGAAATGGAGCCGGACTTCGACGGCGCCGAGGAGAGCTTCCGGACCTTGCGCGCGTGGGAGATGGTCCAGAAGCACGGCGAGCTGTACCGCACCCGACGCGACGAGCTGAGCGAGAACATCGTCGCCAACGTCGAGATGGGGCTGGACCTCACGGCGGCGGATGTGTACGACGCCTACACCGCGCGGACGCGGCTCCACACGCGGATGGTGGACCTGCTCGACGGGATCGATATCCTTGCCACGCCAACGGTGCAGCTGCCGCCGTTCCCGGTCGAGTGGACATGGCCGCGTGAGGTGGCCGGGGAGGCGCAGGACGACTACCTGGGCTGGATGCGCTCGTGCTGGTACGTCTCCGCGACGGGACTCCCGGCGATCTCGGTGCCGTGCGGGCTCACGGCGGGCGGCCTGCCGGTCGGCATCCAGTTCGTCGGGCGACCGCTCGGCGAGGTGGAGCTGTTGCGGTTCGCACAGGCCTTCGAGGCGGCGAACCCGGCGTGGCAACGCCGCCCGGACCTGTAAAACGCCGCTCCAATTACTCCCAGTCGTCATCCCGAGCCGCGACCCGAGCGCAGCGAGGGGCCGCGTGTCGAGGGATCTTTGTGCCTGCCTGACGTGCCGCTTGCCTGAAACAGGATCCCTCGACACGGCTCGGGGATGACGTTGGGTTGGTGATGCGAATATCCGCGATGGTTAGCGGGAGTCTAGCGGGCCGAGGAGGGGCTTGATGTCGACGAGCGGCGTGCCGTCGATGACCTCCAGCGGGCCGACGAGGATGCGCCCCTCCTCGATCGCCTTCACCGTCACCTGATGCAGACCGATGGGGTTCGGGCGGTGCGGCGAGCGCGTCGCGAAGACGCCCGTCAGCGGGCGGGTCCGGTCGCCTCGCGGATGCACCTGCACGACGTCGCGGCGGGACTCATGCAGCCACGTCAGGACGATGATCTCATCGCCAACATGCATGCCGAGCAGCCCACCGGAGAGATGCGGGGCCAGCTCCAGCCAGGCGTCCGGCGCGCCCTCGTCACCTTGACGCGGGGCGATCTCCAGGTCGGTCAACGGTGAGCGAACGACGCCGATCGAGTTGATACCCAGGTCCATGATGCCTCCCTACCCTGTCGCCACGCCAAAGAGGCGACCAACTCCCCATGTGATCGCCATCGTCAGGATCCCCATCGCGACGTTGCGGATGATGGCCGGACCGACCGGCGCCTTGCCCAGCCGGGCGCTGAGATAGCCCGTCAGCACCAGGCCGATCACCACCGCCACCACGCAGACCCAAACCCGTAACGCCGCGTTCGGGTACATGATCGCGACGAACGGCAGCAAGCCGCCGACGGCGAACGCGACGAAGGACGCGCCGGCCGCGTGCCACGGTTGCGTGAGCTGCTCGGGGTTGATATGGAGCTCGGCCTCGGAGTGCGCCTGCAACGCGTTGTGGGCCGTCAGCTCGCGCGCCACCTGCCGTGCCGTCGCCTGGGACAGGCCGCGTTGCTCGTAGAGTCCCGAGAGCTCATCCTCCTCGCGCTCTGGCAGATTCGCGAGCTCCCATCGCTCGAGGTTCACGGCGGCCTGCTCGGTATCGCGCTGGGTGCTGACGGAGACGTACTCGCCGCCGGCCATCGAGAGCGACCCGGCGACCAGGCCGGCGAGACCGGCCGTCAGGATGTCGCCCAACACGGCCGTGGCGCCGGCCACGCCAACGACGATGCCGGCGGTCGAGACGAGGCCGTCGTTGGCGCCGAGCACCCCGGCGCGCAGCCAGTTCAGGCGATCGCTCAGCTCCCCGATGTGTGGCTCTTTTGAATGGGGCCTCGCAAACGGAAGAACGGACATGGCACACCTCCCGACAACAGATATCCTCCCCCAGTATGCGCCCGATTTGGCCGGATGGCGCAATCACCGGGAGATGATTGGCCCGCGACTTGCGGACGGGTGCGGTCGAGGCTCCCGGGAGGTCCGGAACCTCGCGAAACGCAAAGGAGAAACGATAGATGTCCCGATTCGATTCCCAGTCACCCCTTGACCACACGTTCATGGACGATGCCAACGGCCGTCACGCCCGGGCCCTGATATCCCGGCGCGCGATGATGCGCATGGCCGGCGGGGCCGTGGCGGCCGCGGCCATCGCGCCGGCGCTTGGCGTCTCCCTCGCGAGCGCGCAGGGCCAGGGCAACGGCCCGCAGAGCCCGGACTCCGTGCCGGAGAACGACTCGCGCCTCTTCCCGACGACGCTGACCTTCAAGGGCGCGGATGAGGCGCAGGTCACCGGCTACCAGGTCGTCCCGATCGACATGCTGGGCCAGGCGCTACCGCTGGTCATGGTTTGCCCGGACGAGGACGGCCTGACCGAGCACATCAAGGATGTCACGCGCCGGCTGGCCGTCGAGGGCTACATCGCCGTCGCGGTCGACCCGATGAGCCGCGCGGGCGGCACCAGCTCCGACGCGGAAGCATCCGCGAGCCCGGCGGCGATGGCCGGGGCGGACAAGGACATGCTCGTCGCGGACTTCCAGGCCCTGATCACCCACTACCAGACCTCCGGCGAGGCGGATCTCGAGAAGATCGGCATGACCGGCTTCGGGTTCGGCGGCGACGTCACCTGGCTCGCGGCGACGCAGATCCCGGAGTTGAAGGCGGCGGTTGCGTGGTACGGCGAGAACCCGCCGCTGGAGGATGTCCCGAACATCCAGGCGGCCGTGCTCGGCATCTACTCCGAGGACGCGGAGGACGCCGCGAACGCGGGTAAGGACGACCTCGAGGCGGCGCTGCAGGACGCGGGCGTCACCTACGAGCTCAAGACGTACCCGGGCACCCAGCGTGCGTTCCACAACGACACCGGCGAGCGCTACAACCAGGAGCAGGCCCAGGCCGCCTGGAACGACATGCTCGACTGGTTCGCGCAGTACCTGATGGCCAGCGACAGCGCCACACCGATGGCGACGCCGCAGGGCTAATCTCCCTCATACACAAGCGACGGGAAGCGGGGCGGCCACACAGGAGCCGCCCCGTCCTGTGTCCGGCGAGCGGCTCATCCGGGATCGTGCAGTCCGGGTCGCGCGGTGGTTTCGTCTCATGCAGATGCCCGATAGACTCGTGTGATGGACACCGGCCACGACCAGGAGAGCCACGGCATGACCCAGGCGGCGAACCGGATCATCGGGTATCTCATGGGCAGCGCGGACGACACGCTTTATGCACGGCTCGACGACGCCGCGGGCATGTTGACGCATATCAACTACGCGTTCGGGATCATCGGTCCGGACGGCCGCGCGATGCTCGACAACGAGCCCGTTGATCGCGATGCCTTCGACCGCATCCGCAACCTGAAATCTCATCACTCCCACTTGAAGGTCCTCATTTCCATGGGCGGCTGGGCCGGGTCGAAGGGCTTCTCCGACGCCGCGGCGACTCCGGAGGGCCGCGAGGCCCTGGTCGCCTCGACCATCGCGCTCTACCTCGACGGCTGGCCAGACGTCTTCGACGGGATCGATATCGACTGGGAATACCCGGTGCATGGCGGCCTGCCGGACAACGGTTACCGGCCGGAAGATCGCCGGAACTGCACGCTGCTGTTCGCGGAATACCGGCGACAGCTGGACGAGCGCGGACAGCGCGACGGCCGCCACTACCTCCTGACCGCCGCCGTCCCGGCCGGACGGTCGCTCCCCTGCTCCACGTTCGAGCTGCGGGAGATCGCGCAGGTTCTCGACTTCGTGAACGTGATGACCTATGACCTCTACGGCTCACTTCAGACCGGGCTGACCGCGCACAACGCGGCGTTGCGGCCGTCCGGGAGCGATCCGCGCGACGACGAAGATCGCCTGTACGCGAACGTCGCGGGGACGGTCGAGACCTTCCGCGCAGAGGGCGTCCCGGCGGATCGGCTCGTCGTCGGCATGCCCTTCTACGGGCGAGGGTTCACAGGCGTCCCGCCTGAGAACCACGGCCTCTACCAGCCGTTCGAAGAGATGTTCGCGAAGCGCTACTACGAGATCGCTGCTGGCGACGTCGGGACAGACCAGTGCCACCGGGACGACGATGCCGGTGTGCCGTGGTTCTATGACCCGGGGTCCCGGACGATGCTGACCTACGATGACCCCGCGTCGATCGGCCTCAAGGCGGCGTACATCGCCGAGCAGGGCCTCGGCGGCGCGATGTTCTGGGAGCTCTCCGGCGACGGTGAGAGCTGGCCACTGCTCAGGGCGATCGCCAACCACCTATCGCACAGATAACGTCACTTCCTCGACACGCCAGCCGACATGACCGCTCAGCGACGCATGGATTGCGTGGACTATGCGTGGCTGATGTACGTGGCAACGTGTCGCCGCCGCCGGCACCATAGCAGGCATGGACTCATCTGCTTTAACCCATTGACATGAGACGCCAGACTCCCCGGACGACGGGCGGCATGGTGCATCTCTACCCATCCCGTTTCCACGTGGCTCGCGGTATTTGGGCAATTCCTGCCGATGCCCCGGCCGTCCACCCGGGGCAAAGT
>CAVUJR010000013.1:0-36071 GCA_963741805.1 uncultured Chloroflexia bacterium
GGCACGCTGGCCCCGCAACTGGTCAAGGAGGTCCCGACGGTGCAGAACGGCCAACTGGCCGAGGACCTCACCAGCGTCACCTACAATCTCCTCGAAGGCGTGCTCTGGAGCGATGGCGAGCCGTTCACCGCCAAGGACGTCCGCTTCACCTGGGAGTGGGCGCTCGACGACAACAACGGCGCCGTCCTCCAGAACGTCTACTCGGCGATCGAGGATGTCGAGGTCGTCGACGACCTCACCGTGACCTTCCATTTCTCTAACCCGAACCCGACCTGGGCGGACTCCATGACGGGTATGGGCTCGGCCATCATCCTGCCGAAGCACATTCTCGAGGGCGCCGACCAGTCCACGAACGACAACTTCCGCTCCAACCCGATCGGCACCGGCCCGTACATCGTCGAGTCGTTCTCCCCGAACGACCAGGTCACCTACGTCGTCAACGAGAATTACCGGGAGCCGAACAAGCCGTTCTTCTCCCGCGTCATCCTCAAGGGTGGCGGTGATGCCGCCGCCGCGGCCCGCGCCACCATCCAGACCGGCGAGTACGACTTCGGCTGGAACCTCGCCGTCGAGCCGAAGCTCCTGCGCGAGATGGAGGCCGACGACACCCCGGGCGTCCTCGTCACCTACGGTGGCCTGACCATCGAGCGCGTCAACTTCAACTTCTCCGACCCGAACACGGAAGTGGACGGCCAGCGCTCGGAGATGAACACGCCGCACCCGATCCTGTCCGATGTCAACGTCCGCAAGGCCTTCACCCTCGCCATCGACCGCGAGCGCATCGCCAGCGAGATGTACTTCGGTGCCCCGGACGAGCCGGCCATCGCGAACATCCTCTCCGGCATCCCGTCGATGGAGTCGCCGAACACCGAGCTGGTCTACGATCCGGAAGAGGCCGGGCGCCTGCTCGACGAAGCGGGCTGGACGCTCGATGGCGACGTCCGCAAGAAGGACGGCCAGGAGCTCAAGCTCAACCTGTACACGACCGTCAGCCAGGTGCGACAGAAGAACCAGGCCGTCATGAAGGCGAATCTCGAGGCCGTCGGCTTCAAGATCGACATCCTCTCGGTGGACTCGGCGGTCTTCTTCGACAGCGCGGCCGGGAACGAGCAGAACAACTCGCACTTCTACACCGACACGAACGAGTTCGCGTCCGGTGTCGGCGCGCCGCCGCCGGTCTCGTACATGATCCGCTGGTACGCGGGTCCGGATCGCGAGGAGGTCGCCCAGAAGTCGAACAACTGGGCGGGACGCAACATCCAGCGCTACATCAACGACGAGTACGATGCCCTCTACGAGAAGGCCCGTATCGAGCCGGACATGGGCAAGGCCGCCGAGATGTTCATCCAGCTGAATGACATCCTGTTCAACGATTACGCGGTGCTCCCGCTGGTCCGCTACGGCTCGAAGGCCGGTGTCTCGCGTCGCTTGAACGTTGACAGTCTCGCGCTCTCCGGCTACGAGTTCTCGTACTGGAACATCGCGAACTGGAACCTGGCCGAAGGCGCCGAGTAAGGCTCCCTCGTCACCAGGCAACCCACATACAGCCCGCCCGGGGGATTCCTCCGGGCGGGCTGTGGCGTTGACATGGCCCAAAACCCGCCCATGGCCTTCTCGAATCCGAATGCCGACGTGGGCCTCCGCGTCATCCGCCCCCAGGACGCCGCAAACTGGGGTAAAATCCCGGTGGGTCCCTAACTACAAAAATCGCGCGCTATTTCACTCCGTGATGGGGGGCATCGTCATGCGTCGGATTTCCATGTTGCTGGCGGCTGTTGTGCTGGTTGGGGCGATCCTTACAGGTGGGGGAGGATTCGGTGCAGCGCAAGACGCCGGCGTGAAGGATCACCCGGCGGTCGGGTCATGGCTGGTCGAAAGCGACCCCGACCTGGAGGCCCTGAGCATCCGGACGCTGGTCGTTTCAGCGGACGGTACCGCCCTCGCGATCTCGTCGGTTGCCCCGAATGGCTCGACGGGAGCCGGCGTCTGGGCACCGAGCGGCGATTCGTCGGCCATCCTGACCTTTACGCTGGTGACGAACGGCCCCGCCTACATCGTCCTCCGGGCCAGTATCGACATTGCCGCCGACGGCCAATCGTTTACCGGGATATTTACGGACGAGGCGGTTTTTGACCCGACCAGCCCGGAAGGCACGGGTGGTGAGATGGGCCCTGGGCGCCTGACGGGCACGCGGCTCACTGCCCAGGCGCCCGGCACGCCCAGTGTCTCCTTCGAGGAGTTCTTCAGCGTGCCTGGGGCAACACCGGCAGCGACACCGGAGCCGTAGCCGCGCTCCACACCCCGCCTGATTGAGCTTCGTATTCGCCCTGAAAGCTCGTGAATCGGCGCCGGCTCTATGCTCTCCAGCGGTTCGCGTCCAGCAGCCCGGCCGGGGATTCTTCCCGGTCGGGCTGCGTCGCCGTCAGGGCTATCGCGCGATACCCGAGATCGATGGCTTACCCTCGCGCGGATGCGAGCCGGTTATACCACCCCATCAACGGCGTCACGCTCAGGCCGTGCACCACCGCCGAGACCGCGATCGTCGTGACCGTGACGGTGACCAGCGTGGTCGCCGGGCCTTCCGGCAGCCCCTGCTCCGTCGCATACATCAGGTAGTACACCGAGCCGATCCCCCGGATGCCGAACCAGGCGATCAACCCGCGCTGCAGCGGCATGGTGGCCGATCCAGCCAACCCGAGGAGCGCCGCGAACGGCCGGATCAGCAGCAGCAGCACGAGAATGAACGCGCCAAGTTGGAACGAGAGCCCCTCCACAGTTAGCATGCTCCCGATCGCCACCACCAGCGCGACCTCGCCGATGCGGCCCAGCCGCTCGTTGAACCCCAGGATCTCCTGCGCCATATGCAACGGCGCGTCCTCTCCGGTCTTCGCCGTCTGCTCCGGGTGGTGCTCCAGTCGCTCGATCGCCTCGTCGAAGTTGCCCTGTGTCCCAAGGGCCTCGACCCGGCGTACCGCCAGCCCGGCCGTGAAGACGGCCAGGAACCCGTAGCTGTGCGCCAGCAACGCCACGCCATACGACAGCGCGATCAGGCCCAGCGTCAGGAATTCTTCCGCCCCGATGAGTTCCGCATAGGTTCGCCGCAGATAGGTCACCATGTGCCCAACGAGCGTTCCCAGCGCCGCGCCGATCGCCAACCCGACCACGACGGCCCAGAGGAGGTCGACGGCAATCCAACGCCATCCGTACGCGCCGAGCTCGTGAAGGCCTAGCAAGCCGATGCCGAGCATGACGAACGGGAAGGCCGTCCCGTCGTTGAGCCCCGCCTCTCCGGTGAGGCTGAAGCGAAGCGTGTCCTGGTCGCGCGGGCTTTCCACCTCCACCTCGGCCGCGAGCACGGGATCCGTCGGCGCCAGCACCGCCCCGAGCAGCACCGCCGCGCCGAGCGAAAACCCGAGCAGCGGCATGGCGACCAGGGTGATCAGGCCCACGGTGAGCAGCATCGACAAGGATGCGAGCCGAACGGGTGGCCACCAGCGCGGATCGCGCCAATGCACACGCAATTTCAGGCCGGCGGTGAAGAGCGAGACGATGACCGCGGCCTCCGCGAGGTGATGGAGGATCGGCGCCGCGTGAACCGGGTCGAAGTCGAGCAATTCGAACCCGTACGGCCCGAGGATCACTCCGACGATCAGGTAGAGGAGGGACGTGGTGAGCGGCAGCCGGCTCAGCAACGACTCGCCGAGCGCCATCGCGATCAGCAGGAACCCGATGACAAGGAACCAGGTGGTGATAAGCAAGGGCAGTCCTTCACGTGTGTGGGGCGCGTCGATGAGGTCCTTCGACGGACGCATGGAGCGCACGCCCGTTGCCACGGCGCCAAATGGCCCCGTGGGGCCAGATGCCGATCCTGCCTGGAAACCGTATGATCGGAGACAGACGGGGCCCCGGCAAAGCGTCGCATCAGCACAGGGGAGCGAGCATGGCAGGAATCGAACCGACGCCCGATCAGCATCCCGAGATCGAGCGCATCCCGTTCGCGCGGCTCAGCGCGTGGGCGGCGAGTCACCTCTGGGCCAACTGGGTCTTCTTCGTCAGCCTCATCTGGGTCGCCGCCGGTGGCCTCTACCTGCTGTTCGTGTTCGCGGGGAAGAACGAGGACATCGGGTTTCCCGAGCTGGTCTATGGCATCGGCATGCTGCTGATCGTCATCGGCCTCCAGATGGTGCTGCTCGACATGCTGGCGGAGCACAACCGGGCGAACGCACGTCTCTTCGCGGAGATCGGCACCGCCGGACCGCCAATGATCGAAACAGACGATATGCGGCTGCTGCTCGGTGTCGTGAATGCGACGGACGAGGCCGGGCGACGCGCCTTCAGGGAGCTGGCTGGATCTATTCCGGCGAAACCGCGCGACATCACCCTCAACTACAATGCGGTCCTTGGAGCGATCAGGGACCTGCCGCTCGCCCGATTCCTTATCGTCGCGGGGATTGTCACGTTGTTCCTTGGAGCCGGCGTTGACGGCCAGTGGCACATCCCCAACGTCACCTTCACCACCGAATCCGGCGCCAGCGCCACGCCGGCATCCTGATCGCTCTCGTCCGCGCCTCGTCCTCATGGCCGGCCTGGGCCTTTCGGGAACGGCACGTCCGCGCTACCCTGCCGGGAACGGATTCGCCCCGATCAGCCAGCGAGGCCCCATGACCGACGCCTTCCCCTTCTACCGTTTTGCCGGCACCCATCGCGAGGTTGGCCACCAATATGGAGAGGCCTGCCGCGACCTCATCCATCGCCATCGCGATCTCGCCCTGGCGCGCCTCGGCGAGAAGCTGGACATCTCTCCGGACGAGGCACTCGCCCGCACCCTTTGGTACCGCCCGTGGGTGCAGCGGTATGCGCCGTTCTTCGACGACGAGATCACCGGCATGGCTGAAGGCAGCGGTATCTCCCTCGCCGAGGCATGGCTGCTCCAGCTTCGCGCGGAGGTCGCCATCGTCACCGAGCGCGGGCTGGCGGCGGAGCCCGGCGACGAGTGCACCTCGTTCGCCGTGCAGCCGGAGGCGACCGCGGACGGCGTCGGCATGGTCGGGCAAAACGCCGACCTCCCGCCCTTCTATCGCGAGATTGGCGTCGTGGCCGAGATGGTCTTCGACGACATGCCGTCTATCCTGATGCTGCTGCCGGCAGGGCAGGTGTCGTATCTCGGCATCAACGACCGCGGTATGGGCGTTGGCGCCAACTTCCTCACCTGCGACGGCTGGCGAACGGGCTTCCCGCGCTACCTCTTCTCACGCCTGGTCCTGACCCACGAGTCCGTGGACGACGCGATCGCCGCGATCAGCGGGCTGCATCGTGCCTCGTCGCGCAACCTCATCATGCTGGACGGGCAGGGGGTGGCGGTCGATCTGGAGACCACCCCGGCAGGCGTCGGCCGGATCGACCCGCGTGACGGCCTGCTGGCCCACGCGAACCACTTCTCGGCCCCCGACATGGCGCACGAGGAGCGCGCGAAGCCGGTGAACCTCGCCAACTCCCGCCAGCGCGAGGCGACCATGTGGCGGCTGCTGGGGGAGCGACGCGGCATGCTGGATGTGGCGGCGATGCAGGAGATCCTGCGCGATCGTGCCTCCGGCGTCGATTGCCTCAGCCGCCATGCGGACGACTACCCGGAGTGGGACACGATGACCTTCGCCAGTCTCATCGCCCGCCCCGCCGAGGGCCGCATGCTCATCGCCCCCGGCCCGCCGGACCAGCACGAGTACACGGAGTACGCCTTCACCTCCGTCCACGCGTAGAAGGCACCTGTCGTAGGGCTCGTCCCAGAAGGGGTCGGGTGCACCTCGATAGACATGAACACAAAGGAGGCGCGCCCGGCATCCCGGACGCGCCTCCTTTCATGTGCGATCGATTCGCGGCGGTCGCTATCCGCGCGTCGTCCAGCGCAGGCGCACCGCGGCCGCGCCGGCCAGCACGGCGGCCGACGTCAGGGCCACGATCATGGCCAGCGGAGCCGACGTGCTCGCCGCATCACCCGTATTCGGCAGGGCCGTGACCGGGCTCTGGGCCGCAGGTGCCGCCGGCGTCTCGGCCGGAGCCGGCTGGGTCGGCATCGGGGTCGTATCGGTATCCGGGGTGACCGACGGCACCGGGGTCGTATCCGGCGTGGTCGGCGTGCCCGTCGGCTCCGGCGTCACCGTCGGGTCCGGGGTCGGCAGCAACGTCTCGGCGATCACGAGATCGGCGCTGTCGCAGGCCACCTCATCGCCCGTCCAGACGAAGGAGGTCACGCAGGCGGTGTTGCTCACGGTCGTGCCCGCATCGCCGGTGACCGTGCCCGTGATCTCGAGCGTCACGTCCATGAACGACATGTTCCCGGCGATGCCCGGGACGACGACGATGCCGTCGTACGACTCGTAGCAGGCGTCCGGCAGCTCGGAGGCGAACGAGCCGCCGCAGGTCACCGTCACGTCGGTGAGCTCGAGCGGGAGGGCATCCTCGATCAGGAACTCGTACGCCGGCCCATAGGCGTGGATCTGGTAGGTGACGGTGTCGCCCGACTCGGGCTCGGTGTCGGAGACGGTCTTCTCCAGCGTCAGCGGCGTATCGAGCCGGTAGACCACGGCGTCGATGGCGCGCGTCTCGCCGGTCGCGATCATCGGCATGAACTGCGAGTAGCCGGTGTAACCGCTCTCGGTCGGCGGGACCACGTTCAGGGTGACCGGGCCGGCCGCGACGTCGAGATCCAGCACCTCGCCGTCCCACGTCACGCAGGAGTCGGAGAGGACGTCGGCGACGCAGACCTCGGTGCCCGCCGGAACCTCGGCGCCGTCGAAGGTGCGGACGCTGACGGAGACGATCGCCTGGTCGGCCTCGGTGCGCAGCGGCAGCGTGGCCTCGATGACCAGCTGGTCGCCGTCGGCGACGGTGACCGTGCCGGAGACCGGCAGGTAGGCGGTGTCCATGAACGAGGGCTGGACGGCCCACGTCCATGTGCCGGCCGGGACCTGGAAGGTGTAGTTGCCGCCGCCGTCGTTATCGAATTCCGGGTTGCCGGTCCAGCTGCAGTACTCCAGCGGCTCATCGGCGCGCTGGAAGCAGATATCGGGCGCGGCGTTGAGGTTCATGCCGTCTTCGGTGGCGACGTCGATCGTCACGGTGCCGTCGGCATCGTCCACGAGGACGGCGTAGTCACGATAGACGGTGCCGCCGGGCACCCAGATTTCCTCGGCGGTGCCGGCGAAGCCGCTGTCGGCTGGCGTGGTGACGGTGAAGTCGACCCAGCCCTCGTTGACGGCGAAGTCGGCGAAGGCGAGGCCTGTCATGTCCTGGCAGGTGTCGACTTCCGGGGTGAAGGCGGTGGCGTCCTGATAGACGCAGGCCTCGGTGCCGGCCGGGACGGGGACGCCCGTATCGGTGGAGACGTAGAGGCGGAGGGTGGATGGCTGGCGCGGCTCGAGCGTGAGGGTCAGATCGACCGTCTCGCCCTCGCCGACCGTCACCGTGGTGTTGGTGTCGGTGTAGTAGCTCTCGTCGAACTGGTCAAAGGAGACGGTGTACTCGCCGGCCGGGACCGTGAAGGTGAGGGGGGTGCCGGTCCACGACGCGCAGTTCCAGACCACCGAGACGCAGACGAAGGCGTTCGTTGGCACGGGCTGGTCCGGGTTGCTGCCGACCACGTCGACGACGATGGTGCCGTCGCCCACGGCCTGGACGGAGATGTCCGGGGCGATCTGGCGCGACTGCGTGGTGATGCTGCTGTCGGTGCTCTCCGATTCGGAGGGCGGTGTTGCCTCGTCGGGCGCGGCAGGTGCGGCAGGTGCGCTCCCCTCGTCGCCGGTGGTGTCGTCGATGGTGGTTTCGGTTCCGTCCGCCGGTGCCTCAGGCGTGGCCTGGGCGCTCACGATTGGACTCATGACGAGCAACATCGTCATGACGAGGAGCATGCTCCGTAACACTGATCTCATCTCGCGTCGCCGTTCCGTTCTTTTTTCGCGACACACGACGCCACCGCCCGCGCCAGGACATTCCGGCGCAGGTCCACGTTCGCCAGGGGATGCCCTGGCGGTGCTGGTCAGTGGCGAGCGGAGCCCACCCCCGTGTGCGTATCGCAATCAACCGAAGGTATTGTAGGTGTAGGGGTGGCAACCGTCTACGGTTTTTGCGGATGAGTATTGGTGCTTGCTGGCGGCGACTCCAGAGGAGCCATGACACGTATCGCGCAAGGCGATCAGGATCATGGTCAATCACGTGTTTGCGGGAACGGGAGGGCATCCGCCCTCCCGTTGGTGCGCCACACGCGGTCAGGACGCTGCGTCGGGCTCCGGGGCGTCCGGGTCCGGTTCGGCCAGCTGCTCGGCTTCGAACTCCGTGTAGTCGCGGGCGGGGAGCCCGGCGGCTTCGCGTTCGAGCTTGTCCTCCCACCATTGTTTATAGATCCGGGCTCCGCGCGCGTTGGCCGCAAGCAGTTCCTCGGTCGTGAGCGACCGCCGCTTCGTGTCGTCCGGATCGTCGGCCTCCCGCGCCTTGTCCTCGTCGCCGGGCAGGCACCAGCGCCAGAGCCCGTTGGACGCGGGTGACGCGATAGGAGCCGATGGTGGCGTCCTTCTTGGCGCGGCGAATGGTGATCTCCGAGAAGCCGGCCGCGAGCGCCTTCTCCATGACGATCTTTGCGTTGACGGGTCCGTCGGCGAGGACCTCCCTCAGGAAGATGGCGGCCTCCTCACGCTCGGAGCGGCTCAGGCGCGGGTCGTCGCCCATGGCGGCGAGCTCGTCGATGGTGTTGGCCACCGGGCCGTGCCAGCGGACGGCGCCGCTGTCGTCCATGCTCAGCGAGATCGGCGGCGGCGGGTCCACGTAGTTGCTCTTGACGACCTCCATGACCCGGGCGCCGGGCAGGGTATCGGCGCTGCGGTCGCGGGCGATCATGATGACGGAGCGGGCGATGGCGGGGAACGCCGAGGAGCCGACGAGGCTCTGGGCGGGACGCCGGGCGGAGCCGCCCTTGCCGACGCGCATGACGCCGACGACCGCGACGCCGGTGTGGTCGATGATCCGCATCAGCGGTTCGAGCTCGGCGCGGATATCGCCCTCGCTGGCGCGATCGGAGCGGCGGAGGATGCTGCCGAGCGGGTCGATGACGACGAGGCGGATGTCGTTCTCGCAGATGATGTCGCGCAGCCAGTCGGAATCCCGGTGCAGGTCCAGGCGCAGGCGGGTGTCGGGATCGAGGAGGAGGACGCGGCTGGCATCGGCGCCGTTGGCGATGAGGCGGGGGCGGAGGACGCGGGCCGGGTCGTCCTCGATGCCGAGGATGAGGACATTCAGGGCCGGGACGGTGGTGCCGTCGGGCAGGGGGGCGCCACTGGTGAGGGCGGCGACCAGGGCGGCGATGGCGGTCGATTTGCCGTCGCCGACGTGGCCGCCGAGGATGGTGAGGACGCCGGCGGGGATCCAGCCGGGCCAGACCCAGGTGAGGGTGGCGGCGTCGACATCGGAGAGGCGGACCGCCACGGGCCGGAAGGGGTTGACCCGGTTGGGACGCATCGTCTCCGGTGGGTAGGGCGGGGCGCAGTAGAAGACGCCGTTGACCCAGCGCCCGCCGCCGTCGATGGTGGACAGATCGTCGTCGGCCCCGTCGTCATACCCTTCTTCCGGGTCGATGTGGTAGGCCCAGAAGTCGGGGTGGCCCCGGTCGATGAGGGGTGGGAACTCGTCGTTCGATGACATGGTGGTGCTCCTTTGGGGGCTAGGTGCGGTGAGCCGGGTTTCGCATATCGACCTGCGGTCGATCGGGTCGACAACCCTTTGGGGTCGACCCCTACGGGTGTTGCGTCGCGTTGGTGTCGTGCGGGTGACGTGGTTGCGCGTCCCCGGCCACCGTGGGGCCGGGGCTACCGGGGATCGCCCGTATGGGGCGGAGAGGCGTTCGGGGGTAGGGCCAAGATGGTCAAGATGTTCAGGTTTTCCATGTACGTGAAACCTGAACATCTTGATTTCTTGATGGCGAGTTTCCGCGTGGTTGCGGGGTTTGTCAGGGATGTCAGGCGAGTAAAACCTGAACATCTTGATTGCCCGGGACGGCGGCGTGTGGGGCAGGCGCCAGTGCCAGATGTGGCCGATCTTCAGCGCCTCGGCCCCGACCGCCTCCTTCGCGCGGCGGACGGTCATCTCGCTGAGGCCATGGGCCTTCGCTTCTTTCATGATGTCGGTGGCGGGAACGGAGCCACCCTTGAGCACCTCCTTCAACAGGGATTCGGCGATGCCGCGATCGGCGGCGATCGGGCCGCGCGCGCCACGGCGGGGCGGCTGGTAACACTCCTCAATGGACATCCCGGACTCACCCAGCCATTCAATGGCGCCATCCAGTGGGCGGCGGAAGAGGCGCGGTGGCGGGGCGATGGTGTAGTTGCTCTTGACGACCTGGATGACCTTTTGCTTGCCGTGCGTTTCGGCATCGTCTGGCTGCTGGTCGTCCGGGATATCGGCGACCATGAGGACGCTGCGGGCGAGGGCGGTGAAAGCCGGTGGAGCCGAGCAGGCGCTGGCTGGGCCGGCGACCATCGGCGCTCTTGCCGACGTGCATGATGGCGACGATGGCCACGCCGGTCCGCTCCATGAGGCCCATGAGGGGTTGCAAGGCATCCCGGATATCGCCCTCGCTGTTGCGGTCCGACGACGGCAGGTAGGACGAGAGGGGATCGACCACGACCAGCCCGATGTCGTGCTCCCTGATGAACGGTTCCATGAGGGCGACGTCACGCCGCATATCCAGCCAGCGCTTGCGGCCGTCCATGCGAAGGGTGCCCTTGACGAGGAAGACGCGGTCGGGATCGGCACCGTGGGCGTCGAGCCGGGGCCGGATGGCATAGGAGGCATCGTCCTCGGCGCTGAGCATGAGGACGTTCATGGGCGGAACCGTTTCGCCATCCGGCATCGGTTTGCCGGTGGTGAGGGCGCCGATGAGGGAGGTCATCATGGTGCTCTTGCCGTCACCGCCAAAGCCACCGAGGATGGTCAGCATCCGTCGCGGGATCCAGCCCTTCCAGATCCACTCCATCTGCTCGGAGACGATATCGGACGCCTTGACGAACTCCAGCACTTCGGCGTTCGGGTCGTGGAGTCGGAAGCTCCAGCACATTGCAGTCGCACAGGTCGTCGAACGTCTTGCCCTGCACCAGGAAGTCGTCCAGCCCGCACTTGGAGCCGTCCGCCAGTGGCGGCAGGATGCAGTAGCCGACCTCGGCGCCACGCTTTTGCAGGAAGGCCGCCAGGCGGTCCAGCGCTCCACGGACCTCCGGCTTGGTCATGCAGTCGCTATCGAAGGCCAGGACGATGTCACGGCCATTGAGGGCGATGGCTTCCCAGTCGGGCAGGGCGGTCTTGCCGCCGGCGCCATTGGTGCCCCGCCAGCCATAGACGCCTTGCAGGCCGATGACGGCGTCGACGCCCATGGTGAGGGCGGCGTCGACCTTCTTGGCGCCCTCGGTGATCCAGAGGGGGACATCCGGGTTGCCGAGATGGGGGAGGACCCGCTTTGGGCACATCCAGGCAGAGGGCGTTTCCGGGAAGGGTTTCGTACTTGATCGGCTTGCCGTTGCGGATGCGTGGCTTGTCCGGTTTCACCTGCAGGGCCGCGACGGTGCCCCAGACGGAGTGGATGGGGATCAGGAGGCCATCTTTCCGCTGGTAGTCGGGGAACTGCGAGGGCAGGTTGTCCGCCGTGGTGGTGCGGTAGCCGCGTTCGGCGATGATGCCGGGGTCGATGCCAGAGCCGCGTTCGAGCTCGTCGCGGTGGGCATCCGAAAGCTGTACGGGTCCCGATTGGACCTCCAAGGGGGGAGCGGTCATCCATCCTCCTGCCGCTGCATAGAACAGAACCAGAACAGGGGTTCTACTAGCTATACAGAATGGGAACGGGAAAATGCGCCATCCCTGCCAAAACGCCGCTCTCCTCGACCCGCCGTGGTTTCCATAAGGAAGATGTTCAAAACGTCCGTATATAGGGGGTTCTGAACATCTTCCTTATGTCACGCATGGGAGTCACATCCCCGCCGGTCGTGCACAATGAGAACATATGTTCTATTCTGTACACATGAGCGCCGAAGCGCCCTTGTCAGGTGGCCCCATGGGGCCGACGTAAAGGAGCGTGCGTGATGTCGTTGATGATAGGGTGCGCGGAGGAACCAGGACGCAGGGACGGTTGCCGCGCGAGCTGACGGCGCGGGACGTGGTGCGGCTGGTGGACGGCGAGCGGGTGCCGGGGATCGACGAGGACCACGAGGTGGTCCGGCAACTCCGGCAGGGGGCCGGGGGCGTGGCCGGCAAGGTGGCGTTTCTGGTTGCCCGGAAGTACGGGTTCCTGATCGTGAACCATCGCTGGTTCGAGGCAGCGGACGATATCCGGCAGTTGCGGCTGGCGTGGGAATGGTGGTGCACGGCGGCGACGCATCCGAGGATCGAGCTGGTGTTGCCGAAGGGGATCGAGACGGCGGATATCCGCTGCGACGTATCGACGACCGGGCAGGACTGGACGCTGGGGTCGTTCCTGGCGGTCGGGATGGTGCTGGAGCGGGTGGACGCGGCGGCGAGCGACGGCGGCTGGATGTTTACGCGGGACGAGCTGGAGCTGGACGGGTTGCCGCGTGAGGCGGCGTGGACGGTGGCGCAGGAGCTGGTGCAGATCGCGACGCCGCGCGGTGGGGAGGTGAGGCCATGACGACTATCGACGATACGGCCACGGCAGAAGGGGTACCCATGATGTCGAATGCCGACCAGATCCGGAAGATTGCCGAGGTGTTCAACGCGTCCATTGAGAAGACGCGCGAGACTGACGGCGGCTGACGTGGTGCGCCTGGTGAACGGGGAGCAGGTGACGGGGCTGGACGCTGCCGACCCGGAGGTGCAGGTTGTGCGGGCGGGGCTGCCGAGCCGAGCGGCGCAGAAGGCGTTCGCGGCGGCGCGGTCATGAAGGCTTCCTGCAGCTGGAGATGGGCTACGGGTTGTATCCGGACGCGCGGGATGTGGAGCAGTTGACGCGGGTGTGGGGCATCTGGTGCGCGAAACGGGAGCAGCCGCCGATGACGCTGACGATGGCGGCGGACGGGACGGGGAGCCTGACCTGCGATCTGGCACTGGTGCGCCGGCGCTGGACGGCGGCGGGGTTCGGCACGATCGGGCGGTTGCTGGAGAGCAAGCGGTCGCAGGAGGCGGCCCGATGGACGTTCACGACGACGTCGTTGACGGTGGAGGGGTTGGAGGCCGGGGACGCGGTGGCGATGGCGCGGTCGGTGGTGTGGCTGTTGACGCCGCGAGAAGGAGGATGACCGGTCGGGGGCGCAGGTGGCGCGCATGAAGGCGGGGTTGGGTGCGGATGGTAGGTTTCGCGTATCGACTGCGGCCATGGGGTCGACACGCGGTACGACCCCTACTGGGGTAGGCGGGGTTTGATGCGGGTGGAGGGGTTGCGCGTATCGACGTTCGACCACCAGAAGGTGGCCTTCACGCCGATGGGGTCGACACGCGGTACGACCCCTACGGGATGATGGCATGCAGTCGACGTCTGCGGGGGTAGGTTGTGTCAGGCGTTGTCGGGGTCGGTGGGCCAGTTGGCGGGGTTGGCCTCGATGTAGGCGCGGCAGCGGTCGAGGTCGCGTTCGTCGCGGACGATGTGCTCGTAGTAGTTGCGTTGCCAGAGGCGGACGTCGAACGGTGGCCAGCCACGGTCGCGGACGCCCTGGGCGTATCGCGCGGTGGTGACGGATTTGAAGCGTTGGACGATGGTGCCGAGGTCCGGGTTGCGGGCGATGTCCGCGTGGTCGAGCAGCAGAATGGCATGGAGGTGGTTCGGCATGACGAGGAAGGCGTCGAGGGTGAGGGTGGGGTAGGCGGTGGCCATGTCCTCCCAGATGGCGTGGACCATGTCGCCGGCGGGGGAGCGGGTCATGGTGCCGTCGTGGATGGTGCCGAAGCGGTGGACGCGGTTCTCGGTGCAGAGCGTGATGGCATACGGTCCGGGGAGGCGGTAGTCCCAGTGCGGCAGGCGGAGGTCGCGGCGGTACGGGAGGTCGCGGCGCATCGGGTGCCTCCATTGGTCGATGAACAAGGGCATTATCCGTAGGGGTCGACCGCGTGTCGACCCCATGCCGCGCAGCGGCATACGCGAAACATCTCTCGTTGCGCCACACCACGCGCCCGCCGCGAGTTCCCGGTGTGCCGTCGCCGTGCGGTCAGGGTCCTGCGCGGGCATGGTGCCGTGCCCGGGTATCGACGTTCGACCACCAGAAGGTGGCCTTCACGCCGATGGGGTCGACACGGTCGTGGCTACGGCGGTCGACCCCTACGGAGTTGCGCCACACCACACGCCCCCGCGAGTTCCCGGTGTGCCGTCGCCGTGTCGATCTGGCCCGGTACGGTTCCCTGCCCGGGGTATCGACGTTCGACCCCTACGCGAGGGGGCTCGCGCGGAGCGCGGCGGCCCTCGTCGTCGCGTGCTGCTCGTTGCGACGTGTTATCCCTCCGCAACCTCGAAGGTTGTGCCGAGGTCGGCGGTGCTGTCGGTGCCGACCCAGACGTCGAAGGTCGCGGCGTCCTGCACCCAGTCGCGTTCGGCGGCGTTCCAGTAGCGCAGCTCGTCCGGGCCGAGGGTGAACTCCACGGTCTCGGAGGCGCCGGCGTCCAGCGAGATGCGGCGGAAGCCCTTCAGCTCGCGCACCGGGCGCGCGGCGCGGCCGAAGCGCTGGCGGATGTAGAGCTGCGCGACCTCGTCACCAGCCCGCTCGCCGGTGTTCGTCACCGTGGCGGAGACGGTCAGCGACTCGCCGGGCGCGATGCGGTCGCGGTCCAGCGTCAGGTCACCGTACGAGAAGGTGCCGTAGCCCAGGCCATGGCCGAACGGGAAGAGCGGGGTGCTGGGCTCGTCCCAGTAGCGCTTGCCCTGGTCGTCCGGCGCGTGCGTGGTGAGGTGGTTGTAGAAGATGGGCACATGCGCGGCCGAGCGCGGCCATGAGAACGGCAGCTTGCCGCCCGGCGCGACATCGCCGAAGAGCAGGTTCGCCACGGCGGTGCCGCCGCTCGTGCCCGGATACCAGATATCGAGGATCGCCGGGACGTGCTCCGCCGCCCAGCCGATGTCCAGCGGCCGCCCGTTCATCAGCAGGAGCACGACCGGCGTGCCGGTCTCCACCACGGCCTGCAGCAGCTCCAGCTGCCGGCCCGGCAGGTCCAGCCCGGCGCGGGAGGCGCCCTCGCCGATCATGTTCTGCCACTCGCCGAGGACGAGCACGGCGACATCGGACGAGCGCGCGAGCTCCACGGCCCGCTGCAGCTCGGCGTCGTCGTCGAAGCCCTCTGGCTCCTGCGGCGTGTTCCCGGCCCACATGTCGAACATGGAGGGGAAGGTGCGGAAGGCGGGGCGGATGCCGGGGGCGTACTCGACGCGGGCGTCGTGCCCGGCATGCTCGCGGATGCCCTGCAGCACGGTGACGGTCTCATCGAGATCGAACACGAAGCTCCACGGGCCGAGGGTGTCGCGCTGCGAGTCGGCGAGCGGGCCGATCACGGCGATGGAGCCGAGCGAGCCGGCATCCAGCGGCAGGACATTGCCCTCGTTGCGCAGGAGCACGGCCGCGCGCTCGGCGGCCTGGCGGGCGACATCGCGGTGCGCCGGGTCGGTCAGGACCTCGGCGGCGTGCCCCTCGTCCACATACGGCTGCTCGAAGAGGCCGAGGCGGAACTTGATCTCCAGCACGCGGCGGACGCTCTGGTCCAGCGTCTCCTCGCTGATCGTGCCGTCGGCGACCGCCTGGGCGAGGCGCGAGAAGGCGGGGTCGAAGATCGCCATCTCCATGTCGCAGCCGGCGCTCAGGCCGCGCACGGCGGCGTCCTCCAGATCCTTCGCGAAGCCGTGGGTCTCCAGGCTGCGGACGGCGTTGGCGTCGGAGACGACCCAGCCCTCGAAGCCCCACGTGCCGCGCAGGACCTCGTTCAGCAGCCACTGGTTGCCGGTGGCCGGGATGCCGTTCAGCGGCATGTAGGCGGTCATGATGTTGCCGGCCCCGGCGTCGATGGCGGCCTTGAAGGGCGGCAGGTAGGTGTTCCACATCTCGTACTCGGAGATGTAGGCCTCGTCGTAGTCGCGCCCGCCGAGCCCGGCGCCGTACCCGGCGAAGTGCTTCGGCCCGGAGACCACGTGCTCCGGCGTGCCGAGGCCCTCGCCCTGGAAGCCGCGCACCTGGGCCGCCGCCATTGCCGCGCCAAGGTACGGATCCTCGCCGGCGCCTTCGATGATGCGGCCCCAGCGCGGGTCGCGGGCGATGTCGACCATCGGCGCGAAGGTCCAGTGAATGCCGGCGGCGCGGGCCTCGCGGGCGGCGACGGCCTGGCCACGGGCCACGACGTCCGGATCCCAGGAGGCGGCCATCGCGATCGGCACCGGCAGGATCGTGCGGAAGCCATGGATCACGTCGTACCCGAAGATCGCGGGGATGTTGTGCCGGTTGCCCTCGATGACCAGCTTCTGGAGCCGGTTGGCGTCCGCCGCGTCAGCCACGAACAGCAGCGATCCGGCGCCGCCCTGGCCGAGGGCCTGCTCCACCATCATCGGCTGGTTGGGGATGTGCAGGTCATCGCCACCCTCTGGCGGGGCGTCGCGCATGAAGCCGAAGTAGAAGTACTGGGTCAGCTGCCCGGCCTTCTCCTCGACCGTCATGTCGGCGATCAGCGCGTCGATCCGCTCCTGGACAGAACCTTCCGAACCCGACGGTGTACCCATAGCTGGCTCCTTTGCCATATGCGGTTGCATTCCTGGGGCAAGTATAGAAGGAAGGGGACCATGCGATGCGCCACGGTGCATAATGCCCCCACGCGCCCGTTCGCCGGGCGACGGGACCTTGCGCCTCGCCGCCGGCGGGCACGTGAAACCGAGCACCTCCGCTGGACGCCATCGATGACCGCCTAGACAATCTCGCCGAGCATGGCCCCTTCGCGGAAGGATCCCGCGCCGGGCGCTGGTGGGGCGTCGGCATCCACACCGCACGCGACCTCGTGCGCGGCAACGTCATGGACTGGGCGGCATCGCTCGCGTTTTACGCGGTGCTCTCCGTCTTCCCGCTGCTGCTGATCGCGATCATCCTCCTCTCGTACCTGATTGACCCGCAGGGCATCTCCGAGCGCGCCGTGAGCTTCCTCGGCGCGTTCCTGCCCGGCGGCGAGGACCAGATCGGCGCGATCGTGAAGGATGCCGTGGCGTACCGGAGCCGGGTCGGCCTCTTCTCGGCCCTGACCTTCCTCTACACGGGACGCCGCGTGCTGGGCGCCTTGCTGCGCGGGCTGAACCATGTCTCCGACGTGGATTCGGAGGACGAGGACGCCAAACGCGCGCTCGTGGTGGAGCTGGCGCTCTTTGTTGGGTTCATCGCGCTGGCCGGTCTCGCGACCGCGTCCGGGCTGCTCGTGCGGGCGCTGTGGGAGGTGCTCTGGGCGATCCCGGGGCCGGACAACGCCTTGTTCTTCATCACCACGACCGCTGTGCGGAGCGTCTTCCTGTTCGCCATCTTCGGGCTGGTGTTCGCCACCGTGCCCCGGGGCGACCGGCGCTGGCGGGCGGTCGCGGTTGGGGCGCTGTTCGCGACCGTGGCGTTTTTGGTCGCGCAGGGCGTGTTCCGGCTGGTGCTGGGCGGCGTGTGGCAGAACATGAACATCGCCTACGGGCAGATCGCCCTGGCGGCGCTCCTGATGACGTGGGCGTGGATCGTTGCGCTCATTACGCTGGCCGGGGGTGGGCTCGCCTCACACGTCAAGGTGCTGCTGGTGGAGGACGCCGCCGGCGCGGAGTCGCGGGAGCGGCACACCGGGTCCTGATCGGGCCTACCGCCCGCCGGTATCGATGAACAGCCGCCAGTTCCACAGTTCGAGATCGTGCTGCGAGCGCACCACCGTGTCGCCGTTTCCCAGCTCGAAGCTGTAGAACGAGGCTTCGGGCACCGTCACGGTGAAGTCGAACGCGCAGACGGTGGGACCCGATCGGTCCGAGAAGCGCAGCTCGGTGTAGGCGATGATGGTGCCGGACTCGTCCCGCACCACGACCTGCGCGCCGGGATAGACGCCGCTCCGGTACGGCCCTGCCGCGCATCCGAGCGGCGCATCGGCCTCGCCGTTGGTCCAGAGGTTCAGCCGGCCGACGACGGTGTGCTGGCCGTCCGCGACTTGGTCACTCCGCGCGGAGGATGGTGTCGCCATCGGTGTGGCGAGCGGCGTCGCGACGGGCGCAACCACCGCTGGCGTCAGGACGCCCTCGGCGCCGATAGCGAGCAGGAAGGGCTCACTCGTGGCCGTCATGTCGGTGAAGGGGATCTCGGCAAGGGTCGTGTCCTGGTACCGGAACGTGTAGACGTCGGCGGCCGGCAGGTGGAGCGGGAAGGTGAAGAGGCAGCCGGCCTCACCGGTCGGGCTTTCCGCGGGCGTGACCGGGACGCCATCCGTATGCAGCGTCAGCTCGGAGCGGAAGCGGCCGGTGCTGGCCTCGACAATCAGCACGGAGGCGCTCTCGGAGGCACTGATGCCGCAGCCGCCGTCCGCCTTCGCGGCCATGTCCTCCGGCACGAACAGCTGGATCTCGGTGTCGACCAGCTGCCCGGCGATGTCCGGCGAGACCGGTGTTCCCTCCGCCATCGCGATACCCGGTGTCCCGGCCGGCGTGGGGGAGGCGATCACGACCGCATCGGTGGCGGTCGGGGTGGCGTTCGGCTCCGTTACGACTGGCGGGCGAGGATTCGTGTCGCCGAGTGGCAGGTCAAGGTAGCTGTCTGTCGCCAGTCCGAAGTCTCCGCCCTCAGCGAGTGCAATTGGAAGGACGAGCGAGCCGCTCAGCGCGTCGATGTCGGTCGCGTCGACGGTTGCCAGCTCCGCGCCTTCCAGCGAGAAGGTGTAGCTGCGGGAATCGGCGGTGCTGAGGTCGACCTGGAAAACGCACCAGGTCCCGGGGCCGGCCTCGGGCACCTCCATCTGCTCGCCCTGGACGAGATCCTCGCGGACGCGGTCGCCGTTCGAGGCGCGCACGCGCAGGGTGGGGGACCCGGCCCGGTCCCAGACGAGCTCGCAGCCGGTATCCCCGGCCGGCTGCCAGGAGCCGTCCCGGGCGATGATGGCGATTGGGATGGTGATATCCGCCGCCTGCGCGATGAGCGGGGCGGGCACGATGAGGGCGGCGATCATGGCGACAAGGGGGAGAAGACGGTTGGCGAGCATCACGTGCACCTCGGAGTGGGTGACGGCCCGACGTGGCCAGCGGGTGGATTGGTCTCCAGTATAGGGCCCCGTCCGCCGCTGTCAGCAGGATGCGAAATCTGGCATAAGCGTGTACGGTTGAGGCTCGATAGCCAGCGCTTGTGAAAGGACCACACCCATGACCCAGCTTCCGATCCGATCCCTGTCACGCCGCTCCTTCGCCGCATCGGTCGCCGCCCTCGCCGCCGGCGCCGGGCCGCTGCGGGCCATGGCGCGCCAGGAGCAGCGCCAGTACACCTTCCTCGGGCTTGGGCTGGACAAGTACAGCGATACCGGCCAGCGGAGCGATGTGATCATGCTGGCGCGCGTTGATCTCGATGCCGGGACGGTGCGCGTGCTGTCCATCCCGCGCGATCTCTACGTTGACATCCCGGGCTATGCGGCGTTCAAGATCAACGACGCCTACAACGACGGGCTGCAGTCAACCCCGGAGCTGGACTGGCGCAACGGCGCCGCCCTGAGCGCGGAGACGATCCGCCAGAACTTCGGGATCACGGTGGACGGGGTGGCGCTGACCGATTTTACCGTCTTCCCGCAGGTGGTGGATACGCTGGGCGGGGTGACGGTGGAGAACCCGTCTGCCGTCGGCGACTTCGCGGCCGGCACGCTTCAGCTGAACGGTGACCAGGCGACGTTGTTCTGCCGCCTGCGGCCGGACGGGGACGGCGGGCGCGTGATGCGCCAGCATCTCGTGCTGGTGGCGATGCTGAAGAAGCTGCAGACGCCGGAGTTCCTGCCGAAGATCCCGGAGCTGGTGCAGATGCTGGGTGACGTGGTGCACACGACGATTCCGATGGACGTCCAGGCGCAGCTGATCGCCCTCATTCCCCAGCTGTCGGAGGAGGATCTCGCCTTCACGAACATCGAGGGCATGCTGTGGTCCGGCTACACGGACGGCGGGGCCTGGATCTACCAGGGCGACTGGAGCGTGCTGCCCGGCTACGTGCAGGGTTGGCTTGCCGGCGAGATCCAGTAGACCCGCTCGCCACACCTCCACCGCGATTTCCCGATGTGCCGTCGCCGTGCGGTCAGGGTCCTGCGCGGGCATGGTGCCGTGCCCTGGTATCGACGTTCGACCACCAGCAGGTGGCCTTCACGCCGATGGGGTCGACACGGTCGTGGCTACGGCGGTCGACCCCTACGCGAGGGGCTCGCGCGGAGAGCGGCGGCATGGTTCTCTGCCCGGGGTATCGACGTGGGACAGATTGCATGACGTGCGGTCAGGGACCGGGCTTTTCCGGCCCGGGCCAACGCCCGCAGGAGTTGCGACGATAGTGGATACTTGAGGGACCGGAAGCAATTGTTCGGGAAGGCACCTACCCGATTGGATCACCATGTCAAACATCGTTCGCGCGATCCGCACCAGAGTCCTTCTCGATAATCTCGACACGGGGGATGAGCGATGGGCCGCCCTGACCGGATGTCGCCTGATGCATCCCCGGTATGGCGAGGGGACGATTCGTGAGGTGAGGGCCGAACGGTTCCGCGACGCGGTGATGAGCGTCGAGTGGGCATCGGGCAAGACCTCGGACGTGTCCACCGCGAGCTTCATCAACGGCCAGGTGACACGGGTCATCGTGCCCGATGACATCGCGATTCCTCCCCAGCTTTCCCGCTGGGTGCGCAACGAGGAGTCGGGCGAGTTTCGCAAGGAGCGGCTCGCGACCGAGGCCGCCAACAAGACGCCGCGTCGACGCACGGTCAAGAGCTCAACGACCTCGTCTGCCTAGCGCCACTCCCACGCTGATTGTGGCCCGAACGCGCCACCTCGCGGCCGCGCATCGCCGCCGTCGGGTCGTCGCCTTGACGAAGCGGTACGCGGGACGGCCCGGTCCGGGCAGCCTACCAGGGCTGCTCGGTCTCCAGCGCCACCTTCAGGGCGTCGAGCGTGAGGTTGCCGCCGGAGAGCATGATGCCGACGGTTTTGCCGGCCATCTCCTCGCGCTTGTGGGCCAGTCCGGCCAGCGCCGCCGCGCCCGCGCCCTCGGCGAGCATCCGCGTCGTCTGCAGCAACGTCAGGATCGAGCGGCGAAGGTCCGCGTCCGGGACGAGCACGATCTCGTCGACGATGTCCCACAGCAGCGCGGCCGGTAGCCCGAAGGCCTCGCGCGTCGCCACGCCCTCCGCGAACGTCTCGCACTGGTCGAGCTTCTTCAGCTCGCGATCGCGCCACGACTCGTAGACCGCCGGGGCGCCCTCGGCCTGCACGCCGAACACCCGCAGGTCCGGGTTGATGCCCTTCCCGGCAACGCAGGCGCCGCTGAGGCCGCTGCCGCCGCCGATCGGGACGAACATCGCCTCGATCTCCGGATGCGCCTCCAGCAGCTCCAGCGTCGAGGTCGCGACCCCGGCCACCAGCTCGGGCACGTTCGCGGAGTGGATGAAGTACTTCCCGGTCTCCCCGGCATATAGCCGACAGGCTTCATGCGCGGTGTCGAAGTCCGGCCCGTGCGCGACGACTTCGGCCCCGAGCCGTTCCATCGCCGCGACCTTCAGCGGGTTCGCGCCTTCTGGCACGAAGATCGTTGCCCGGGCGCCGAACAGTTTGGCGGCATAGGCGATCGACTGGCCGTGATTGCCGGTCGAGGCCGCGACCACGCCGGACGCGCGCTGCTCCTCCGTCAACTGGCTGAGCAGGTAGATGCCACCGCGGACCTTGAAGGCCCCGATCGGCTGGAGGTTCTCGCATTTCACGATCACCCGGCAACCCATCCGCTCCGATAGCGCGGCGGACTCGATCGCCGGGGTGGGGGGCAGATACTGGCGGATCACCGCCTGGGCGCGGAAGACGTCGGTTAGCGTAGGCAGGGGCCCGGCCCACAGGCGGGATCGATCGGCAACGGCGCTCACGGCGGTCTCCTTTTGGTGCGGGCACGGCAAGGTGCCCGGATGCGGCGGAGTCTGGTATGTCATCATCCCAAAACGGGGCCCGGCGGTCCAGCGATTCGTCGTTATCGTCGAGTTGCGAACTTTTCATGCGTATCTCTGCTACCATGCATGCCACAGAAGGTACGTACGGGCGCAGGGAGAAGGCATGGTGCAGCAGCGAGCGATGCGCATGGACGAACAGGCCAAGCCAGTGCCGGCGGCGCGCGCGGCGGATGGCGACCGCGTCGTGAGGACCTTTGATGGTGGCTGGAGCCTGATCGTCACGCTGCACAAGGGTGCCGTGAGCGGCGCGACAGCCGAGCTGCGTAGCGCCGACCAACACTTCGCGATTACGCGCCAATCGACCGCGCTGTTCGACCTTGCCGCGCAGGGGTTCGAGCCGATGATGAGCGTCGATAGCCTTGGCAACCCGACCGTCATCTGGCGCCGCGAGGGTGCATCGCCCTTTGTCTGGTTCTGCGGGCTCGATGTCGCGGAATGGTCGCACCCCGTGTAGGCTTCGGACTCCGACGACACAGCTTGCTCACATCGCGTCAGCCCGGGCCATGGCCCGGGTTTGTCGTTTCCGCCCCGGGGGCCGAGAGAGACGCCCTTGTCGCCAAAACTTCTCTTTTGGTATAAACTTACGAATAGGAAGTGATGATTCCTGCGGGTGCGTTTGCGCGTCCCTGCCCCTCCGTGTCGCGTGCATCGTGCGCATCTCCAGAGGGTTGTGAACCATCCATCCTCTCCCGGCGCGGGCGCTGTTGCCCGATGCCGGTATCTCCAACCTGTATCAGAAGGATCTCGCACTCCATGGAAACAGATCGAACCACACTCTCCACGCTGCTCGGCGCCTATCGCGCCGGCGGCCTCTCCCGACGCGCCTTTACGACACGCGCCAGCGTGCTCGGCGCCTCGGCTGCCGCGGCCGCGTTCCTCGCCAACGGTGGCAACCCGGCGTCGGCGCAGACGCCGGCCGCAAGCCCCGCTGCCGGGACCTTTGAGAAGCCGGCGACCAATACCGAGGGCAAGACCCGCGGCTCAGACGGCGAGCTGCGCATTCTCTGGTGGCAGGCGCCAACGGTGCTGAACCCGCACCTCTCCGGCGATACCGGCACGCAGTTCGTGCTCGAGCCGCTGCTGAACTACACGCCGCAGACGACCCTGCAGCCGGTCCTGCTGGAGACGGTCCCGACGGTCGACAATGGCTTGCTCGCCGAGGACTTTTCCACCGTCGACTTGCGCCTGCTGCCGGATCTGGTCTGGAGCGATGGGGAGCCGGTGACGGCGGACGACATCGTCTTCACCTGGCAGTGGATCGTGAACCCGACCAACGCCAGCACCAGCTTTGAGCAGTGGGACGTGATCGAGTCGATCGAGGCGGTCGATGAGCGGACCGCCCGCGTGACGTACAAGGCCCCCGCCGTGAACTGGTATGACCCCTTCACCGGCGATCTCATCGGCGCGCTGCTCCCGGCGCACGCCTTCGACAACGACCCGAACAACCCGAACGACGCGTTCCAGACGGCGCCGATTGGCACCGGCCCGTATGTTGTCGAGGAGTTCCGGCCGAACGACCAGGCCACGTACGTAATCAATGACCGTTACCGCAACCCCGACAAGCCGTACTTCGCGCGTATCCTCGTCAAGGGTGGCGGCGACTCGGTTGGTGCGGGCCGCTCCGTGCTGCAGGTGGGCGACTACGACTGGGCGTGGAACATCCAGGCCGATCCGGAGGTGCTCGCCAGCATCGTCGGCGACGGCGCCAACGGGCAGCTGGTCGAAACCACCGGCGTGACTCGCGAGGCGATCTATCTCAACTTCTCCGACCCGGAGACCGAGGTCGACGGCCAGCGCTCGGAGATGAACACGCCGCACCCGATCCTGTCCGACAAGGCGGTGCGTGAGGCGATCGCGCTCGGTATCGACCGTGCCCTGATCGCCGAGCAGTTCTACGGGAGCGCCGATTTCGTCACGTCGAACACGCTGACCGGCCTGGAGTTCTTCGAGTCGCCGAACACCGAGTGGGCGTACGACCCGGAGAAGGCCGCGCAGGTGCTGGAGGACGCCGGTTGGACGATGGATGGCGATGTCCGCAAGAAGGACGGCGTCGAGCTGGCCCTCGACCTCACCTCGTCGGTGAACCAGGTCCGACAGCAGACACAGGCGGTCATCAAGCAGAACCTGGAGTCGATCGGGTTCAAGCTGGAGATCCCGGCGATCGACAGCACCGTCTTCTTTGACACGACACCGGGGAACGAGCAGGGCCTGCAGCACATGTACTTCGACATGGGCATGTGGTCGTCCGGCCCGAACACGAAGATCCCGGTGACGTGGATGAGCAACTGGTACGCCGGTGCGGACGGCGAGAATGTCGCCCAGGAGAGCAACGGCTGGCAGCAGTACAACGTCCAGCGCTGGCGCAACGACGAGTACGACACGCTCTTCGAGCAGCTGCGTGCCGCGCAGAGCGAGGACGAGGCGCAGGAGCTCCTGATCGCGATGAACGATCTCGTGATCGAGGACTACGCGGTGATCCCGCTGGTGCTGCGGCCGTTCTACACGGCGGTCTCGAACCGGCTGGATGTCGCGAACATGGCCTTCGAGCATCCGTTCGTTGGCTACTTCTGGAACATCGAGAACTGGACGCTTGCAGAGGGTGCCGAGCCTCGCTAGCGGATATCGATGTCGCTCAACACCCTTCTTCCCGGATCACGGTTCGGGAGGAAGGGTGTCGCTATATGTCATCACTCGCCGCATAGCGCCAGCGCAGGATCGCCACGCACGCGACGACGAGCGCGAGCATATAGGCGATATAGGCAGAAAGCGGAAGATCGACACGGTCCAGCACGTAATCGTCCACGTCCCCAAAGAGATGGGCGTTCATGCCGTTGAAGAGGAGTGGCAGGTGCAGCGCGATCAGGTACCGGCTCCAGTCCTGCTCGTCCAGCACCTCCAGCCCGATATTCGCCATGCCGGTCAGCACCACGAAGACGAAGATGATCACCGTGATCGCGACCCCTTTGCGGTTCGTGAAGGACGAGATGGCCAAACCGAGCGCGCTGATGACGATCGCGATCATGCTTCCCGCGAAGATCACCCGCCAGAGATCGCCGATGTTCTCCCGCATCGCCCCGCCGATATGCTCGGAGACCAACTGCCGACCCAGCCAAAGCAGGATGGACGGGATCACCGTCATCGTCATGGTGAGCAGGGTCATCGCGACCACCTTGGCGGTCACGTAGTCCATCCGGTGAATGGCGCGCGAGAAGTAGAGCGGCAGGGTGCGCTCATGGCGGTCGACGCAGATGATCTCCGGCGCGGCGGTGCCGACGAAGATCCCGACGGTCAGGAAGATGGCCATCAGGTAGCCGGGATAAGAGGCGAATTCGAGATCAGGGACAACCGCGCTGAGACCGATCTGGATGATGAGGGGAATGGTGATCGCGACATAGAGCAGGAACGGCAGGACCTTCGCCGTCCATCGCTTCCGGATCCCCATCGCGCGCTTCATCGAGAAGCCGATCAGCGAGGTGATCGCCCCACGCCGGCCGCGGCGCGGTCCATCGTACCGCGCGTAGCCGCGATCGAACACCTCGCCGTAGCGGGTGTCGTCACGGGCCGCCGTCTCGGCCACGGTGATGTCGCGGGATGTGGTCATGGGACTCGCCGAGCCTTCCACGCACGCCGTCGTTCATCTCGGGAATGTCTGGGCTCTGGCCCCTGTCCCCCTCAGGATACCCGGTGGCCGCTGCGTCACGATACCTCGCTCCGCTATCCTGCTCCAACAGAAGGGAGAACGCCCATGGACACACACCGGGGTTCGGATGCAGTCGCGAGGTCTCAGCAGCTCGAGATCCTGGAACGAGGGACGACGGCGCCGATTGCGCTGGCGTTTTTCGACACGCTGCCGCCGGTGGGGCTTCACGAGATGATCGGGTCGTGGCGAGGCAGCGGCGTCCCGACCGGGAACCCGCTGGATGGCATGCTGGAGCGCTTCGGCTGGCACGGGAAGCGGTTCGACGGTATTGAGGACGCTCATCCGCTCGTCTTTGCCGATGGTCACGGGAGATTGATCAACGTGAATCCGGCGTTGATGCCGATGGGGGCGATCCTGCGCGTCCCGGCCCTCGTCAAGACGCCGGTCACGACGCGCCTCTTCCGGTTGGTGCGTCCACTCATCTCCACCCGGAGACCGGCCGCCCGGCTCCGCATGATGGAATATCGCGGCGTGCTGACCACGACCATGATCTACGATGCGCTGCCGATCAACGACGCCTTTCGCAAGGTAGACGACGATACGCTCCTGGGCGTCATGGACCTGCGCGGCCTGGACCAGCCGTTCGTCTTCACGCTCCGTCGCGAGGGATAGCGTCGCGAGGAGACCCGGGGGTTGAGCTCCGAACAGCGAAGCGCCCCGGACTGGAGGGAAGGGGAAGGGGTCCGGAACGCTCGCTGTCTCCTTGGCTGGAGAGACGATGCAGGTGTCCGCATATACGGTGCCAACATGACATAGCAACGATTCCCGCCGGGTCGGACCCGAGAGGGATGTCCTTCGCGCCGAAAAGCGGAGCAAGGAGGACGGCACGTCGCGTTACCACCCTCCCATCGCGTAGTGTTCGTCCCAGGGATGCGACGAACGGCATCCGGGCGCAGGTGCGGACCGATGGTCCGAAATGTGCCCATTACTATTCCATTGCGCTCCATTTCGGCTGACGCAACGCAAATCTTAAGGAGAAACGGGGCATGACCGCCGCCGGTACCGGAACCACTACTATCGATATGCCTCTCGTCGTTCAGGGACCGTGGACGCATCAGGCGCGGCTCGACGCGATCGAGAAGGAATCCCGCGAGAGCTTCGAGCACTACTTCTACAAGGCAATGAAGGTCCGCAACTGGGTGCCCAACGAGCTTCCGATCAAGGAGATGCACCAGTACGGACACATGCTTAGCCCTGACACCGTCACGATTATCCAGGCCTATCTCGGGGTCGAGGAATACATCGGGGACTATGTGCAGGAAGGGCTCGAGATGTTCCACAGCAACCGGGTGCGGCGGAACCTGCAGCTCGCGTGGGGCATGGAGGAGCTGAAGCACGGCTGGGCGTGGGAACTGGTGTTGTTGCATTCCGGGCTCCGAACGGAAACCCAGCTCAAGGAATACATCGAGGAGGTCCTGTCGCATAAGTGGACGATGCGGGAGAACCATCCGGGCCTCGATACGCCGCTCGGAGTGCTGTGTTATGCGATGGTCCAGGAGCGCGCCACTTATTTCAACTACGATGAAATGCGGAAGCGGATCCGGCATGAGTACGGGCTGCCGGATAAGGCGACGCCCGAGGAGCGCAAGCGCGGCCATCAGACAGGCGCCGCAGGGGCGTTCCAGATCGTGGGGCGCGATGAGATCGCCCATCACGGCATTTTCCTGGAGTTAACGCGGATCCACATGCAGTATCTGCCGGAAGAAACGCTCGAGACGTTGCTGAAGGTGTTCCGGGGCTTCACGATGCCGGCACTCGATTTCATCCCCGATACCGCGCAGCTCGAAGAAGCGATGCGGCGAACCCAGTTGCACACGCCGCGCAAGCAGGTCACCCACGTCAACAACCCGATCCTCGACGCGTTGGGATTCGAGAACAAGCGGGCCCTCGAGCGAGGCGTGCAGGAGGCCAAGAAACTCCCGCCCGGGCTCGGGCCAGAGTTTGTGAGCCTGTCACGATCGGGCGAGTTCGTGCTCTCGACAACCCCCTAACGCGGCAATCTGAGGGCGTCCTTGCCCACCGTCGTCACGACCGTGTCGGCGTCCCGGGCTCGTGGTCGGATCGACCGTCGGTCGATCGGGCCGAGGGGCCGCTGCTGCAGGCGACCGGCGACCTCGGGGGCGGCCCCTACACAGAGCGGGCACTTCTTACGATCATGGCTTTTCGTTCGGGCGTGGCCCGGCCACCATCGTTCTCGTTCCCCACTGGTTCCAGGTGGCGTTCCTCTCCCGCGATGTCACATCCACGATCGCGCGTCTGGCCAAACTGCAGCGAAGACGGGACGCCCAGGTGTCGACAGAGGAGCCAGAGCCCTACCTGATCCATGCGATCGGGCAGGGCTCTCAGTGTTGCCTTCCGGAGAGGAGTTCTGCACGTGCCCCGGGTTCCCGGCGGGAAGCCAACGTCGTGTTCCCACATCGGGGCGGCGCCATGTGGCAGCATGCCGGGCGCCAGTGACGTTAACGACAAAAGGGAGCGTCCACCACGTTTCCGTGATGGACGCTCCCTTTTCGGTGCCAAAGGCCCGGGAGATTACTCCTGGACGAGGGCCACGTTGACGGCGCGCTCGCGGCTGGAGTCGCGCGGGTCGGTGCCCTTGTCGAAGGTCACCTTCTGGCCCTCGCGCATCATCTCGAATCCGCCATCGGTGACGGCAGAGTGATGGAAGAAGAGGTCCTCGCTGCCGCCGTCGGGAGTGATGAAGCCGAAGCCGCGGTCACGAAGGCTCTTGATGGTTCCGGTAGTCATGTGTTGCGTTGCTTTCTGTCCGGCGTCCCTCGGAGGGGTACAGGCCGGTTCACTATGCGGAGAACCCAGATGGCTCCCCGGTACCACCAGAGTATAACACATGTTATAGACTCGGTGTTATACAACGACTGTGAGTGATCTGAAGACCAGTCTGGAGGACCGATGAAGACCATCCGGCAACTGCGCCAGGATCAGGGGTGGACGCAGTACGAGCTGGCCGTGAAGGTCGGGGTGCATCCGCAAGCCGTCTACCTGTGGGAGAGTGGCCGGCGCACGCCACAGGTGCCGCAGTTGCGCAAGCTGGGCCATCTCTTCGGCATGTGCTCCGACAATATCGAGCTGGAGCACCTGCCTGCGACCGATCCTCGCGGGACACCGTCCCGGCCCAGTATCCGGGCCGAGCGCGAAGACGGCTCGTCTCGCGATCTCTAGCGTCGCGCGCGGGTATCCTCGTGCGATCACAAAGAATATGGAAGGTGCCGTATGTCATCACAGCTCCCTGCGCCCTCGATCGCCGCGCTCTCTCGCTATATTGACCGGTTTCTCTTCGCCGATGGGTGGCGCGTGACCGGCATTCGCCTTGATGGGGCCGGGGTCGGCTATGAAGTTACCTTGACGAAGGAAGCCGAGCCCCACCGTGGACGCAGCGTGTCCGGCACAGCGCCGTCCGCCGGAGAGGCGACGTTTATCGCCTGCGGGTCCGCCCGGCATCTGGAAGCCCAGGACGAGCGGAACTGACGCGGCCTGCCTAATCAGTCCACTCCCTCCTCCGGCAGGAGGGCGGCGGTCGCAAGCACCTCCAGGCTCGCCTGCTCGACGAGGGCGAGATGGCCGACTGCGCCTGTCGCCACCAATCGCCTGACATGCCGCTCCAGCTCCCGATGCAGGGTGGTAGTGTCGGTCAGGTAGGCCACCACGCTCCTGACCCCGTTGCTCCGTAATTCGATCCGGTGCGAGGCTGCCGGATTCCCTTCCTGATGGGTGCTGATGATTCGCTCCGCGTCCGCCAGGCCCCGACGTGGCGCGGCCAGGCTCGTCACGAGCTCGGCGCTGGCCGGATCGAGATCGAGCGTGCATTGCTCGTTCGGCCATGACCCAGGCGTTGCGCGAAGGAGCGCGGCGATGCGTTGGGCGAGCCCCGGCGGAACAGCGCCGGCGTCTCCCTCCGCGATCATCCTGGCGATGATCTCCCATTCCGCCCGCGAATAGATGTGTTGGGGCATTGGTGCATGCTCCTGTGGCGATCTTTGCCCGACGCGTGCTGGTGCAGCATTACAGGGCGGGTACGGGCATGGGCGACGGGAGCGTAAGCGGGACCTCGGGGGACATGTCTGACCTGGGGATCACCGAGATGAGCTCGAAGCCGTTCCCTTGGCTCGTCACGGACGATCTTGCGGCGGCCACGGCGGAGGCGGCATTTCTTGCGTCGAGGAAGATGCTGATGTGTGTGCGTGCGTTGTGGTAGGCGATGTGATTGCGCATGGCTGAAGGGCTCCCGCCGGGTGGTGGGTCGGTGACGCTGGCGCCGGTGACCTTGACGTCGCCAGACAGCGACCGATGAGTGAGGGGGCAGTGTCGGCACGGTGAGGTAAAGCCAATGCGTGCGTTCCCTGGAGAGACGCGTTGGCGGCGGATGGGCTCGCTCTCGGGGAGCGGTGGTTTGAGAAACCATCGAATGACGGGGTGGTCACCAGGTATACCGCGAGTCCCGGCATTGCTGGCGGGTCCTGCTCACCAAATGTGGCCTCACCTCCTGGCTCCCGGGATTGATCGCATTTGTCACCTTTGGGCAACCAGCCCGGGACCTGCCCCGTAGTCCCTCGCGCATGTGATTGATCGTCTCCCTGATCGCATTGGGCGTCAGGAGATATGCGGGTCCATCGCGTCGCGCACGCCGTCGGCGATCAGGAAGATGCTGAACACCGTCAGGAAGATCATCACCCCCGGGCTGATCACCAGCCACGGCGCATCCGTGCCGAAGTCGAACGACTTGGCCAGCATGTTCCCCCAGCTCGCGGTGGGCGGTTGCACCCCGAGGCCCAGCGCGCTCAGGCTCGACTCCGCGAGGATCGCCCCGGCGACATCGAACCCCGTCACCACGAGCACGATCGAGACGACGTTCGGGAAGATGTGCTTCCACATCAGGCGCCCGTCTCGGGCTCCCAGCACCCGCGCGGCGTCCACGAAATCGCGCTCTTTCTGCGAGAGCACCGCCGCGCGAATCTGCCGGGCGTTGTTCTGCCAGCTGAAGAGGCCGAGGATCACCGAGAGGCCGACGACGTCGGGCCGGAAGATGACAGAGAGCAGGATCAGCAGGAAGAGCAGGGGGATGTTGATCGTCGTCTGGACCAACGCGTTCACGCCATCGTCAACCCACTTGCCGTAGAAGCCCGAGAGGAGCCCGAGCGACACGCCGATCACGAACGCGGTCGCCGCCGCCAGCACGCCGACCAGCAACGACACGCGGCCCGCGTAGAGCAGGCGGATAAAGATGTCGCGCCCGACGTCGTCCGTGCCCAACCAGTGCTCGCGAGATGGCGGTTTGAGACGGTTCAGCAAACTCGTCTTGGCCGGGTCAAGGTCCAGGGTCGAGGCGATGATGCCCGCGCCGAGGCTCAGCAACGCGATAACCAGGAGCAGCCCGAAGGCGAACATCGTCACCTTGTCCTGCCGCAGGTGCCGCCAGACGCGCTGCCAGTAGGTCAGCGTGGGGGTCGTGCGCATGCCGTCGACGGATGTGGCCTGCATCTCCAGTTGTGCTTGCATCTGGCTCATGTGGACATCCGGGCGGCGGTTGATGCGCAAGCCGTGAAAGGATCGTCATTCCGGGCAAGGCGAGGATCCCGCCGGCGAAGCCGATCGACCTGAAGTCGATAGCCGGGGGCGACATCGTTGCCGGTGTGGAAAGGGAAGGCGCTTCGCGCCATAGACGTGCTTCGCACGGGGATTCTTCGCTCCGCCCAGAATGACGATGCAGGTGATTGCGACAGTTGGGTATCGCGGTCCATCACTTGTACCGCACGCGTGGGTCGACGTAGGCGTAGGCGATATCGGCGATGAAGTTGCCGAGGATCACGAGTGACGACACGATCACCGTGAGCCCCATCACGGTCGGGTAGTCGCGCTTGAACGCCGCGTCGACCGCCAGGCGGCCCATGCCTGGCCAGGAGAACACCGTCTCCAGCAGCACCGACCCGGAGAAGAACCCGGCCAGCGACCCGCCGAGAACCGTGATGATCGGCAGCAGGGCGTTGCGGATCGCGTGGCTCATCACGATGCGCTCCCTGAGGCCTTTCGCCCGTGCCGTGCGCACGTAGTCTTGCTCCAGCACCTCCAGCATCGCCGAGCGCATATAGCGCGAGTAGACGATCCACCCGCTCAGGGCCGAGATCAATCCTGGCAGGGCGAGGTGGTGCAGGCGTTCGAGCACCTGGTTATCAGCGTTCGGATTCCCCATTCCGGCGAGCGGGAAGATGCCCATCGGCGCGGTGAAGATCAGGATCATCAGCCCCAACCACCAGTGCGGAATGGCCTGGCCGACCACCGTGAAGATGCGCACGCTGTTGTCGACGCCGCGCCCCCGGTGCCGGGCCGCGAGAATGCCAAGCGGGATGCCCAGCAGGCCGATCAGGTACCCGGCGGCGGAGAGCTGGAGCGTCGCCGGCACGCGCTCGACGATCTTGTCCAGCACGGGACGGTTGTCCTCGAACGAGCGCCCGAAGTCGAGCTGGAACATATTCCCGACCCACTTCGCGTATTGCACCGGGATAGGGTCGTTTAGCCCGTAGCTCTCACGCATCTGCTCGATGTATTGCTGCGTGCTGTTCGGATCCTCGATCAGCGTTTCCGGCCCGCCCGGGGCAAGCCGCGTGATCACGAACGTGATCAGCGAGATGCCCAGCAGCAGGAAGAACGACTGGATGAGCCTGCGGATGATGAAACGTCCCATGGGTGCTTGCCTGGCAGATGCGCTGGAGCGAAAACGGGCCGAGGTGAACCTTGGCCGACCAACAAAGGGACGTCATCCCGAGCCGAAAACGCAGGAACGGCTCGTAGCCGTTTCTCCCTTTCTTGTATGTTCGGGGATCTTTGCTCTTGCGGAACAGGTATCTGGCCCGCGACAAAGATCCTTCGACACGCCGGCCTCGCTGCGCTCGCCCAGCGGCTCAGGATGACGACGAGGGTGCGCTGTCGAGGGGGCAACGTTGCCCCCTCGACATGTTCCGGTCCCTGACCGGAGGCTACTCCTCGATGTACCACTCCCAGACGTCGTTCAGGCCGAGGTCGTTGATCTCGACGCCCTTGACGCGGTTCGCGAAGGCCGTGTGGCCCTGCTCGTAGTAGACCCAGATCCACGGGGATTCCTCCGTCAGGATCTGCTGGATCTCCATGTACATGTCCTTGCGCTTCTCGCGATCGAACTCGGTCAGCGCATTGTCGTACAGCTCGAACACCCGGTCGTTCTGGTAGCCCACGCGGTTGTAGGCCGGGCCGGCGTCCTTCTTGAACCAGATGATGTCCGGGTCGACTGACGGGATGTACATGTTCATGAACACGCCCCAGTCGTACGGGCCCTCGCGGGTCATCGACAGGTAGGCGCCCCACTCCATGCCGAGCACCTCGACCTCCGCGCCGACCTCGCCCCAGTACTCCTGGGCGACCGTCGCCATCTGCTCGCGGATGATGTCGTTGTTCGGGCCGTAGATGAACTGGAACGAGAGACGCTCGCCGTCCTTGGCGCGGACGCCGTCATCGCCCATCTCCCAGCCGGCCTCGTCCAGCAGCTGGTTCGCCTTGTCGATGTCGTAGGCGAAGGTCTCGACATCCGGGTTGTAGACCCAGCTCGTCGGCAGGTACATGCCCGTCGCGCGGGCGCCGAGCCCGTACGTGAGCTCCTGCGTGATGAGTTCCTTGTCGAGCGCGAAGTTCAGCGCCTGGCGGACCTTCGCGTCGGCGAACATCGGCATCCGCGTGTTGAAGCCGAAGTACATCACCGCGTTGTCCGGCGCGTCCCACTGCAGCGCCTGGACGTTTTCGTTCTCCTGGGCGTCCGGCCAGTTCTCGTTGTCCGGGCCGAACTGGTCGAGCTCACCGGAGAACAGGGCCTCCATGGCGACGTTGGCGTTGCCGTAGAGCTGGACGGTGTAGGTGTCGAAGTTCGGGCGGCCGAGGAAGAAGTTCTCGTTCGCCGTGAAGGTGGCGTACTGGTCCTTCTTCCACTCCTTCAGCACGAACGGTCCGACGCTGACGGTCGGCGCCATGATCTCCGGGTTGGCCTCCGGATCACTCCACGACTGGCCCTCCCAGATGTGCTTCGGGAGCACGTAGGCGAGGGCGTTCGACGCCTTCTCGATGCTCGTCGCGATCGCCTGCTTGAGGCTGACCTCGAGTGTGACGTCGTCGGTGGCGGTGATCGACTCGACGAACGGCTCGTAGGAACCGAGGCGCGGCCACTCGTTGTCCGGGTTGATCGCCTGTTCCCACGTCCAGACGTAGTCGTTGGCGGTGAGCGGCTCGCCGTCGCTCCAGACGAGGCCGGACTTCATGGTGAAGGTCACGGAGAGGTGGTCGTCGCTCTCCTCGAACGAGTCGGCGCCGAACGGCTCCAGCTCCATGTTGTCCGGGTTGTAGCGCAGCGGCGGCAGCCAGCTTACGAGGTCGATATAGCTGAACGACGCCGTGTCCGTGTTCGTGAACGGGTGAAACGACGTCGCGTCCTGCGCCGCGCCCGTGCGGAACTCGCCGCCCGGATGCGCGGGGGCCGCCGGGGAGGCGTCCTGCGCCGAGACCAGCAGCGGGCTGTAGCCAAGCAGGCCGCCCGCGGCCAGCGCCGCGCTGCTCACCGCCGCGCCCTTGAGCATGGTACGGCGATCGAACGCGCGCGACTGGATCGGGGAACGCTTCTCAGATGACATTCATACACCTCCTGCGATAAGCACAGAGTCTCCGGTGAAATGGTGCTTTCGAACCATCTGACCTTAGCCCACCAGCCCCGGAAACGCAACAAATGAACGTCCATATCGAAGTAACGTTATGTTATCCATACGCAATGCCCGATAGACTTCATTTAGGGAAGTATTGAAAGATGAGCCTGTCAACGAGAAGGGTGGGCCGGCACACGGTGTGGGACGGACTTCGCCCGGTGCCTAGCTGTCCTCGGAGGCGACGTCGACGGCTTCATCGTCCGTGTCTCCTTCTGGCGGGATGATGGTGACCTTGTCAATGCGGTGGCCGTCCATATCGATGACTTCGATGCGATGCCCGTCGACCTCGACGTACTCGCCCTCGACCGGGATGTGGCCGAGCTGGTCGAGGATGAAGCCGCCGATGGTCTCGAATCGCCCCTCGTCCTCGCCCTCAAGCTTCCTGATGTCGAAGATCTCGCGCACTTCATGCGCACCGAGCACGCCGTCGACCAGCCAGGAGCCATCGTCGCGGCGGACCGCACCCTCGATGACATCCTCACCCTCGTGCGAGCCGATCTCGTCGACCACGCTGCCGATCACGTCGTTGACCGTGAGCAGGCCCTCGACGCCGCCGTACTCGTCGATCACGACCGCGATCGGCGCCTTGTTGTCGCGCATCTGCTGCAGCACGGAGAGCACCGGGGCGATCTCCGGCACGAACAGCGCCGGACGCATCGTCTCGCGGATGGAGACCGTGCCGTCGCTGACGTACTCGTGCCAGAGGTCGCGGGTGCTGACGACGCCGACGACGTTATCCGTCGAGCCGTCGCAGACCGGGTAGACCTGGAAATGCGTGGTCGCCATACGCGTCATGTTTTCTTCCTTCGACTCGTCGAGGTCGAGGAACACGATGGCATGGCGCGGGGTCATCAGCTCGCCGGCGGTGCGGTCGCCCAGCCCGAATACGCCAGCGACCATCTCCTGCTCGGCGCGCTCGAAGACGCCGGCTTCGGTCGCCTGCATCAGCAGGACCTTGACCTCCTCCTCGGTCACGCCCGGCTCATCCGGCTCGTTCGCCCGCAGCAGCTTCAGCACGAACTCGTTGCTGATGGACAGGAACCAGACGACCGGCGCGGTAACGGTCGCCAGGGTGCGCATCGCCGGCGCGACCAGAGAGGCGGCTGATTCCGCTCGCTGGAGGGCCAGTTGTTTCGGGACCAGCTCACCGATGATCAGCGAGAGGTAGGTGATAAGCAGGACGACGGCGATACCGGCGACGCGATTCGACCAGGACTCCATCCCGGGAATCTTCGCGAGCAGGTTGCCGACCGGCTCGGAGAGCGTTGCGCCACCGAAGGCACCATTGATGATGCCGATGAGGGTGATGCCGATCTGGACGGTCGAGAGGAATTTGCTCGGGTCTTCGCCCAGCTGGATGGCGGCGCGTGCGCCCTTGTTGCCATTGTCGGCCATTTGCTTCAGGCGATTGGGACGCGCGGAAACGATGGCCAGCTCGGACATCGCGAGGATACCGTTGAGGATGA
>CAVUJR010000014.1:0-72735 GCA_963741805.1 uncultured Chloroflexia bacterium
GAATCGAGGCAGCGATGGAGGAGGTCGAGCCAAACGACGCGCTTGAAGGCGAACTTGAATACAGCGGCGTCGAGGAGTAGCGGAGATGGGCCCTACAGGACTGCCCAAACCTGGAGTTAATATCCCTGTCGATCTCGAATCCGTTCCGAGTGATTTCAGGATTGTTGGAAAGTGGTCTGCACCGCTCACCCAGCTAGACCTTACGTCGGCGGAAAAGGATGAGTCGCGCAAGGAACTTCTCACCGGAACTCACCAGGCAATCACCGTAGCCATCAGAACTCAGACCTCTTGTCTCACCTGTCTGTTGGCACGGAGCTTGATCAGATCGGTCCTCACGCTGAGGCATATGATGTCGCTCTCGGCTTCGTATCCGGGGTGGCGGCAAATCTCGGAACGGATCTCGTGAGGTCTTATCGAGGGTCATCGTCTTTGCCGATCAACTGAAACGGATCATGGGCCGCCACAAAAGACGGGCCTTGGGTAAGGATCACCATCTGGAGGTAATCCTGCCCCCGGAGTTCCTGGTGCTCATGGCTCTTGAGGAAGTGGGTCCGCGACTGTTGTACGAGGGCGGTAATCCTCTCATCACCTACTCAAGAGTCGATCCCGACATGCGCCCACCCTTCATGTTCCGTGAACAGCTGCTCAAGATCGAGCTAAGAACCGGGGAGAATCAGGCGACGTGCTGGATCACTGACAGAGGCGAATTCCACCGGATCGAGTTCAATGGCTTCCCTCAAGAGGCATTCCGAAGCCGAGATTTCCTGATTGACGATGAGGGCTATCCGAGTCAGGACGGAATAGATAGATCTAGTCACGTCGCGGTGCTCGCACGACTGAGCCTGGATTACGAACGTCGTGACCCTGCCAGAGATATGGAGATCAATAACCTCTCAGGGGAACTGCCCAGCATCCTTGAAAATGAGGTTCGGAATGCCCTACGCGATTTGCAGGTTCACGGCTCCGGGTCCGTCTTGGCTTCGGCTCCATATCAGGTGGGTCCAGCAGCCGGTGGTATTGTTGACCTCGGCCATCACGTCATCACCCTGTTGCAGCATAGCGATCAGCTGACGTCCTACCTGGACGATGTACCGACCTACTATTTCTATTACCGCATGTTCGTTGAGGGACAAAGTGAGAATAAGAGAAAAGATCGAAGCCAGAAAGATTCCCGGCGTCTCGGTGATCTTGGTTAACACAGAAGTCGAGCTCAAGGTTCTCGCTGCCCTCTACGTCAAAGCTGAACTCGATCAGGAGCCAACTGGTGAGCCTATGGCTCAGTGCCTTACCGAGGAGTTCTATGGAGGATACATGTCTCCTGCCCATCCGACGGAAGGCCTAGAGTATTTAGTCGTAGTACCAGGTTGACCGCAAACTTTCGTTTTCGGGTATTTGGCGACGGTCGCCTCAAGTCCTAATCTTCACTGATGGGCACTACACACAAGATATAGAGCCTCTTGAACACCTGGACGACATGGAGTGGGAATATGACCCCGACCAGCCTCAACGAAGCCAGCCTCGAGCTCCAGATCATGTCCGACCTCACCGGCGTCCCGGTCGACGACATCCGGGGCACGGGATCAGGCGTCCGCGAGCTGCCGGAGGTCTGGGACGCCGAGTGGCGCGTCGGCCACGCGCAGGACTACGACCGCGCCCTCGGCCTGGACGTCCCCCAGCTCGTCGCCTTCCTCAAAGCCACCCAGCCGGAGATCGTCGACGACCTCAAGCTGGAAATCCCCGGCCCCGCGCGTGACGCCTTCCTCCAGCGCCTCTCCAACCGCATCATGCACGACGGCGTCCTCCGCACCCTCCGCAAGGGCGTCCGCCACCAGCAGTACACCGTCCAGCTCTACTACCCGCTCCCCACACCGGGCAACACCACCGCCGAGGCGAACTTCCGCCGCAACCGCTTCACCGTCACCCGCCAGCTCCGCTACAGCTCCGAGGAGACCCAGCGCGCCCTCGACCTCGCCGTCTTCATCAACGGCCTGCCCGTCTTTACCTTCGAGCTGAAGAACACCATCACCAGCCAGACCGTCTCCGACGCCATGCAGCAATACCGCACCACGCGCCCGACCTCCGAGCGCCTCTTCCGCTTCGGCGTCTGCATCGCCCATTTCGCGCTCGACGACCAGGCCGTCCACTTCACCACCAGGCTTGCCGGCAAGGCCACCTGGTTCCTGCCCTTCAACAAGGGTCACGACGACGGCGCCGGCAACCCGCCGAACCCGCACGGCATCAAGACCGACTACCTCTGGAAAGAGACCTTCCAGCGCGAGAGCCTCGCCAACATCCTCGAGTCCTACGTCGAGCAGGTCGAGGAGACAAACCGGGACACGAAGAAAACCGAGCGCAAGATCATCTTCCCCCGCTACCACCAGCTCGACGTCGTCCGCCATCTCCTCGCCCATGCCGATGAGAAGGGACCCGGCCAGCGCTATTTGATCCAGCACTCCGCCGGCTCCGGCAAGAGCAACAGCATCGCCTGGCTCGCCCGCCAGCTCGTCGAGCTGCAGCAGGACGGGTGGCACAAGTCGGCCTTCGACTCCGTCATCGTCGTCACCGACCGCCGCGTCCTCGACAAGCAGACGAAGGACACCTTCTCGGCCATGCTCGCGCCAATCAGGAACTTCGTCGGCCACGCCGAGAAGTCCGGCGACCTGCGCGACCTCATCCGCGACGGCAAGCGCATCATCATCACCACCGTCCAGAAGTTTCCGTTCATCGTCGACGACATTGGCTCCGCCCACCGCGACCGCACCTTCGCCATCATCATCGACGAGGCCCACAGCAGCCAGGGCGGCCGCACCGCCAGCCAGATGAACCGGGCGCTCGGCGGGGGAGAGGTGGACGTCGTCGACGAGACGGACGAGACCACCGACGAGGACCGCATCAACGCCTTGATGGAAGGGCGGAAGATGCTGGACAACGCCAGCTACTTCGCCTTCACCGCCACCCCCAAGCAGCGCACGCTGGAGCTCTTCGGCACGAAGCGCCCGGACGGCCAGTTCGCGCCGTTCCATACCTACTCGATGAAGCAGGCGATCGAGGAGGGCTTCATCCTCGACGTCCTCAAGAACTACACGCCCATCAGGAGCTACTACCGCCTCGTCAAGACCATCGACGACGACCCGGAGTTCGACGTCCGCAAGGCCGGCAAGGAGCTCCGCACCTACGTCGAGTCCAACCCCGCCACCATCGCCCGCAAGGCGAAGATCATCGTCGACCACTTCAGCGGCCAAACCGGCAAGATCAACGGCCAGGCCCGCGCCATCGTCGCCACCCAGAGCATCCGCCGCGCGATCGACTATTGGCAGGCCATCAACCACGAGCTGCAGCAGCGCGGCAACCCCTGGAAGACGGTCGTCGCCTTCACCGGCGAGCACGACATCGACGGCATTGGCCAGAAGCAGACCGAGTCCACCTTGAACGGCTTCCCGTCGAAAGACATCCCGGACAAGATGAAGGAATCCCCGTACCGCATGCTCATCGTCGCCGACAAGTTCCTCACCGGCTACGACGAGCCGCTGCTCCAGACCATGTACGTCGACAAGGTCCTCAGCGGCGTCAAGGCCGTCCAGGCGCTCAGCCGCCTCAACCGCGCCCATCCCGGCAAGAAGGACACCTTCATCCTCGACTTCGCCAACGACCCGGAAGCGATCATCAAATCCTTCCAGCCCTACTACCGCACCACCCTGCTCGCCGAGGAGACCGACCCGAACAAGCTCCACGACATGCAGGCCACGCTCGACGACGCCGGTGTCTACACCGAGGCCCTCGTCGTCGACTTCGTGGACAAGTACCTCGACGGCGTGCCCCGCCCCGCGCTCGATGCCATGCTCGATACCTGCGTCGGCAACTACAAGGACCTCGACGAGGAAGGGCAGGTCGCGTTCAAGGGCACGGCAAAGGCCTTCGTCCGCACCTACAACTTCCTCGCCCAGATCCTGCCGTGGGGCAACGCCGAGTGGGAACGCCTCTCGATTTTCCTGTCGTTCCTCACCCCGCGCCTCCCGACGCCGAAGGACGACGAGGGCTCGATCAGCGAGGAGATCCTCCGCGCCATCGATCTCGACAGCTACCGCGCCGAGCAGAAGAAGGCCATCGATCTCGCGCTGGAGGATGATCCAGGCGTCCTGGACAACCCGGACCCGCGCGGCGGCGGCCTGCCCCCGGAGGCCGAGAAAGACCTCCTCAGCCACATCCTCCAGACCTTCAACGAGATTTTCGCGGATGCGGACTTCACCGATGCCGACCGCGTCGCGAAGCAGATGTCCGGCCCGGTCATGGACGCCCTCGTCGGCGATGAGGGGCTCCGCCAGATCGCCGCGTCCACCGACGAGCAGAACCAGCGCATCGCCTTCGCTGACGGCCCTCGACAAGATGGTCAACGCCAACTGGCAGGATAACTATGAGGTGCTCCAGCGCCTCGGCGACGACCCCCAGTTCCGCGACGCCTTCGGCTCCTGGATGTTCCGCCTCTGGCGAACCCGCGTCAACGACGCCGCGTGACGGGTTTCACGCTCGGCGCGCAAGAGACCGATCCCATCCTGCGCCGTTGGCCCTGTTCCATGCTGCGTACGGGCGATCTCCATGATCGCCCCAGAGCAAGATGCTCTTAATTCCCCGTACATAGCAATTAAGAGCATCTTCCTTGGCGCCCCTGTGGCACGCCCCGCCGCCCCGCCAAAGATGATCGACGCCTATACCCTCAAAGATTGATCGCCTTTGCATCTTTGGACACCTTTGGCGGACCTCGCCATAGATGGTCAGGTCACGTCTATACACAACCTGACCATCTACGACATCTATGGCGAACCGCGCGGAAATCGGCACCCCGCCAGAGGCACCGCCGCGACCACAGGTCCATGCCGTACGGGCGATAGTCATTATCGCCCCCTCTCGTCGCAAGCACCCCCGGAGCCCGGTTCCAGGAAACGTGGCGCACTTTCGCGTTCCCATTGCGTATTAACAGTAGAGGGACCTGACCAAAGGGGTGTATGGGGGAGTCTGTGCCCATCGCCCCATGAGCGGTTAAGGGCTCCTCATCCCCATGCCCGGCGCTCTCCGAAAACCCCCGCCGTTACTCGTAGATGTCGTAGATGGTCAAGTGGTGCGTATCTATGCAACCTGACCATCTACGGGGGCGCCACGCCTCGCCCCCAAATCCGCTCAAAGACCTCAAAGGCGATCAAACCAGGGAGGTAAAGACCCCCGATCCCCTTTGGCCGCGGCATCGCCTCCGGAGCCAACATAAAGGAAGATGTTCTTAATTCCCCTATACAGGAGTTTTGAACATCTTCCTTATCGTCAACCCCATGCCTCGCAACATGTGATTGACCATGATCGTGATCGCCTTGGTCTCAGAGGGCGTGCTGGGCGGCGGAGCCGGGCTCGATCTCGGGGATGAAGGCCTTGTGGGCCATGCGCTTCCAGATCACGTACGACCCGGCGCCAAGGAGGGCCGCGCTGACCACGAGGATGATCGGCTGGCCGAAGACCTCGGCGAGGGCGGAGACGAGCAGGGTGGAGAAGGGCATGACGCCGTTGAAGGCCAGCATGTTCAGGCTCATCACGCGGCCACGAAGCTCGTCCGGCGCGGATTGCTGGAGGCGGGTGGAAAGCTGCGAGTTGCCGCTGGAGAAGGCGTAGCCGGCGATCATCGCGCCGGGGACGGCCATCCAGACGTTTCGCGAGAGGCCCAGCCAGGCGAGGCCGATGGCGAGGCCGGCGAGGGCGATGACCATCCGCCGCGCGGCCGCGCTCTCCAGTCGGCTGCCGCGCAGCAGGACGAGCGCGCCGGTGAGGGCGCCGACGCCGACCGCGGAGAGCATCCAGCCGACCCAACCCTGACCGCCGCCGAGCACGTTCGTGGTGTAGAGCGGCAGGAGCACGAGCAGGTTCGGGGAGACGAAGAACGAGATCAGCCCCTGCAGCAGGATCAGCCCGTAGATGCCGTCGTTGGCGCGGACATAGGCGAGGCCGTCGCGCAGCTCGGAGAGGCCGGAGGCCTTCGAGGTCGAGCGGACGTGCGGCTTCATGATCTTCTTCAGGCGGATCAGCGTCCCGATCGGGGCCATCAGGGTGACGATGTTGACGACGAAGGCGCCGGCGAGGCCGATCACGCCGATGACCGAGGCGGCGACGGCGGGGCCGACGATGCGCGTGGAGTTAAAGGAGGCGGAGTTCAGCGCGATCGCCTGCGGGAGGTCCTGCTTGGGCACGAGTTGGGAGACGTAGGCCTGGGCGGCGGGGAGCTCGAAGGAGTTGATGACGCCGGCGAGGGCGGCGAGGGCGAGGATGTGCCAGTACTCGATGCGGTCGGTGCCGATCAGGAAGGCGTAGATGCCGGAGACGCCGCCGAGCATGGTCAGCGTGGCGATAATGATCTTGCGGCGGTCGAAGCGGTCGGCCAGCACGCCGCCATAGAGGCTGAACAGCAGCATCGGCAGCGCCGCGGCGACGTTGATGGCGCCGATGGCGAAGGCGGAGGTGGTCAGCGAGAGCACGACGAGCTGCATGCCGACGTTCTGCATCCACGTCCCGATCAGGGCGACGATCTGGCTCGTCCAGTAGCGCCGGAAGGGGACGGATTTGAGCGCCTGCGGCAACCGGGCGTCGCGGAGGGGGCGGATGGTCGGGGTGCGGAGGGTGCCGGGCTCGCCGACGTTCGGGGCGGTGCGGAAGCCGCGCCAGCGGCGTCGCGAGCGCCCCGGTTCCCCGACGTCGGCGACGGGTAAGGGCGCCTCCAGCGCGTCGTCTGGTGCGGACGTGGTCTCGGAGTGGGTCATGGCGTGTCAGGTCCTCGCGACGGATCTCGCGTGCGCGGCGGTCGTTGAGGGGCATTGTGCCCCAAGGTCGCTCATCGGGGAATTCCCCGGGTCGCTATTCGGTCGAGGCGTTTTCGCTGCCACGCCGCCAGATCGGGCCGCGGCGCGTGGTGTCCATGCGCGGTCCGGAGCGGGCGTCGAAGGAGAGGATGAAGGCCATGACGGTGAGCGCGGCCGCGGCGATGACGAGCACGATGGCGAGGATGCTGATGAGCTTGTCGTTGTCCCACTGGCGCTGGGCGATGCCGAGGTAGGCCCAGACGAAGACGAGCGGGAAGGCGGCGTCGCGCCCGAAGAAGGCGACACCGGCGGCGACGATCACGCCGAGCAGCAGGAAGATCACGGTCCAGCCGCGGAGGCCGAAGATGCCGCCGTCCCAGCCGCCCTCGCGCATCCAGACCTCGACGTTGGCGACGGTCGCGATGGCGGCCCAGGCGAGGTAGACGGAGAAGGGCAGGGCGATGATGAGGCGGCGCCCGGTCGAGAGCGCCTGGTCGTGCCGGGCGGCGCGGAGCATGAGGTAGATCGTCGCGATGGCGCCGAGGAGCACGACGAGGGCGATCAGGGAACTCTGGAAGTGGAGCCAGTGCCAGGAGAAGATCCAGGCGATGTTCGCGAGGTTCGCGATGAGGAAGACCGGGCCGACGCCGCGGATGCGGGTGTCCCGGCGCCCGGTGGGGAAGAAGCTGTAGATCACGAAGATGGCGAGCAGGACGTAGATGACGGCCCAGATGCTGAAGACCCAGCCGGCGGGCTGGAACGGCACGGGGTGGGCGTCCGAGATGCTGCCGGTGGTCATGTCGTTGAGCGGGAGCCAGCTCGCGAGCCAATTGACGAGGACGACGGCGGTCAGCCCGATGAGGCTGATCAGCGGCCAAAGCCAGGGGCGCGGCCCTGCCGGGGCGGGTGTGGCATCACGAGGTGGGGCGCCGAGCGGGGCCTCCGCCGCGGGGCGAATGCGCAGGCGGCGGGGACGGGCTTCCGGCGTGGTGGTTGGCTCGGGCGCGAGACGCTCGTCCGGGGCATCGGCCTCCAGCGCATCACCGGCATCGCCGGGATCTCCGGTCTGCTGATCGTCCTGGTCGAGCGGGTCGGGCTGGCGGCGTTGGTCATCCATCGGGCGAGGGCCTTTGCGTCGGTGTGAGTCAGGCCGGGCCTTCCCCGGCCCGGAGTCCATCTACGCCTATGGTACCCGGATGGAGGAGACGGTGTGCGAGACATCGACCGCAGGTCGATACGGGCGGGGTATGTCCCTGCGGGCCATGTCCCGGACACCGGTCGCAGCTGCGTGGTCCGGGACTACGACACAGTCGCCCGTTACCCCGGCGGGAGGATGCCGGGGTCGGCGTAGGTGGGCTCGCGGCGGGCCTGGGTGGCCTGCTCGAAGGCGTAGGCGAGGCGGATGAGCGTCGGCTCCGAATAGGCCGTGCCCATGAACGAGACGTTCACCGGGAGGCCGGAGGCGTATCCGGCCGGGACGGTGACGATCGGGTAACCGGCGATGGCGGACGGCGTCGAGGTGCCGCCGGAGGCGCGGTCGCCGTTGACGAGGTCGATGCGCGCGGTCGGGAGGTTCGTCGGGGCGACGATGGCGTCGAGATGGTGCTCCTGCAGCAGGGCATCGATGCCCTCGCGGCGGCCCCACTTCTGCACCTCGGAGACCATGTGGATGTACTCCGGGTCGTCCAGCTCGCCGAATGTCGCCGCCATTTCGAACAGATCCTGTCCGAACCAGGGCATCTCCTCGGCCGCGTGGGCCGTATTGAAGGCGATGACGTCGTCGACGGAGTGGATCGGGAACGCGGGATCGACGTAGTCGCGCAGGTAGTTCGCGAGGTCGGTCTTCAGGTCCCAGAGCATGACGTTCAGGATGTAGGGCGATGTACCCAGCTCCTTGTCATGCGGCAGCGTGAGTGGGCCGACGAGCTCGGCGCCGGCGTCCTTCAACGCGGCCAGGGTGGCGTCGAAGATGGCGTTTGCCGGCGGGCGGTCGCTCGACTCCGGGCGCAGGATGCCGAGGCGGGCGCCCTTGAGGCCGTCCTTGTCGAGGAAGGTCGAGTAGTCAATGCCGGGCGTCCAGTCGGCGGGCCGTGCCGGGTAGGCGGGGCCGTCGACGGGGTCCTGCTGGTTCTGGGCGGGGTCGGCGGGGTCGTCGCCGGCGATAACGGTGAGCAGGGCGGCGGCGTCCGCGACGGTGGTCGCCATCGGGCCGGCGGTGTCCTGGAAGTGGGAGATCGGGATGATGCCGGAACGGCTGACGAGGCCGATGGTGGGCTTGATGCCGACGATGCCGCAGGCGCCGGAGGGCGAGACGATCGAGCCGTTCGTTTCCGTGCCGACCGCGACGGGGGTGTAGGAGGCGGCGACGGCGGCCCCGGAGCCGGCGCTGGAGCCGGAGGGGTTGCGGTCGAGCTGGTAGGGGTTGACGGTCTGGCCGCCGCGCCCGCTCCAGCCGCTGACGGAGTAGCGGGAGCGGATATTCGCCCACTCGGAGAGATTCGTCTTGCCGAGGATGATCGCGCCGGCCTTGCGCAGGCGCTCGGCGATGAAGGCGTCGCGGTTCGGCACGCCGTCGACCATGGCGAGCGACCCGGCGGTGGTCTGCATGCGGTCATGCGTGGCGATGTTGTCCTTGATCAGGACGGGGATGCCGTGCAGCGGCCCGGTCGCGCCGGATTCCCGGCGGGCGCGGTCGGTTTCGCGGGCGATGTCGGTGGCGTCCGGGTTCAGCTCGATGACCGCGTTGACCTGCGGGTCGAGCTCGTGGATGCGCTGGAGGCTCCACTCCACGATCTCCTCGGCGTCGAGGGTATCGGCATCCATGCGGGCGCGGAGACTGGCGATCGTGTGCTCTGTCATGGGTGGGCTCCTTTGCGATGCAATAGTCCGTGGCGCCATTGTGCCATCGGTCGCGAAGGAGCGAAACGGGGTTAGTCCCAGGCGACCTCGGCGAGGTACCCCGGCGCGCGGCGGATGTCCAGCATCTGCTCCAGCGCATAGGCGTAGCGCAGGAGCTTGCGCTCGCTAAACGCCCGCCCAAACAGGTGCATGCCGGCCGGCAGGCCGTTGGTGTACCCGACCGGCAAGGTGATCGACGGATAGCCCGCCATCGAGGAGGCCTGGGTGGAGGAGCCGGGGAAGTCGTTCGCCCATGCCTCGGTCGGGATGCCACACGTCGGCGCGACGAGGACGTCGAGGTCGTTGTCGTCCATCAGCAGGTCGATGCCCTGCTCCCGCGTGAGGGTGTGGTTTAGCTCCAGCTGCTCGAGGTACCAGTCCTCATAGATCGCGTCCGGGCTGGTGTCCTGGGCGATCAGCAGGCCATCGCCCTCGCCCCAGAATTCCGTTTCCTCCTGGTGGTCCCAGTAGAACGCGAGGATGTCGTCGATGGTGAAGATGGGACCGTCCGGCGTGTAGGTGGAGAGGAACTGGTGCAGGTTGTAGGTGAACTCCGCCGCGATCACGTTCCCCTCGCCGATGGCGTCCTGGAACTCGCCGTAGGTTTCCATGTAGAGGTCATCGACGATCTCCGCGCCGGCCTCCCGCATCGCGCGGAGAGCGTCCTCGGTGTGGCGGTCAGCCTCCGGGTCGAACCCGAAGAACGAGCGCACGACGCCGACACGCGTCCCTTCCAGGCCGGCGCTGTCCAGCGTTTTGACGTAGCTGCGGGCGCCCTGGTCCGGTACCGGGAACTCCGGGAAGTTGGCCCACGGGAAGGTGGTCCCCAGCTCGCCGAACGCGATGTCATCCGGATCGTATCCAGCCATCACCTCGAGCAGGTAGGCGACGTCTTTCACCGTGCGCCCGATCGGGCCGGGAGAATCCTGCGAGAACGAGACGGCCATCGTACCGCGTCGGGAGACGAGGCCAACCGTTGGCTTCATGCCGACGACGCCGGACGCGGCTGCCGGGCAGATGATCGAGCCATCCGTCTCCACGCCGATGGAGAGCGGGGCGTAACTGGCGGCGACGGCCACGGCGGGACCGGTGCTGGAGCCCCAGGCCGAGTGGCTGGTGACATAGGGGTTGACGGTGAGGCCGCCGCGGGAGCTCCAGCCGTTCGGCATGCCGTTTCCCCGGAAGTTCGACCACTCGGTCATGTTGCCCTTGCCGAGGATGACCATCCCGGCGTCGCGCATCTGCTGGACGACGAAAGCGTCCGCGATGGCGCGGTTGTCGACCATCGCGAGGGAGCCGGAGGTGGTCAGCATGGAGTCCGCGGTGGCGAAGACGTCCTTCAGCACGACCGGGATGCCATGCAGCGGGCTCCGGATCTGCCCGGCGCGCAGCTCCTCGTCCAACCGGGCGGCGATCTCGAGGGCATCCGGGTTCAGCTCGATCATCGCGTTGAGCGTCGGGCCCTGCTGGTCCAGCGCCTCGATGCGCGCAAGCGACGCCTCGACGACGTGCTCGATCGAGAACTCCTGGTTGTCCAGCGCTTCGCGGAGGTCGGCGACGCTGGTCTCGACGATGATGTCGTCGCCGGAGCGGCGCGTGAAGCCGCCACTGGTCCCGTCGCTGCCCGACGCCTCGGGCGTTTGGGCCGACGCACGGGGAAAGGAGATCCGGGTGCCGGTCAGGGCGAGCGCGCCTGACGTGGCGAGCAAACGGCGGCGGGTGGTGCGGTGGGCACGGTTGGACTCAGGTGACATCGTTGTCGCCTGGGGCAGCGATTCGGTCATGGACTCAGCTTTCGTTCCCCGTCAGTCCAGCCAGGGACCGGTGCGGATCACGCGACGGCGTCAGGGGTGGCGACGAGGCAGGGACCCGGGGGATGTGGACGATGTGGACAGCCGGCGAGCGCTTCCGCCCGCGGTCAGCTTGGTGCCATGATACATGGCCTCCGTGGGCCGGCGACAGGGTGAATCCTGTCTATGGGGCGACGGGGCACGATCGCGCGCTGTGACCGTGCCCCGGGTCCTGAGGATGCGCGTATCTAGCCCGCGACGAGTATCCCGGTGAGCTCGCGCCCGATCCGGCGCAGGGTCGCCGGCAGCGGCTCGTCCGGCGCGTCGATCACGCGGTAGTCCATACCGAGCTCGTCGAGGTCGGCGGTGAGCATGTCGAACTGCGTCCGGCGATGCCGCGGCGCGCGCTCCGTGCGGACCAGCACCAGCGGCACGTCGATGACCGCCGAGAAGGTAGCGGGAGAGCGTAGCGCGTAGTGGTCGGCGTGGGTCAGGGGCATGCCGAAGCGGTCGACGACCCATGTTCGCCAGGCGACGTCGGCACCGGCGATCTCCTCGGACCATTCCGCGACCGGGTCGATCGCGACGACCGCCTTGTAGACGCCCGGGCGGGCACCGGCGGTGACCAGCGCCAGCGCGCCACCGAAGCCGTGGCCGACGAGGGCCAGGCGGCCGGCATCGACACTCTCCTCGCGTCCCAGCGCGCGGCCGGCCTCCGCGATATCGTTGCTCTCCAGCTCGGTTGTCGCGAACTCGCTCAGGTCGTTCTCGATCGCCGCGCCGAATCCGCTCGCGCCGTGGATGACCGGCGTCAGGACGGTCATCGCGCTGCTGGCAAGGGCCTGTTCCTCGATCTGGAACTCGCCGCGCCGCGTTGCCAGCGGGCCATCCGGCAAGTAGACGATGCCTGGGGCGGCGTCGGCGACACCCGGCGTGCGGTAGAGCATGCCGGAGAACATCTCCTCCGGCCCGACGGAGAATTCGAATGGCTGCGGCTGGCGGAGGTCCTGCCCGCCGATCGACGGCTGCTCCGGCAGGACGATCGCTGTGCGGTCGGATTTGGCGGTGTTTTCCTGGACGAGGAAGCCGACCGGCCGCTGCGGCGCGCTGAAGGCGTAGGCCACGCGCTTGCCGTTCAGCCAGCGCGGGTAGCGGACGACGCCCTCGCCGGGATCAAGGGCGGTCGCGCTGGAGGAGTGCAGGCTGCGCTCGCAGAGCACCGTCGTGAAGCCCTCGGTGCGGACATAGACCATGCGGGCCTCGTCCTGCGCGAAGCGCGGGTCGGTCTTGTCGCCGGATTCGCGGGTAACGGTCCAACCAGCCTTGTTGTCGGCGTTGATGACGGAGATCGAGAGCCACTCGTTCTCGCGGGTGACGTAGGCGACGAGGTTGCGCCCCGGCACCCACTCCAGCGAGTGGCGGATCGCCGGTGACTTGCCGGAGGTCAGGTTCTGCAGCTCGCCGTTCTCAAGGGAGAACACGTAGATGTCGTGGAAGCCGTCGGCCTCCGGCAGCACGCGCAGGAACGCGAGGAACTTGCCGTCGCGCGACCAGACCGGCTCGCGGTCATGGCTGCGGCTCCAACTGAGCATCTCGACGGCGGACGCGTCGCCGCCCTCGGCGGTGGTCAAGGCGATCACATCCCGGCCATCGATGGTGCTGACCATCGCGATCAGGACGCCGTCCGTCGACCAGCGCGGCGATCGGTCGGCATGGGGGTGGTCGACCAGCAGGTGCGGCCCGCGCACGCGGGATTCTTCGGCGGCGGTTTCGGCGATGGCGGCCACATCATGCTGCGGGTGCTCGTCGTCGTCGCTCCCGACAAGGTAGTCCACCGGCGAGGAGATTGAGGTGCTGGGCTCGTCGTCCGGGTGCTCGTCGTCGCCGAGGTGATGCGTCTCTGTCACGACCTCCGCGCTATCGTCGACGACCGGGGCGACGTCATCCTCGTCCCCGGCCGTGGTGCCCGGGGCGTCCGGCATTTCCGATGGGTCGATGGCGGTACCGGTCGGCATCTCGCCGGTGGTGGCAGGTCCGTCCCCGTCGGTCGTGACGGGCACGATCCAGACAGCGGTGCGGTCACCGTCCGGGTGCATGCCGGTCACAGCGAGGCGGGTGCCATCTGGCGACCACTGCGGTCCGCGGATGATGCGGCCGGTGACAGGATCGGTATCCTCAATGGGGGCAAAGGGGATCTCGATACGGCGGGGAGCGCCATCCTCGGTCGGGGCGACCCACAGTTCCTGTTCGTCTTTGGCGTTGCGCTGGAGGAAGGCGATGAACTGGCCGTCCGGTGAGGATTCCGGCGCGCCCGGCATGGTGAAGGCGGCGGAGTAGAACCGGTCGGCGGCGTCGATCTCGTCCGGCGTGGCGGCGGCGACGTCTGCGAAGGTCTGGCCGTCGTCGGTTCCGGGCATGGTCGCGTCGGCCCCGGTAGCAGGCGCGTCGGATGTGGTCTCGTCCGGCGTGGCTGCCTTGGTGCTCTCGGTATCCGTCATTGCTGGTCTTTCACTCCATACGGAAGGCGTCGTCGGGCGACGGCGATCCATGAACTCATCACGGTGCGCGATGTTGTCCGGCAGAGTACACACGCATGTCGCAGACTTTTCCGCCAAACGTCTTGCTCCGCATAGTGTACGACGCTCGTGCGCGGGTACAGCAGGTGGTGATGCTATGGCATGTCGTCGGTCGAAAGAAGGTGCTCGAGTGTGTCGAGGAGTGAAGGGATTCGATAGGCGACGATATCCCAGAGGAGATTGAAGTTCACGGAATCGTACCCGTGCGTGATTCGATGCCGCGTGCTGATGATTCGCCCTAGATCGGGGATCAAGGCGCCAAGATCGGGCTCGATCAACTCCGCCTGGCGCAGCGCTTCGCCAATGATCTCCACGAGTTTCCAGACCGCAAGCTGAAGAATATAGTCATCCAGATATTCTTCCCGGGAATGGCTGGTACCGATGCGCTGGAGCTCGTTCGCCGCTGCAAACGCATCATGCAACCGCTTGATCGCGTGCGCGTTCATAAACAGGCTCCCGGGTTTGTTCGACGGATCGTCTGAAATACGGGTTCCGGATCGAATCTTCGGTGACGAGATCGACATCCCGTCCGAGCAGGTCCTCAAGTGCGTCGGCGAAGTCGAGGTATCGCATGGCGACCCCCGGTTCGTAGCCCCCAAGGTCCACCAAGAAATCGATATCGCTCGTTTGCGGGTCGAACGCCTCCGTCGCGGCTGAACCGAACACGTCCAGCTTGTGGATACCGAACGTACGGCAGAGCGTGGCGATCTCGTGTCGTTTGTCTGCGACCAGTGCGATCATGGCGGCCTCCCGGAGACGTCGTGTTGCATCCATTGTAGGTGACCGCACGGACTAGTCTGCGGCGACCATGCCGCCGAATTGGGCATCGTGGAGGCGGCGGTAGACGCCGTCGCGGCGCAGCAGTTCCTCATGCGTGCCCTGCTCCGAGATACCGTCCTCGTCGACCACGACGATGCGGTCGGCGTTCTTGATCGTCGCCAGCCGGTGGGCGATGACCAGCGTCGTGCGGCCCTCCGCGAGCTCGTTCAGCGACTGCTGGATCGCCAGCTCGGTCGCCGTGTCGAGCGCGGAGGTCGCCTCGTCGAGGATCAGGATCGGCGGGTTCTTGAGGAACATCCGGGCGATCGAGAGGCGCTGCTTCTGGCCGCCGGAGAGCTTCACACCACGCTCACCGATGATCGTGTCGAGTCCTTCGGGCAGGTCATCGATCACACCGTCGAGCCGGGCGCGGCGGGCGGCTTCGCGAACCTCGGCTTCGGTTGCATCGAGCTTGCCGTACGCGATGTTCTGGCGGAACGTGCCATTGAAGAGGAAGACGTCTTGCTGGACGATGCCGATCTCCCGGCGCAAGGAGGCGAGCGTCATCTTCCGGATGTCGATGCCATCGATCGTGATGCGCCCGCTGTCGACGTCGTAGAAGCGTGGCAGGAGCGAGGTGATCGTCGTCTTGCCGGCGCCGGAGGGGCCGACGAAGGCGACCGTCTCGCCGGCGTGGATCGCGAGGTCGATGTCCTCCAGCACCTTGCGGTGCCCGCTGTATCCGAAAGAGACATCCTCGTAGCGAATCTCGCCCGTCAACGTTCCGGCGTCGATCGCATCCGGCGCGTCGACGATCTCCGGTTCAACGTCGATCAGCTCGAGATAGCGCCGGAACCCGGCGATCCCCTTCGGGTAGATCTCGAGCACCGCGTTCAGCTTCTCGATGGGGCGGAAGAACACGTTAACCAGCAGCAGGAAGGCGACGAACTCGCCGTTCGTGATCCCGCCGTTCAGTACGAAATACGTCCCGGCGACCATCACCAGCAGCTGGGTCAGGCGCATGCCGAGATAGTTGATCGACATGCTCGCGGCCATCAGCCGGTAGGCGGTGAGCTTCGTCTGGCGGTAATTCTGGTTGTCGGTCGCGAAGAGCTCGCGCTCGTGGTCCTCGTTGGCGAAGGCCTGCACCACGCGGATACCGGAGACGTTGTTCTCGATGCGGGCGTTGAACTCACCGACGCGGCTGAAGAGGTCGCGCCAGGTTCGGGTCATCTTCGTGCCGTAGCGGGTCGTGAACCACAGGATGAGCGGCACGATGACCGCCGTGATCCAGGCCAGCGGGGCATGGACGGCGAACATCAGCGCAAAGGCGCCGATGAAGGTCATCACCGCGATGAAGAGGTCCTCCGGGCCGTGGTGGGCGACTTCCCCGATATCCTCGAGATCCTTGGTGACGCGGCCAATGAGGTGGCCGGTCTTGTTGTTGTCGTAGAAGCGGAACGGTAGCCGCTGGAGATGGTCGAAGGCGCGGCGGCGCAGCTCGGTCTCGATATTGATGCCGAGCATGTGGCCCCAATAGTTGACCACGACCATAAGTCCGGTATTGACGAGGTAGATCATCAGCAGGGCAACCGACGCCCCGATGATCACGCCCCAGTCGCCGTCCGGCAGGAGCTCGTCGATAAACAGCCGCACCGCGAGCGGAAAGACCAGCTCGAGCACGCCGGAGAGCACGGCGCTGGAGAAGTCCAGCGTGAAGAGTTTCTTGTGCGGCGCGTAGTAGGCGGCGAAACGCTTGATCACGGGCCACGCGCCGGCCTTGGGCGGCTCGCCTGGCAGCGGCGAAGCGGAGAGGGTGGCCACGGGAGACTCCTGGGTACGGCGGTCGGCAGGGGAGGGCGCACCGGCCCTCGGGGACGGGAATGCGGCGCCGAACTCCACTCTACCCGAGCGACGCGGCGATTGGCGAGGAACCGGCCTATACTGACGGGGATTGTGGATGCTTTGGTTATGGTGACAAGGAATGCTGCGTATGAACGTGTCTGATCGTCGCCGGGTCTGCTCGTTGCCGGGCGTGCTCTTCCTGGCCCTCGCGCTACTGTTGCCCGCGCCGCTGCTGGCCGCCGCGCAGACGCCGGAGGCCACGCCGGACGCCTCTCGGCCGCTGAATATCCTGCTGCTCGGCGTCGACGCCCGCCCCGGCGAAGAGATCGACGGCGTGCGGTCGGACATTATGGCGGTGCTTCATCTTGACCCGGCGACGCAGTCGTGCCGGCTGCTGAGCATCGGGCGCGACACGCGAGTGGAGTTGCCCGGCGTCGGGATGACGAAGATCAACCACGCGCTGATGATCGGCGGCGTGCCGCTCACCATCGAGACGGTCGAGGATTATCTGGGCATCCCGATCGACCATTACGGGCTGATCGACTTCACCGGCGCGGCGTTGGCGATCGACGCGATCGGCGGGGTCACCCTGTTCAACGACGAAGCGTTCAGCATCGGCGGCAACGAGTTCCCGGTGGGGGAGATCGAGCTGGACGGCGCGCAGGCGGTGCTCTATGCGCGCTACCGGGGCGGAGCGGACGGCGACATCGGGCGGATGCGCCGGCAGCAGGCCGTGCTGGGCGCGGCGCTGCGCGCGCTCGATAACGTCGCGCTGCCGCAGATCGTGCAGGTCACGCGCTCCGGCATCCAGGACCACATCATGAGCGACCTCACGCCCGACGTGTTGGTGCCGCTGGCGACGACCTACATGAGCGGTTGTACCGGCGCGTCGCTTACGGTCGACACGATCCCGTACAGCGAGGGTGGCATGATGTGGGACGACTATTTCGGGCAGGAATTGTGGTTCGGCGTCACCGACCCGGCGGTCGTTGAGCAGATGGTGCAGGATCTTGTTGAAGGCCCATAGGCAGGTCCGCACGGTGGCGCTATGATCCCGGTTGGGGAAGAGACGATCGCGTGTGCGATTTAAGGGAATGAGATGACCGTCCGGATCGTGGTAACCGATGACCATAGCGTGGTGCGCCAGGGGCTGCGCATGTTCCTGGAGCTCGATGAAGAGATCGAGATCGTCGGCGAGGCGGCTAATGGCGCCGAGGCTGTCGAGCTGGCGACGTCGCTCCAGCCTGATGTCGTGCTAATGGACCTGCTGATGCCGGTCATGGACGGCATTACCGCGATCACGGAGATTCGCCGACAGGCGCCAGGCGTCGAGGTTGTCGCCCTGACAAGCGTGCTGGAGGATGCCTCGGTGGTCGGGGCGATCCGTGCTGGCGCGATCGGTTACCTCTTAAAAGACACGAACGCCGACGAGCTGCGCAGGGCGGTAAAGGCCGCCGCCGGCGGGCAGGTCCAGCTTTCGCCGGAGGCCGCGGTGCGGCTGATGCGCGAGGTGCGGGCGCCCGAGACGTCGGAGTCGCTGACCGACCGCGAGACGGACGTGCTGCGCCTGCTGGCCGATGGGCAGTCAAACAAGGAGATTGCCCGCAACCTCTCGATCGGAGAGAAAACGGTTAAGACGCATGTGAGCAGCATCCTCTCCAAGCTCGGCGTGCAGAGCCGTACGCAGGCGGTGTTGACGGCCATGCGGTCCGGGTTGATTCCGGCGGTCGAGTAGCGCGTTCCGCCGGTATCGACGTTTACGCCGAATGACGCTTTTGGTCCCGGCAGGAGCATGCCGCTATGAGGCGGCGCACTCTCGGACGTCGATGAAGTTGCCGGTTGCCGGTGGGCAGTCCAGCATGGCCTGGCGTGGCCGCCGGAGGCGCCGAACGGTCACCGCCAACCGCTGGAGCGGTGAGGGGCGATCCGTGCTCGCATCCGCGAGACGGTCCCAGGCCCGGGCCTGCTGCTGTCGCTCGCGGATCGTGTTCCGGACCAGGAACCCGGAGTAGATGTGGTTGAGGTCGCGCATGGTCGGTGTCCTTCGTGGAGTAGTGGGGGTAACCGATCTCCCCTGAGCTCCAGTGTGGACGTCTGGTATCGCGCGAACCTCCGACGTGGGGCCGAATTGCGGCTCCGTATCCCGGTGGAGTCGTGCGCTCCGTCAAAAGGCGGAGCCTCGCCCGCACAGGACGATCCATGCACAGTGACCCAGGTGACCGCCTTCCATCCGATCTCGCGACGCAGGCCGACCGCCTCGAGCTCGTGCTGCGGGCGACCAACGAGGGACATTGGGATTGGGATCTCGGTACCGGCGAGGTCTTTTTCTCGCCGCGCTGGAAGGCGATGCTCGGGTATAACGACGTGGAGATCCCGAACGTCATCGATGAGTGGTGGAGCCGGATCCATCCGGACGACCTGACCGATGTAGAGGATGCGCTGCGACAGTACCTCGCCGGGGAGCGCCCTGCCTATGAGGTCGAGCACCGGCTGCGGCACAAGGACGGTTCGTGGCGTTGGATCGTCGCGCGGGGTATCTCCGTGCGCGACGGTGAAGGGCGCGTCGCACGCATCGTCGGCGCGCATCAGGACGTTACCGAACGGCGCCGCGCCGAGGAGGAGGTTCGCCGGCGAGACGCGATCCTCGATGCGGTGCGCTTCATGTCCGAGCGCTTTCTCAGCGATGACCTGGCCTGGCCGGACGGCGCGCTGGAGGTGCTGGGGCGCCTCGGCGAGGCGACGGCGGTCAGCCGCGTCTATGTGTTCGAGAACTTTACGGGTCATGACGGTGAGCCCTACGCGCGAAACATGAACCAGTGGTCCGCGCCGGGCGTGCCGGAATCGAACCCCGATCTGCAGGTTCTCCCGTATCGCGAGCTCGGCAACGGGCGCTGGTACGAGCTCTTCCAGCGGGGCGGGACCCTCCACACCCATACGCGCAACCTGCCCGACGACGAGCGCCCGGGTTTCGAGGAAGAGGGCACGCGCTCCTTCGTGATCGTGCCGATCTTCGTCAACGACGCCTGGTGGGGCTTCGTCGGCTTCGACGAATGCGTCGAGGAGCGCGAGTTCTCCGCGCCGGAGCTCGATGCGCTGAATGCCGCCGCGCAGACGCTGGGTGCCGCCGTGGCGCGGAGCAAGGCGAACGAGACGCTGGCCTGGATGGCCGCGATCGTCGAGTCGTCCGACGACGCGATTATCGGCGAGACGCTCGACCGCCAGATCACCTCCTGGAACCGGGGCGCCGAGCGCCTCTATGGCTATGCCGCCGACGAGATCCTTGGCCACTCGATGGACATCCTCGTGCCGGACGACCAGAAGGTCCGGATGCACGAGGTCTTCGCGCGGGTCTCGGAGGGCGGGCATGTCGATGCCTACGAGACCGAGCGCGTGCGGAAGGACGGTTCGCGCGTTTCTGTGGCGGTCAGCCTCTCGCCGGTGCGGAATGGCGCCGGCGAACCGATCGGTGTCGCGGCGATCGCGCGGGACATCTCGGCGCGCAAGCGGTGGGAGGAGGAGCTGCGCCGAAGCCAGCAGTCGCTCTCAACGCTCCTGGCGAACCTGCCGGGCATGGCCTATCGCAGCATCCCGGGCTCGCCATGGCGGATCGACTTCGTGAGCGAGGGCGCGGAGGCGCTGACCGGCTACACGAAGCAGGAATTGCAGGCCGGAACGCCGTCGATCCTCGACCTGATCGACCCGGATGAGTTGCCGCGTTTGCGCGGGGACATCGAACGGGCGATCGCGGCCGGTGAGCCGTTCCACCTGACGTACCCGATCACCACGAGGTCCGGGGAGCGTAAGTGGGTGATGGACCAGGGGCGGCGGGTGCGCGACGTTGCGGGAGCTTCGACCGCCGTCGAGGGCATCATGATGGACATGACCGACCGGGTCCGCGCGCGCCAGTTGCTGGAGCAGCGCGTGATAGAGCGTACGAAGGAGCTCTCGACCCTGTTGCAGGTGTCGACCAGCATCTCGTCGACAACGCAGCTTGCGCCCTTGCTCGGCGTCATCCTTGAGCGGCTGGGTGATGTGCTGGAATACAGCGGGGCGGCGATTTTCGCGCTGGACGGCGGAGATCACCTGCGGATGCTCGACTACCGTGGCCCGTTGGGGATGGAGGTCCTGAGCTGGTCGTGGCCGTTGGAGCGCTCACGCCATAGCCGCGAGGTGGTCTACCGGCGGGCACCGGTCATCATCCCGAATATCCACGCCGACACCCCGCTTGCCGCCGCGTATCGCGAGCGCGCGGTCGCGGATCTTGGCGAGGTTCCGGACGATATCGGCGCCTGGATGGGGGTGCCGCTGATGGTGCGTGAGAAGGTCATTGGCCTGCTTGCGCTCGACCACTCGGAGGCCCACGCGTGGTCGGAGCGGCATGCGGAGATCGCGCTGGCGTTCGCCTCGCACGCGGCGGTGGCCCTGGAGAACGCGCAGCTGTTCGCGGCGACGCAGGAAAAGGCGGCGCTGGAGGAGCGGCAACGCCTCGCGCGGGAGCTGCACGACTCCGTCTCGCAGGCGCTGTTCGGCATCGGGCTCGGGGCGAGAACAGCCCGCACGGTGATCGACGATGATCCGGCGAGGGCAATTGCGCCGCTGGACTACGTGCTGTCGCTGGCGGAGGCCGGTTTGGCCGAGATGCGGGCGTTGATCTTCGAACTGCGGCCCGAGGCGTTGCAGGAGGAGGGTATCGTCGCGGCGCTACAGAAGCAGGCGGCGGCACTGCGGGCGCGGTACGGCGTGGAGGTGGACGCCGCGCTCGGCGATGTGGGCGACCTGCCGCTGGAGAGCGAGGAGGCGCTCTACCGGATCGCGCAGGAGGCGATGCACAACACCGTGAAGCATGCCCGCGCGACGCAGGTGCAGTTGTCCCTGGCTCGGGAGGATGGATGCGTACGCCTCGTCGTGCAGGACAACGGGCGGGGTTTCGATGCGTCCGGGAGCTTCCCGGGACACCTTGGCATGCACACGATGCGGGATCGTGCCGAGCGCCTCGGCGGGACATTCGAGATCACTAGCGCGCCCGGGGAAGGCGTGCGCATCGTGGTGTGCGTCCCGGTTACTGCGCCGGCTCGCGCCACATGATCCAGACGGTCGGTCCGTCGTCCGGCATTGCCACCTCGGCGTGGATGCTGAACCCGAGCCTTCCATAGAAATTAACGTTCTCCGGGGACGACGTATCGGTCAGGGCGGCAATGCCCTCGGCATCGCAGCGATCGAGCACGGGCCGCAAGACGGCGCTGCCGAGTCCCTGGCGCTGCCGGTCCGGCTGAACGCCCATCGTCGCGAGGTACCAGGCCGGCTCTTGCGGCCGTCGTGGCGCGATGAGGGTGTCCGCCGCATCGGCGATAGCGAGCCGGTCGCCCAGCAGGGGAGCCGATCTTTCCGTGTGACGCGCCCAATCGGGGGTGTGCGTCTGGATCGCCTTGGGAGGGATCCAGACGGCGACGGCGCTGGCATCGTCGGTCATCCAGGTCTCGTTGTGGGGGACGCCAATCGTTTCGAGGTCAAGCGTGAAGAGCGCTTCCAGACGGCGCGGGTGATCGTCGGCCGGGACGATCCAACGCGTCCACGGATAGTTGGCGAAGGCGAGCGCCAGCGTGCGCGCCAAGGCCGGGATGTCGTTCGGCGTCGTGCGCCGGATGGTGGTCATGGGACGTCGTTCTCCGTACTGCTGGCCATCGTGGCCGGCTTTTTTCGCGAAACGAGCCGGCCACCGCCCGCAGCTGCGAGGGCCGGCGGTACGAGGAGTGTTCCATGGAGCGAGGGTATCCTGGTCATCGGCAGCGCGACCGAACGCTCCCGAGCGATGGATCTCGTATTGGTGCCTGCGTTCCCATCCTTACTACCTTTGGGTCATCCCCAATGGGGGTGGTTCCGACTCTGCCGGTATTGCGATCTTGCGACGTTTGCTGAACAATAGGGCATCGCACAAATCCATACTCCTCACAACGGGGTGAGATTCTCATGCTGTCCAGGCTGTTCGGACGTGCTTGTCGTCGAGCAGCACGCAGGAAGGATCTTTTGCCCTTGGGACGTTACGTTGTCACTCGCCTGATCGGGCTCCTGTTCGTGCTCTTCATGGTGTCCATTATTGCGTTCCTCCTGATGCACTCCGTGCCCGGTGGGCCATTTGCCCCCGATGAGCGAGGACGTTTGCCAGAGGCCACCCGGCAAGCGCAGCTTGCAAAGTATGGTCTCGACCAACCCCTCTACGTGCAGTATGTGAAGTACATGTGGAACGCACTCCAGGGCGACTTCGGGGTACCTTTCCAAAGTCCGACTGAGACCGTGACCGGTCTGATCGCGCGGGCATGGCCGACGACCCTCAAGATCGGCATCCCAACAATTATCCTGGCCTATACCCTGGGTACGCTTATGGGATTCGTGGCAGCAATTCGGCAGAACTCATGGATTGACTACGTCGTGTCGTTCCTCGCAACTCTCGGTTTGGTGCTCCCGAACTTCGTTGTCGCCATGTGGCTCATTCTCTTCTTCAGTATTTACCTCGGCTGGCTAGAGCCCGGCGGATGGGGCAAACCGCAGCATTACATCATGCCGGTTATCGCTTACTCCCTCGCACCCATGGCGCTCGTGGCGAGATATACCCGGTCCTCCATCCTCGAGACCTTGCGGACTGACCATGTGCGAACCGCGCGCTCGAAGGGGCTCTCGGAACGCCGCGTGCTGATCTGGCACGTTGGCAGGAATGCAATGATCCCTTTCGTGACGATCCTCCTGCCGGAGGTCCCGAACATCCTGACCGGCTCCATCTTCATCGAGCAAGCCTTCCGCATCCCCGGTTTGGGCCGTTTCTTCGTATCCAGCACGCAGACCCGCGACTACCCCATGATCCTGGCGTTGGTCCTGTTGATCGCGTTGCTGTGGGGAGTTGTCTACATCATCACCGATATCCTCTACACCGCGCTTGATCCCCGGATCCGGCTTGGTGGCGGATCGTTACGGTAGGGAGGGGTTTCGTCGCATGGCCATACCTACCACCAGGACGCTTTTGAAAGCAGAAGCCGGCGCCAGGAGACTGGAGACACATTCGGCCCTGTACTACGCCGCGCGCCGCTTCCGACGACAGAGGCTTGCCGTGGTCGGACTTGTGCTGGTCATCTTCCTTGTTATCTTCGGCTTCGGCGCGCCGCTCCTGGCACCGACCCACTATGCCCAAGCAAGCCTGATGGATGCGAACACGTTCCCCAGCAGAGAGTTCCCTATGGGGACCGACACTATTGGCCACGACTTTCTGACCCGTGTCATGTACGGAACCCGCACATCGTTGCTCGTTGGCTTCGCCGCTGTCGGCGTGGCTTGTGCGATCGGGATCCCGTTGGGTCTGGCTGCCGGTCTCCGCGGTGGCTGGACGGATTTTTGGGTGATGCGTCTCATCGAAGTCATGACCGCGTTCCCGGGTCTTTTATTCGCCATCTTCCTGATGACCGTGCTTGGTTCTGGTGTGGGGAACATCATCATCGTCATCGGGTTGACGAGCTGGCTTACGCTTGCGCGGCTCATGCGAGCCCAGTTATTGACGCTGCGCGAGCAGGAATTCGTCTTGGCCGCGCGGAGTATGGGCGCGACTGACTGGTCCATCGCCATGCGCCACCTCTTGCCGAATGCTGTCGCACCCGTTATCGTGGCCATCACGCTCGCAATTCCTACGGCTATCTTCGCGGAGGCTGGCCTCAGCTATCTCGGCATCGGGATCAACGAACCGACGCCCTCGTTGGGGAAGATGGTCGCCGATAGTGCGCCGTACGTCAGGGTGTATTGGCATCTTGGCCTCTTCCCGACGGCCGCTATCGCGATCATCATGTTGAGTTTCTCGTTTGTTGGAGACGGTCTGCGGGATGCCCTTGACCCGCGTCAGAACTAGCCGTAGCGAGCGCTATTGACCACCACGAGACGGGTGGAGGAGCGTCCTCCCGCCCGCGCGCAAGGAGACGCCCGGTGAATAAGAGACAGTCGTTCCTCCAGACCCTGCACACCATGCGACCGCAGGATGCCGAGTTCTTCCGACGCAGGCTGACACGCAGATCCGCGTTCAAAGGCGGCACAGCCGCAGTCGCCGGGCTTGCGGTCGGGGGCCTGTTCCAGGGTGCCGGTGCACTGCCGATGACTGCGTATTCGGGGCAAAGTGTCTTCCAGGATGGCGCGCTTCCCGAAGACGCGGCGGCTCCTGAGGAGCAAGTCTTGCGGGTCATTGGTGATCCGGGCTTTTCGAAGGTGCTCGATTTCTACGAGCAAGTCTATGAGCGTCCAAGCGTCGCTGATCTCTTCAGCATCCCACTGGTGCGGCTCAGCAAGGACTTCGAGATCGTTCCCGGTGCCGCGACCGACTGGTCCAGCAACGAGGATGGCACCCTCTGGACCTTTACGCTGCAGGAAGGGCTGATGTGGTCTGACGGGAACCCCGTGACGGCCGCAGACTACGTCCGCACATTCCAGTACTCGGCTGATCCCGAACATGCGTGGGACTTCACATGGTTCTGGAGTGGGAACCTCTTGAACTACGCCGAAGCCGCCGCCGGGGAAGTTCCTGTCGAGGAGGTCGGCGTCCGGCAGGGAGAGAGTGAGTACGAAGTGATCTTCGAAACGGTTGACCCTGCGCCGTATCTCGTCTCCAAGCTCCTTTACTCGATGCCGCTCTCCGCTGCCGCGCTCGACGAGCACGGCCCGCTGTATAACACCAACCCGGATACGCACGTAAGCTCCGGTCCGTTCAAGCTCGAGGAATGGGCGCGTGATGAACGGATCGTTTACACGCGAAACGATCAGTACACCGGCGACATGGAGATCGCTCTGCAGAAGATCATTGTGAAGATGGCCGCGCCGGCCACCGCCTTCACGCTCTACGAAGCGGGGCAGATCGACTACATGGACCGTCCGGCTCCGGCCGAACTCCAGATCATGGAAGGCGACCCGGAGACAGCCGCGCAAATCTATCAGGGTGTCGGTGACTTCGCGTGTCTCTACTTCTTCTTCGACGTGAACACGGCCCCCTTTGACGATCTGAAGGTTCGCCAGGCGTTTAGCCACGTGATCGACCGTGATGCGATCCAGCAACAAATCCTTGGCCGTCAGGCGCGGTCTGCTCCATCGTTCCTGGCCCCCGGATTCCCGGCGTCGAACACCGGCGAGCTTGCCACTATCCAGAACTTCGATCCCGAGCTTGGCCGCCAACTGCTGGCGGAGGCTGGATATCCCGATGGCGAAGGATTCCCGGACCTCACCATGACGGTGCGCGGCGGGGCGGTGCCCATCGAGGAGGCCACCACCCAGGCGTACGCGGCGATGCTCAATGAGCACCTAAACATCAACGTCGAGCTCCAGACAATGGACCGCCAGGCGTTCTACGACCAGATGAATGCAAAGCCGACCGAGATCCTCTTCGGGTGGGTCTCTTACGGCATGGACTACTTCGATCCGTCGAACATGCTCGGCGTCTGGCTCACCGGTGGGCGGCATCCATGGAGCAACGAGGAATACGACCAACTGGTCCGCGAGGCGACGACGTCTCTCGAGGATGAGGAAGCCCGCATCGACATGTTCAAGGAAGCGGAGCGCATCCTCGTTGCGGATGTTCCTGCCGTTTGGGCCTACTTCGAGACTCCGATCCAGCTTGTCAAACCATATATCGTTGGCCCTGGTCTTGAGCCTGACGTCAACGGAATTGCAGCGGTTCACTGGCCAGGATTTGCGACGATGGGTAGTGCCATAGAGGAGCTGTATATTTCTGCTGACGCGCCTGCTGGTCGCGAATAGCGTCTGGCAGGCAAGCGACCGCACGCCGTTTTATGGAGGAACGGCGTGCGGTCTCTCGGTTTAAGGACGCTCTCCAAGATGGAAGGCGCTGCAGCGTTCGAGGCTTCGCCGAACCTTACTCGTACCGGAGCGCTTCGGCCGGGGCGATACGGGAGGCCTGGCGTGAGGGCATCCACGTCATCAGCAGCGCGATCGCGACGGTGGCGACCGAGATGCCGGTGATCATCGCCCACGGCACCGTGAAGGCCGCGCTGTCCGCCGCTGCATCGGCGGTGAACATGTTCCGCGAGAGCACCACGCCCAGCGTCACCCCGGAGAGCACGCCCATCCCGACGATGAATGCTGTCTCGACCAGGAACGAGAGCGAGACGAGCCCGCGCTGGAATCCGAGCGCCCGCAGGACGCCGATCTGCTGCCGCCGCTCGACCACCGAGCGGAAGGCGATCACGCCGACGGCCGCGACGCCGACGAAGAGCCCGAGGCCCATGAAGCCCTGCACGAGGTAGAGGAACCCGGCCTCCTGCTGCTGCGATTCTTTCAGCTCGTCGCGGATCGAGGTGCTCTGCGCGCCGTTGTAGAGGAGCGCCGCCTCGATGCCGTGCGCCACATCCGTCGCCGTTTCCGGGTTGGCCAGCGCGACGAAGTACGAGGTCGTCATCGTGGCCGGGTAGATCGCGTCGATCGTCGCCTGGCTCGCGTAGAGCCCGTGCAGAACGCTGATCGTGTCATCGATCACGCCGATCACCTTGACCGTCCCGACCGTGCCATCCGGACGCGCCAGCTCGACCTCGACCGGCTCGAACGTGGTCGACGTGCTGGTCACGCCGTCCAGCTTCAGCATCGTGTCCTGGCCGTTCCCGCTGGTGGCCTGGCTGTCGCCGAGGTGCCAGGAGGTGACGACGGCGACGTTCGGCTCGGTCTTCAGCGCCTCGACGATCGCCTCATCACTGTCATAGCCGGTGGCGCGTTGCCCGAAGCTGAAGGCCGTGCCATCGATGAACCCGGCGTCCATGCCGTTGACGGCAACCTGCCGCCATTCGTCCGCCTGCGCCATTCGGGCATCCGAGGCGAAGGCCGAGGGGCTGGTGACCGCGCCAACGGCGGTGAAGTTGTGGGTGTCGACGCCGCTCGCGGCGATCGTGCCGGAGAAGTCGTCGATCGGGTTTGCCGAGAAGGTGTCGGTGCGGACGTGCCACCCGGCGTTCGTGTCGTCACCGAGATACATGTTCGTGTAGTTCTCGTTCATGGTCGACATCATCACCAGCGAGAAGATGATGAGGCTGAACATGGCGATCGTCATGCCGGTGCGGCCAGGCACGGAGCCCGGGTAGGCCACGGCGGTGCGGACGGCCGGCAGCGTGCCGCGGAAGAGACCGCCCAGGCGGCTGACGCCGGCGAGCAGCAGGTCGGTGTTGTGGACGATCAGCACGGTCGCGCCGATCACCATGAAGATCCCGGAGAGGAAGAACATCTCCATGTCGCCGTCGAGCGTGCCGAAGAGCTTCTCGGCGACGTCCATCGGCAGCATCCAGAGCGTCAGCAGGGCGATGCCGACCAGGCTGTAGACAGGGCGCGATGGCGCGCCGAAGAAGCGGACGACGCGGGCGATCCCGAGCGGCAGCAGGCTCATGCCGGCGTAGAACGTGAACGCGGTGTCGGAGCCGAGCCCCTGCACGGTCAGCAGGCCGCCGAGCAGGATGAAGACGATGCCCCAGACGAGCCCGCTCTTCTTGCGGGTCGCGACCGATACATCCGGCAAGTCGCGCACGGCGGCGACGATGTTCAGGCGGCTGACCTTCACCGAGGAGCCGACGACCGTCATGAAGGTGATGACCATGCCGAGCGCGTAGGCGACGACCAGGCTGCGCAGGCTGACCTGAGGCTCGATCTGGACCATGTCGCCGAGCATGGCGCGCATCGCCGCCGCGATACGTAGGTGGCATCCAGGTCATCAGCAGGGCGATCGCGACGGTGGCGACCGAGATGCCGGTGATCATCGCCCACGGCACCGTGAAGGCCGCGCTCTCCGTCGCCGCGTCGGCGGTGAACAAGTTCCGCGAGAGGACCACGCCCAGCGTTACCCCGGAGAGCACGCCCATCCCGACGATGAACGCCGTCTCGACCAGGAACGAGAGCGAGACGAGACCGCGCTGGAACCCGAGGGCCCGCAGGACGCCGATCTGCTGCCGGCGCTCGACGACCGAGCGGAAGGCGATCACGCCGACGGCCGCGATCCCGACGAAGAGCCCGAGGCCCATGAAGCCCTGCACGAGGTAGAGGAACCCGGCCTCCTGCTGCTGCGATTCCTTCAGTTCGTCGCGGATCGAGGTGCTCTGCGCGCCGTTGTAGAGGAGCGCCGCCTCGATGCCGTGCGCCACGTCCGTCGCCGTCTCCGGGTCGTCCAGCGCGACGAAGTACGAGGTCGTCATCGTCTCCGGGTAGATCGCGTCGATGGTCGCCTGGCTGGCGTAGAGGCCGTGGAGGACGCTGATCGTGTCGTCGATCACGCCGATCACCTTGACGGTGCCGACCGTGCCATCGGGACGCGCCAGCTCGACCTCGACTGGCTCGAACTCGGTCGTCGTCGCTGGTGACGCCGTCCAGCTTCAGCATCGTGTCCTGGCCGTTGCCGCTGGTGGCCCCGCTGTCGCCGAGGTGCCAGGAGGTGACGACGGCGACGTTCGGCTCGGTCTTCAGTGCCTCGACGATCGCCTCGTCGCTGTCATAGCCGACGGCGCGTTGCCCGAAGCTGAAGGATGTGCCGTCGATGAACCCGGCGTCCATGCCGTTGACGGCGACCTGCCGCCATTCGTCTGCTTGCGCCATTCGGGCATCCGAAGCAAAGGCCGAGGGGCTGGTGACCGCCCCGACCGCGGTGAAACCGTCGGTGTCGACGCCGCTCGCGGCGATCGTGCCGGTGAAGTCGTCGATCGGGTTGGCGGAGAAGGTATCGGTGCGGACGTGCCAGCCGGCGTTCGTGTCGTCACCGAGGTACATGTTCGTGTAGTTCTCGTTCATGGTCGACATCATCACCAGCGAGAAGATGATGAGACTGAACATGGCGATCGTCATGCCGGTGCGGCCGGGAGCGGATCCAGGGTAGGCGACGGCGGTGCGGACGGCCGGCAGCGTGCCGCGGAAGAGACCGCCCAGGCGGCTAACGCCGGCGAGCAGCAGGTCGGTGTTATGGACGATCAGCACGGTGGCGCCGATCACCATGAAGATCCCGGAGAGGAAGAACATCTCCATGTCGCCGTCGAGCGTGCCGAAGAGCTTCTCGGCGACGTCCATCGGCAGCATCCAGAGCGTCAGCAGGGCGATGCCGACCAGGCGAGTAGACGAGCCGCGACGGCGCGCCGAAGAAGCGGACGATGCGGGCGATGCCGAGCGGGAGCAGGCTCATGCCGGTGTAGAACGGGAACGCGGTGTCCGAGCCGAGCCCCTGCACGGTCAACAGGCCTCCCAGAAGAATGAAGACGGTGCCCCAGACGAGCCCGCTCTTCTTGCGGGTCGCGACCGACACATCCGGCAGGTCGCGGACGGCGGCGACGATGTTCAGGCGGCTGACCTTCACCGAGGAGCCGACGACCGTCATGAAGGTGATGACCATACCGAGGGCGTAGGCGACGACCAGGCTGCGGAGGCTCACCTGCGGCTCGATCTGGACCATCTCGCCGAGCAAGGCACGCATCGCGGCGGCGATGCCGTAGGTGGCGAGCACGCCCAGGGCCGCGCCGACCATACCGGCGAGGATCGCGTAGGTGGCCCTTCGGAGATGAACTTCTGGACGAGCTGGCGGCGATGGGTGCCGATGGCGCGGGCCATGCCCATCTCCGCGCGGCGCTCGGCGGCGAGCATCGTGAAGATCAGGACGATCAGCAGCACGCCGGCCGCGACCGAGAAGAGCCCGAGGACCAGGAAGAGCGAGGTGAACAGGCCGGAGATGCTCTCGGCGCTGTCGACCGCGTCCTGCTTGAGGGCGGCCACGCCCAGCTGCTGTCCGTCGAAGGCCGGGCCGAGGTCGGCGATGATCGCGGCCGTGTCGGTGTCCTCGTTGCGGACGCCGCCGGTGGTCGAGATGTAGACGCCGGTGAGCGTGCCTTCCTGCCCGGTCATCGCCTGGAGACGGTCCAGCGGCATGACCATGCTGAGCGCGGTCTCTCGCCAGCCGGCGAGGGTGGAGTCCTCGGCGATGGCGCCGACGACGAGCTCGGTCGGGGCGTTGTTGTAGACGATGGTGATGGTGTCGCCAACCGTGGCGTCCAGCGCGTCGGCGGTCTTCTCGGCCAGCACGACCTGGCCATCCGGCAGCGCCGCGAAATCGATGGTGTCGCCCTCCGGCGTGCGCAGGCCGCCAAAGGCATCAACGCGGGCCGGGTCGATACCGGTCAGCACGACGGACGGCTCCGACTGGCCGGCAGCCTCGTTCACGACCGGGACACGGACGTCCAGCATCGGCATGATGCCGTCAACGCGGTCATCATCGGCGTAGGTCTTCTCGACGGTCGTCAGGGCATCGTCGCTGATGGTGTCCATCATGCCGGTCATGATGTCGGCGTCGGCGTCCTGGCTGTGGAGGACGATGGCGTCGATGTGGCCGGTCTGGCGGTAGACATCGGCGGTGATCGAGTGGTTCAGCGTGTCACCGACGCCGAGCGCGGCGGAGATGATCAGTGTCGAGAGCATCAGGCCGGTGACGATCAGGGTCGACTGGGCGCGGCGGCGCGGGATGTTGCGCACGCCGAGCTTGAAGAGGACGGGTCGGCGCAGGGCGATGACCGCGACGGAGCCGAGGCAGAGCGTGAGGATCCCGACCAGGACGACCAGGATCGTGGACATCGGGAGACCGAAGATTTCTTGCATGGATGATGTGCTCCTCATGATCTCGTACACCCGCCCCTCGTGGGCGGGTCGATTTGCGGGAACCCGCCCACGAGGGGCGGGTGTACGGAGGATGTCCCTAGTCGGCGACCATGCCTTCGTCAGTGTCGGCGTCGATCGGGGTCACGGCCGCCATCGCGGCGTGGTCGATCTCGCCGTCGCGCATGCGGACGATGCGGTCGGTCTGGGCGCCGATCGCCGGATCGTGGGTCACGATCACGAGTGTCAGGCCCTGCTCTTCGTTCAGCTTGCGCATAAGGTCCATGATCTCTTGCGCGGTGCGGGAGTCGAGCGCGCCGGTTGGCTCATCGGCCCAGATGATCGCCGGGTCGTTGACGAGCGACCGCGCGATGGTGACGCGCTGGCGCTGGCCGCCGGAAAGCTCCGCCGGGCGGTGCGATGCCCAGTCGGCGAGGCCGACCGTCTCCAGGGCCGCCATCGCGCGCTCCCGCGCGACCGACGGCTTGGTGCCGGAGACGAGCAGCGGCAGCTCGACGTTCTCCACCGAGGAGAGCACCGGCAGGAGGTTGTAGACCTGGAAGATGAAGCCCATGCGGCGGGCGCGGTAATCGGTGCGCTCGCGGTCCTTCATCGTCGCGAGGTCCTTGCCTTCCAGCCAGATGCGGCCGGAGGAGACCTCGTCGAGACCGGAGAGGCAGTTCAGCAGCGTTGTCTTGCCGCAGCCGGATGGCCCCATGACGGCGACCATCTCGCCGCGCGAGACGGAAAAGTCGACGCCGCGCAGGGCCTGCAACGCGTCGGACCCGGTGTGATAGGTCTTGACGACCTGCTGGGCCTGGATGATCAGGTCACTCTCAGGCGTGGCGTCGAGAGCGGCGCGGTCGGATCGGAACAGCTTCGAGAACATCGTTTTACTCTCCCTGGGTCGAACAACAAACGGTGACGGCGGATAGCGATTGGGTCCCCGGGCGTACTCAGGCGCCCGTCGAGGTATGCGGTGAATGGCCGACCCGGCATTCCCGCGCGTCGATGCGCGGCGGATCGCGTCGACCAGGTGGCCGTTCGCCTCGTTCTTGGAGACGAACGCGGTCGCCCCGGCATCGATCGCCCGGGCACGCGAGGCGGCGTCGTCCTGGAGGCTGAGCATCACGACCGCCGGACCGCCGGCAGCGTGGATGAGGCGGGTGGCCTCGACCCCGTCCATGCCCGGCATCGAGACGTCCATCACCACCACATCGGGCGCCAGCTCGCTCGCCAGCTCGATGGCGGCCGCGCCGTCGCAGGCTTCCCCGGCCACCGCGATATCGGCGGTGCAGGAGAGGTGCATACGGAGGCCCTGGCGGATCGTGGGCTGGTCATCGACGAGCAGGACGCGGATCGGGTGGTTCATGGACGGATCGCTCCGGACGTTTCGGCTCTCTGCGGCCTCGGTTCTGGCCTGTCTCCAGTCTGCCGGGCAGCCTGCGGCGGAACGTCGTCGGATGGGTGGATTTCCTGCGGCGATATATGGCGGATATGCGTCCCCGCCTTAAGACGGAGGGAACGCGAAACGGGTTCCCGTTACGCTTGTCGCGAAAGTGACGGGAGAGGATCCCGTTTCGACACGAGCGACAGGGAGACCAGGGTATGGAGACGACGATGACAGACCAGGGGGCGGATATGCTCCGCTATGAAGCGTTACGCCGCAACACGATGCTCGCGACGCCGCTGGCGCTGCTGGTGCCGGTCGGGTTCGCGGTCGTGCTGTCGCGGCTTGGGGCGGACCTGGAATGGTCGACGCTCGGCTTCGGCGCGCTCGGCTGGGTCGGCGCGTTGATGCTGCGCGCACCGCTGGCGGCGATCCTCTCGCAGACGCTGCGGGACGATGATCGTGTCAAGAACATCATCGTTGGCTCGTCCGGACCGCTGGAGGAGGGCGTGCGCCTGCTGCTGCTGGTCCTCGTCGGCCGCTCGTTCTCCGACGCGGCGGCGATCGGCGTTGGCTGGGCCGCCGTCGAGGTGCTGTACACCACGGTGACCGGCTTCCTGACACTCTCGCTGATGCGCCGGACGGATCCGGAGGCGATGCAGGCGCGGCAGATGCTCGAGGCGCAGGGCATGATCCGCGAGACCGGTCCGTGGCTCGGCGTTGTGGAGCGGATCGGCGCGACGGCGCTGCACATTGGCTTCACGTTCGTCGTCGCGTGGAGCCTCTGGGCCGCGATCGCGACCGCCGTCGTCCATAGCGCGACGAACCTCTCGCTCATTCGCACCTTCCGCAAGAATCCGCTGGCGACCGAGCTGGCGCTGCTGGTCGGTGGGCTCGCCCTCTTCGCAGTGGGCGTGACGCTCCTTACATAAGCGCACCCTGTGCCGGGAATGTCTTGACAGCTTCTCCCGGCGCCCTAGAATGGGGCCAGAGTGAGGCTTCATTTAAGAAGCGTCGGGGACTGATGTTGGCCGTATCAGTCCCCATAGTGGCGTTTGTTTTCCCATAGCCGCGCGTGAAGGTCGTCAGGACGTCGTGCGGAACGCATCAGCGGAAAGGGAACCGGCGTGACAGCGAAGAAACCGGATCGGGTATCCCCGCAGGAGGCTGCTGAATCACATCCAGACACAGACGAACAGATGCGGGTCAATCGGCGTAACTTCATGCAGTGGAGTGGCGCGGCGGCGGTCGCGGGCGCGGGGATGACGATTCCGGCGACTGGCGAGGCGGCGGCCATGCAGGCGACGCCACCGGCGGACGGCGTGATAGATGGTACGCCGGTCGAGGGATACGATGACGAGTATTCCCCTTGGGTAGAGGAGCCGATGGAGGGGTCCGCGCCGCCGCCGAACATTCCCCCCTCGATGACGTCCTGGGGACCCGAGCCCTCTGAATACGGCGTGCGGTCGGTGCACGAGCACGGGGTCGTTCGCCTGCCAAGCTCGACCTCTAGCCGGACGCCACTGGCAGACCTGTATGGCACGATGACGCCGAACAGTCTCTTCTTCGAGCGGCACCATGCCGGACGGGCTGAGCTCGACCCTGCCGAACACCGTCTTATGGTGCATGGTATGGTCTCTACCCCGATGATCTACACGATGGACGACATCAAGCGGTTCCCCTCTACTTCCGTCATCCACTTCCATGAATGTTCCGGGAACTCGGGCAGCGAGTGGCAAGAGGACAGGATTGCGGACACCGTCCAGGCCGGGTTCGGCCTGCTCAGCCAGACCGAGTGGACAGGTGTGCCGCTCAAGACCGTGCTGGAAGAAGTCGGGGTCGACCCGAGCGCAACGTGGATCCTCGCCGAGGGGGCGGACGCGGCCGGCATGGACCGCAGCATCCCGATGGAGAAGGCGATGGACGACGCCCTGCTCGCCTACGCCATGAACGGCGAGGCGTTGCGCCCAGCGCAGGGCTATCCGTTGCGGCTCGTGCTTCCGGGATGGGAGGGCAACAGCAACATCAAGTGGCTTCGCCGCCTCGAGGTCGGCGATGGCCCATGGGAGACGCGCGAGGAGACCTCGAAGTACACCGACCTGATGCCCGACGGCACGGCTCGCCAGTTCACCTTCGTCATGGAGGCGAAGTCGGTCATCACTCGACCGTCCGGCGGCCATAAGCTCGACGGCGCGGGGTTCTACGAGATCACCGGCCTCGCATGGTCAGGGCGGGGGAGCATCACGAAAGTCGAGGTATCCCTCGATGGTGGTGAGACCTGGCAGGATGCCGAGCTTCAGGAACCGGTGCGGCCGATCGCCCTCACTCGTTTCCGGTTCCCGTGGGAGTGGGACGGTTCTCCGGCCCGACTCCAAAGTCGCTGCACAGACGAGACCGGCTACGTCCAGCCGACCATACAGGCGTTGGTCGACGTCCGGGGCGTCAACTCTACCTACCATATGAATGGGATCAAGACCTGGTCCGTTGATGAGAATGGGGAGGTGACCAGTGCCTGGGGCTAATGGACAGCACTATGGTTTTGGCCAGCCAGCGACCGAGGAAGAGATCGCCGGGTGGAATATCGATGTGAAGCCGGATGGGACGGGACTCCCACCGGGGAGTGGAACGGTCGAGGATGGCAAGCGCCTCTTCCAGCAATACGGCGCTGCCTGGCATGGTGCGGAGGGTGAGGGCACCGAGTACGCACCCGCGCTCGTCGGCGGCATGGGTACGCTCGACTCCGACAAGCCGGTCAAGACGGTCGGTAGTTACTGGCCCTACGCGACGTCGGTGTTTGACTTCATCCGTCGCGCGATGCCGGCCAGCGCGCCGCAGACGTTGACCGACGACGAGTACTACGCGCTGACCGCATGGGTGCTCTGGGCGAACGGGATCATCGACGAGAACCAGGTGATCGACCAGGACACGTTGCCCCAGGTCGTGATGCCGAACCGCGATGGTTTCACCAGCCCGGATCCCCGCCCGGACGTCGACTAGGGCTCTCGGGCGAAGTGATACGTTCCTCAGAGCCCTGGGCACATATGTGCCCAGGGCCATGTCGTTCCGGTGATGACCGGATAGGCGTTTGTGCGATGATGGCTTTCCACTGGGTCCACATCAACAAACCACATCACGCGAAGGAACAACCTGTATGAACGAGCCGGGATCGGTTCGGCGGCTCCAGGCGAGCGAGGCACATCTCGCCACCGAATGGGCGCGTCACGAGGGATGGAACCCGGGGCGACACGACGCGGCCATCTTCCATGCCGCTGACCCTGACGGCTTCCTTGTGTCGCTGCACGACGGTGAGCCGGCCGCGATCGTCAGCGTCGTGCGATACGGAGACGCCTTCGCATTCCTCGGGTTCTACATCTGTCGACCCGATCTGCGCGGCAACGGATATGGGCTGCGTGTCTGGAACGCGGGTCTCGCCCACGCCGGCCAGCGCACCGTGGGACTTGATGGCGTTCCGGACCAGCAGCCGAACTACGCCCGTTCGGGGTTCGTTCTCGCCTGGGCGAACGCGCGGTATGAGGGCGTCGGAGGCGGCGAACCGGTGCCGGGACTGGTGGATATGGACGCGCTCCCGTTCGACATGGTCGCCAGGTATGATACGCGGACTTTCGAGGCCGACCGCACGCGATTCCTGCGTCAGTGGATCGCCCAGCCGGAGGCAACGCGCCTCTGCGTGCTGGAGGATGGCGAGCTGCGAGGGTGGGGACTGCTGCGGCCGTGCGCCGAGGGTTACAAGATCGGTCCGCTATTCGCTGATGACCAGGCGACGGGCGAGCGGCTGCTCGACGGGTTGATGGCCTCCGTTCCGGGAGAGCCGGTCTTCCTCGATGTTCCCGAGCCGAACACGATCGCGAATCGGGCGGCGCAGCAGCGGGGCATGCAGCCGGTCTTTGAGACGGCGCGCATGTACGCGGGGCCGCGTCCCGAGCTGGACCTGGCGCGGATTTGGGGCGTCACCAGCTTCGAGCTCGGGTAGCGAATAACCTTGGGCGTATGGACGAGAGCCGCCCACGATGAGGGAATCGTGGGCGGCTCTCAGGCCTTGCGAAAACGGTCTACTCGCCCGTTGGCGCGATGTTGTGGTTGAAGCGGAACCGGTTCTCCGGGTCGTATTGCCGCTTGATGGCGCTGAGCCGCTCCCATGCCTCGGCCGGGAACGCGGCGCGGGTCCGCTCGGCGCCCTGGTCTCCATCGCCAAGGAAGTTCAGCATCACGCGCTCGCTCGTGACAGGCGCCAGCGTCTCGCGGATGGCCGCCAGCGCGGCGTCGATGGTCCGGCACCATCGCCGGATCGTGCGGGACGGCGATGGCGTAGAGCGCCAGCCCGTCGATGCGCGCCCGCGGGTCCGACTCGCACCCGTTCGCCCCGCCCGGTGCCGGGCGCAGATCGCGGACATCGATCATCATCACCGGCGTATCGACGTCCGGCCCGGCCACCGCGAGCAGCGCGTCGATCGTCGCATCGTCCAGGTCGCGCAGCACCATCGTCGTCGCCCGGAACGGCATCGGGTCGACCGGATCCATGCTAACGCTGTCGATCGCCGCGTAGGGCAGGTTACCGAAGGTATCCATCAGTGGCGCGCCAAGGTCGCGCATCGGCGCGATCAGCTCCGCACCCGTGACGAGGTCGCCGATGGCGCAGGCGCGCACGACGACAACCGCGGCACCCTGGAGCTGCGGCGGCAACTGCGGCAGGGGCGGGAAACGCATGAACCCGACGCTGGCGGTGATCTCCGCCGGCAGGGAGGGGCTCCATGCGCTGAACGCGCGCAGCACGGTCGCCGCGTCGCCCAACGGGTACATGACCGCGCCGCCATAGACCTCGGTCACCGGCACCAGCCCAAACTCCAGCGCGGTGATCACGCCGAAGTTGCCGCTTCCGCCACGCAGCGCCCAGAGCAGCTCGGGATGCGACGCCTCGGTCACGCGAATTTGCTCGCCCGTGGCGGTGACGAGCTCCGCCGCAACAATGCAATCCGCCGCGCGGCCATATTTGCGCGTCATCCAGCCATGCCCGCCACCAAGCGTGTAGCCGACGACGCCGACATCGGAGGATGAGCCGTTGAGCGGGGCCAAACCGTGCTGCTGGGCCATCGGGATGACGTCCGCCCACTTCGCGCCGGGCTCCACGCGGGCGGTGCGCGTCTCCGGGTCGATCTCGACGCCGCGCATGAGCGAGGTGTTGATCAGGATCCCGCCCCCACAGGGCACGGGCTGTCCATGACCCGACCCCATCACGCCCACCGGCAAGTCGTGCGCGGCGGCGAAGGCGACGGTCGCGGCGATGTCGTCGTCCGAGACTGGCATGACGGCCAGGTACGGCGTATGGCGCACAAGCAGCGACCATGCGGCGATCGCGCCGGCATAGCCGTCGTCGTCCGGCAGGAAGGCGTCGCCGTGCAGGGTGGCGCGGAGCGCATCAAGGGCCTCCGCGCTGAACGGCAGGGACTGGGTCGAGGGAATGGAAGCGGTGACGTTCAAAGTGCGATCTCCCGGGTTTCGTGACACAGGGCGACCTCGCTTGGTACGGGCGCGTTTCGCTGCGTCGGTTGGTGTGATGAGGTCCCTGGGTCCCGGCGGAGGGCAGTGGCATCGCCCCGGCCACAGGAAAAGACGCCAAACGGCGTGCCGCGGTTCCCCTATGTCGCTTCGGCTTGTTTTCGCGGCGTCACGGCACAGATCGTGTGAACACCGGTCGCATACGACCCGCTGGACCGGGGCGCTGATACGCGCCTCCCTCACGATAGAAGGACGCCCGCTTCATGACCGACACGACCATCCGCCTCGGCATCATCGGCACCGGCCTCGCCGTCGAGAAGCTTCACTGGCCGGCGCTGACCGCCCTCGGCGACCGCTTCACCGTGGCCGCCTTCTGCGACATCGACCGCGACCACGCCGCGCACTTCGCGTCTTATTCGGGCGCATCTATGGACGACTGGACGGCCGACTACCAGGAGTTGCTGGCGCGCGACGACGTCGACGCCATCCTCGTCTCGCTTCCGATTCCGCTGCAGGCGGAGGTGGCACGCCATGCGCTGGAGGCCGGCAAGCATGTGATCTCGGAAAAGCCGCCGGGACCCGACGAGCCGGACGCGCACGAGCTTCTGGCCGCCGCGGACGCGCATCCGGAGCAGGTCCTGCTGATCGCGGAGAACTACTTCTACCGCGACGATGTGCGGTGGGCAAAGCATCTGGTCGAGCGCGGTGAGATCGGCCGCGTCCACATGATGGCCTACCGCGAGGCCTATCAACTTGTCCCACGCGAGGACTCGTTCTCCAGCACGCCGTGGCGCTGGCAGGGCGCTTACCGGGGCGGACCGCATCTCGACGGTGGTGTCCATCACACCGCAAAGATCCGCATGATCATGGGCGATGTTGCGCGCCTCGCGGCGGAGACGCAGGACGCCAACAGCACGCACGGTGGTCCGTCCGACCTCGTGGTGACGATGCGCTTTGTCTCGGAGGCGATCGGAACCTACGCCGCGATCTATCCGGAGCTGGCGATCCCGCAAGAGGAGAACGAGATGCGGGTTTACGGCACGGAGGGCGTACTCAGCGTGAAGAACAAGCGCGTCGAGCTACACCGGTCGAAGAAGACAGCGGTCTACGACTTCCCGGACCAGGACGGCGGCTACATCGGTGAGTTCCAAAACTTCCATGAGGCTGTCACCCACGGCGCGCCGGTGGTCGGGACGCTCGCCCAGAGCATCCGCGGCATGGAGCTCATCACGAAGGCATTGCACTCCGCCGAGACGGGGGAAACGGTCGTTCTCGATGACGCGCCGACGCGCCTCGCGGCCCGACCGCTGCCGATGTGGATGCCGCATGGGGCCGATGCGTTGGAGATCGCGATGGATGCATCGAGCGAGGATCGCTGATAGACCACGCTACCCAATCTCGCCTGCGGTCGTGGGCATGGTTCACCGCCAGCGCGCATCTCCTGTTGGGATGCGCCTGGCCGCTGCTGGGCCGCCGGAGCCATGCGGCGGTGATGGGCCCGAAGCATGACCAATGGCTGATGGACGGTATTGCGCTGATGTTCGGCGTGACCGGTTCCAGCATCGCGCGGGCCGCTGCCACGAACCGCATCACCCCGGAGATCGCCCAGATCGCGATCGGCTCCAGTGCCGCGATGGTCGGTCTCGAAACGGTGAATCTTGCGCGCCGCCGCATCCGGCCAGTGCACCTGGTGGACCTGCTCGGCCATGTCTCGATCGTGGCCGGTTGGGGCGCGGCACTGTTGAGCCGAAGTCGTCCGTAGCATGCCGTGGTGGGGTGTTGCCGGGCAGCCAGCGACACCCTACTTCCGAAACCCGCGCGGTTCCTGTATCCTCCATGCACAGTCGTCCTGACATAACTGTGAATCTGGAGGAGACCATGGGATTCGCCACACGCTTCAACCAGACCACCTTCTCGGCATGGCTGAATGGGGAGTCCGGCCGCGCCTTCCGGGTCGTGGCGGGCGCCATGTTCCTCATCGTCGGTGTCACGTTCCGCGACGAATGGTGGGGTCTTGCGTTGCTCTTGTGGAGCGTCCTGCCACTGACCGCCGGGTCGTTCGACGCTTGCTACATCAGCGCGGTCCTGGGTGGGCCATTGAAAGGGCAGGAGATCCGCGACGATCAGGGAGCGGCCGGGGAGGCGGCGGGGCGCCGGTTGCTATGACCGCCGTTTGCTCATCTCCCGCGCTAGCTGGTCGCGGTCGATAAAGCTCGTGTGCGTGCCCTCGGTGCCGCACGCGTATGCTCCCGCGATCGACCCGGCAGAGGCCGCCTCCTCATATGTCCCACCACGGATCATGGTCGCCAGGAACGCCGCCACGTAGCTGTCGCCTGCCCCGTTGCTGTCCACGATGGGCCGATCGGGGAACCTGACCGCGGGAATATGCCGGATCGGCTGGCCGCGGACCGCCAGCCGGCTCCCACGCTCGCCCTCCGTCGCCACGGCGACCTTGGCACGCCCCCGTGCGAGGATGTCGTGGAGAACGTCCTCGACGCGATCCCCGAGGGCCGTCGCCGAAGTGAAGACCACGTCCGCCCCGTAGGCGAAATCGTGATGGTACGGATTCGTGCCATCCCAGTCGTGCAGGTCAGTCGATGTCGGCGTCCCGGCGGCGATCGCGTCCGCCAGCGCATGCCGCGCCCACGGCATGATCGAGACGTGGACATGCCGCGCCCGGGCGATGCCGTCGCGCCAGAGCGACGCTTCGGGGACCGCGTCGTTCGGTTGTCGCCCGTCGAAGAATGACATGCGCCGGCCCTCCGGATCGACGAGATTGACCGATCGCCGCGTTCCGGCCGGGTGCGTCGTGTACCCGAACTCCAATCCCTTCTCGCGGTACGACTTGCGCACGAGCGCGCCTTCCGGGTCGTCGCCGATCATGTCGACGAACGCCGTCCGCAGTCCCAGCGCCTGGCAGCCGAGCGCGACGCCGTTGCCGGAATGCCCGACATAGCGCTGGATCGGAGGTACGAGCATCGAGTCGACGCGCGGGAGGTCGAGCGTCGGGACGCGGACGATCGTGTCCACTCCGACCCCGGAAACGACGAAGACGTCCAGCGATGTGGTCATCGAGCCACCCTTCGTTCAGTGAACGGGCCGCAGCGGAGGACTTGCGGTGACGTCCGGGTACAGTGTCCGCACGGAAGCGCCGCAATGTCCTCCAGTGGGCTGGATACGGCTATCCGTGACACCGTGGGAAGAGGACATTACGGCCCCTGAGACGGCTCTCTCGGTGTCGCGTTCTCCGGTCGCAAGTCGCTCCGCTACCGTGATTCCTTCTTGCGACTCGCAGCGGCTACGCTACTTCAGCCACACCGCCGGCTCGTACAGCGCCGAGCGCAACGCTGCCCACAGCGCCTGGTACTGCTCCCACGGCGAATCGCCATGCACCACGCAGCCCAGCGCGCTGACCCGCTCGACGTTCGCGGTGCGTGATGCCCGGTTGCACTGCGCCATGGTGTTGAAGTCGACCTCCAGCGTCCACGGGCCGTCAACGGTGTACGGCTGGATCTCGCCGATCTTCGCCGCCGCTCGCTGCGCCGCCTCGGTGATCTCCGCGTAGCACGCCTGTCAGCGGACGGCAGATCGCGGCGTTGTGGCCGCGCGCCTCCTTGACCTGCACCGTCTCGACCCCGTCGCCAAGGAAGTCCCGCGCTTCCTTGACCAGCGCCTGGTCGCCCGTGACCATGATCGTCGGGATGCCCATCGAGCCCAGCACGGCGGCGTTGATGCCCGTTTCTCCATGCGGCCGGCCGTTGATGCGGATTTCGCTGACGACCGCCCCGGCGATGGTGTGCGGGTGGATCGCGTTCATCGTTCGCGCCATCGCGTGGTAGCCGACGAACACGGCCGCGTCGAACGATCCGCTATCCGCGCCCTCCAGCTGGCATGCCTCGCGGGCGTCGCCGGTACCGGTCATCAGCGCGGCGGCCTCGTGCAGCTCCTCGATCAACAGGTTGCGCATCGGGCCATGGCCGTCGGCGACGAGGATGTCGTCCGCCCCCGCCTGGACCAGCCCCTCGATCGCGGCGTTGGCGTCCTTCGTCATCAGCATGCGGCCGCGGCCGTATTCCGTCTGCCCGGGCATCATCATGTCCGCGTGGACAACCCCGCTGATGCCCTCGATGTCGACTGATACATAGATTCTCACGTTGATTACCCTTTCCTGTGCCTGTTTCCGAAGCCCGTTACCGACAAGCGTCGCCGGATCTCGTTTCGTGTCAATATCGCGTGCGCCGCGCGGGAACGCATGATGTACCATCGCGATAACAACGACCGGAACGAAGAGACGTTGGGAAGGGGCACGATCTGGTGACCTCGGGAACGCCATTTGACCATGTCTGGCGTAACGCGCGCATCGCGACGATGGCGTCCGCGCAGCAAGGCCTCGGTGTCGATCGAGCCGGGTGCGATCGCCGTGCGCGCCGGACGAGTGGCATGGGTCGGCGCGGATGCCGACCTGCCTCCGAGCGATGCCCCGGTGACGGATCTTGACGGCCGCTGGGTCACTCCCGGGCTGGTCGATTGCCACACGCACCTCGTCTGGGCCGGGAACCGGGCGCGGGAGTTCGAGCTACGCCTCGAAGGGGCCAGCTATGAGGAGATCGCCCGCGCCGGCGGCGGCATCGTCTCCTCCGTGCGCCAGCTGCGCGAGGCGTCGGACGACGAGCTCCTGCGGCAAACGCTCCCTCGGCTTGACGATCTGATCGCCGAAGGGGTCACGACCGTCGAGGTGAAATCCGGCTACGGGCTGGATCTGCCGAACGAGCGGAAGTCGCTCCGCGTCGCCCGCCAGCTTGGGGACGAGCGCCCGGTGACGATCCGCACGACGTTCCTCGGCGCTCACGCGGTCCCGCCTGAGGCGAACGGTGACACTGGCGCCCAGATCGAGGCGGTGCTGGAGATGCTGCCGCGCGTCGCGGAGGAGGGTTTGGCGGACGCCGTCGACGGCTTCTGCGAGGGCGTCGCTTTCTCGCCGGAGGAGATCGCGCGGGTCTTCGATGCCGCCGTCGCGCTCGGTCTGCCGGTCAAGCTTCACGCCGACCAGCTCTCCGACCTTGGTGGCGGCGCGCTCGCGGCTCGCTACGGCGCGCTCTCGGCTGATCATCTCGAATACAGCAGCGAGGAGAGCGTCCGCGCAATGGCCGAGGCGGGGACCGTCGCCGTGATGCTGCCCGGGGCGTACTACTTCCTGCGCGAGACGCAGGCGCCGCCGATCGAGCTGTTTCGGCGCTACGGCGTGCCACTGGCAGTTGCGACCGACGCGAACCCTGGCACCTCACCGCTGACGTCGCTGCTACTGGCGATGAACATGGCCGCGACGCTGTTCGGGATGACGGTCGAGGAGTGCCTCGCCGGGTCCACCCGGGTGGCCGCACGGGCACTTGGGATGGAGAACGAGACGGGGACGATCGAGATGGGGAAGTGGGCTGACTTCGCCATCTGGGACATCGATGACCCGGCCGAGCTCGTCTACCGCATCGGGGCGAATCCGCTCCATGCTCGCGTCTGGAGGGGGACGAAGACGTGAAGACATTCCGTAGGGGAGGACCTTGTGTCCTCTCGACCCGGCGCGCAAGCGGGAGGACACAAGGTCCTATGCCCCTACGTTCCGGGGCCCGGCCATGAGGACGATCGGCACGATCCCCATCACGCCGGGAGCGGTCACGCTGTCCCAGTGGCGCGATATCTATCGTGGTGTCACGCCCAGGCTGGACGAGTCCGCCTATCCGCGGATCGAGGCGGGGGCGGAGGCGATCGCCCGCATCGTCGCGCGGGGTGAGCCGGTCTACGGCGTCAACACCGGGTTCGGCAAGCTCGCCAGCGTCCGCATCCCGGCGGCGGACCTCGCCCGCCTGCAACGCAACATCGTCCTCTCGCATGCCGCCGGCACCGGCGAGCCGGTCGAGAAGCCGATCGTGCGGCTGATGATGGCGCTGAAGATGGCCAATCTCGGGCAGGGCGTCTCCGGCGTGCGGCTGGAGACGGTGCGCATGCTGGAGACGATGCTCCGGCACGACATCATCCCCGTCATCCCGGCGCAGGGCTCGGTCGGCGCCTCCGGCGATCTCGCCCCGCTGGCACATATGGCGGCGGCGATGATCGGGGAGGGGGATGTCTTCACGCCGACCGGTCGCCGGCACGCCAGCGAGGCGCTCTTCCTTGCCGAGCATCGCAGCCGCTGGAGCTCGGCCCGAAGGAGGGGCTGGCGCTGCTCAATGGCACGCAGTTCTCCACCGCCCACGCGCTGGCGGCTCTGTTCGAGGCTGAGCGGTTGCACCAGTGCGCGCTCGTCACCGGCGCGCTGGCCACGGAAGCGGCGAAGGGATCCGACACGCCGTTCGACCCGCGCATCCACGAGTTGCGCCGGCACCGCGGCCAGATCGAGGCGGCCGACGCGCTGCGGGAGCTGATGGCCGGGAGCGCCATCCGCGAGTCGCATCGCGAGAACGACGAGCGTATCCAGGACCCGTACTGCCTGCGCTGCCAGCCGCAGGTGATGGGCGCCGTGCTGGACCTGCTCCGGCACGTGGCCGCGACGCTGGAGACCGAGGCGAACGGCGTCACCGACAACCCCCTGATCTTCACCGGCAACGGGGACGGGGATGTCGCCCTTTCCGGTGGCAACTTCCACGCCGAGCCGGTCGCGTTTGCGGCGGACATGCTGGCGCTCGCCATCTGCGAGATCGGGTCGCTCGCCGAGCGACGCGTCGCGATGCTGATCGACCCCGCGCTCTCCGGGCTGCCGGCGTTCCTGACACCGAAGCCGGGCCTGAACTCCGGCTTCATGATCCCGCAGGTCACGGCCGCCGCGCTGGTCTCCGAAAACAAGCAACGGGCGACCCCGGCCAGTGTCGACAGCATCCCGACGTCGGCGAATCAGGAGGATCATGTCTCGATGGCCGCCCATGGCGCGCGGCGGCTGTTGCCGATGATCCGGAACGCGCAGGCGATCATCGCGATCGAGCTGCTCGCCGCTGTGCAGGGGTGCGATTTTCATCTGCCGCTGCCGTCAAGCGAGATCCTCGAGGAGGTGCGTTTTCTTGTGCGCCGGGAGATCCCCTATCTGGAAGACGACCGGTATATCGCGCCGGACATCGACGCCGCGATCGATCTCGTGCGCGAGGGCGCGATCCTCGCCCCGGCCCACGGCATCCTGCCAGAGGTTGCTGGCTAATCTCCGTAACCCGGCCACAAGGGCCGGGTGTACGAAAACAAGGAGCCCGCACATGGCCACGACACCTACAACCCGCACTATCCGCGCGCCGCATGGCACTGAGCTGACAGCGAAGAGTTGGCTCACCGAGGCGCCGCTCCGGATGCTGATGAACAACCTCGATCCGGACGTCGCCGAGCGCCCGGAGGACCTCGTCGTCTACGGCGGCATCGGGAAGGCCGCGCGCAACTGGGAGGCGTTCGATCGCATCGTCGCTACCCTCCGCGAGCTGGAGACAGACGAGACGCTGCTCGTCCAGTCCGGCAAGCCGGTCGGCGTCTTCCGCACGCATGAGAACGCGCCGCGCGTCCTCATCGCGAACAGCAACCTCGTTCCGCACTGGGCGACGTGGGAGCACTTCCACGAGCTCGACCGCAAGGGGCTGATGATGTACGGCCAGATGACGGCCGGGTCGTGGATCTACATCGGCAGCCAGGGCATCGTCCAGGGCACGTACGAGACCTTCGTCGAGATGGCCAAGCAGCATTACGACGGCGACTGGTCCGGCAAGTGGATCCTCACCGCCGGGCTCGGCGGGATGGGCGGCGCCCAACCGCTCGCCGCGACGATGGCCGGGGCGTCGATGCTCGCGATCGAGTGCCAGCAGAGCCGGATCGACATGCGCCTGCGCACCGGGTACGTCGACGTCCAGGCGGCCGATCTCGACGACGCCCTGGGAATGATCGAGGAGGCCACTGCGAAGGGTGAGGCGCGCTCGATCGCCTTGCTCGGCAACGCCGCCGAAATCCTGCCGGAGCTTGTCCGGCGCGGAGTCCGCCCCCATGGCGTCACCGACCAGACCTCCGCGCACGACCCGGCGCACGGCTATCTCCCGATCGGCTGGACCGTCGAGCAGTGGAAAGAGGCGCAGGAGCGCCGCCCGGCCGCCGTCAGCCGTGAGGCGAAGAAGTCGATGGCCGTCCACGTCCAGGCGATGCTGGACTTCCACGCGATGGGCATCCCGACCGTCGACTACGGCAACAACATCCGCCAGATGGCGTTCGAGGAGGGCGTGACGAATGCGTTCGATTTCCCCGGCTTCGTCCCGGCCTACATCCGGCCGCTCTTCTGCCGCGGCGTCGGTCCGTTTCGATGGGTGGCGCTCTCCGGCGACCCGGAGGACATCTACAAGACCGACGCGAAGGTGAAAGAGCTGATCCCGGACGACCCGCACCTGCACCAGTGGCTCGATATGGCCCGCGAGCGCATCCACTTCCAGGGACTCCCGGCGCGCATCTGCTGGGTCGGGCTCGGCGACCGTGACCGGCTGGGGCTGGCCTTCAACGAGATGGTGAAGAATGGCGAGCTGAAGGCGCCGGTCGTCATCGGGCGCGATCACCTCGACTCCGGCTCCGTCGCGAGCCCGAACCGGGAGACGGAGGGCATGCGCGACGGCTCCGACGCCGTCTCCGACTGGCCGCTGCTCAACGCGCTGCTGAACACGGCGTCCGGCGCGACGTGGGTCTCGATCCATCACGGCGGCGGCGTTGGCCTGGGCTTCTCGCAGCACGCCGGGATGGTGATCGTCTGCGACGGCACCGACGAGGCCGCCGAGCGCATCGGCCGCGTGCTCTGGAACGACCCGGCCACCGGCGTCATGCGCCACGCCGACGCCGGCTATGAGGACGCCATCGCGTGCGCCCGCGAGCATGGGCTCGACTTGCCGTCCATTCCCGGATGACGCCAGGGGCTGCGCTGGCCCGGATTGGCCGGAGTATCGACGGGAGCTTGAACGCTCGCGACTGCTGATGGAGCACGGATGTGTTTTGCCGAACGTAGCGTCAGGAGCATGCATGAGCGGCACGGAATCGGACGACAACAGACCAACAAGCGATCAATTCGACTGGAGTCCGTTCTACAAGGCGACGAGCGGCAGGGAAGCCCGGCCCCTGCTGGTCCATGCCGTCGGGATGCTCGGTGCGGCGGGCGATGCGCTGGAGCTGGGCGCGGGCGCCGGAAACGAGGTCCGGTACCTGCTCGACAAGGGCTTCCGGGTGACGGCGGTCGATGCGGATGCCGGGGGCGTCGGCCTCCTCCGCTCGATCGATCATCCGAACCTGCGCATTGTGCAGAGCACGTATGACGATTTCGCTTTCGAACCCGACGCATACGATCTGGTCAGCGCCCAATACGCCCTGCCGTTCAATCCGGCTGCGACCTTCGATACGATGTTCGCCCGGTTGCGGGCGTCGATCCGGATGGGGGGACTGTTCAGCGGCAATCTGTTTGGCGAACGCGACGACTGGAACACGCCCGGCTCTGGCAAGACCTTCCTTCGTCGCGATGAGGCGATGCGGCTGTTCGATGGCTTCGATCTGCTGCTCTTCGATGAGCGGGAAGAGGATCGTGAGCTGGCGCAAGGTGGAACGCCGAAGCACTGGCACGTATTCGATATCATCGCTCCGGCGGCGAGAGCGCCCTCGCCTCAGTCCGATAGCACAAGCTGAAGTTGTCACCGCTCGAGGGAGGGGAAAGGAGGGGACGGCGTCGCTCGTCGTTCCCCTCCTGATCGTACGCTCGACCCGAGGCGAATTACTCCGCCTCGTTCCAGTTCGCGATGTTCCAGAAGACATCACCGAAGGCCGTCACCGCGATGTTCTCCGCCCGTACGCGCTTGTTGACCGCGTACCGGTCGGCCACGACCTGCACCAGCGGGATCTCGACGACGTCCTCGATCACCATGTCGTTCAGCTGGATGAACAGCTCGCTGGCCGCCTCTTGCGTCGAGACGCGCGCGATCTCCTCCCACGCGGCGTCGTAGTCGGCGTTCTGGTAGCGCGTCTTGTTCGTGCCGGTCCAGTCGTTCTCCATCTGCGCGATGTTCTCGCCGTCCGGCCCCGCGTACCAGTACTTCATGTAGTTGATCGGGAAGGCCGAGGTGGCGCCATCCGTGTACTCCTGCATGTCGGAGTAGAAGTGCGTGAAGTTCTGGTCGTTCCCCGGCGAGCCGTCGAAGAAGATCGATCCGTCGATGGAGACGATCTCCACCGCGAACCCGATGTCCTCCAGGTTCTGCTTCACGACCGCCTGCACCTTCTGTCGTTGCGGATTCACCGTCGAGACATATTGCAGCTCCAGGCGCACGCCGTCCTTCTCCCGGACGCCATCACCACCGGCAACCCAGCCCGCGTCATCGAGCATCTGCGCACGCCGATTCGGGGTCATACTCCCAGTCGGTGTTCGGCGACTCGTATGGCGCCATGCCGGTCAGCATGTTCCGCCCCGGAGGCGCGGCGTAGAGTTCGTCGGCGATCTGCTGCCGGTTGATCGCCGTCGCGATCGCCTGCCGTACCGCGAGATCGGTGAGGAACGGGTGCGGCGTGTCTTTCTGCGAGCGCTGCCCGTCGACCTCGGTGTTCGGGTCGCTGAAGTTGAACTGGATCTTCTCCACGCCCGTTCCCGGAGGGCCATACACGGTGCCCTTGTCGCCGGCGGTCGCCTCGATCGTCGTCGGGTCGAGCTGGAGCGTGAACGCGATATCCCAGTCGCCGGTTACCGTCACCGCACGCAGCGAGGAGGCAGGGTCGCCACCGCCCTTCAGCACGATGCGGCTGAAATAGGGCTTGTTCGGTTCCCGGAAGTTCTCGTTGGCCAGGTACGTGACCTGGTCGTTGACCCGCAATTCCTCCAGCACATATGCGCCGGTGCCGATCGGGGCATTCATGAACGCGGTGTTCGCCTCGGCGGCATCCTTGCCGTCCCAGAAGTGCTTCGGGTAGATGACCCCGATATTCGACGCGAACGGCTGGAACCACCCGATCGTCGGCTCCGCAAAGGTGGCTTTCACGGTGAGATCATCGACCGCCTCGACGGCCGAGATGATCTCCCACGAGACCCGGTCGATCGACTGGTTTGCCGGGTCGACGTTCCACTCCCATGTAAACACCACGTCATCGGCGGTGAACGGCTCGCCGTCGCTCCACACGACGTCCGGCAGGAGGTTGAACGTGACCGAGGAGAGGTCGTCTGCCAGCAGCCCATTGTCCTGCGTCGGCACCTCTTGCACGAGGTTCGGTACCAGGGTGGTATCCGGCGCGTAGTTCATCAGTGCCTCGGAGATGATCTGCCCCGCGGCGATGTCCTTGCCGGTTGTCTTGCACCGGTCGCGTTATGTACGCTCAGCCCCGACGCTGCCTGGATCGTCAGCACGCGAAGCTCGCCGCCCGCGCCCCGCTCTTGCCCCTCGGTGCCAACTGACGGCTGCGTCGATCCCATCTCGACCCCGGCGAGCTCGGGCGACGCGGCAGGGGAGGCCGATTGCGCGGCACCCGCGAGCTGGGCCAGCGCGACGGCGCTTCCTGCGCCCACCCCGAGCGCGGTCGCCCGGGCAACAAACATACGTCGATCGATATGGCCCCGGATAAACGCTTCGTGCAAGGCCCGAAGCGGCGTGGTGCGGGTCTGGAATCCTGTCATGCGACGATGCTCCTCGACGGGTTCGCGATACCGGCGGGCCATACGCCCGAACCGGTCAACCTCTCTTCAGTTGTGGGACCTGATGCGCATTGTAGCGGGAACGAACGAAGCGCGGATGGCTTTCGGGGGGCGCTTCTCCGGGTCATGTAAAGCCGAAGGAATCTACAGATGATCCGTCGCTCCAGACGGTCTCATCGCCTACTGTCGACGGCCCACGTGGTGACGGCGCAAAGAGACATCCGCGGATATGGTGATGGAGCGGAAATTCCCGACGAAAGGGCCGGCATCCGTCAATGTTTCCGTACGAGCAAGGGCGGAGAAACGACGGAACTGTATCCGGCGGTGGCACTATGTCACCTTCCCGTAACATCTGTACCGTTGTCTTGGCGTCTCCAGAGTCTCTCCGGATCGGCGGACGGAGTGAGCAAGGACGAGATGCGCATTGGACGCCGCACAGCCTCATGAATCCTGGCGGTCACCGTCGCGGTGGTGGAGCTACTGTGGGTGTTCCCGGCGCCGCGACCGGCACCGAGCCGATGATCAGCCCGCGGAACCTGAACCCCGGCGAGCGTTCCCGTGACTGGGTCTGGTTTATCGTGCCGGAAGCGACGGTTCCGGTCGAGTTCCTCTATGTCGCCCCGCCGCCCCAGTTCCGCATCCCACTGGACCGGTAATCGATGAATGGCCCCCCCCGCGGGCGTCAGCATCGCCTCGACTCTCGGGGAGGACGGCCGTCTTGCTGGTGGCCCAGGCGATGGGCGATTCGTCGACTACGGATTGCCCATGATCACGTAATGATCCGGGTCCACGCCTCAAAGCAGAGGCTTGAGGAGAAAAGGGCCCGATTTGCCTCTGGATTTGCTACAGTAGACCAAGGGTCTTCACCATAACAACTGCATGCCCAAACGGAAGGTAGGCGCACATGGTGGACACGGATCGCAAGCGACTGGCTTCGAGGATGGTTGTCGTGCTGCCGAGGTATGGGCTGTGGGCCAACGGCTTCCGCGAGGTCGAGACACCGTATGGACGGGTCGGCTACCGTCAGTTCACCGTGCTTTGGATGCTGCGCCAGAGTCCGGAGGAGGTTGGCCGGATCACCGCATCCCGCCTCGCCGAATTCTTCGACGTCCAGCCAAGCGTCATGACTCGCGCCCTCGCCAAGCTCGAGGCCGCCGGGTTCATCACACGTGCGATAGACGACGCTGACCGGCGCCGTTTCGATATCCAGATTACCGAGCGCGGCCGCCAGGTCAGCGAGCATATCCAGGACGTCATCACCGGTGACCTGCTGGATAGCATCAAGAGCCTGGACGACGATCAGGTGGTCGAGCTGGAACGGAACGTTGAGCTCCTCAACGACATCGTTGGCGAGTTGGAGCAGGATCGCGGCATACCGGGCTTCCGCGACGCGGCATCCTGACCGCGTTCCTGATCTCGCATCCTTCGTGAAGTCCGTCACATCTTGTGCCGGTCGCTCAAGTCACCTCATCGGCGAACGCCGAATCGTGATATCCATCACGATTTCATCGGCGATGTCACCGGTTGCGTTTCTTTCCGTTCGTCGCTACCATAGGGGCTCCGCAACGACGCGACGAACATGGAAGCGATTCAGCACATCCTCACGGAGGAAACCATGAGCGATCTTGTTCGTATTCCCGAAGAAAGCGTCCAGACCCTCGGCTCCAGCGCCATGGAGGTCATCGCCCATCTGTGCGAAGGCGATTGCCTCACATTCGGCACCGTCGTTTCCTGGTGCGAGGCCCGCGGCGATTGCGTCCACGTCGTTACCTGCCCGAACTGCAGCACCGTCTTCCATCTCGACGAGGAAGATCTCGACCAGCTCGAGCGCTGGACCGATCAATACGGTGACAGCCCTCGTCTGCGGCCTGCGCACCACTGCCTGAACGACTCGACATCACACGGCACGCGGAAGAGGGCGGGTGCGTACACGCAACCGCCCTTTCGTTATCCGAAATCCCGTCCTCCTATCGCAGTGGCGCCGGGCTCAAGACATGGGCGACGAGCTGCGCCCATGTCTTGATCTCCTTCAAATCGGGCACCGCCGAGCCGTTCAGCGAGGTCGCGTGGCTGTTGGAGCGTCGCGACGCCGTGCCGCGTCGGCACCGCGGTGCGGAACATGCCGGCCGCGATCGGGTGTAGCCAGCGGATTTGCGCCAGCTCGTTGAGCAGCTCCTCACGGTCATTCTCGACCGCCGCGCGTGGCTCTCCCGGGGTGGCGTTCGCGAAAACCGCGACCGGCAACTGGATCAGGGCCGACTTCTGTGCCGACAGGAAGGCCCGGGCCTCCGCGGCCCAGCGTCCCGCCTCGAACGGCGCGCCCAGCACGACCGTGCCAAACCCCGCAAGGTCGCGCACCGCCGCCAATGGCCGCATCTCCGTGGCAAGCCCCTCCTCGCGCAACGTCGCCGCGATCTCCTCTGCTATTCGCCGGGTGACAGCAGCGTCTCCCGCGAACAGCACCAAAATCGGTGTGAACATCCTGGGCTTCTTTCCACGGTCATCCGCCCGGGTCCGCTGGACGCCGGCGGCAGGTCCGGGGCCGTAGGGATTCGCGCCGTATCGCCCCGGCCGTCCCCATCTTCCCGCTCGATTCTTTACCAAGTGTGACGGACCCACCATGTCGGACGCGTCACGATACCGCCCCGGGGTGTTGCAGAAACATCACAGTGTTCCCACATCAGGCCACATCGACCGTCGAATTGGCGTGTATGCTTGCCGACGATGAAACGCGCGACACACCTGCTCCTCGGCGCGGCGGCCGCGATGCCTGTCGCCCTCACACTCTCTCCGGGGCTTGCCCTGGGCTCCCTTTGGTGGGGCATGGTCGGCGGTGGCTTCCCGGACTGGTTCGACCTGCGCTCGGAGTTCCGCAAGGGCTTGCGCCTGCGGCATCGTGGCGCGTCCCACGGTCTGCCCTTCGCGGCCGCCATGACCGGTCGGGCTCTACCTGGTGCTCGGCGTGCTGGCCGCGACGCCGCTGACATGGGGAGACGTGAGCGTGGTGCTGACGGAGGAGGCGATCCGCCCGTGGACGGCTGCGTTCGCCCTCGGCATCCTCTCGCACCTGCTCTCCGACGCCTGGACGCACGCCGGCATCCGGCCGCTGCTGCCTTTCTCGGATGTCCGCTTCTGGATCGCGCCGAAGCTGTTACGCGGTAAGTCCAGCGGCCCGCTGGACGCGCTCGTCCGCTTCGTGGCGATGCTCGCGCTGCTGGTCGGAGCCATCGGCTACCTGTGGGTGCACGCCGCCTGATCGATTGCCCGTGCCGTTGTATCCATGGTGCTGGAGCGGGGAATATCACGTCCGCCGGGCATCGCCCTCGAGGAATCGGCGCGCATGGTCGATGACGATGTCCGCCGGGATGTCGTGTCCGACACCGCGAACCGGGATCACCTCGACGTCCCCCGCATGCTGCCGCACCCATGCGATGTCGTCCTCGCGCATCAGCGACCCAAGCGCTGATCTCTCCATGCACGATCAGGATGGGGCACTGTAGGGACTCCAGCATCGCCGCCAGGTCAATACCGTCGAGCGCCCGGTCAAGCACGTCCGGATTCGTGACGTCAGGATCGATCTTGCTGAGCTGGGTCGCGACTCGCCCGAATGGTCGCTTCGTCCGCATCAGGCATAACGACCTTGCAGGCCGCCACCAGCTCCTCGAAGCCGGGTTCCGCTCTGGTGGTCTCGTACGCGAACTGGAGCAAGCCAGCGATGGGAAGGTCGTGGAATCGATGGTTCCGGAGCATCAAGGGTGGCTCGACCAGAACCAGTCCTCGCACGCGGCCCGGCAACGCCGCTCCGGTCCCGAGGGCGACCAGCGCCCCGAGTGAGAACCCGATGAAGACCACCGGTTCGTCGCCAGGAATTACGTTGTGGATGAACGCCGTGATGTCTCGGGCGTAGTCCCTCAGGTGGTACGCGCCCGGTGTCGGTGCGTGCCCGGACTCGCCGTGTCCTCTCAGGTCGCACGCATAGACATGCCAGCGATCTCCAGGGAGCGAGTCTTGCTCGTGTGCCTGCCAACGGCCGTTGACGCCGTGCAACAGGACGAGTGGCGCTCCACGATCCGGGCCTTCCGCATACGAGATGGTCAGCTCGCCCGTGTCCAGGGTGTGCGTCGAGACCATGGCCGTCCTTTTTAGCTCGACCGCGAACGTCGCGGCGGAAACGCGACATGGGCGTGGGCGTGCAGGCGATCAGGCCTGGTAGCTGGACAGCAGCTCCGGCATCACCATGCCCGGTGGCGGGTTGTTGAGATCCAACCCGGTTGCCTCGGCGAGACGTTCCTTGAACCACAGGTCGAATTCGTCCCGCGACTGGACGAATTGCTCCAGCGCGTTATTGAAATTCGGACTCTCCATATAGGCGATCAGGTGGTCTCCACTCGGCAGCGGGGCCAGGAACCACGCTTCCTTCGTGATGCCGATGCGGCGTTCGGAGCGGTCGTAGTCGGGCTTGCGCTCACCGTCCAGCTCGCGCATGAAATCGCGAGCCGCATCGCTCTTGTCGGACAGGATGGGTAAGGCCAGGCAGATGTGGTCCATCACACACTCCTCCTCAGGAACCGGAAACGACTGCGCGTCAGGTCAACGCACCAGGTTTGGTTGGGGTCGTGCCACCCATACTAGGTCGAGGAGACATATTGTCAAGTGGGATTCAGCGTCACCAAGGGTGGCACCTCTCGAATCGAGCTCGTGAGGAGCGGTTCCCAAGGGATCGCCAGAGGGTAATGCCGGGATGAATGGACGAGGGCGGCCAGATTCTGGCCGCCCTCGTGCGTGCTGCTCTCAGACTGTCGCCTGTGCCGCTGCGACGTCGGGCAGGGACTCGCTGCTCACTCGCTCGGCGACGGGAACCAGCACCACCGGCGCGATCCCGGAGCGGATCAGCTTCTCCGCGACGCTGCCCAACAACCAGCGCCGGAGGCCGCTTGCCCCATGGCTGGTCATCACGATCACATCTCCCGGCTCCATCCCGTCCGCGATGACGTGTGCGACGCGCCCGAGCTCGAGCTGCGACGTTGCCTCCAGGCCCGCGTCGTGCAGTGCCTGCACCTCATCATGCAACCATGCGGCAAGCTCCTCCCGCATTGGGGCGAGTAGCATCTCCAAATCGTTATCTTCATCGCCGAGAAGCCAATCGCCTTCCAGGTCGATCGCATGGACCAGATGGACGGGAATCTCGAGCAGCCGCGCGATGCGCTCGGCGACCGGCAATGCCTGTCGCGCGAACGCCGAGCCGTCCAGCGGCACAATCAGCCGCCGCACATTGCCGACCTTGTGCGAGCGTGCGGGGATGTCCCGTTCGTGCGGGTGGACCAGCATCACCGGTACGACGGACGAGCGCGCGACCCGGTCGGCAATGCTGCCGATCATCGCGCGGCCGAACGCGCCGCGACCGTGCGTGCCCATCACGATCAGGTCGACGGCGTTCTCGGCCGCCACCCGCTCGATCACCTCGTCCGGATTGCCCACCTTGACCAGCATCCGAAGGTGCTCCGTCTCGTTGGTCAGGATGGCCGCCGCGTCGTTCAGGTAGCGCGTCGCCTCGTCCATCGCGCGCCAGACCATGGCGTCCAGCCGCTCGTCGTCACTACCGACGAGCGGGGTAAGCGGCGTCGGATCCGGTACGACCCGGAGCAGGGTCAAGGCGGTGGAGCGGGTCGCCAGCGTGCGCACGAAAGGCAGGCTGACGGTCGCGAGGTCGGAGCCGTCCAGTGGGACAAGCATCCGCAGGTCGATCGTCGTATCGGCCATGATGTACCTCCTTATGAGGGACGAGCACGAGCATCGTGCTCCCCTGTGGCCATCATGCGCCGCAACCCGTCACACCGGCGCTATCGCGGGCGACGCCGGTATGTCAGGAGCGTGTCAGTTACGCCCCACGGTCGGTCATCAGCGTCGCCAGCGCGACGATCGCCGTGCCAAAGGCATAGCCGCCGATGACGTCCGACGTCCAGTGCGCCCCGCTCCAGATCCGCGCCCAGCCGATCACCAGCATCAACGCGCCGAGCACCGTGATCACCATCCACGCCGCTCGCCGTGAGGGGATGTGCCGCCAGGCGATGACCGCGAGGCCGAGGCCCATCGTTGCCGCCGTCAGCGCGTGCCCGCTCGGATACCCGCTGCCGTGCCAGTCGCCCACGATCGTGACGAGGTCGTCCGTCGGGCGCGGCGAGGCGAAGAGCGGCTTCAGTTGCGTCGCGAGCAACCGGAAGACGAGCAGCAGCGCGAGCAAGCGCACGTCGTTCCAGGCGCGCCGCGCCGCCGCTGCCAGCAGTCCGACGCCGATCGCGGCGGCCGCCCATGCGGTCGAGCCCAGCAGGTTGCCAAGATCGGCGAGCCACCGCACCGCCGTTCCCTGGGCCTGCTGCAACACGGTCGTGACGTCCATGTCGGCACCGAGCACGTTCGGCCCGCGCGCGACAAGCCCAAGCCCGATCCCCACGATGAGGGACAGGACGAGCATGATCGTCAGCGCACGATGGGAGGGGAGGCGGCGGTTCGGTGAATCCATGAGTGTCCTGCACGACGATCGGGCGGAATGATCTGGCGAGAAGTGTACCGGCTGGCCACGCCCGCGGAATGGGCGATCACCTGTATGCACTCGTGCAGTGGTGTAGGGATTTTCCCTTGCGCGCGAACAGGAGTGCCCATACGATAACCCAAACGTTCGGCAACCCATTCGCGGGGAACAGCGCGGTTCCCGTCCCGCCAACGATGGCCCTCGGTGTTTCGCACTACGGCTGGTGGTGCTGTATGCGGCGTCCCCTCTTGGTCGCCGCGATCGATCTGAGGAGTTGGGAATGGTCTCCGACCTGTCGTCGTCCGGTCCGCTTCGTCGCCTCTTCGAGGCCTATACCGCCGGTCAACTTGACCGTCGCTCCTTCGTCCGGCGCGCTACTGCCCTTGGCGTGGGCATGTCGATGGTGCACCTCATGGCGTCCACGGGCGCCGCGCAGGATGCCTCACCGGCCGCCAGCCCGGCCAACGCGGATCTCTTTACCGACTCCGGCGGCGAGCGCCCCGCGGTCGGCATGGAAAACCGCACCCGTGGCGAGGGCGGCGACGTCCGGATCATCCAGTACCAGTCGCCAACGATCCTCAGCCCGCATGTCGCGACCGGCTACAAGGATTACGACGCCGCGCAGATCGTGCTCGAGCCGCTGATGGTCTACCTGCCGGACGCTTCGCTCTACGGGAACCTCATCCAGGAGGTGCCGTCGATCGAGAACGGCCTCCTCGCCGAGGATGGCACCGGGGCGACGCTGGTCCTGAAGGAAGGACTGCTCTGGAGCGACGGCGAGCCCGTCACCGCCGAGGACATCAAATTCACGGTGGAGTGGGTCCAGAATCCGGATAACGCCTCCACGAACCGCACGACCTACGCGTCGATCGACACCGTCGAGGTGGTCGATGACCTGACCGCGCAGGTGACCTTCACCGGGCCGAACCCGTTCTGGTTCGAGCCGTTTGTTTCCTATGTCACCGGCATCCTGTATCCGAAGCATGTGCTGGAGGTCGAGGGGGCGCACGACCAGTTCGTGATGAAGCCGGTCGGCACCGGGCCCTACAAGGTCGAGTCGTTCACCCCGAACGACCAGGTCACCTACGTCGTCAACGAGAACTATCGCGAGTCGAACTAAGCCGTACTTCTCCCGCGTGCTGCTCAAGGGCGGTGGTGATGGTCCGGCCGCCGCGCGCGCCGTGATCCAGACCGGCGAGTACGACGTCGCCTGGGGCCCCGGCGTCGAGCCAGATGTGCTCGCCAGCATGATGGAGGGCGATCCGCTCGGCGGCCTGGTCCCGGCCGTTGGCGTCAACTTCGAGCGCCTGCATATCAACCATTCCGACCCACATACCGAGGTCGATGGCCAGATCTCGCAGAAGGACACCCCGAACCCGATCCTTTCGGACCCCGCCGTTCGCCAGGCGATGGCGATGGCGATCGACCGCGAGATGATCGCGACGAAGTTCTATGACATCGGCTCCGAGCCAGCCGTCAACGTCGTCAATGGCGATCCATCCGTCTTCTCTCCGAACACGACGTGGACCTTCGATGCGGACGCCGCCGCGCAAGTGCTCGAAGACGCCGGCTGGACGATGGGCAATGATGATGTCCGCGAGAAGGACGGCATGCGCCTGGAGCTGACCTTCTGCAGCCCGATCAGCTCGCGCCGGCAGAAGGCCCAGGCCACGATCAAGTCGAACCTCGAGAAGATCGGCTTCGCGATCCCGATCGAGCAGGTCGACTCCGGTATCTTCTTCGACGCCTCGCCGGGCAACGATCAGAGCTTTAACAAGGCCCCGTGGGACCTGATGCTCTACGTCAGCCCCCAGACGTCGACCCGCCCCATGTCGTACATGCGCCAGTGGTACGCCGGCCCGGATGGCGAGAACATCGCCCAGGAGGCCAACAGCTGGGGTGGCTCCAACAACAGCCGCTGGCAGAACGCCGACTACGACGCCGCCTTCGATGCCGCCCGCACCGAGATGGATCCCCAAAAGCAGATCGACCTGTTTATCACCATGAACGACCTCGTTATCAACGATGTCGCCCTCGTGCCGCTCGCCATCATCGCCGGCAGCAGCATCGCCGCCTACCGGCTCATTCTCGAAAACATCGTCGGCTCGCCGATCGGCGCCGGGCTCTACTGGAACATCGCCAACTGGAATACGGTCGACTGAGCGTTGGCACGCCGGTATTTGGCCTGGTTTACCGAGAATTGGGGCAACGCTGCCGCATCTTGCTACGGCAGACTTGAAATAAGCCCGGTTCATGGTATATTCCCTCCGTTCACACAACTGATGTGGCGACGTGTCGCAACGAGGCGATCGCGTGGCAGGCGTTCCCATCAGGGACGCTCGGGTCCCTGAACCGTTCCTATGCTGACCGGCGCGAGCCGGCGAACAGGAGTACGCGACATATGACACAGGTCCAGAGCACGCTCGGCCAACTGTATGAATCCCTCAAGGCGGGGGATATCGATCGACGTGATTTCCTGAAGCGCGCTGGCGCGACGGGTATCGGCGCCGGCATGGCGCTGTTCATGGCGAACTCCGCCTTGATCGCCGCCGCCGGCGGCTCCAGGAACGGCTTCGCGGTCTACCAGGGCCAGGACGGCACTCCGTCGGCCAGCCCGGTTGCGGGCGGTGGCGGCTTCCTGACCGCCGGCACCGAGAACCAGGAGCGCGGCGCGGGCGGCGAGCTTCGCCTGCTCCAGTGGCAGGCCCCAACGATGGCCGCCATCCATAGCGCTGTCGGCACGAAGGACTTCCTCGCGGGCCAGTTGGTCAGCGAGCCGCTGCTGCAGTACGACGTCCAGGGCGCGATCATCCCGCAGCTCGCCACCGAGGTTCCCTCGGTCGAGAACGGCATGCTTGCCGAGGATCTCACCTCCGTCACCTTCAAGTTGCAGGAGGGCATCCTCTGGAGCGACGGCGAGCCACTGACCGCGAACGACCTCGTCTTCACCTGGCAGTGGGTCACCAACCCGGACAACGCTTCGGTCAACGCCGAGGTCTGGGGTGTCATCGACAACATCGAGGCCACCGACGACCTCACCGCGCAGGTCACTTTCAAGCAGCCGGCCGCCGCCTGGTTCGAGCCCTTCACCGGCCATACCACCGGCGTGGTCTATCCGTCCCATGTCTTCGGTGACGACCCGACGAACGCCAACGAGGGCTTCCTCATCAACCCGATCGGCACCGGTCCGTTCGTGATCGAGGAGTTCCGCCCGAACGACCAGGTCACCTACGTTGCCAACGAGAACTACCGCGAGCCGAACAAGCCATTCTTCTCCAGCATCCTCCTCAAGGGTGGTGGCGAGGCGGCCGCGGCGGCCCGCGCCGTCTGCCAGACCGGCGAGTACCACTACGCGTGGAATCTCCAGGTCGAGCCGAAGGTGCTGACCCAGATCGACGAGGAAGGCGAGTACGGCAATATCGTGGTCGCGCAGGGCGCCTCGGTCGAGCGCATCCACCTCAACTTCTCCGACCCGAACTCGGAAGTGGATGGCCAGAAGTCCGAGGTCAACACGCCGCACCCGTTCCTCACTGACGATGCCGTGCGCCAGGCCATGAACATGGCCTGCGACCGCGAAACCATCGCCGGCGAGTTCTACGGGGAGGGCCAGCCGGCAACGGCGAACATCCTCACCGGTATCGCGGCCCTTGAGTCCCCGAACACGACGTGGACGTACGACCTTGAGGCCGCCGCGAAGGCCCTGGATGACGGCGGCTGGACGTTGAACGGTGACGGCATCCGCGAGAAGGACGGCGTCGAGCTGAAGGTCGTCTATGCGACGTCCGTGAACGCCGTCCGCCAGCAGACGCAGGCCGTGATCAAGCGTGACTTCGAGAGCATCGGCATCGCCGTCGAGCTCCAGCAGATCGACGCCGGTATCTACTTCGATAGCGGCGCCGGCAACGACCAGAACATCAGCCACTTCTACCGCGACCTGCAGATGTACACCAACAGCCCCGCTTCGCCGGTGCCGCTGTCCTGGTGGGTCTCCTGGTACGCCGGTGATGGCGATAGCCTCGATAACGTCGCCCAGAAGGCGAACCAGTGGCAGGGCCAGAACTACCAGCGCTGGGTCAACGAAGACTGGGACAAGATGTACGAGCAGCTCGAGGTCGAGACGGACATGGATGCTGCGGCCCAGCTGATGATCAAGATGAACGACATGCTCATCGAGGAGGTCGTCATCATCCCGCTCGTCAACCGCTCGGTCGACACCTTCGCCTACTCGGTGAACCTCCGCCTCGAGAATCTCGAGCTTGGCCCGTTCCACGACCTCACGTACTGGAACATCGCCAACTGGAACTTCGCCGACGGCGTCGAGGCCTAGGCGAGCGTGCGCGGGGAGGGCAGCCGCCCTTCCCGCCATCCCTCAGCGCGATCATCCCGGCGGCGCGCGTGGTGGCTGGACCACGCGCCGCCAGCGATGAAACGTCGATCAGCCGCCTGGTTTCGCCCGGCGGCTGGTCTCGTTGAGGGGGCACGTTTTGCGCGTGCCCTTGTGCCGTTGCCCAACGTTCCGTAAAATCAACCCAATCGTTTCGGTGAGAAGATGTCAACGTGGACAGCGTCTCAACCCGGGTCCCGCCACGAGATGGCGCCAGGGCAATGTGTGCCCGTTTGTGACCCAGGGTGTGAAGCGGATGGTTAACCGGTCCCTCGCCGGTATGCGTGCCGTTCAGGTCGCCGGCAGGGCGAATCGAAAAGGAAACACCTCCATGTCCAACGTACCCACGGGGCCTCTCGGTAAGGCCTACGCGTCCTTCAAGGCCGGCGAGATCGATCGCCGCTCCTTTGTCCAGCGCGCCTCCATGCTCGGCGTCAGCGCCGGCATGATCTCCTTCCTGGCCAGCACCGGCGGTCGTGCTGCCTTCGCCCAGGATGCCTCGCCCGAGGCCTCCCCGGTCAGCAGCGGCGAGCTGCGGCCGGCGGTCGGCACCGAGAACCAGGAGCGCGGCGCCGGCGGTGCCCTGAACCTGATCCAGTGGCAGCCCGCCACCACCCTCAGCCCGCACGTCGCTACCGGCGTGAAGGACTCCCTCGGTGCCCTGCCGACGCTCGAGCCCCTCATGCACTACTCGTCCGACGCGCAGCTGGTGCCGATCCTCGTCAGCGAAGTCCCGTCGATGGAGAATGGCGGTCTGAACGAGGACCTGACCTCGGTCACCTTCAAGCTCCTGCCTGACGTTGTCTGGAGCGACGGTGAGCCCTTCACGGCCGAGGACGTCAAGTTCACCATCGAGTGGGCGAAGGACCCGGCCAACGCCGCGACCACCCAGGGCAACTACGAGACCGTTGAGAGCGTCGAGGTCGTCGACGACCTCACCGTGACGGTGAACTACAGCGCCACCAACCCGGTTTGGATGGATGGCTTCACCAACGCCCGCGTCATCTACCCGAAGCATATCGTTGAGCCAGAAGGTGGGCACGACAAGTTCCTGACCGCCCCGATCGGCACCGGCCCCTACAAGGTCGACAGCTTCTCGCCGAACGACCAGACCACGTTCTCGATCAACGAGAACTATCGCGAGCCGAACAAGCCGTTCTTCTCCACCCTCACCGTCAAGGGTGGTGGTGACGCCGCGGCGGCCGCCCGCGCCGTCCTCCAGACCGGCGAGTACGACTTCGCCTGGAACCTCCAGGTCGAGCCGGATGTGTTGGAGCAGATGACGTCCAACGCGGACGCCCCGGGCGTGCTCGTGCCGTTCCCGGGCGTCAACATCGAGCGCATCAACTACAACTTCTCGGACCCGAATACCGAGGTCGACGGCCAGCGTTCGCAGAAGGACACCCCGCACCCGTTCCTGACCGATCCCGCCGTGCGCGAGGCGATGAACATCGCCGTCGACCGCGAGCAGATCGCCACCCAGTTCTACGGCCTCGGCCAGATCCACGCCGTCAACATCGTCTACGGTGACCCGGCGGTCGAGTCCCCGAACACCTCCTGGGAGTACAACCCCGAGCGAGCCGCCCAGCTCCTGGACGACGCGGGCTGGACGCTCAACGGCGATATCCGCGAGAAGGACGGCGTCCAGCTCAAGGTCACCTACGCCACCTCCGTCAACTCCGTCCGTCAGCGCACCCAGGCGGTGGCCAAGCAGGCGCTCGAGAACATCGGCATCGCCGTCGAGCTCCAGCAGATCGACGCCGGCGTCTACTTCGACGGCTCCGCCGGCAACGAGCAGAACATCAACCACTTCTACTGGGACATGTGCATGTACCAGTCGGTGCCGCAGTCGGCCCGCCCGATGACCTTCGTCGAGGTCTGGTACGCCGGCAAGGATGATGAGAACATCGCCCAAGAGTCCAACCAGTGGAACGGAGCGAACAACGCGCGCTACAAGAACGCGGACTTCGATGCGCTCTACGAGCAGGCCCTGACCGAGGCGGATCCGGCCACCCTTGCTGACCTCTTCATCCAGATGAACGACCACATCATCATGAACAACGTGGTTAACCCGCTGGTCGTCGTCGGGTCGCCGCGCGGCGCCTCCAAGCGCCTCCGCCAGGAGAACCTCGCCATGGCGGCCTTCTCCTACGACTACTGGAACATCGCGAACTGGAACCTCGCGGACGACGCCCAGTCCTAGACCCGGCAATTCCAGCTGTCCGGCAACGGGGAAGGGCACTGCGCCCTTCCCCGTTCGCGTGTCCTTCGGGGGGACGTCCGCCCCCACCGCCGACCACTGCGGGTCGGCACTACCGGGCCCTGTAGGGCCATGACTCCCGTACGGGGCAGAATCGTATGTCTGCCCCCGGTGGCATGACCGCGTCGTTGCCCGTCAGGGACAACCAGGCACCCTTTCTGCCCGGCATATCGTCAATCCCCTTGTGGAACCCGGCCCCGGTCCCGTAGAATTCCCTCCAGCGTTTCAATGAGAAGATGTCAACGCCGACAGCGTCTCAGCCCACCGACGAGCTCCATGAAACCGTGTCACACCGCGCGTGTGATCCGGGTTGTGGCGCGTCCGATCGGGCACGCGCACGGACAACAGGGGTCCCCGCCGTCTATCGCGCGGAGAGACCGGCACGGAGGGGGTCTCCCTCCCGCATGAAACAGGAGCCGATACATGGCCGAGTACCAGTCTGGAACCTTATTCGAAGCTGTTCGCCGCGCTGCGGTCGGGCGATATCTCCCGCCGCGATTTCGTGACCCGCGCAACCGCCCTCGGCATGGGCCTGGGCGTCGCGACGTACTGCGCGAACACCGTTGCCGCCCAGGACGCCACTCCCGAGGCGTCCCCGGCGGGCGGCGAGGGCGTCGGTGTCATCCCCTCGTTCAGCACCGAGAGCCAGGAGCGCGGCGCGGGCGGCGAGCTGAAGATCCTCCAGTGGCAGGCCCCGAGCCTCCTCAACGGCATGGTCGCCACCGGTGACAAGGACAACCTGGCCGCCGGCCTCGTCTCCGAGTCCCTGATGGTCCGCCTCGCGGACGGCACGCTGGCCCCGCAACTGGTCAAGGAAGTCCCGACGGTCCAGAACGGCCAACTGGCCGAGGACCTCACCAGCGTCACCTACAATCTCCTCGAAGGCGTGCTCTGGAGCGATGGCGAGCCGTTCACCGCCGAGGACGTCCGCTTCACCTGGGAGTGGGCGCTCGACGACAACAACGGCGCCGTCCTCCAGAACGTCTACTCGGCGATCGAGGATGTCGAGGTCGTCGACGACCTCACCGTGACCTTCCATTTCTCTAACCCGAACCCGACCTGGGCGGACTCCATGACGGGTATGGGCTCGGCCATCATCCTGCCGAAGCACATTCTCGAGGGCGCCGACCAGTCCACGAACGACAACTTCCGCTCCAACCCGATCGGCACCGGCCCGTACATCGTCGAGTCGTTCTCCCCGAACGACCAGGTCACCTACGTCGTCAACGAGAATTACCGGGAGCCGAACAAGCCGTTCTTCTCCCGCGTCATCCTCAAGGGTGGCGGTGATGCCGCCGCCGCGGCCCGCGCCACCATCCAGACCGGCGAGTACGACTTCGGCTGGAACCTCGCCGTCGAGCCGAAGCTCCTGCGCGAGATGGAGGCCGACGACACCCCGGGCGTCCTCGTCACCTACGGTGGCCTGACCATCGAGCGCGTCAACTTCAACTTCTCCGACCCGAACACGGAAGTGGACGGCCAGCGCTCGGAGATGAACACGCCGCACCCGATCCTGTCCGATGTGAACGTCCGCAAGGCCTTCACCCTCGCCATCGACCGCGAGCGCATCGCCAGCGAGATGTACTTCGGTGCCCCGGACGAGCCGGCCATCGCGAACATCCTCTCCGGCATCCCGTCGATGGAGTCGCCGAACACCGAGCTGGTCTACGATCCGGAAGAGGCCGGGCGCCTGCTCGACGAAGCGGGCTGGACGCTCGATGGTGACGTCCGCAAGAAGGACGGCCAGGAGCTCAAGCTCAACCTGTACACGACCGTCAGCCAGGTGCGACAGAAGAACCAGGCCGTCATGAAGGCGAATCTCGAGGCCGTCGGCTTCAAGATCGACATCCTCTCGGTGGACTCGGCGGTCTTCTTCGACAGCGCGGCCGGGAACGAGCAGAACAACTCGCACTTCTACACCGACACGAACGAGTTCGCGTCCGGTGTCGGCGCGCCGCCGCCGGTCTCGTACATGATCCGCTGGTACGCGGGTCCGGATCGCGAGGAGGTCGCCCAGAAGTCGAACAACTGGGCGGGACGCAACATCCAGCGCTACATCAACGACGAGTACGATGCCCTCTACGAGAAGGCCCGTATCGAGCCGGACATGGGCAAGGCCGCCGAGATGTTCATCCAGCTGAATGACATCCTGTTCAACGACTACGCGGTCCTGCCGCTGGTCCGCTACGGGTCGAAGGCCGGTGTCTCGCGTCGCTTGAACGTTGACAGCCTCGCGCTCTCCGGCTACGAGTTCTCGTACTGGAACATCGCGAACTGGAACCTGGCCGAAGGCGCCGAATAAGGCTCCCTCGCCATCAGGTAATCCAACGCAGCCCGCCCGGGGACTCCCTCCGGGCGGGCTGTGCCGTTAACGGCTCGACGCACTGGGCGGCCCGGTAGTCCCGCCCTCACGATGGGCGAGGATTGCGCCGACCGGTCCCGTGAAATGGCCCTGCGAGGCCAGAGGCTGATCCCCCTGGCGACCGTATGATCGAAGACATACGGGGCCCGTCAACGCGTCGCATCAGCACAGGGGAGAGAGCATGACAGGATCCGAACCGACGCCCGATCAGCCTGCCGAGATCGAGCGCATCCCGTTCGCGCGGCTCAGCGCGTGGGCGGCGACCCACCTCTGGGCCAACTGGGTCTTCTTCGTCAGCCTCATCTGGGTCGCCGCCGGCGGTCTCTACCTGCTGTTCGTGTTCGCCGGCAAGAACGAGGACATCGGGTTCCCCGAGCTGGTCTACGGCATCGGCGTGCTCCTGATCGTGGTGGGTCTCCAGATGGTCCTGCTTGACCTGCTGGCGGAGCATCACCGGGCAACCGTCCGGCTCTACGCGGAGGTCGGCACCGCCGGACCGCCTGAGATTGCGCCGGAATCTATGCGCCAGCTCTGGGATGCCGTGAATGCCTCCGACGAGGCCGGGAGACGAGCGTTCATGCAGGCGGCTAGCGACCTCGCAACGAAACCGCGCGACATTACGCTCAACTACAACGCCGTGCTCGAGGCGGTTCGCACCTTGCCGCTCGCGCGATTCCTCATCGTCGCCGGCATCGTGACGTTGTTCCTCGGGGCTGGCGTTGATGGCCAGTGGCATATCCCCGACATCACCTTCACCACCGATTCCGGCGCGAGCGCCACGCCCGCATCCTGATCGCGCTCCTCCTCGCCCCGTCCGCATGCCCGAAGTGGGGCTTTCGGGAATCGCCCGTCCGCGCTACCCTGCCGGGAACGGATTCGCCCCGCTCACCCTGCGAGGCCCCATGACCGACGCCTTCCCCTTCCATCGTTTTGCCGGCACCCATCGCGAGGTCGGCCGCCAGTATGGCGAGGCTTGCCGCGATCTCATCCATCGTCATCGCGATCTTGCCCTCGCACGCCTTGGTGAGAAGCTCGACATCGCCCCGGACGAGGCGCTCGCCCGCACCCTCTGGTACCGGCCGTGGGTGCAGCGCTACGCGCCGTTCTTTGACGACGAGATCACCGGCATGGCCGAGGGCAGCGGCATCTCCCTCGCCGAGGCCTGGCTGCTCCAGCTTCGCGCCGAGGTCGCCATCGTCACCGAGCGCGGGCTGGCGGCGGAGCCCGGCGACGAGTGCACCTCGTTCGCCGTGCAGCCAGAGGCGACCGCGGACGGCGTCGGCATGGTCGGGCAGAACGCCGACCTCCCGCCCTTCTATCGCGAGATCGGCGTGGTGGCGGAGATGGTCTTCGACGACATGCCGTCCATCCTGATGCTGCTCCCTGCCGGGCAGGTGTCGTATCTCGGCATCAACGACCGCGGCATGGGCGTCGGCGCCAACTTCCTCACCTGCGACGGCTGGCGCACGGGCTTCCCGCGCTACCTCTTCTCCCGCCTGGCCCTGACCCATGAGACGGTGGACGACGCGATCGCCGCGATCAGCGGCCTGCACCGCGCCTCGTCCCGCAACCTCATCATGCTGGACGGGCAGGGGAGGGCGGCCGACCTGGAGACGACCCCGGCCGGCGTCGGGCGCATCGACCCGCGCGACGGCCTTCTGGCGCATGCTAACCACTTCTCGGCGCCTGACATGGCGCATGAGGAGCGCGCAAAGCCGGCGAACCTGGCCAATTCTCGCCAGCGCGAGGCGACCATGTGGCGGCTGCTGGAGGAGCGACGCGGCACGCTGGACACGGCGGCGATGCAGGAGATCCTGCGCGATCGTGCTTCCGGCGTCGACTGCCTCAGCCGCCATGCGGACGACTATCCCGAGTGGGACACGATGACCTTCGCCAGCCTCATCGCCCGCCCCAGCCGAGGGCCGCATGGTCATCGCCCCCGGCCCGCCGGACCAGCACGAGTACAGCGAGTACGCCTTCACCTCCGTCCACGCCTGAGAAGACACCTCAAACAGCCGTCATTAGAGCGAAGCGAAGAATCCCCGGCGAAGCGATCGACCGAAGGTCGAACATGGGCGCCCATCTCCGGGTCGCGGATCGGTTCCTCGACCGCCCACGGGCCTGTTAACACAAAGGAGGCGCGCCCGGCATCCCGGACGCGCCTCCTTTCATGTGCGATCGATTCGCGGCGGTCGTTATCCGCGCATCGTCCAGCGCAACCGCACCGCGGCCGCGCCGGCCAGCACGGCGGCCGACGTCAGCGCCACGATCAGGGCCATCGGAGCCGACGTGCTAGCCGCGTCACCGGTGTTCGGCAGGGCCGTGACCGGGCTCTGGGCCGCAGGGGCCGTCGGCGTCTCGGCCGGAGCCGGCTGGGTCGGGGCCGGGTCGGTCGGCATCCGGGGTGACCGACGGCACCGGGGTGGTGTCCGGCGTGGTCGGCGTGCCCGTCGCGTCCGGCGTCGGTCGGCCGGCGTCGCGGTCGGATCCGGGGTCGGCAGCAACGTCTCGGCGATCACGAGATCGGCGCTGTCGCAGGCCACCTCATCGCCCGTCCAGACGAAGGAGGTGACGCAGGCGGTGTTGCTGACGGTTGTGCCCGCATCGCCGGTGACCGTGCCGGTGATCTCGAGCGTGACGTCCATGAACGACATGTTCCCGGCGATGCCCGGGACGACGACGATGCCGTCGTACGACTCGTAGCAGGCGCCCGGCAGCTCGGAGGCGAACGAGCCTCCGCATGTCACCGTGACGTCGGTGAGCTCGGTCGGCAGGGCATCCTCGATGAGGAACTCGTAGGCCGGCCCGTAGGCGTGGATCTGGTACACGACCAGGTCGCCGGACTCGGGCTCGGTGTTGGAGACGGTCTTCTCCAGCGTCAGCGGCGTATCGAGCCGGTAGACCACGGCGTCGATGGCGCGCGTCTCGCCGGTCGCGATCATCGGCATGAACTGGGAGTAGCCGGTGTAGCCGCTCTCGGTCGGCGGAACCACGTTCAGGGTGACCGGGCCGGCCGCGACGTCGAGATCCAGCACCTCGCCGTCCCACGTCACGCAGGAGTCGGAGAGGACGTCGGCGACGCAGACCTCGGTGCCCGCCGGAACCTCGGCGCCGTCGAAGGTGCGGACGCTGACGGAGACGATCGCCTGGTCGGCCTCGGTGCGCAGCGGCAGCGTGGCCTCGATGACCAGCTGGTCGCCGTCGGCAACGGTGACCGTGCCGGAGACCGGGAGGTAGGCGGTGTCCATGAACGAGGGCTGGACGGCCCACGTCCAGGTGCCGGCCGGGACCTGGAAGGTGTAGTTCCCGCCGCCGTCGTTGTCGAATTCCGGGTTGCCGACCCAGCTGCAGTACTCCAGCGGCTCATCGGCGCGCTGGAAGCAGATATCGGGCGCGGCGTTGAGGGTCATGCCGTCTTCGGTGGCGACGTCGATGGTGACGGTGCCGTCGGCATCGTCCACGAGCACGGCGTAGTCACGGTAGACCGTGCCGCCCGGCACCCAGATCTCCTCGGCGGTGCCAGCGAAGCCGCTATCGGCCGGGGTGATGACCGCGAAGTCGACCCAGCCCTCGTTGACGGCGAAATCGGCGAAGGCGAGGCCGGTGACGTCCTGGCATTCGTCGACTTCCGGCGTGAAGGCGGTGGCGTCCTGGTGGACGCAGGCCTCGGTGCCGGCCGGGACCGGGACACCGGTATCGGTGGAGACGTAGAGGCGGAGGGTGGAGGGCTGGCGCGGCTCGAGCGTGAGGGTGAGGTCGACCGTCTCGCCCTCGCCGACCGTGACCGTGGTGTTGGTGTCGGTGTAGTAGCTCTCGTCGAACTGGTCGAACGAGACGGTGTACTCGCCGGCCGGCACCGTGAAGGTGAGGGGCGTGCCGGTCCACGTCGCGCAGTTCCAGACGATCGAGACGCAGACGAAGGCGCCCGTCGGCACGGGCTGGTCCGGGTCGCTGCCGACCACGTCGACGACGATGGTGCCGTCGCCCACGGCCTGGACGGAGATATCCGGCGCGATCTGGCGGGACTGCGTGGTGATGCTGGTGTCCGGTGGTCTCCGGTTCGGAGGGCGGTGTTGCCTCTTCCGGCGCGGCGGGTGCGGCTGGTGCGCTTCCCTCGTCGCCGGTGGTGTCGTCGATGGTCGTTTCGGTCCCGTCCACCGGTGCGTCAGGCGTGGCCTGGGCGCTCACGATTGGACTCATGACGAGGAGCATCGTCATGACAAGGAGCATGCTGCGTAACACTGATCTCATCCCGCGTCGCCGTTCCGTTCATTTTCGCGACACACGACGCCACCTCCCGCGCCAGGACATTCCGGCGCAGGTCACACGTTCGCCAGGGGATGCCCTGGCGGTGTTGGTCGGTGGCGAGCGGAGCCCACCCCCGTGTGCGTATCGCAATCAACCGAAGGTAGTGTAGGTGTAGGTGTGCGACGTGTCTACGGTTTTTCGGGACGAATATGACACGGGTGTATGGAATCCGGGCACGGCATGTAGGCCGGGCCATCGCCCGTACGGAGGTGAGTTTCGGTGCGGGTGGAGAGGGTGCGCGTATGCCGCGTTGCGGCATGGGGTCGACACGCGGTCGACCCCTACAGGATGACGGCATGCAGTCGACGCGTGCGGAGGTGGGTTGTGTCAGGCGTTGTCGGGGTCGGTGCGCCAGTTGGCGGGGTTGGTATGGATGTAGGCGCGGCAACGGTCGAGGTCACGTTCGTCGCGGACGACGTGCTCGTAGTAGTTGCGTTGCCAGAGGCGGCCGTCGAAGGGCGGCCAGCCGTCCTCCCGCACCCCTCGGGCGTAGAGTGCGGTGGTGACCGCCTTGAAGCGTTGGACGATGGTGCCGAGCGCCGGGTTGCGGGTGGTGTCCTCGGAGTCGAGCAGCAGAATGGCATGCACGTGGTTCGGCATGACGATGACGGCGTCGAGGGTGACGGTGGGGAAGGCGGTGGCCATGTCCTTCCAGACGGCATGGACCATGTCGCCGGCAGGTGAGAGGGTCATGCAGGCGTCATCGATGGTGCCGAACCGATGGAAGCGGTCCTCGGTGCAGAGGGTGATGGCGTACGGGCCGGGGAGGCGATAGTCCCAGTGCGGCAGGCGGAGGTCGCGGCGGTACGGGAGGTCACGGCGCATCGGGTGCCTCCATGGGTCGACGAACAGGGGCATTATCCGTAGGGGGCGATCGCGTTGTACGGACCGGGGACATAGGTAACAGACGTTCGGGGACAGGGCAACACCTGTTCCGGCATGACCTGGCCATCTCTGGAGGGGCGAGCATGCCGGGGAATGATGTAACGCGTATGGACCTGCGTCGAGAGTTCGTGACCTTGGCCGAGCAAGGCGCGGTGCCCTTCGCGCACCTGTGTCGCCGCTTCGGCATCAGCCGCAAGACCGGCTACAAATGGGTGGCTCGCGCGACCACAGCCGGCAAGGCGGGGCTGGGGACCAGTCGCGCCAGCCGCACCACTCGCCGGGCCTCACCCCGCCCACCGTGACCGCGCGATCCGGATCGTGGCACAGGCGCATCCGAGCTGGGGTGGACGCCTCATCCGGCACGCCTTGCTCAACCAGGGGCTGTCGGCGGTTCCGGCGGCGAGCACCATCACCACCATCCTGCGCCGCGAGGGGCTGTGCACCCCGGAGCGGACCGGCCCCCCGTCCGGTCATTCGCTTCGAGGCCGACGCCCCGAACCACCGCTGGCAGATGGACTTCAAGGGCTGGACGGCGACCCGCACCGGGCGCTTGACACCATTCACCCTCCTGGACGAGGCCAGCCGCTTCGTGCTGCACCTGGAACATGTGCCGGACGGCACGCTGGCGACCGTCCAGGCGCTGTTGACCGATGCCTTTCGCCGCTATGGCCTGCCGTGGGCAACTCCTGGCCGACAATGGGCCACCCTGGGGCAGCTCCCATTCCCCGATCCTGACCCGCATGGATGTCTGGTTGCTGCGCCTCGGGGTGCGCCCGCTGCATGGCCGTCCGCTCCACCCCCAGACCCAGGGCAAGATCGAGCGCTTCCACCGGACGTTGACGCGCGATGTCTTGCAGCAGCCCTTCGACTCGCCCGCGCAGGCCCAGGTCGCGCTCGATGCCTACCGCGTGGTCTACAACCACGAGCGCCCACATTCGGCGCTCGGGTTCCGGACCCCGGCCGACTGCTACCGCCTGAGCCCGCGACCGTTTCCGGAGCAGGTGCCACCGATCCTCTACGACGACGCGGTCCCGGTCCGCCGGGTCTCGGCCAAGGGCACGATCCGCTACCAGAACCGGGTGGTCTTCCTGTCCGAGGCGCTGCAGGGGTTCCCGGTGGGATCGTTCCGACGCGGATCGACGGCGTGGTCCAGGTGCACTTTTGCGCCCGGACCATCACCACGATCGATCTGCGTACACTCGAGCACGGAGTAACCGAGTGTCACCTCTTGTCCCCAACCGGTGGTACCCATGTCCCCGGTCTCTACAACACGGTCGACCCCTACGATGTCAGGGCCTGGTAGCGCTTGAAGAGGAGGGCGACGCGGTCGGCGTCGGTCTCGAAGGGTTTGCGCTGGTAGAGGCGGTCGACGGCGCGGTCGAGTTTGTGGTGGGCGTCGACGAACTCCTTCGGCATGACGACTGGGCAGAATCTCGTTATGAATTGGGCATCCTTCATAGAGGGTGATCCTGCCATACCAAAAAGAGGGGCGCGACTATACCTTCTGCGGATAGAGGGTGATTTTGTATTGCTCGGTGCAAATAGGCCGCCAAGTAAATCATGGCAGATTTGGTGAGTTTCAAGAGCTCAATAGTGTCGGTGAGGGGTCATGATGCGTCACGTGGTCCTCTTCGGATGATCCGGGTCCCACCATGGCGATATTGTCGTGAACCACGAGCTTACGATGCGTGATAGCGTTCCGTACTTCCTTCAAACGGACTCGAACACCTATGGATAAATCCCCCGCAATGTCGGCAAGGGCAACGAGATTTGGATCGTTCGAGCGGAGGACCTGCTCCCGTAGGCGTATCGGATTCCTGCTATTAAGCAGAACTCTGTCGAAGTAGATGTCGCGTTCTGGCAACCCGATCCGCAACTCCGTGTTTAGAAAGTGGCCTATCTTGTCGAGCACCCCATAGGCGGTCGGGAAGGCGGCCTTCAAGACTCGGCCTTCAGACCGTAGTTTGCATACTCGAGGACATCTGCGAACAGGGTCATTTTAGTGTCGTTAGCGTCGATACGAAGCTCTTCTAATGAGAGGTAGGCGAGGTACCTGGCGGTTATGTAGGAATCTTTAGCTTCATTGAACATTCGGGCTAAAGCCTGAAACGTTCGGTC
>CAVUJR010000015.1:0-21029 GCA_963741805.1 uncultured Chloroflexia bacterium
ATCCAGTACCTGTGCGACCGGGCCCCAAGGTGGGGTCCGGTCGCATTCCCGCTCCCGGCAGGGCCTGTCGCGTGCCGGGTGGCTTCGTGTTCCTGAGGGACGAGCCCGATGACCCAGTACATTCTTCGTCGATTGCTGGCGTTGATCCCGATCCTGATCGGCGTCTCGATCATCATCTTCCTCGTGATGCGTCTGGTTCCCGGGGATCCCGCGCGCCAGACCCTCGGCCCCGAGGCTACGGGCGAGCAGGTCGAGGTGCTTCGGAAGGCGTGGCGTCTCGATGAGCCGTTGCCGATCCAATACATCGCCTGGCTCCAGCGCGCGGTCGAAGGCGACCTTGGCCGATCCACGGTCTCCCGCGTACCGGTCACCGAGGAGATCTTTACGCGCTTGCCCGCGACGCTGAATCTCACGCTGGCGAGCATGGCCATCGCGATCGTCTTCGGGCTCCTGTTCGGCATCATTTCGGCGATCAGGCACAACACCCTGATCGATCGCGGCACGATGCTGCTTGCGCTGATCGGCATCTGCACCCCGTCGTTCTGGCTCGGGCTGATCCTGCTCCTCATCTTCTCCGTGCAATTCGGATGGTTTCCTTCGACGGGCGCCGGTGGTATCTCCCATCTGGTGTTGCCCTCCGTCACGCTGGGTGTTGGTGCCGCGGCGGTCATCGCCCGCGTGACCCGTTCCAGCATGATCGACGTGTTCTCGGAAGACTTCATCCGGACCGCGCGCGCGAAGGGCATCGCGGAGCGCATGGTCGTCGTGCGCCATGCGTTGAAGAACGCCCTTATCCCGATCATCACCATCCTTGGTCTCGAATTCGGTGGCCTTCTTGCTGGAGCGGTGATCACAGAAACGGTCTTTTCCTACCCGGGCATCGGTCAGCTTCTCATCAAATCCATCAACAATCGGGACTTTCCCATCGTTCAGGGAGCGCTCCTCTTGTTTGCCGTCCAGTTCGTCCTCGTGAACCTGATCGTCGATCTCCTGTACGCCAGGGTTGATCCACGTATCAGCTATACATGAGTGGAAAGGTCCGGACGGACATGAGCCTTACCCTGGAACGAGACGCCACGATCAGGGCCCCGATCCTCGAGCGAAATGAGCGCGCCCGCGGGCTGTGGAGCGACGCCTGGAAACGCCTCCGCAGGAACTGGTTTGCAATGGGCGGGCTGGGACTGCTGCTGCTCATCATTCTCGCGGCCGTCCTGGCGCCATGGATCGCCCCGGCGGATCCGGATTTCCAGGACTATATGCACATGATGGAGAGCCCCTCGCTGGCGCATCCGATGGGGACCGACAACTTCGGCCGCGATATCTTCAGCCGAATCATCTACGGTGGCCGGATATCCCTCCGCCTCGGGCTGCTCGGGACGCTCATCGGGGCCACGATCGGCTCGTTGATCGGCGCAGTCTCCGGCTACTACGGTGGCTTTGTCGACACGCTGCTGATGCGCCTGCTGGATATCCAGCTCGCGTTCCCGGGGTTGCTGTTGGCGATCGTCATCATCACCGTGCTTGGCGTTGGCGAGATCAACGTCATCATCGCGATCGGCGTCTTCTCGGTCCCGACGTTCGCGCGGGTTGTGCGCGGCTCGCTGCTGTCGTTGCGGGAGCAGGATTTCGTGCTCGCGGCACGGTCGGTCGGGGTGCCGGACGTGCGCCTGATGTTCGTGCATTTGCTGCCGAACGCCCTCGCACCGATCCTCGTCCTGGCCACGATCCGGCTGGGAACCGCGATCCTGACCGCCGCCAGCCTTGGGTTCCTGGGCCTCGGTGTGCGGCCCCCCGCGTCGGAATGGGGCACGATGCTCAGCGAGGGGCGGACCTATATGCAGCTGGCGCCGCACATCGCCATCTTCCCCGGCCTGGCGATCCTGGTAACCGTGGTGGCATTGAATCTTCTGGGTGACGGGCTACGTGACGCGCTCGACCCGAAAACAAAACGAACAGGATAGCCCAATGGTCAAGGTCTACGTCCTGATGGACATCGAGGGCATTGCCGGTATTGTCCACGGAAGCGAAGGCTCTCCGGGAAACCCTGAATACGAGCGCGCGCGGCGGCTGATGACGGCGGAGGCCAGCGCGGCCGTCGCCGGTATCTTCGCCGCCGACCCCGACGCCTCGGTGACGGTGGTCGATTCGCATGGCCCGTATCGCAACATCATCCCCGAGGAGCTGGACGAGCGCGCCACGCTCAGCCGCGGTAAACCCCGTCACTTTGGGATGATGGATGGCATCGACGAGGGCTATGACCTCGCCATGTTCATCGGCGTCCACGGGAGCGCGGGAGCCGGGTCGTCCGTCCTGAGCCACACATTCACCGGCCACCTCTTCGACGTCAATGTCAATGGCGTCTCTTACGGTGAACTCGGGCTCAATGCGGCGATGGCCGGCTGCTTTGGCGTGCCGGTGATGCTGGTCGCCGGGGATCAGGTTGTCGAGGGGGATGCGCGCGCACTCCTCGGCGACAACCTGGTGTTCGTCCAGACGAAGCACAGCCGGTCCCATGCGGCGGCCGAGAGCGTGCATCCCAACGTTGCCCGGCGTCTGCTCACGGAGGCGGCGCGGCGCGTGATCATGGAGCGCCCTCAGGTCGTGCCGTTCCAGCTGGACGCGCCCATGACCGTCGAGGTCACGTTCGATCGGCCGGTCTATGCCGATCTGGCGGCGATGCTGGATGATGTCGAGCGTATCGATGGCCGCACCATCCGGGTTGTCCGTGACACGATGCCGGACACCTACCGTGTCCTGCGGGTGATCACCGTTCTCTGTTCGACCCCGGTGTAGTCGGACTTACAGCGATGAACGCGCCGCGACGCGGCCCCAGATACGCAGCAGGTCGCGCACATGCCCCTGTGCGTCCGGGACGGGGACGATATCGACGATCGCGCCGTAACTCTCCGGGCTGGTGACGCGGAAGCGCGTCTCGCCGAGCGGTTCGAGGTCGAAGAGGCGCGGCATTTCCTTTTCCTCACCGGTCTCCTCGTCGACGTTCGTCAGCGTGATCCGCAATCCGCCCTCCTGCCGGCTCACCTCATACCGCCCGTCGTGGCGGGTGTAGGTGCCGGTGAAGCGGTCCAGCGCCGCGTCGTCCAGTGGCACCGGCTCGGGCTTCGGCGTCGCGATGCCCAGCTCGTGCTCCAGCGCCCACTCCTCGACCTCGGTGTAGGCGCGAACCCCTGCATCGGAGTTGACAAGCACACCGATCGCGAAGCGCCTCTCCGGGATGATCGTAACGTGCGCTCGGTGCCCGCCCCACGCGCCGCCGTGGCCGATGGCAGTGACGTCCGGATAAGCCTGGATCGACCAACCCACGCCGTATGACCGGTCGAAGGTGTCCGCCTCGATGACCGCCTCCCGCATCACCAGCGCGGATTCCTCGCTGATGATGCGCACGCCGTCCGCCTCGCCATTGCCGAGATGCAACCGCGCGAAGCGCATCAGGTCGCCGATGGAAGACATGATTCCGCCCGCGGCAGCCACGCAGCGGGGCAACGACTGCGATTCGGCGACACTGACACCTTCGCGGCGGTCGACCTTATGGCCGGTGGCGAAGGTGCGGCCCATCGCATGCTCCGGCAGGATGAACGTGTACTCGAGGCAGAGCGGGTCGAAAAGCTCCTCGGTCATCACGGTCTCGAAGGCCTTGCCGGTGACCTTCTCGATGATGCGCCCGGTCAGGTAGAACCCGGTGTTGCAGTAGCTGTAGAACGTTCCGGGCCGGAACCACTGCGTCAGCGTGCCGAACTCCGCGATGGCCTTCTCCAGCGCGTCGTCGCCGCGACCGTAGTCGATGAAGCGGTCACCCTCGAACCCGGCGGAGTGGGAGAGCAGGTGCCGCAGCGTGATCTCGTCCCGCGCGGCGGCGCTGGCGAGCGCCAGTTCCGGGAGATACGTCACAACCGGCGTGTCGAGGTCCAGCAGGCCGATTTCGCAAAGACGCATGACCAGCGTGGCCGTGTAGACCTTGGAGATCGAGCCGATCAGGAACAGCGCGTTCCCGGTGACCGGGAAGCCGGTCTCGATATTCGCCGCGCCGGTGACGATCGTCTCCGTCTCGTCGCCGTGGATCATTGAGGCGGCCATGCCGACGGCGTTCCAGCGCGCTGTTTCGCCCTGCGCGGCTGCCTGAAGCGAGGCATAGGCCGGACGCTCCTCCGGCCAGCGGATCAGGCTGGGGTTCTCGTCGTCGGTCCTGGATCGGTGAGGGTTCCCGCTCATGGTCGCTCCTGCACGCGTCGATGGCGATGGTCGATGCGGCCATTGTCGCATCGCTGCGCGCGGAGCGGGACGCCCTAGCTGCCGATCGCGAGCGGGTTGAAGTCGGTGGTCACGTCGTAGGCGTCGACCTTCTCGCGCTTCTTGAAGGCGTTGACGACGGTGTAGGTGACCGGCGTCGCGAGCACCTCGATACCGATCTTGACGATCCAGTTCGTGTAGAGCATCGCCCAGATCACCTCGCCCGGGAACACACCCCAGAACGCGATGAGCACGAAGACCACCGTATCCAGCCCCTCGCCGAGGACCGTGGAGCCGATGGTGCGCATCCAGAGCCAGCGCCCCTCGGTAATGACCTTCAGACGCGCCAAGACGAAGGCGTTGACGAACGAGCCGATGAGGTAGGCGGCCATCGAGGCGATCAGGATACGTGGCGTGGCCGTGAAGACCATCCGGAACGCGTCCTGGAACACCGGGTCGTCGACCGACGGCAATGCCACGGCCATCTGGTAGATCGCGACGGCGAAGGTATTGGCGATGAAGCCCAGCCAGATCACGCGGCGCGCCGTGCGGTACCCGTAGACTTCGGTCAGGATGTCGCCCACGATATAGGCGATCGGGAAGGTGAGCGTCCCGGCGTCGGCGGTGAACGGGCCGATATCAAGGACATGGATCGCGACGGTGTTGGCGGTGATCAGGGTCGTGACATAGAGTACAACGATGACGAGAAAATACGGCGAGCCCGTAACAACGGGCGCCCCGTCCCGCGGCTGGATAGGGGCGGTGGACATAGGGATTCCTCGGGAATGAGCACGAACGATCAGGGACAGGCGGTGGGCCCTGCGGAGTCGATCCCCGGGCCGGAGTCCGGACCGATTGTAGCGGATGATGGCGACCGGGATGCGCTGCTGGCGGTCTACCAGCGGCGGATGGCGGCCTGTACCCGCTGCGTGCTGGCCGGGTATCTGGCGGAGGCGAACCCGGTGTTCCACGGCTACGCGTCCCAACGCGTGATGATCGTCGGACAGGCACCGGGCCCGCGCGCCCATGCCACCGGCGTGCCGTGGAGCGGGAGGTCGGGCGAGATCCTGCGCGGGTGGCTGGCGCAAGCCGGGTTCCCGGCGGAGGCATGGCGGGAGACGTGGTACCTGACGAGCCTGACCAAATGCTTCCCGGGCAAGGCGGCGCAGGGCCAGGGCGACCGTGCTCCCTCCCGTGCCGAACAGGCGCTGTGCGCGGATCATCTCGAGATGGAGCTGGCCCTCGTGCGGCCTGAGATCATCGTCACGCTCGGCAAGATGGCGGCGAGCCGGATGATCCCGGGCGCGAGCCGCCTGCCGCTGACAGAGGTCGTCGGGACAGCCCGGGAAGTCGACCTGCCGCATGGCCGCGTGACGATCGTACCGCTGCCCCATCCGTCCGGCGTCTCCCGCTGGCTGAACGACCCGGCGAACCGGGCGTTGGTTGATCACGGGCTGGCGCGGTTGGCGGAGGAAAAGGATCGTCTGGGGTTGTAGGGGGCGGACCTCGCCTCGTGTCGTCCCGCGCACAATAAGGCGAATGCAGGCATAGTCCCATGGAGACACAGGAGGTGCAGGGCATGCAAGCTCACGATAAACTTCCGCACCTTGTCATCGAAGTTCTGCCCACCACGCATGAGAGATTGCAGCGCTTGTCGAAAGAGCAGCACCGACCGATGGGCGAGATCGTGACAGATCTCCTCGACCGCTATGAGCGCGAAATTCTGGGATGAAGTCAATACATCCGTCGATCGCCTGCGCGCGGATCGGGCCGCCTGGAACGATTACAAGGGCGAGATCGAATTCCTTCAGGGAGGCTCCACTCTCGAAGAACCCTATTTCACGCCGGAAGAGGAGGAGGAGATTGCCGCCGCGCGTGCCGAGGGCCGGTGACATCTGGTACGTCGAGTTCAGCCCGCAAGTCGGCTGAGAGCAGGCCGGCATCCGGCCCGCTCTCGTGGTATCCAATGACGATTTCAACAATGTCGAGAATGATGTGCATATCATCTGCCCGTTGACGACGCGGGACCGTGGCCTTCGCTACCACATTCATATTGATCCACCCGAAGGCGGCATCACCAGGCCATCGTGATCATGTGCGATCAGGTGAAATCGCAGAGCCTTGACTGGTTTCTACAGTTCCGGGGCACCGTGTCAGATGAGCTTCTGGTCGCAATCCAGCGGATCGTCATCGAGTTCTTTACCGGCCGTCACGCGAGCCGGTAACGTATCGCCGCCATGGCAACGCCATTCGCTCCAGCACGGTCACCAGCCCGAACAGCCCGATGCCCATGAACGCGAGGATGAAGATCGCCGCGAACACCCGCGCGGTCTCGAACTGCGCCGCCGAGCGGTCCATCAGGTAACCCAGCCCGGCCTTCGCCCCGACCAGCTCCCCGAACACCGCGCCGATCACCGAGAACGTCACCGCCAGCCGCGCGCCGGAGAAGATCGACGGCATCGCCGCCGGGACCTTCGCGTACCGGAATCGCTCCCACGCCGACGCGCCCATGCTTCGCAGGAGCTGGATGATCTCGCGGTCAGCGGAACGGAGGCCGTCCACCGTGTTCACCGCCAGCGGGAAGAACGCGATCAGCGCGGTGATCAGCACCTTCGGCAGCAAGCCGTACCCGAACCAGATCAGGAATAGCGGCGCGAGCACGACGAGCGGCACCGTCTGGCTCGCGATCAGCAGCGGGTAGACCGCCCGCTCAATGACCCGCGAGCTGTCGATGGCGATGCCGGCGAGGATTCCGGCGATCAGCGCGATACCAAACCCGATGATCACCTCGATGAACGTGACCCAGGTGTGCTCCAGCAGCATCGCCCGGTCGTCGCGGAATGCGCGGGCGATGTCCGACGGCGCGGGCAGCATCCACTTGGGCGTGTCCGTCAGGCGGACGGCGATCTCCCAGCCGACACCGAGTGCGAGCAAGAGCAGCGCTGGAAGGACCCAGCGCGAGAAGCGCGTATCGAGGTTCTTCATGCCGTTGTCCCGGTCACGTGGAGCAGGCCGAGGGCATCGAGCAGCACCGCGCGGTGGGCGAGGAATGGCTCGCTGGTGACCATCTCCCGATGCCGTGGGCGCGGCAGGGTAATCCGCTCTTCATGCACGATCGTTCCCGGGCGCGGCGAGAGGACGACCACGCGATCGGAGAGGAAGATCGCCTCGTCGACGTCGTGCGTGACGAGGATGACCCCCTGCCGCTCGCGCTCCCACAGGCCGAGCAGCCACGTCTGCAGCACGACCCGGTTCAGCGCGTCGAGCGCGCCGAACGGTTCGTCCAGCAGGAGCAGCCGTCGCTCGGTGAGCACCGTGCGCAGGAAGGCGATGCGCTGGCGCATGCCGCCGGAGAGCTGGGCGGGGTAGGCGTCCTCGAACCCCTCCAACCCGAACTCAGGGAAGCGCTCGCGGGCGACCTGCCGGGCCTTGCCCATTGGCACGCCGTGCACCTGCAGGGCGAGCGCGGCGTTGTCCACCGCGGTGCGCCACGGCATCAGCAGGTCGCGCTGGCGCATGTACGCCGCGTGGCCGAGGCGCTTCGGGGCGGGCAGGACGTCGCCCCCGATCGCGATCTCGCCGCTGGTCTGCGGAAATAACCCGGAGATGATATCCAGCAGGGTGCTCTTGCCGCACCCCGAAGGGCCGATCAGGGCGACGAACTCGCCGTCGTCAACGGTGAGCGTGATATCGGCCAGCGCCTGGAGCACCTGGCCATCTTCCTCATAGAAGGACGTCACGTCGCCGACGTGCAGCAGTGGCGGACGTTGGGTCATGAGAATGCGCGCCTTTCCTACGCCGGCATGATCCGGATCAGGTCAAACGGTCGGCGGCGGATCGTGGCCACCATCTCAGCCCGGCTCCCCGGGCTCCCGTAGCGGTCTGGGGCAATGGCAAGAATGAGGAAGTAGACTGACCCCGTTCGTTGCCATACTGTGCGTGGGCTTCCGCTGGAGGCGGGGCCCGCGACGGCTGTTGCCATTGTAGAGCGTCCGCGCGGGACAAGGGACGGGTCTCCAGCACCAGGGGAACCATCCTTCTCACGGGCGCCGGGTCCCCAACGACAACGCATCACCGAATCATGAGGAAGAGCGAATGAGACGAGGCCAGCGATATGAGGGCGCGTACGCGGTGCGCGCCGAGGGTCTGAAGAAGTCATTCGGGAAGACCGAGGCGCTGACAGGCGTGGATCTCGAGGTTCCGACCGGATCGGTCCTGGGCCTGCTCGGGCCGAACGGCGCCGGGAAGACGACGACCGTCCGCATCCTGACCACGCTCCTGAAGCCGGACGCCGGCCGGGCGGAGGTCGCCGGAATCGACGTCCTGCAGCACCCCGAGCAGGTTCGCGCGTCGATCGGCCTGACCGGTCAGTACGCGGCGGTCGACGAAATCCTGACGGGGCGCGAGAACCTGGTCATGTTCGGCCAGCTCTACCGGCTCCCGCACCGCAACGCGGTGAAGCGCGCCGACGAGCTGCTGGAGCGGTTCAATCTGACCGACGCGGCGAATCGCTCGCTGAAAACCTACTCCGGCGGCATGCGGCGACGACTGGACCTCGCCGCGAGCCTCATCGTCGCGCCACCGGTCCTGTTTCTCGATGAACCGACGACCGGGCTCGACCCCCGCAGCCGCAACGACATGTGGGAGGTCATTACCGAGCTGGTCGCCGAAGGCACGACGGTGCTGCTGACCACGCAGTACCTGGAGGAGGCGGATCGCCTCGCGAACCGGATCATCGTCGTCGACCAGGGGCGGATCATCGCCCAGGGCGCGGCGCACGAGCTGAAGGACCAGCTCGGCGGCGAGCGACTGACGATCGGCGTGGCGCAGGGCGGCGATCTCGTCCGGGCCGGACGGTTGCTGCTGGCCATGACGGACGGCGACGTCCGCGACAGTGACCTGCAGGTCGATACCCACGCGCGGCGAGTGACCGTGCCGTTCCCGGCCGGGTCCACGCGCCTTGCGGAGGCGATCCGCCAGCTTGATGGCGCGGGACTCGAGATCACCGACGTGACGCTACGGCGCCCGACGCTGGACGATGTGTTCCTGCAGCTCACCGGGCATGCGGCCGATCAGCCGCAGGACGAGGATGACAAGAGCGAGGTGGCGGCATGAGTGACGGAACCCTCACGGTCGTGAACGGGAATGGGACCTATGGATCGGCGGTGGATCTTAGCCCGGTCGAGCGTAGCCCGGTCATGGAGATGCTCTCGGATTCGCTGGTGCTCGCGAGGCGCGGCCTGACCCGCATCCCGCGACAGCTTGATTGGCTCATCGGCGTGACGGTCATGCCGCTGATGTTCCTGCTGATGTTCCGCTACATCTTCGGCGGCACCGTGCAGGCGACGATGCCGGCGGGCGAGAACGCGGTGAACTACCTCGTCGTTGGAATCGTGCTGCAGGGCATCGTCTTCGGCGGCATGAACACCTCCATCGGCCTGGCGACAGATGCCAAGGAGGGCCTGATGGACCGCTTCCGGTCGCTGCCGATGTCGCGCTTCTCGGTCCTGCTAGGCCGGGTGCTGACGGACATGGCGATCGCGGTCTTCACGACGACGATCACGCTGCTTGTTGGCCTGCTCGTCGGATTCCGCCCGACCGCCGGATTCGGCGAATGGATCGCGGCGATCGGTCTGCTGCTGCTCACGGCGTTCACGATGAGCTGGGTCGGCGCGGCGATCGGCCTCTGGCTGAAGACACTTGAGGCGGTGAACTCGATCGGTTTCACGCTGGTGATGCCGCTGACCTTCGTCAGCAGCGCCTTCACCCGCCCGGACTTCATGCCGTCGTGGCTGCAAGGCTTCGCCAAGAACCAGCCGTTCACGCTGGTGGTCGACACCACCCGTGGCCTGCTGACCGGCTACCCGGAGATCGGTAACAAGGGCTGGATCGCGAGTGCGTGGCTCGTCGGCGTGCTGGTGATCATGATGCCGCTGGCCGTCTGGCTTTTCGAGCGCCGCGCAAAGGCGTAAACCGAGATCATCGACGGCGGCAGGGGGTGACGTCGCCACCCCGGACCGGATCCCCGACGGCCACTGCCGCACAGAACCAAGGAGCACCCCCGGCGCGCTGACTCCCGCCGGGGGTGCTCCTGTGTCCGGATGACCAGCAGCTTCGGGCTGGAACGGCGGATGCATCGGCCGTTGGTCGATGGAGGCGGGTGAACATGCCCCATCGCCTTTCCGAACACCGCTGCCGGCCGCTATTTCAGGGCGTTCGACTTTCCGCCGCCCAGGTACCGCCACCGCGTCACCGGATCGGTGACCGCGCGCGCCCACGTCGCGATCAGGTTCAGCGACAGCGCCGTCAGCAGGATGATCACGCCCGGGAAGGTCACCAGCCACCACGCGGAGGTGATGTAGGCGCGACCCTGCGCCAGCATGAGCCCCCACGACGAATCCGGCGGCCGGATGCCAAGCCCGAGGAAGCTCAGTGACGCCTCGGTCAGGATCATCGTCGCCACCTCGAGCGTGACGATCACAAGCAGCGGCGAGAGCAGGTTCGGCAGGATGTGGCGGAAGAGGATCCGGCGATCCGTGCACCCGATGGTCCGCGCGGCTTCCACGAAGACCTCTTCGCGCGTCGACAGCACCAGGCTCCGGGATACCCGAGCGAAAACCATCCACCGTGTCACGGCGAGGACGAGGATCACCTTCCACATCCCGGGGCCGAGTACGTAGAGCACGAGCAACGCCGTCATCAGCGAAGGGAACCCCATCTGGATGTCCACCAGTCGCATGACGATATCGTCCACGATGCCCCGGTAATACCCGGCGATCAGCCCGAGGACGACGCCAAAAACGCCGGAGAACAGGGCCCCGGAGATGCCGACCGCCAGCGAAATCCGCGCACCGTAGATCAGGCGGCTGAGGAGGTCACGGCCAAGCTGGTCCGTTCCGAGCAGGTGCGGGATGGCGCCGCCGGCCTCGTCAGCCGTCATTGGCGGCTGGTTGCGGAGCATCAGGCTCTGGTCTTCAGGGTCGAATGGGGCGACCCAAGGCGCGAAGACCGCCGCGACGAAGAGGACGAGCAGGAAGATGATCGCGACCAGCGTCAGCTTGTCCCGCAGCAGCGCACGGGCATAGACCCGCGCGCCGCTCGCCCGGCTGCGTTGTGCCATGGCCATCGGGACAAGAGGTTCGTTGTTCCCTGCCGGGGTTGCGCTCGCGTTCAGGCTCATGAGTATTTCACCCGTGGGTCGAGCAAGGTATAGAGCAGGTCGACGACGAGGTTTACCGTCACGATCATCACCGCGATCGTGATCACGGACGCCTCGATCAGCGGCAGGTCACGGCGCTCGATAGCCTGGATGAGCAGGATCCCGACACCGGGCCAGCCAAACAGGGTTTCGATCACCACCGCGCCGTTGAGCATGACCGCGGCTTCGTCACCGGCGAGCGTTAACACCGGGATGAATCCGTTCTTGAGCGCGTGCGACACAATCACCGTGCGTTCCTTCAGGCCTTTCGCTCGCGCGGTCGTCATGTATGGCTTCGACATCTCATCGATCATCGCGCTCCGCACGACCTGGCCCAGTCGCCCCATCGGGCGCATCGCGAGCGCCAGCGCGGGCAAGACCACATAATCGAGCCCTCCGTAGCCGGATGTCGGGAGCCAGCCGAGTTCGACGGCGAACACCAGGATCAGCATCAGGCCGAGCCAGAAGTCGGCGGTGGAGACGCCGCTGAGCGAGATCACGGTCACGAAGCGATCGATCATTGATCGCGGCCGGACGGCGGAGAGGATCCCGAGCAGGATCGCCAGCGGGAACGCGATGACCAGCGTGACGAATGTCAGGTAGATCGTCGCCGGGATCCGATCCAGCACGATCGGGAGCGCGGGTACACGCTGCCAGATCGAGTCACCGAAATCACCCTGCGCGAGGCTGCTGATGTAGCGCCAGAACTGGACATGGAGGGGATCATTCAGGCCGAGGGTATCCCGCAGCGCCTGGACCTGCTCCTCAGTGGCTTCCGGCCGCAACATCAGGCGTGCCGGATCGCCCAGCATATGCGTGACGAAGAATACGACAATAACAAGACTAAGCAGGATCACGATCGAGTGCATGATCCGGCGCAAGAGGTAAGCGGCGATCGCGGAACCCTCCTCGAAGACCCCGGCGGTGACGGACACAACGTCCCAGGATTATCTCCCGGGACGTTGTGTCCGGCTCACGAGGCTCGCTGCCGGAGCTACCCGAGCTTCATTTCCTTCAGGAGAATGAAGCCGTCAAGGCGCGGCTCCCAGGTGAGCTCCGCGGCAAGGCCATAGTTCAGCGGCATGTGGATGATCGGGATCGATCCGTAGTCCTCGTAGTACATGCGCGTTACCTCGGCCAGTGCGTTCTGCCGTTCCTCGCCAGTCAGCGGGATCGCAGCATCGAGCGCCTTGTCGAGTTCCGGATTGCAGTAGGTAGAGGACCCTCCGTCGCAGCTGTAATACGCCTGGGCCGTGCTGCTGACGTCCATGATCTCGTTGCCGTGCGGGTTGGTGGCGATCCAGCCGCGATCTTCCGGCACGTCGTGGTAATTGACGTCGAACTGCTCGTTGTACTGCGCGATCTCGATAACCTCGCTGTGGGCCGAGAGGCCGATCTCGTTGAGCTGGTTGGCGACGTACTCGGCGAACTCGTCGTTACGCAGGTAGATGCCCTGCCGGGTCGCAACGGTAATCGGGGCGCTCACGTCCACGCCATCGGCCGCGGCTTCCTGGACGAGCTGTTTGGCGTGATCCATGTCGTACGGATACGGCTCCAGCTCATCGTTGTAGCCCGTGGCGGATGGCCCCACGAGCTGGGATGCCGGTTCGCCACCGCCGAAGAGCTGGTCCGCGATCCCCTGCTTGTCGACCGCCTCGCCAATCGCCTGGCGAATCCGGATATCCTTCATCGCCGGATGCATGGTGTCCAGGCGAAGGAAGATCGTCTCCACGCTGGGTGCCGTCTTCGGCTGCGGGGTTGTCGCATTATCCTCGGGTGCGAGGAATCGCGCGAATTGCGCTTCTCCCGTCACGACCATCGAGGCCCGGACGGAGGATTCGCCGCGGAAGACGAACTCGGCGTCCTTGATCGTGACCTCGCCATGTGCATCCTCCGCGGTGTTGCCCCACCAATCCGGGTTCGCTTCCATGAGGATGTACTGGCCGCGGTTCCACTCCTTGAAGATATAGGGGCCCGTGCCGATCGGGTTATCTGGCAGCGTGTCCGGCGCCTCCTCGACCTGCTTCTTGCTGGGCAACGGGGAGAAGTAGAGGCGGGACGGCAAGATCGGGTCTGGCGCCTCGGTGACGACGTCGAGCGTGTACTCGTCCACCGCGGTCGCGGTCATGTCCGGGCCGACGTACTGGTAGATCTGGAAATTGTTCTCGGGCGACCATGTGTAGTTGATGCCGAAGGCGGCCACCTCGGCATTGAAGGCCTCGCCATTGTGGAACGTCACGCCCTGGCGCAGCGTGAACCGCCAGGTCACATCGTCCGTCTGCTCCCAACTGGTGGCCAGCTCCCCCACCAGCTCATTGGTCACGGGATCGCGGTTAAGCAGCGCCTCCTGGATATTGCGCAGGACCGGGTGTCCGTCCGTGCTGTACGCGCGCCAGTTCTCCAACGTATCGGGCTCGACGGTCATCGCCAGCACGATCTTGCCGCTTGGCTCGGTCTCCTGCGCTGCCGCGCCCATGAACCCGAGTGCCAGGCCGGCGGACGGGAGCGCAACGCCCATGGCTGCCGCGCGACCGACGACCTGGCGTCGCGAATAGTTGCGTGATGTCGCCTCATGCAACAGTGATTCCCGTCGCTGAACATCGGACTTCGTCATGACTCACTCCTTCATGGTGGTAGACCAACGTGGAGCCCTTGCGGATCGACCATGCGAGACACCATTGGCCGTGCCGGTGCCCACCAGTTCTCCACTCTGCTGCATTGAGACAGGACTCCATCAAACAGCATGCGCGAATCCATGTCAATACGTCCGCATGTGGCACGACCTCCGTTTCTGTCGACAGAATTCACGCAAGCGCTTGCCTGTTTACAGCGTTTTGGGCCGTTGCTATGCTGCCGGAAGCCTCGGGTCCATCGAGACGATTCGTGTGCCAGGAACAGGAAATGAGCAATGTCCGAACACGCACCATTGGAACCCGACACACTGGACCTGCTACGACAGGCGAGCACCGCGACCATTACCACGCAGCTCTTCCAGCGCGGGCTGCGGAATGTCTTCATGAACGGGTTGGCGCCGCTGAACCCTGATTGCTGCCGCTTCGCCGGTGAGGCGATGACCCTCCGCAACATTCCGATGCGGGAAGATGTGGACACCGTCGAGATCTTCCGCGATCCGGCCAACCCACAGCGCAGGGCGGTCGAGATGATCGGCGAGGGCCAGGTGCTGGTGCAGGATTGTCGTGGCGACACCCGCGCCGCATCAGGCGGCAATATCCTGGTTACCCGCATGCGGATGCGCGGGGCCGTGGCCATGGTGACCGATGGATCCGTCCGGGATTCGCAGGATATCGCCAACCAGCCGTTTCCCGTGTTCGCGAAGGGGCGCTCCGCCACGCTCAATCTCGCGGCGCACCATGCGGTCGATATCAATGTGCCCATCGCGTGCGCCGGGGTTCCGGTCTATCCCGGTGACATCATCGTCGGGGACGAGGAGGGGGTTGTCGTCATCCCGCGTCATCTCGCGGACGAGATCGCGCAGCCTGCGGCGGAGCAGGAGATCATGGAGCGCTTCATCCTCGAGAAGATCGAGGCCGGGTCCGCGTTGCCGGGCGTCTATCCCCCGAATGAGGCCACGCTGGCCGAATACGCGCGCTGGCGTGAGATTCAGCATCACAACGGTGGCAAAGGAGACGTGTGATGGCACATCCGCGCGCATTCCGGTTTGGCGTCCAGGGTCGGAACATGGGTCCCCGTCAGGCGTGGCTCGAGTCCGTGCGCCGTGTAGAGGATGCCGGGTACTCCACCTACCTCGTGCTCGATCATTTCGTGCGCGGGCTCGATCCCGTTGCCGCCCTCGGCGCGGCCGCGATCGCCACGTCGACTCTCCGGCTCGGTAGCATGGTGTTCGATAATGATTTCCGGCACCCCGCCGTGCTCGCGAAAGCCGCCGCCACGATCGACGTGCTCTCCGATGGCCGGCTTGAGCTGGGGATCGGCGCCGGCTGGTTGCGCGAAGAATACGAGCAGACCGGCATCTCCTTCGATCCGCCGGGCCTGCGTATTGATCGGATGATCGAGACCGTCCGGTTCCTGAAGCAGGTGTTCACCGGAGACCAGGTGTCGTTCGCCGGGACGCACTACACCATGACGGACCTGAAGATGCCGCCGCGACCTGTCCAGCAGCCGCATCCGCCGCTCGTCATCGGCGGTGGCAGCAAGCGCATCCTCTCCGTCGCTGGCCAGGAGGCGGATATCGTTGGCCTGACCACGCGGGCGTTGCCGGACGGCAGGAAGGACGTCGCGGACATGACCGCCGAAGCCGTCCATCGCAAGATCGGCTGGGTGCGAGAAGCGGCGGGGGAGCGGTTCGACGACCTCGAGCTGACCATGATGGTGAGTGATGTCGTGGTGACCGACGATCGGATGGCCGCCGCGGAACGTCTTGCCGCCGCAATCGGCGTCACCGCTGCTGAGGTCCTCGCCTCGCCCCTGGTCCTTATTGGCTCCGCAGACAGCATGGTCGAAGACCTCCAGCGTCGCCGCGAGGAGTTCGGACTGTCCTATATCGTCGTCGTGGACACGAACATGGAGAAGTTGGCGCCGGTCGTCACGCGCCTGGCCGGCACCTGAGGGGCGTGCATATCCGTAGGGGAGGTACTGATACTTGACCCGCAGGTCAATGTCCTCCCGCTACGTGCGCCGCATGGGCCCCCTCCCGACGAAGGTTTACCCCTCGCCGATCGTGTGGTCCGCGAGCTGCTCGTAGATCGTGACCAGCGCCGAGTGATCCAGGTCTCCGGACCCGGTCGCGGCCAGCGCGTCGAAGAGCTGGCTCACGAGCGCGGTGGCCGGCATCGAGACGCCATTTTCCTTACCGGTCGACAGGGCGATGCCGAGATCCTTCCGGTGCAGGTTCACCCGGAATCCTGGCGTGAAGTTGTGCTCGATCATCGTCGGGCCACGCATCTCCAGCACCCTGCTGGCCGCGAGCCCGCCGTTGAGCACCTCAACGATCTTTGCCGGGTCAACGCCAGCCTTTGAGCCGAGCACCAGCGCCTCGCTCACGGCCGCGTAGTTCATCGCCACCACGACCTGGTTACAGGCCTTCACGGTCTGGCCGGCGCCCGGAGCGCCGACATGGACGATCGTCTTGCCCATGGCCTGGAAGATCGGCATGGCCCGCTCGAAATCGGCAGCGTCGCCGCCGACCATGATGCTGAGCGTGCCGGCGATGGCGCCCTTGTCGCCGCCGCTCACCGGGGCGTCGAGCGCCGAGGCCCCGCGCGCATTCAGTGCGTCGCTGACCTCGATCGCTGTCTCCGGCGCGATCGTGCTCATGTCGATCAGGAGGTCACCCGAGCCCATAGCCTCCAGGATGCCGTCCTCACCGAACACCACTGCCTGGACGTCTGGCGAATCCGGCAGCATCGTGATGACGATGCTCACCTGTTCCGCGACTTCGCGCGGGCTGTTCGCGGCGGTGATCTGGCCGGATTCGCCGGTCAGCTCATCCACCGCGCCTCGCGATCGGTTGTGGACGACGAGCGAATAGCCCGCCTTGACGAGGTTCCGGGCCATGGGCTTGCCCATGATGCCGAGGCCAATCAGGCCGATCATGTCTGCCATAGGGAGCGGGGCCTTTCTGCCGATGCGGTCTTGCGCGATGATGAGCGCGAAGCATGTATGGTGCTTGCATACTATGGGGCACCCGGTGAAACGGTCAACAGGCGACGCATGGAGCCGGCGGCGTCGGCGGGCTGGCGCGCGTCCATGTGGGAGGAAGGTCATGGCGGAGCGCATTCGGAGCGGGGTGGCGGTGACGAGGACACTCGCGGAGCGCGGTGTCCGGTTCGCGTTTGGCGTGCCGGGCGAGAGCTTCCTCGGCTTGCTCGACGCCCTGTACGAGACACCGGAGATCCAGCTGATTGGCACCCGCCATGAAGGCGGCGCGGCGTTCATGGCCGAGGCGGTCGGCAAGCTGACTGGCAATCCGGCGATCTGCATGGGCACGCGCGGCGTGGGCACCGCCAACCTCACGATCGGCATCCACACCGCTTATCAGGACTCCACACCCCTCATTGCGCTCGTCGGGCAGGTCGAGACGTCGATCCGCCACCGCGAGGCGCTCCAGGAGGTGGAGCTCGCGCCATTCCTCCAGCACATAACCAAGTGGGCGATTGAAGCGCCGAACGGCGAGCGCCTGCCAGAGATCGTGAGCGAGGCTCATCGCCGCAGCGTGACGGGCCGTCCGGGCCCGGTCGCGGTTGCCCTGCGGGGCGATATCCTCGACGAAGAAACGTCGGCCACGCTCCCGCCCATCTCCGACCTTCCGACCGCCGCACCCGACCCCCGGAAGGTGCGAGCGGCGCTCGAGATGCTCCAGCGGGCCAACCGACCCCTGATCATCGCGGGCGGCGGCGTGCTCCGCAGCGGCGCCACCGATGACCTGGTCACCCTGGTTGAGTCGACCGGGCTCCCTGTGATGACCTCGTTCCGTCGCCACGACGCCTTCCCCAACGGCCACCCGCTATATCTGGGCTCGCTCTCCATCGGGGCTCCACCGTCTGTGATCGATCGCGCCCGCGAGGCCGATGTGGTGCTCGCGATCGGCACGCGGCTGGGCGAGACGACGACCTTCGCCTATACCATTCCCGGCCCGGACGCCAAGCTGATCCATGTCGATGTCTCACCGGAGATCGTCGGGCGAACCTACCCCGCGACGATCGGCATGGCCGCCGACGCGAGGACGACGATCCGGGCGTTAACGCGGGCGGCCGGAGACATTAACTGGCCCGACCGCTCCTCCATGAACGAGGAGGACCGGGCCACTTTCGAGCGTGACACGACCGTTCCTGCCACATCGTCCGTTCGCGAGAAGGTCGATCCCGCCCTGGTGGTCGGGTCGCTGCGGGATCACCTCCCGGATGAGTCCGTGATCACCTGTGATGCAGGGAACTTTTACGGATGGCTGTCGAGATATTTCCGCTATCGCCAGCCCGGCACCTTCCTCGGCCCCACCTCGGGCGCCATGGGCTACGCCGTGCCCGCGGCGATCGCCGCCGCCTTCGTGCGCGGGAACCGGGTGCCCTCCGTGGCGGTCGCCGGAGATGGCGGCTTCATGATGACGGCGAACGAGCTGTCCGTCGCCGCGCAGCATGGGCTCAACGTCAAATGCGTCGTCTTCAACAATTCGATGTACGGCACCATCCGCCTCCATCAGGAGCGCGCCTATCCCGGCCGGGTCGCGGGCACAGGCCTCGTCAGCCCTGATTTCGTTCGCTTCGCGCAAGCCTTTGGGGGCGTCGGCGTGCGCGTTGAGCATAATGCCGACATCGGGGATGGCATCCGTCAGGTCTTCGACCAGCCGGGCATCGGTATCCTGGAGATCGCCGTCGCGGAGGACACCATCGCCGTTGGCCAGTCACTCGAACGGTTGCAGCGACCGGCGATTCACTAATCGTCGTTGTCAGACGGGATTCGCTTGAGCCGTGTGGAAATGATCAAGAGCATCGAGAAGGTAGGGAGATCACCATGGACCAGACAGCCAGCACGATCGTTGACCTGTTCCTGAAGGCGCATGAACAGCTGAGGAACCTTGTCCGCGATATGGACGCCGACCAGCTCAACTGGGCCCCGGCGCCTGACACCAACTCACCGGCGGTGCTGGTGACGCACACCCTCGCCTCCGAGTACCACACGCTGTTGTTCGTGCGGGACCTGGTAGAGGACAGGGACCGGGATGCGGAGTTCCGCGCGACCGCGAGCAGCGCGGATGAATTGCTCGCGCAGATAGACCGCGCGGATGCGTTGCTCCGGGAGCATGGCGGTGCCATGACCGCGCACGAACTTGCCGCAACCCGTACCCGGCCGGATCGCGATCCGCAGATCGGCCTCCATTGGCTGGTCAACAACTATGGCCATGCCCGCGAGCACATCGGCCACCTGGAACTGACGGCCCAACTGTACAAGCAGCGCGGATAGGTCTGGAGCGGGGCGAAAACCGAAGACGTCCGTCCTGCTCTGTAGCCTTTCATGATGTTCTTTCTCAAGACGTCATCCCGAGCCGCGCGGCGAACAACGTGAGCCGTCGCGTGTCGAGGGATCTTTGATGTGGCCTAAAGCCGTGATCGTAAGGAGTGCCCGCTCAGAGTAGGGGCCGACCCCGGAGGGTTGCCGGGTGACCCTGCGAAGCAGGGGCAAAGCGGGAGCGACCCCTCGGCCCGATCGACCGGAGGTCGATATCTGGGCGCGTAGTTCCACTGAGCACCGCTCTAATCGGGTGTCAGGCTGAATCAAGGATCCCTCGACACATTCCCCCCAGCCGAGCGCAAAGCGCGAGAAGCGGCAGCGAGCCTTCGCTTCGCATCGGTCACGGCCCGGGATGACGTCATGGGGAAAAGGTGAGCGACATATTAAGTCGATACCTACCGAACCTCACGGGCGAGCGCTGCGATCACGCTCTCCATCGTCTGATGGGGGTCACGCGTTTCGGGCGACTCCTTCCCGATCGGCGTGTCCTTCACGAAACGGTACATATCGGCGGCACCCTGCAGGATATCCGGCGTCATGCCGAGATCGGCGAAGAACGAGGATATCTCTTCCATCTCGCCCACCCACCGATAGGCCTTCGGCGGCATGATCGGCATGTTGCTCTCCAGCCATCCGAGCACCTCCGCCATGGAGTCCTTTTGTTCCGCCCGCAAGGCGTCCGCAACCCCCGCCAGCTCGGCGGCGACCATCAACTCCGTCGCCAGCGCCTGGAGCCCCTTCGTCAGCGCGCCGTAACACATCTTTAGCGCGGACGCCTGGCCGATCTCGTCACCGAGGATCCTGACATCGAGGCCATACTGCCTCAACTCGCTGAATGCTCCCGCGCCCGGGCCGGAAACGAGCAATCTTGTCCCCCCGGCTTCGTGGTGGCGGGCCGATAATCCCGACATCCGCAACGCTCCCGCCAGCCGCGAGGATCGTGTCCGCGACCGCCTGCACGGTCTTCGGCGCAACCGCATTGCAGTCGACATGAGCGGGCTCGCGCCGGTCGCCGTCATCGCGGCCGCCACCTTGCCTGCGAACTCCAGCGCGGAAGATGGGACGAGCACGCTGAGGAAGATGTCGACCTCCCGGACGATATCCTCGAGGCTCCCGCCGTCTTCGATCCCGGCTTTGCCTGCCAGCGTGCGCGAGCGTTCACTCCGCCCCTCCGGCACGTGACGACCCGTAGTCCATTCGAATGGAGAACGTGCCCGATCGAGTGACCCATATCCCCGGGGCTTTGCAGGCCGACTTGTAACCGCAATCCTGATCTCCTCTGGGTTGTCGAATCCGGATGGACGAGTCGTCATCGTATGCTCCCATTGCCGGGAAGGCAATGACCTCGTCATTAATCTTAACCCGCTGGGCTCCTCCGCGCCCCTCGCCTCAACCAGGATCGCTGTCAAGGGGGCGGGTGAGGCAGGCGGCGAGTGGATATCCTGCTGGCCACAGCCAGAGGAGGTATCCATGGGGGACTGATGCTGGCGAGACTGTGAAGTCCCGGGTGCACGTGCCTGTCATGCGGGTGAGGAAACCCACGTACCCGATTGCGTGCCGGGAACAGGGCCAGGCACGTCGTGCCGGCACCTGAGCTACC
>CAVUJR010000016.1:0-13748 GCA_963741805.1 uncultured Chloroflexia bacterium
CGAGTCACCGAAATCACCCTGCGCGAGGCTGCTGATGTAGCGCCAGAACTGGACATGGAGGGGATCATTCAGGCCGAGGGTATCCCGCAGCGCCTGGACCTGCTCCTCAGTGGCTTCCGGCCGCAACATCAGGCGTGCCGGATCGCCCAGCATATGCGTGACGAAGAATACGACAATAACAAGACTAAGCAGGATCACGATCGAGTGCATGATCCGGCGCAAGAGGTAAGCGGCGATCGCGGAACCCTCCTCGAAGACCCCGGCGGTGACGGACACAACGTCCCAGGATTATCTCCCGGGACGTTGTGTCCGGCTCACGAGGCTCGCTGCCGGAGCTACCCGAGCTTCATTTCCTTCAGGAGAATGAAGCCGTCAAGGCGCGGCTCCCATGTGAGCTCCGCGGCAAGGCCATAGTTCAGCGGCATGTGGATGATCGGGATCGAACCGTAGTCCTCGTAGTACATGCGCGTTACGTCGGCCAGCGCGTTCTGCCGTTCCTCGCCAGTCAGCGGGATCGCAGCATCGAGCGCCTTGTCGAGTTCCGGATTGCAGTAGGTAGAGGACCCTCCGTCGCAGCTGTAATACGCCTGGGCCGTGCTGCTGACGTCCATGATCTCGTTGCCGTGCGGGTTGGTGGCGATCCAGCCGCGATCTTCCGGCACGTCGTGGTAATTGACGTCGAACTGCTCGTTGTACTGCGCGATCTCGATAACCTCGCTGTGGGCCGAGAGGCCGATCTCGTTGAGCTGGTTGGCGACGTACTCGGCGAACTCGTCGTTACGCAGGTAGATGCCCTGCCGGGTCGCAACGGTAATCGGGGCGCTCACGTCCACGCCATCGGCCGCGGCTTCCTGGACGAGCTGTTTGGCGTGATCCATGTCGTACGGATACGGCTCCAGCTCGTCGTTGTAGCCCGTGGCGGATGGCCCCACGAGCTGGGATGCCGGTTCGCCACCGCCGAAGAGCTGGTCCGCGATCCCTTGCTTGTCGACCGCCTCGCCAATCGCCTGGCGAATCCGGATATCCTTCATCGCCGGATGCATGGTGTCCAGGCGAAGGAAGATCGTCTCCACGCTGGGTGCCGTCTTCGGCTGCGGGGTTGTCGCATTATCCTCGGGTGCGAGGAATCGCGCGAATTGCGCTTCTCCCGTCACGACCATCGAGGCCCGGACGGAGGATTCGCCGCGGAAGACGAACTCGGCGTCCTTGATCGTGACCTCGCCATGTGCATCTTCCGCGGTGTTGCCCCACCAATCCGGGTTCGCTTCCATGAGGATGTACTGGCCGCGGTTCCACTCCTTGAAGATATAGGGGCCCGTGCCGATCGGGTTATCGGGCAGCGTGTCCGGTGCTTCCTCGACCTGCTTCTTGCTGGGCAGCGGGGAGAAGTAGAGGCGGGACGGCAGGATCGGGTCTGGCGCCTCGGTGACGACGTCGAGCGTGTACTCGTCCACCGCGGTCGCGGTCATGTCCGGGCCGACGTACTGGTAGATCTGGAAATTGTTCTCGGGCGACCATGTGTAGTTGATGCCGAAGGCGGCCACCTCGGCATTGAACGCCTCGCCATTGTGGAACGTCACGCCCTGGCGCAGCGTGAACCGCCAGGTCACATCGTCCGTCTGCTCCCAACTGGTGGCCAGCTCCCCCACCAGCTCATTGGTCACGGGATCGCGGTTAAGCAGCGCCTCCTGGATATTGCGCAGGACCGGGTGTCCGTCCGTGCTGTACGCGCGCCAGTTCTCCAACGTATCGGGCTCGACGGTCATCGCCAGCACGATCTTGCCGCTTGGCTCGGTCTCCTGCGCTGCCGCGCCCATGAATCCGAGTGACAGGCCTGCGGACGGGAGCGCAACGCCCATGGCTGCCGCGCGACCGACGACCTGGCGTCGCGAATAGTTGCGTGATGTCGCCTCATGCAACAGTGATTCCCGTCGCTGAACATCGGACTTCGTCATGACTCACTCCTTCACGGTGGTAGACCAACGTGGAGCCCTTGCGGATCGACCATGCGAGACACCATTGGCCGTGCCGGTGCCCACCAGTTCTCCACTCTGCTGCATTGAGACAGGACTCCATCAAACAGCATGCGCGAATCCATGTCAATACGTCCGCATGTGGCACGGACCTCCGTTTCTGTCGACAGAATTCACGCAAGCGCTTACCTGTTTACAGCGTTTTGGGCCGTTGCTATGCTGCCGGAAGCCTTGGGTCCATCGAGACGATTCGTGTGCCAGGAACAGGAAATGAGCAATGTCCGAACACGCACCATTGGAACCCGACACACTGGACCTGCTACGACAGGCGAGCACCGCGACCATTACCACGCAGCTCTTCCAGCGCGGGCTGCGGAATGTCTTCATGAACGGGTTGGCGCCGCTGAACCCTGATTGCTGCCGCTTCGCCGGTGAGGCGATGACCCTCCGCAACATTCCGATGCGGGAAGATGTGGACACCGTCGAGATCTTCCGCGATCCGGCCAACCCACAGCGCAGGGCGGTCGAGATGATCGGCGAGGGCCAGGTGCTGGTGCAGGATTGTCGTGGCGACACCCGTGCCGCATCAGGCGGCAATATCCTGGTTACCCGCATGCGGATGCGCGGGGCCGTGGCCATGGTGACCGATGGATCCGTCCGGGATTCGCAGGATATCGCCAACCAGCCGTTTCCCGTGTTCGCGAAGGGGCGCTCCGCCACGCTCAATCTCGCGGCGCACCATGCGGTCGATATCAATGTGCCCATCGCGTGCGCCGGGGTTCCGGTCTATCCCGGCGACATCATCGTCGGGGACGAGGAGGGGGTTGTCGTCATCCCGCGTCATCTCGCGGACGAGATCGCGCAGCCTGCGGCGGAGCAGGAGATCATGGAGCGCTTCATCCTCGAGAAGATCGAGACCGGGTCCGCGTTGCCGGGCGTCTATCCCCCAAATGAGGCCACGCTGGCCGAATACGCGCGCTGGCGTGAGATTCAGCATCACAACGGTGGCAAAGGAGACGTGTGATGGCACATCCGCGCGCATTCCGGTTTGGCGTCCAGGGTCGGAACATGGGTCCCCGTCAGGCGTGGCTCGAGTCCGTGCGCCGTGTAGAGGATGCCGGGTACTCCACCTACCTCGTGCTCGATCATTTCGTGCGCGGGCTCGATCCCGTTGCCGCCCTCGGCGCGGCCGCGATCGCCACGTCGACTCTCCGGCTTGGCAGCATGGTGTTCGATAATGATTTCCGGCATCCCGCCGTGCTCGCGAAAGCCGCCGCCACGATCGACGTGCTCTCCGATGGCCGGCTTGAGCTGGGGATCGGCGCCGGCTGGTTGCGCGAAGAATACGAGCAGACCGGCATCCCCTTCGATCCGCCGGGCCTGCGCATCGACCGGATGATCGAGACCGTCCGGTTCCTGAAGCAGGTGTTCACCGGAGACCAGGTGTCGTTCGCCGGGACGCACTACACCATGACGGACCTGAAGATGCCGCCACGACCTGTCCAGCAGCCGCATCCGCCGCTCGTCATCGGCGGTGGCAGCAAGCGCATCCTCTCCGTCGCTGGCCAGGAGGCGGATATCGTCGACTTGACCACGCGGGCGTTGCCGGACGGCAGGAAGGACGTCGCGGACATGACCGCCGAAGCTGTCCATCGCAAGATCGGCTGGGTGCGAGAAGCGGCGGGGGAGCGGTTCGACGACCTCGAGCTGACCATGATGGTGAGTGATGTCGTGGTGACCGACGATCGGATGGCCGCCGCGGAACGTCTTGCCGCCGCAATCGGCGTCACCGCTGCTGAGGTCCTCGCCTCGCCCCTGGTCCTTATTGGCTCCGCAGACAGCATGGTCGAAGACCTCCAGCGTCGCCGCGAGGAGTTCGGACTGTCCTATATCGTCGTCGTGGACACGAACATGGAGAAGTTGGCGCCGGTCGTCACGCGCCTGGCCGGCACCTGAGGGGCGTGCATATCCGTAGGGGAGGTACTGATACTTGACCCGCTGGTCAATGTCCTCCCGCTACGTGCGCCGCATGGGGCCCCTCCCGACGCAGGTTTACCCCTCGCCGATCGTGTGGTCCGCGAGCTGCTCGTAGATCGTGACCAGCGCCGAGTGATCCAGGTCTCCGGACCCGGTCGCGGCCAGCGCGTCGAAGAGCTGGCTCACGAGCGCGGTGGCAGGCATCGAGACGCCATTTTCCTTACCGGTCGACAGGGCGATGCCGAGATCCTTCCGGTGCAGGTTCACCCGGAATCCTGGCGTGAAGTTGTGCTCGATCATCGTCGGGCCACGCATCTCCAGCACCCTGCTGGCCGCGAGCCCGCCGTTGAGCACCTCAACGATCTTTGCCGGGTCAACGCCAGCCTTTGAGCCGAGCACCAGCGCCTCGCTCACGGCCGCGTAGTTCATCGCCACCACGACCTGGTTACAGGCCTTCACGGTCTGGCCGGCGCCCGGAGCGCCGACATGGACGATCGTCTTGCCCATGGCCTGGAAGATCGGCATGGCCCGCTCGAAATCGGCAGCGTCGCCGCCGACCATGATGCTGAGCGTGCCGGCGATGGCGCCCTTGTCGCCGCCGCTCACCGGCGCGTCGAGCGCCGAGGCCCCGCGCGCATTCAGTGCGTCGCTGACCTCGATCGCTGTCTCCGGCGCGATCGTGCTCATGTCGATCAGGAGGTCACCCGAGTCCATAGCCTCCAGGATGCCGTCCTCACCGAACACCACTGCCTGGACGTCGGGCGAATCCGGCAGCATCGTGATGACGATGCTCACCTGTTCCGCGACTTCGCGCGGGCTGTTCGCGGCGGTGATCTGGCCGGATTCGCCGGTCAGATCATCCACCGCGCCTCGTGATCGGTTGTGGACGACGAGCGAATAGCCCGCCTTGACGAGGTTCCGGGCCATGGGCTTGCCCATGATGCCGAGGCCAATCAGGCCGATCATGTCTGCCATAGGGAGCGGGGCCTTTCTGCCGATGCGGTCTTGCGCGATGATGAGCGCGAAGCATGTATGGTGCTTGCATACTATGGGGCACCCGGTGAAACGGTCAACAGGCGACGCAGGGAGCCGGCGGCGTCGGCGGGCTGGCGCGCGTCCATGTGGGAGGAAGGTCATGGCGGAGCGCATTCGGAGCGGGGTGGCGGTGACGAGGACACTCGCGGAGCGCGGTGTCCGGTTCGCGTTTGGCGTGCCGGGCGAGAGCTTCCTCGGCTTGCTCGACGCCCTGTACGAGACACCGGAGATCCAGCTGATTGGCACCCGCCATGAAGGCGGCGCGGCGTTCATGGCCGAGGCGGTCGGCAAGCTGACTGGCAATCCGGCGATCTGCATGGGCACGCGCGGCGTGGGCACCGCCAACCTCACGATCGGCATCCACACCGCCTATCAGGACTCCACACCCCTCATTGCGCTCGTCGGGCAGGTCGAGACGTCGATCCGCCACCGCGAGGCGCTCCAGGAGGTGGAGCTCGCGCCATTCCTCCAGCACATAACCAAGTGGGCGGTTGAAGCGCCGAACGGCGAGCGCCTGCCAGAGATCGTGAGCGAGGCTCATCGCCGCAGCGTGACGGGCCGTCCTGGCCCGGTCGCGGTTGCCCTGCGGGGCGATATCCTCGACGAAGAAACGTCGGCCACGCTCCCGCCCATCTCCGACCTTCCGACCGCCGCACCCGACCCCCGGAAGGTGCGGTCCGCGCTGGAGATGCTCCAGCGGGCGAAACGACCCCTAGTCCTTGTGGGCGGCGGCGTGCTCCGTAGCGGCGCCACGGACGACCTCATCGCCTTCGCCGAAGCAACCGGGCTGCCGGTGATGACGTCGTTCCGTCGCCACGACGCCTTCCCCAACGGCCACCCACTGTATATGGGCTCGCTCTCCATCGGGGCTCCACCGTCTGTGATCGATCGCGCCCGCGAGGCCGATGTGGTGCTCGCGATCGGCACGCGGCTGGGCGAGACGACGACCTTCGCCTATACCATTCCCGGCCCGGACGCCAAGCTGATCCATGTCGATGTCTCACCGGAGATTGTCGGGCGAACCTACCCCGCGACGATCGGCATGGCCGCCGACGCGAGGACGACGATCCGGGCGTTAACGCGGGCGGCCGGAGACATTAACTGGCCCGACCGCTCCTCCATGAACGAGGAGGACCGGGCCACCTTCGAGCGTGACACGACCGTTCCTGCCACATCGTCCGTTCGCGAGAAGGTCGATCCCGCCCTTGTAGTCGGGTCGCTGCGGGATCACCTCCCGGATGAGTCCGTGATCACCTGTGATGCAGGGAACTTCTACGGATGGCTGTCGAGATATTTCCGCTATCGCCAGCCCGGCACCTTCCTCGGCCCCACCTCGGGCGCCATGGGCTACGCCGTGCCAGCGGCGATCGCCGCCGCCTTCGTGCGCGGGAACCGGGTGCCCTCCGTGGCGGTCGCCGGAGATGGCGGCTTCATGATGACCGCGAACGAGCTGTCCGTCGCCGCGCAGCATGGGCTCAACGTCAAATGCGTCGTCTTCAACAATTCGATGTACGGCACCATCCGCCTCCATCAGGAGCGCGCCTATCCCGGCCGGGTCGCGGGCACAGACCTCGCCAGCCCTGATTTCGTTCGCTTCGCGCAAGCCTTTGGGGGCGTCGGCGTGCGCGTTGAGCATAATGCCGACATCGCGGATGGCATCCGTCAGGTCTTCGACCAGCCGGGTATCGGTATCCTGGAGATCGCCGTCGCGGAGGACACCATCGCCGTTGGCCAGTCACTCGAACGGTTGCAGCGACCGGCGATTCACTAATCGTCGTTGTCAGACGGGATTCGCTTGAGCCGTGTGGAAATGATCAAGAGCATCGAGAAGGTAGGGAGATCACCATGGACCAGACAGCCAGCACGATCGTTGACCTTTTCCTGAAGGCGCATGAACAGCTGCGGGACCTCGTTCGCGATATGGACGCCGACCAGCTCAACTGGGCCCCGGCGCCTGACACCAACTCACCGGCGGTGCTGGTGACGCACACCCTCGCCTCCGAGTACCACACGCTGTTGTTCGTGCGGGATCTGGTAGGGGACAGGGACCGGGATGCGGAGTTCCGCGCGACCGCGAGCAGCGCGGATGAACTGCTCGCGCAGATAGACCGCGCGGACGCGTTGCTCCGGGAGCATGGCGGCGCCATGACTGCGCACGAACTTGCCGCAACCCGTACCCGGCCGGATCGCGATCCGCAGATCGGCCTCCATTGGCTGGTCAACAACTATGGCCATGCCCGCGAGCACATCGGCCACCTGGAACTGACGGCCCAACTGTACAAGCAGCGCGGATAGGTCTGGAGCGGGGCGGAAACCGAAGACGTCCGTCCTGCTCTGTAGCCTTTCATGATGTTCTTTCTCAAGACGTCATCCCGAGCCGCGCGGCGAACAACGTGAGCCCTCGCGTGTCGAGGGATCTTTGAGGTGGCCTAAAGCCGTGATCGTAAGGAGTGCCCGCTCAGAGTAGGGGCCGACCCCGGAGGGTTGCCGGGTGACCCTGCGAAGCAGGGGCAAAGCGGGAGCGACCCCTCGGCCCGTTCGACCGGAGGTCGATATCTGGGCGCGTAGTTCCACTGAGCACCGCTCTAATCGGGTGTCAGGCTGAATCAAGGATCCCTCGACACATTCCCCCGCCGAGCCGAGCGCGAGAAGCGGCATCGAGCCTTCGCTTCGCATCGGTCACGGCCCGGGATGACGTCATGGGGAAAAGGTGAGCGACATATTAAGTCGATACCTCCCGAACCTCACGGGCGAGCGCTGCGATCACGCTCTCCATCGTCTGATGGGGGTCACGCGTTTCGGGCGACTCCTTCCCGATCGGCGTGTCCTTCACGAAACGGTACATATCGGCGGCACCCTGCAGGATATCCGGCGTCATGCCGAGATCGGCGAAGAACGAGGATATCTCTTCCATCTCGCCCACCCACCGATAGGCCTTCGGCGGCATGATCGGCATGTTGCTCTCCAGCCATCCGAGCACCTCGGCCATGGAGTCCTTTTGTTCCGCCCGCAAGGCGTCCGCAACCCCCGCCAGCTCGGCGGCGACCATCAACTCCGTCGCCAGCGCCTGGAGCCCCTTCGTCAGCGCGCCGTAACACATCTTTAGCGCGGACGCCTGGCCGATCTCGTCACCGAGGATCCTGACATCGAGGCCATACTGCCTCAACTCGCTGAATGCTCCCGCGCCCGGGCCGGAAACGTAGAATTTTGTCCCCGGCTTTCGTGGTGGCGGGCCGATGATCCCGACATCCGCAACGCTCCCGCCAGCCGCGAGGATCGTGTCCGCGACCGCCTGCACGGTCTTCGGCGCAACCGCATTGCAGTCGACATAGAGCGGGCTCGCGCCGGTCGCCGTCATCGCGGCCGCCACCTTGCCTGCGAACTCCAGCGCGGAAGATGGGACGAGCACGCTGAGGAAGATGTCGACCTCCCGGACGATATCCTCGAGGCTCCCGCCGTCTTCGATCCCGGCTTTGCCTGCCAGCGTGCGCGAGCGTTCACTCCGCCCCTCCAGGCACGTGACGACCCGTAGTCCATTCGAATGGAGAACGTGCCCGATCGAGTGACCCATATCCCCGGGGCTTTGCAGGCCGACTGTCGTGACCGCCATCGTCGATCTCCTCTGGGTTGTCGAATCCGGATGGACGAGTCGTCATCGTATGCTCCCATTGCCGGGAAGGCAATGACCTCGTGAATAACGGTAACCCGCTGGGCTCCTCCGCGCCCCTCGCCAGTCACCATGATCGCTGTCAAGGGGGCTGGTGAGGCGGGCGGCGATGTGGAGATCCTGCCTGGCCACAGCCAGAGGAGGTATCCATGGGGACCTCATGCTGGCGAGACTGTCGATGTCCCCGGTGCGCGTGCCTGTCATGCGGGTAAGGAAACTCACGTACCCGATTGCGTGCCGGGAACAGGGTCAGGCACGTCGTGCCGGCACCTGAGCTACCAGATAGTCGGGGGAGGTGGCCGCCATGACGCGTTCCATCAACGTACAAGCAACGTACAAGCCTTGGCCTCCAGGAACGCAAAGCGCTTCGTGATGGCCGGGGCCTGAGCATGTCGCCACCGTAGCCCCGTATCGGCAGTACGCGGGGCGACGTGCTCAGAGACATCACGCCGACCTCCGGGTACCCTGCTGGCATGAACCATCGCCGATAGGGAAGGGTGTGCCATGAAGAAGACCGTCGCCGCGCTGCAGGTCGGATCGTCACCGGAAGGGACAACGGCGACGTTGGAGAAAATCCTCGGCTACGAGGAGGCGATCACCGCGAGCGGCGCATCGCTTGTCGTCATGCCGGAGGCATTGCTCGGCGGCTACCCCAAGGGCGAGACGTTCGGCACCTACCTTGGCTACCGTCTGCCGGAGGGCCGAGAGGCGTTCCGCCGGTACTACGAAAACGCGGTGAGCATCCCCGGCCCGGAGATCGAGGCGCTGGAGGGGCTCGCCAGCCGCATCGGCGCCTTCCTCGTCGTCGGCGTGATCGAGCGGGGCGGCTCGACGCTCTACTGCACCGCCGTCTTCATCGACCCGGAGCGCGGCTACGTCGGCAAGCACCGCAAGCTGATGCCGACCGCGGGCGAGCGACTGATCTGGGGGCAGGGAGACGGCTCGACGCTGACCGTCGCGGACACGGACGCGGGCCGGGTTGGCGCGGCGATCTGCTGGGAAAACTTCATGCCGCTGCTGCGTACGGCGATGTACGCAAAGGGCGTCGAGATCTGGTGCGCGCCGACGGTCGACGAGCGCGAGATGTGGGAGACATCGATGCGGCACATCGCCTACGAGGGGCGGATGTTCGTCGTCAGCGCCTGCCAGGTGATGGGCTCGCCGGCCGAGCTCGGCGTCGATGCGCCGGGACGTGATCCGGACATGCCGCTGATCAACGGAGGCAGCGTCATCGTCGGGCCGCTGGGTGATGTGCTCGCGGGACCCAAGCGGGATGGTGAGGGGCTGCTGGCCGCAACGATCGACCTCGACGACATCGCGCGTGCGCGTTACGACTTCGACCCCGTCGGCCATTACGCCCGCCCCGATGTCTTCTCCCTCACCGTCGACGAATCGCCCCATGACCCCGTCTCCTTCAAGTAGCATCGGACTGAAATGTCCGATGCATCGACCTCATGTCGATAATGGGAGGCGTTTCAGCACAGTCCATCCTCACCCAACGTAGCCTCGGATCAGAAGTATCCGAGGCATCGACCGCGGGTCGATATCTCGCCACGTATCCTCGCGCCTTTGTCCAGCTTGGGGTTGCCGTGTAGCCTCGTCCCCATGGTGCCCAGGGATTGCCGGCCGCCAGCGATTTCGCCATCTTCCTCCCCGCAACCCTCACGTTCCTTCTCGACGCCCTTGCCTCTGTGGCACAGAAAGCGGATAATCCGGAAAGGGAGTATCCGTCCGTACGCCTACGGTTATGAAGGGGAGGGAACAACATGGACCGCGAAACCGTCGAGCCCATGGAGCTCTCCTCGTCGATCGTCTGGCTGGCGCACCTGATCGATCGCTTCGCCAACACCCGCCTTGCCCAGGGCAGCTTCCCAAAGGGGATGTCCTTCGCCCGCGCGAACCTCCTCTTCGCCGTCTACGCCGCGCGCCAGAACGAGACGTCGAGCCGGATGGTCGACATCTCGCTGGACCTCGGCGTGACCGCGCGGACGCTGACGACGATGGTCGACGCCCTGGAAAAACAGGAACTGGTCGAGCGCGTGCCGGACCCGAACGATCGCCGCGCAATCCAGCTGGAGATCACCGAGCCCGGCGTCGCGTTGATCGACCCGCTCGCGCAGGCGCTGGATACCACCTGCGAGGCAGTCATGGGGCCGCTGGCCGAGGACGAGCGCCGGATGCTTCTGCGCCTCCTGACTCGCCTGATCGAGCGTGATGGCGGCGACTAGCGGGTCTCCGTACAGCCGGTCCTTGTGGCCGGCTCTCGCGAACCGCTCTCATCGCTGTCATATGATCGAGCACCCGCCCGTGCCTGGATCAAGATGTTCAGAAGTCCCTGTACCGGGAATTAAGATCATCTTGCTTGTAAGCCTTGGCCCCAAAGATGATGCCGCCCCGTACACCTGCACGTTTGATCGCCTTTGATGCCTTTGACGGGATTGGGTCACGGTGGCGCACGTCGACGATGTAGTGGCCCCTTTTGCCGTCGAAACGCAATTGAGCATGATCGTGATCGCCTTGGCCCGGGCAGGTCTCGGAACTGGGGCAGGGGGACCGGCCCTGTATCGGCGGGATGGCTAAACTTACGGACGACAAAGCGGTCGTCACCGGCCGCCCACGCCCGCACGGAAAGAGCACGTCCCCGAAATGCCCGATCAGCCAGCCGAGACACCCCGAGCCGCGTCGAACCCGCCCCCGTTGCTGGCGGGGCTCGAGCCGTACCAGCGGTCGATCGTGCAGACCCTCGCGGACGCCTTCGCCGCGCGGGATGCGGAGCTTTACCTCGTCGGTGGACCGGTGCGGGACCTGCTGCTGGGGCGCGACGTGCCATCGGACCTCGATTTCGCGACATCGGCGACCCCCGCAGTGACCCGCGAGATCGCCGCGCATGTCCCGAATGAGGGGCTGTACGACGTCGGTGAGAAGTTCGGCACAATCGGCCTGGTGATGCCGGGCAAGGATGATGAGCCGGTGCTGGTCGAGGTCACCACATTCCGCAGCGAGCAATACACACCCGGTAGCCGCCACCCGGAGGTCGCCTTCGGCCATACGATCGAGGAGGATCTCGCCCGGCGTGACGTGACCGTCAACGCGATCGCGGTCGATGTGCGAAACGGGAGCGTCATCGACCCCTTCTATGGGCAGGCGGATCTCGCGATGGGGACCCTGCGAGCGGTCGGGGATGCGGACGAGCGCTTCGCGGAGGACCCGCTGAGGTTGCTGCGCGTGGCGCGTTTCGTCTCCCAGCTCGGATTCAGCGTCGAGGCGGAGACGCATGCGGCAATGGTCCGGCAGGCGGAGACCTTGCGCACCATCAGCGTCGAGCGCGTGTACGCGGAGATGACCAAGCTGCTGTGCGGGCCGTACGCCGCGCATGCGTTGGACGTGCTGCTGGAGAGCGGGTTGTTCACCGTCGCGATGCCGGAGCTGACGCCGCTGGCCGACTCGGCATCGAGCCATCCGGGCGTGCATCGCGAGAAGGACCTCTGGGACCACACAAAGAAGGTCATCATGCAGGCGCCGCCACGCCCGAAGGTGCGCTGGTCCGCCCTGCTGCATGACGCCGCGAAGCCGCTGACGCGCTCGGTGGACAACCGGGGCGAGGTGCACTTCTTCGGGCACGAGCATGTCGGCGCGAACGTCGCGTGGCAGCTGCTGGGGCGGCTCAAGGCGGACAAGGCAACCCGCCAGCAAGTTCGGCAGATCGTCGACATGCACCTTCGGCCGGCGTCATACGACGCCAGCACCTGGACCGACAGTGCGGTGCGGCGGATGGCGCTGGAGGCGGGCGATGTGCTCTATGACCTGCTGGACCTGGCCGCGGCGGATGTGACCTCCGGCCGGGCGCACAAGCAGCGCGCCGCCGCCATCCGCGTGCAGGGTCTGCGCGATCACATCGCCCGCCTGGAAGAGGAGCGGGCCCTGGCGGAGCTGCAGAGCCCACTGGACGGCAACGAGCTGATGGCGATGTTCGACCGCCCGCCAGGCAAGTGGATCGCCGATATCAAGGACCACCTGCGCGAGTTGGTGATCGATGGTGACCTCGCCCCGGAGGACAAGGAACGCGCGACCGCCATCGCCCGCGAGATGGTGCAGGCCCTTTAGCCCCGTACCGCCGGATCTCGTGTCCGGCGTTCAGCGCGGACTCATGCCGAACACGAACCCCGTACAGTCGCCCCTTGTGGGCGACTATGCGGAAGAAGCCCCTATGGAGACCTCATGCCCGATTACTGGACGAACTACCGCGAGGCGCAGGGGCGGATCCTGTCGCTGGTGAACAACCAGAACCGGGATCTACCGGTCCCGGCGACCCCGGGTTGGACGGTGAAGGACGTCGTTGCGCACCTCGCCGGAGCGTTGGAGGACACCCGTAAGGGCCAGATGGACGGCGCTCCGGGTCCAGAATGGACCGCGCGGCACGTCGAGGACCGGCGGCACCGCTCGCTGACGGACATCGCGGGAGAATGGCACCTCGTCACGAACACCAGCCCGTACCCGTTCCAGCAGCATGGCGCGGTCTTGCTCGCCGACATCGTCAGCCACGAGTTCGACATCAAGGGCGCGATCGGGAACCGCGAGGGACGGAACTTGCCCGTCGTACGCTCGGCAACGCTGTTCTTCCTGAACGGGGTGGACTGGCAGCTGCGCGAGAACGGCGCGCCGGCGCTGCGCATCCTTGTTGAGGACAAGGCGCTGGACGTCGGTGAGGGGGAACCGCAGGGGACCGTTGAGATCAGATGGTGGGAGGCGATGCGTGTCTCCGGCGGCCGCCGCTCCCGCGATCAGGTCCGCGCCCTGACCTGGAGCGGCAGCCCGGAGACGTGGCTCGAGCACCTCTTCATCTTCGGCCCCCGCGAGACGGACCTCGTCGAGTAGGAGGACCTCCCTTCTCCAGTGGCATGCGATTGATCTCACCATACCGATGGCGCGAAAATGGCGACCCGACGCTCGCATGAAACGTTTGGAGTGGTTGCCGGTCAGCTGAGAAGGTCATTGCGATTGTCATCGCGGTTCATGTTTCGCCCGGTCCCAACACCTCGTCCGACGTGTGAGTCGCGTAGCCGTTCTGGCCTGCATGCGGCCCTCGCGCTCCTCGT
>CAVUJR010000017.1:0-20068 GCA_963741805.1 uncultured Chloroflexia bacterium
CCGGAGAGCTGGGCGGGGTAGGCGTCCTCGAACCCCTCCAGCCCGAACTCAGGGAAGCGCTCGCGGGCGACCTGCCGGGCCTTGCCCAATGGCACGCCGTGCACCTGCAGGGCGAGCGCGGCGTTGTCCACCGCGGTGCGCCACGGCATCAGCAGGTCGCGCTGGCGCATGTACGCCGCGTGGCCGAGGCGCTTCGGGGCGGGCAGGACGTCGCCCCCGATCGCGATCTCGCCGCTGGTCTGCGGAAATAACCCGGAGATAATATCCAGCAGGGTGCTCTTGCCACACCCCGAAGGGCCGATCAGGGCGACGAACTCGCCGTCGTCAACGGTGAGCGTGATATCGGCCAGCGCCTGGAGCACCTGGCCATCTTCCTCATAGAAGGACGTCACATCGCCGACGTGCAGCAGTGGCGGACGTTGGGTCATGAGAATGCGCGCCTTTCCTACGCCGGCATGATCCGGATCAGGTCAAACGGTCGGCGGCGGATCGTGGCCACCATCTCAGCCCGGCTCCCCGGGCTCCCGTAGCGGTCTGGGGCAATGGCAAGAATGAGGAAGTAGACTGACCCCGTTCGTTGCCATACTGTGCGTGGGCTTCCGCTGGAGGCGGGGCCCGCGACGGCTCTTGCCATTGTAGAGCGTCCGCGCGGGACAAGGGACGGGTCTCCAGCACCAGGGGAACCATCCTTCTCACGGGCGCCGGGTCCCCAACGACAACGCATCACCGAATCATGAGGAAGAGCGAATGAGACGAGGCCAGCGATATGAGGGCGCGTACGCGGTGCGCGCCGAGGGTCTGAAGAAGTCATTCGGGAAGACCGAGGCGCTGACAGGCGTGGATCTCGAGGTTCCGACCGGATCGGTCCTGGGCCTGCTCGGGCCGAACGGCGCCGGGAAGACGACGACCGTCCGCATCCTGACCACGCTCCTGAAGCCGGACGCCGGCCGGGCGGAGGTCGCCGGAATCGACGTCCTGCAGCACCCCGAGCAGGTTCGCGCGTCGATCGGCCTGACCGGTCAGTACGCGGCGGTCGACGAAATCCTGACGGGGCGCGAGAACCTGGTCATGTTCGGCCAGCTCTACCGGCTCCCGCACCGCAACGCGGTGAAGCGCGCCGACGAGCTGCTGGAGCGGTTCAATCTGACCGACGCGGCGAATCGCTCTCTGAAAACCTACTCCGGCGGCATGCGGCGACGACTGGACCTCGCCGCGAGCCTCATCGTCGCGCCACCGGTCCTGTTTCTTGATGAACCGACGACCGGGCTCGACCCCCGCAGCCGCAACGACATGTGGGAGGTCATTACCGAGCTGGTCGCCGAAGGCACGACGGTGCTGCTGACCACGCAGTACCTGGAGGAGGCGGATCGCCTCGCGAACCGGATCATCGTCGTCGACCAGGGGCGGATCATCGCCCAGGGCGCGGCGCACGAGCTGAAGGACCAGCTCGGCGGCGAGCGACTGACGATCGGCGTGGCGCAGGGCGGCGATCTCGTCCGGGCCGGACGGTTGCTGCTGGCCATGACGGACGGCGACGTCCGCGACAGTGACCTGCAGGTCGATACCCACGCGCGGCGAGTGACCGTGCCGTTCCCGGCCGGGTCCACGCGCCTTGCGGAGGCGATCCGCCAGCTTGATGGCGCGGGACTCGAGATCACCGACGTGACGCTACGGCGCCCGACGCTGGACGATGTGTTCCTGCAGCTCACCGGGCATGCGGCCGATCAGCCGCAGGACGAGGATGACAAGAGCGAGGTGGCGGCATGAGTGACGGAACCCTCACGGTCGTGAACGGGAATGGGACCTATGGATCGGCGGTGGATCTTAGCCCGGTCGAGCGTAGCCCGGTCATGGAGATGCTCTCGGATTCGCTGGTGCTCGCGAGGCGCGGCCTGACCCGCATCCCGCGACAGCTTGATTGGCTCATCGGCGTGACGGTCATGCCGCTGATGTTCCTGCTGATGTTCCGCTACATCTTCGGCGGCACCGTGCAGGCGACGATGCCGGCGGGCGAGAACGCGGTGAACTACCTCGTCGTTGGAATCGTGCTGCAGGGCATCGTCTTCGGCGGCATGAACACCTCCATCGGCCTGGCGACAGATGCCAAGGAGGGCCTGATGGACCGCTTCCGGTCGCTGCCGATGTCGCGCTTCTCGGTCCTGCTAGGCCGGGTGCTGACGGACATGGCGATCGCGGTCTTCACGACGACGATCACGCTGCTTGTTGGCCTGCTCGTCGGATTCCGCCCGACCGCCGGATTCGGCGAATGGATCGCGGCGATCGGTCTGCTGCTGCTCACGGCGTTCACGATGAGCTGGGTCGGCGCGGCGATCGGCCTCTGGCTGAAGACACTTGAGGCGGTGAACTCGATCGGTTTCACGCTGGTGATGCCGCTGACCTTCGTCAGCAGCGCCTTCACCCGCCCGGACTTCATGCCGTCGTGGCTGCAAGGCTTCGCCAAGAACCAGCCGTTCACGCTGGTGGTCGACACCACCCGTGGCCTACTGACCGGCTACCCGGAGATCGGTAACAAGGGCTGGATCGCGAGTGCGTGGCTCGTCGGCGTGCTGGTGATCATGATGCCGCTGGCCGTCTGGCTCTTCGAGCGCCGCGCAAAGGCGTAAACCGAGATCATCGACGGCGGCAGGGGGTGACGTCGCCACCCCGGGCCGGATCCCCGACGGCCACTGCCGCACAGAGCCAAGGAGCACCCCCGGCGCGCTGACTCCCGCCGGGGGTGCTCCTGTGTCCGGATGACCAGCAGCTTCGGGCTGGAACGGCGGATGCATCGGCCGTTGGTCGATGGAGGCGGGTGAACATGCCCCATCGCCTTTCCGAACACCGCTGCCGGCCGCTATTTCAGGGCGTTCGACTTTCCGCCGCCCAGGTACCGCCACCGCGTCACCGGATCGGTGACCGCGCGCGCCCACGTCGCGATCAGGTTCAGCGACAGCGCCGTCAGCAGGATGATCACGCCCGGGAAGGTCACCAGCCACCACGCGGAGGTGATGTAGGCGCGACCCTGCGCCAGCATGAGCCCCCACGACGAATCCGGCGGCCGGATGCCAAGCCCGAGGAAGCTCAGTGACGCCTCGGTCAGGATCATCGTCGCCACCTCGAGCGTGACGATCACAAGCAGCGGCGAGAGCAGGTTCGGCAGGATGTGGCGGAAGAGGATCCGGCGATCCGTGCACCCGATGGTCCGCGCGGCTTCCACGAAGACCTCTTCGCGCGTCGACAGCACCAGGCTCCGGGATACCCGAGCGAAAACCATCCACCGTGTCACGGCGAGGACGAGGATCACCTTCCACATCCCGGGGCCGAGTACGTAGAGCACGAGCAACGCCGTCATCAGCGAAGGGAACCCCATCTGGATGTCCACCAGTCGCATGACGATATCGTCCACGATGCCCCGGTAATACCCGGCGATCAGCCCGAGGACGACGCCAAAAACGCCGGAGAACAGGGCCCCGGAGATGCCGACCGCCAGCGAAATCCGCGCACCGTAGATCAGGCGGCTGAGGAGGTCACGGCCAAGCTGGTCCGTTCCGAGCAGGTGCGGGATGGCGCCGCCGGCCTCGTCAGCCGTCATTGGCGGCTGGTTGCGGAGCATCAGGCTCTGGTCTTCAGGGTCGAATGGGGCGACCCAAGGCGCGAAGATCGCCGCGACGAAGAGGACGAGCAGGAAGATGATCGCGACCAACGTCAGCTTGTCCCGCAGCAGCGCACGGGCATAGACCCGCGCGCCGCTCGCCCGGTTGCGTTGTGCCATGGCCATCGGGACAAGAGGTTCGTTGTTCCCTGCCGGGGTTGCGCTCGCGTTCAGGCTCATGAGTATTTCACCCGTGGGTCGAGCAAGGTATAGAGCAGGTCGACGACGAGGTTTACCGTCACGATCATCACCGCGATCGTGATCACGGACGCCTCGATCAGCGGCAGGTCACGGCGCTCGATAGCCTGGATGAGCAGGATCCCGACACCGGGCCAGCCAAACAGGGTTTCGATCACCACCGCGCCGTTGAGCATGACCGCGGCTTCGTCACCGGCGAGCGTTAACACCGGGATGAATCCGTTCTTGAGCGCGTGCGACACAATCACCGTGCGTTCCTTCAGGCCTTTCGCTCGCGCGGTCGTCATGTATGGCTTCGACATCTCATCGATCATCGCGCTCCGCACGACCTGGCCCAGTCGCCCCATCGGGCGCATCGCGAGCGCCAGCGCGGGCAAGACCACATAATCGAGCCCTCCGTAGCCGGATGTCGGGAGCCAGCCGAGTTCGACGGCGAACACCAGGATCAGCATCAGGCCGAGCCAGAAGTCGGCGGTGGAGACGCCGCTGAGCGAGATCACGGTCACGAAGCGATCGATCATTGATCGCGGCCGGACGGCGGAGAGGATCCCGAGCAGGATCGCCAGCGGGAACGCGATGACCAGCGTGACGAATGTCAGGTAGATCGTCGCCGGGATCCGATCCAGCACGATCGGGAGCGCGGGCACACGCTGCCAGATCGAGTCACCGAAATCACCCTGCGCGAGGCTGCTGATGTAGCGCCAGAACTGGACATGGAGGGGATCATTCAGGCCGAGGGTATCCCGCAGCGCCTGGACCTGCTCCTCAGTGGCTTCCGGCCGCAACATCAGGCGTGCCGGATCGCCCAGCATATGCGTGACGAAGAATACGACAATAACAAGACTAAGCAGGATCACGATCGAGTGCATGATCCGGCGCAAGAGGTAAGCGGCGATCGCGGAACCCTCCTCGAAGACCCCGGCGGTGACGGACACAACGTCCCAGGATTATCTCCCGGGACGTTGTGTCCGGCTCACGAGGCTCGCTGCCGGAGCTACCCGAGCTTCATTTCCTTCAGGAGAATGAAGCCGTCAAGGCGCGGCTCCCAGGTGAGCTCCGCGGCAAGGCCATAGTTCAGCGGCATGTGGATGATCGGGATCGATCCGTAGTCCTCGTAGTACATGCGCGTTACCTCGGCCAGTGCGTTCTGCCGTTCCTCGCCAGTCAGCGGGATCGCAGCATCGAGCGCCTTGTCGAGTTCCGGATTGCAGTAGGTAGAGGACCCTCCGTCGCAGCTGTAATACGCCTGGGCCGTGCTGCTGACGTCCATGATCTCGTTGCCGTGCGGGTTGGTGGCGATCCAGCCGCGATCTTCCGGCACGTCGTGGTAATTGACGTCGAACTGCTCGTTGTACTGCGCGATCTCGATAACCTCGCTGTGGGCCGAGAGGCCGATCTCGTTGAGCTGGTTGGCGACGTACTCGGCGAACTCGTCGTTACGCAGGTAGATGCCCTGCCGGGTCGCAACGGTAATCGGGGCGCTCACGTCCACGCCATCGGCCGCGGCTTCCTGGACGAGCTGTTTGGCGTGATCCATGTCGTACGGATACGGCTCCAGCTCATCGTTGTAGCCCGTGGCGGATGGCCCCACGAGCTGGGATGCCGGTTCGCCACCGCCGAAGAGCTGGTCCGCGATCCCCTGCTTGTCGACCGCCTCGCCAATCGCCTGGCGAATCCGGATATCCTTCATCGCCGGATGCATGGTGTCCAGGCGAAGGAAGATCGTCTCCACGCTGGGTGCCGTCTTCGGCTGCGGGGTTGTCGCATTATCCTCGGGTGCGAGGAATCGCGCGAATTGCGCTTCTCCCGTCACGACCATCGAGGCCCGGACGGAGGATTCGCCGCGGAAGACGAACTCGGCGTCCTTGATCGTGACCTCGCCATGTGCATCCTCCGCGGTGTTGCCCCACCAATCCGGGTTCGCTTCCATGAGGATGTACTGGCCGCGGTTCCACTCCTTGAAGATATAGGGGCCCGTGCCGATCGGGTTATCTGGCAGCGTGTCCGGCGCCTCCTCGACCTGCTTCTTGCTGGGCAACGGGGAGAAGTAGAGGCGGGACGGCAAGATCGGGTCTGGCGCCTCGGTGACGACGTCGAGCGTGTACTCGTCCACCGCGGTCGCGGTCATGTCCGGGCCGACGTACTGGTAGATCTGGAAATTGTTCTCGGGCGACCATGTGTAGTTGATGCCGAAGGCGGCCACCTCGGCATTGAAGGCCTCGCCATTGTGGAACGTCACGCCCTGGCGCAGCGTGAACCGCCAGGTCACATCGTCCGTCTGCTCCCAACTGGTGGCCAGCTCCCCCACCAGCTCATTGGTCACGGGATCGCGGTTAAGCAGCGCCTCCTGGATATTGCGCAGGACCGGGTGTCCGTCCGTGCTGTACGCGCGCCAGTTCTCCAACGTATCGGGCTCGACGGTCATCGCCAGCACGATCTTGCCGCTTGGCTCGGTCTCCTGCGCTGCCGCGCCCATGAACCCGAGTGACAGGCCGGCGGACGGGAGCGCAACGCCCATGGCTGCCGCGCGACCGACGACCTGGCGTCGCGAATAGTTGCGTGATGTCGCCTCATGCAACAGTGATTCCCGTCGCTGAACATCGGACTTCGTCATGACTCACTCCTTCATGGTGGTAGACCAACGTGGAGCCCTTGCGGATCGACCATGCGAGACACCATTGGCCATGCCGGTGCCCACGAGGTCTCCACTCTGCTGCATTGAGACAGGACTCCATCAAACCGCATGCGCGAATCCATGTCAATACGTCCGCATGGAGGATGGACCCCGTTCCTGTCGACAGAATTCACGCAAGCACTTACCTGTTTACAGCGTTTTGGGCCGTTGCTATGCTGCCGGAAGCCTTGGGTCCATCGAGACGATTCGTGTGCCAGGAACAGGAAATGAGCAATGTCCGAACACGCACCATTGGAACCCGACACACTGGACCTGCTACGACAGGCGAGCACCGCGACCATTACCACGCAGCTCTTCCAGCGCGGGCTGCGGAATGTCTTCATGAACGGGTTGGCGCCGCTGAACCCTGATTGCTGCCGCTTCGCCGGTGAGGCGATGACCCTCCGCAACATTCCGATGCGGGAAGATGTGGACACCGTCGAGATCTTCCGCGATCCGGCCAACCCACAGCGCAGGGCGGTCGAGATGATCGGCGAGGGCCAGGTGCTGGTGCAGGATTGTCGTGGCGACACCCGTGCCGCATCAGGCGGCAATATCCTGGTTACCCGCATGCGGATGCGCGGGGCCGTGGCCATGGTGACCGATGGATCCGTCCGGGATTCGCAGGATATCGCCAACCAGCCGTTTCCCGTGTTCGCGAAGGGGCGCTCCGCCACGCTCAATCTCGCGGCGCACCATGCGGTCGATATCAATGTGCCCATCGCGTGCGCCGGGGTTCCGGTCTATCCCGGTGACATCATCGTCGGGGACGAGGAGGGGGTTGTCGTCATCCCGCGTCATCTCGCGGACGAGATCGCGCAGCCTGCGGCGGAGCAGGAGATCATGGAGCGCTTCATCCTCGAGAAGATCGAGGCCGGGTCCGCGTTGCCGGGCGTCTATCCCCCGAATGAGGCCACGCTGGCCGAATACGCGCGCTGGCATGAGATTCAGCATCACAACGGTGGCAAAGGAGACGTGTGATGGCACATCCGCGCGCATTCCGGTTTGGCGTCCAGGGTCGGAACATGGGTCCCCGTCAGGCGTGGCTCGAGTCCGTGCGCCGTGTAGAGGATGCCGGGTACTCCACCTACCTCGTGCTCGATCATTTCGTGCGCGGGCTCGATCCCGTTGCCGCCCTCGGCGCGGCCGCGATCGCCACGTCGACTCTCCGGCTCGGTAGCATGGTGTTCGATAATGATTTCCGGCACCCCGCCGTGCTCGCGAAAGCCGCCGCCACGATCGACGTGCTCTCCGATGGCCGGCTTGAGCTGGGGATCGGCGCCGGCTGGTTGCGCGAAGAATACGAGCAGACCGGCATCTCCTTCGATCCGCCGGGCCTGCGTATTGATCGGATGATCGAGACCGTCCGGTTCCTGAAGCAGGTGTTCACCGGAGACCAGGTGTCGTTCGCCGGGACGCACTACACCATGACGGACCTGAAGATGCCGCCGCGACCTGTCCAGCAGCCGCATCCGCCGCTCGTCATCGGCGGTGGCAGCAAGCGCATCCTCTCCGTCGCTGGCCAGGAGGCGGATATCGTTGGCCTGACCACGCGGGCGTTGCCGGACGGCAGGAAGGACGTCGCGGACATGACCGCCGAAGCCGTCCATCGCAAGATCGGCTGGGTGCGAGAAGCGGCGGGGGAGCGGTTCGACGACCTCGAGCTGACCATGATGGTGAGTGATGTCGTGGTGACCGACGATCGGATGGCCGCCGCGGAACGTCTTGCCGCCGCAATCGGCGTCACCGCTGCTGAGGTCCTCGCCTCGCCCCTGGTCCTTATTGGCTCCGCAGACAGCATGGTCGAAGACCTCCAGCGTCGCCGCGAGGAGTTCGGACTGTCCTATATCGTCGTCGTGGACACGAACATGGAGAAGTTGGCGCCGGTCGTCACGCGCCTGGCCGGCACCTGAGGGGCGTGGATATCCGTAGGGGAGGTACTTGACCCGCAGGCCAATGTCCTCCCGCTACGTGCGCCGCATGGGCCCCCTCCCGACGAAGGTTTACCCCTCGCCGATCGTGTGGTCCGCGAGCTGCTCGTAGATCGTGACCAGCGCCGAGTGATCCAGGTCTCCGGACCCGGTCGCGGCCAGCGCGTCGAAGAGCTGGCTCACGAGCGCGGTGGCCGGCATCGAGACGCCATTTTCCTTACCGGTCGACAGGGCGATGCCGAGATCCTTCCGGTGCAGGTTCACCCGGAATCCTGGCGTGAAGTTGTGCTCGATCATCGTCGGGCCACGCATCTCCAGCACCCTGCTGGCCGCGAGCCCGCCGTTGAGCACCTCAACGATCTTTGCCGGGTCAACGCCAGCCTTTGAGCCGAGCACCAGCGCCTCGCTCACGGCCGCGTAGTTCATCGCCACCACGACCTGGTTACAGGCCTTCACGGTCTGGCCGGCGCCCGGAGCGCCGACATGGACGATCGTCTTGCCCATGGCCTGGAAGATCGGCATGGCCCGCTCGAAATCGGCAGCGTCGCCGCCGACCATGATGCTGAGCGTGCCGGCGATGGCGCCCTTGTCGCCGCCGCTCACCGGGGCGTCGAGCGCCGAGGCCCCGCGCGCATTCAGTGCGTCGCTGACCTCGATCGCTGTCTCCGGCGCGATCGTGCTCATGTCGATCAGGAGGTCACCCGAGCCCATAGCCTCCAGGATGCCGTCCTCACCGAACACCACTGCCTGGACGTCTGGCGAATCCGGCAGCATCGTGATGACGATGCTCACCTGTTCCGCGACTTCGCGCGGGCTGTTCGCGGCGGTGATCTGGCCGGATTCGCCGGTCAGATCATCCACCGCGCCTCGCGATCGGTTGTGGACGACGAGCGAATAGCCCGCCTTGACGAGGTTCCGGGCCATGGGCTTGCCCATGATGCCGAGGCCAATCAGGCCGATCATGTCTGCCATAGGGAGCGGGGCCTTTCTGCCGATGCGGTCTTGCGCGATGATGAGCGCGAAGCATGTATGGTGCTTGCATACTATGGGGCACCCGGTGAAACGGTCAACAGGCGACGCATGGAGCCGGCGGCGTCGGCGGGCTGGCGCGCGTCCATGTGGGAGGAAGGTCATGGCGGAGCGCATTCGGAGCGGGGTGGCGGTGACGAGGACACTCGCGGAGCGCGGTGTCCGGTTCGCGTTTGGCGTGCCGGGCGAGAGCTTCCTCGGCTTGCTCGACGCCCTGTACGAGACACCGGAGATCCAGCTGATTGGCACCCGCCATGAAGGCGGCGCGGCGTTCATGGCCGAGGCGGTCGGCAAGCTGACTGGCAATCCGGCGATCTGCATGGGCACGCGCGGCGTGGGCACCGCCAACCTCACGATCGGCATCCACACCGCCTATCAGGACTCCACACCCCTCATTGCGCTCGTCGGGCAGGTCGAGACGTCGATCCGCCACCGCGAGGCGCTCCAGGAGGTGGAGCTCGCGCCATTCCTCCAGCACATAACCAAGTGGGCGATTGAAGCGCCGAACGGCGAGCGCCTGCCAGAGATCGTGAGCGAGGCTCATCGCCGCAGCGTGACGGGCCGTCCTGGCCCGGTCGCGGTGGCCCTGCGGGGCGATATCCTCGACGAAGAAACGTCGGCCACGCTCCCGCCCATCTCCGACCTTCCGACCTCCGCACCCGACCCCCGGAAGGTGCGAGCGGCGCTTGAGATGCTCCAGCGGGCCAACCGACCCCTGATCATCGCGGGCGGCGGCGTGCTACGCAGCGGCGCCACCGATGACCTGGTCACCCTGGTTGAGACGACCGGGCTCCCTGTGATGACCTCGTTCCGTCGCCACGACGCCTTCCCCAACGGCCACCCACTGTATCTGGGCTCGCTCTCCATCGGGGCTCCACCGTCTGTGATCGATCGCGCCCGCGAGGCCGATGTGGTGCTCGCGATCGGCACGCGGCTGGGCGAGACGACGACCTTCGCCTATACCATTCCCGGCCCGGACGCCAAGCTGATCCATGTCGATGTCTCACCGGAGATCGTCGGGCGAACCTACCCCGCGACGATCGGCATGGCCGCCGACGCGAGGACGACGATCCGGGCGTTAACGCGGGCGGCCGGAGACATTAACTGGCCCGACCGCTCCTCCATGAACGAGGAGGACCGGGCCACTTTCGAGCGTGACACGACCATTCCTGCCACATCGTCCGTTCGCGAGAAGGTCGATCCCGCCCTGGTGGTCGGGTCGCTGCGGGATCACCTCCCGGATGCGTCCGTGATCACCTGTGATGCAGGGAACTTCTACGGATGGCTGTCGAGATATTTCCGCTATCGCCAGCCCGGCACCTTCCTCGGCCCCACCTCGGGCGCCATGGGCTACGCCGTGCCTGCGGCGATCGCCGCCGCCTTCGTGCGCGGGAACCGGGTGCCCTCCGTGGCGGTCGCCGGAGATGGCGGCTTCATGATGACCGCGAACGAGCTGTCCGTCGCCGCGCAGCATGGGCTCAACGTCAAATGCGTCGTCTTCAACAATTCGATGTACGGCACGATCCGCCTCCATCAGGAGCGCGCCTATCCCGGCCGGGTCGCGGGCACAGGCCTCGTCAGCCCTGATTTCGTTCGCTTCGCGCAAGCCTTTGGGGGCGTCGGCGTGCGCGTTGAGCATAATGCCGACATCGGGGATGGCATCCGTCAGGTCTTCGACCAGCCGGGTATCGGTATCCTGGAGATCGCCGTCGCGGAGGACACCATCGCCGTTGGCCAGTCACTCGAACGATTACAGCAACCGGGTCGCCGTTGATCAACGTCTCGAACATGAAACTCGAACATGAAAAGGGAGATCACCATGGACCAGACAGCCAGCACGATCGTTGACCTGTTCCTGAAGGTGCATGAACAGCTGAGGAACCTTGTCCGCGATATGGATGCCGACCAGCTCAACTGGGCCCCGGCGCCTGACACCAACTCACCGGCGGTGCTGGTGACGCACACCCTCGCCTCCGAGTACCACACGCTGTTGTTCGTGCGGGACCTGGTCGAGGACAGGGATCGGGATGCGGAGTTCCGCGCGACCGCGAGCAGCGCGGATGAATTGCTCGCGCAGATAGACCGCGCGGATGCGTTGCTCCGGGAGCATGGCGGTGCCATGACCGCGCACGAACTTGCCGCAACCCGTACCCGGCCGGATCGCGATCCGCAGATCGGCCTCCATTGGCTGGTCAACAACTATGGCCATGCCCGCGAGCACATCGGCCACCTGGAACTGACGGCCCAACTGTACAAGCAGCGCGGATAGGTCTGGAGCGGGGCGAAAACCGAAGACGTCCGTCCTGCTCTGTAGCCTTTCATGATGTTCTTTCTCAAGACGTCATCCCGAGCCGCGCGGCGAACAACGTGAGCCGTCGCGTGTCGAGGGATCTTTGATGTGGCCTAAAGCCGTGATCGTAAGGAGTGCCCGCTCAGAGTAGGGGCCGACCCCGGAGGGTTGCCGGGTGACCCTGCGAAGCAGGGGCAAAGCGGGAGCGACCCCTCGGCCCGTTCGACCGGAGGTCGATATCTGGGCGCGTAGTTCCACTGAGCACCGCTCTAATCGGGTGTCAGGCTGAATCAAGGATCCCTCGACACATTCCCCCCAGCCGAGCGCAAAGCGCGAGAAGCGGCAGCGAGCCTTCGCTTCGCATCGGTCACGGCCCGGGATGACGTCATGGGGAAAAGGTGAGCGACATATTAAGTCGATACCTACCGAACCTCACGGGCGAGCGCTGCGATCACGCTCTCCATCGTCTGATGGGGGTCACGCGTTTCGGGCGACTCCTTCCCGATCGGCGTGTCCTTCACGAAACGGTACATATCGGCGGCACCCTGCAGGATATCCGGCGTCATGCCGAGATCGGCGAAGAACGAGGATATCTCTTCCATCTCGCCCACCCACCGATAGGCCTTCGGCGGCATGATCGGCATGTTGCTCTCCAGCCATCCGAACACCTCCGCCATGGAGTCCTTTTGTTCCGCCCGCAAGGCGTCCGCAACCCCCGCCAGCTCGGCGGCGACCATCAACTCCGTCGCCAGCGCCTGGAGCCCCTTCGTCAGCGCGCCGTAACACATCTTTAGCGCGGACGCCTGGCCGATCTCGTCACCGAGGATCCTGACATCGAGGCCATACTGCCTCAACTCGCTGAATGCTCCCGCGCCCGGGCCGGAAACGTAGAATTTTGTCCCCGGCTTTCGTGGTGGCGGGCCGATGATCCCGACATCCGCAACGCTCCCGCCAGCCGCGAGGATCGTGTCCGCGACCGCCTGCACGGTCTTCGGCGCAACCGCATTGCAGTCGACATAGAGCGGGCTCGCGCCGGTCGCCGTCATCGCGGCCGCCACCTTGCCTGCGAACTCCAGCGCGGAAGATGGGACGAGCACGCTGAGGAAGATGTCGACCTCCCGGACGATATCCTCGAGGCTCCCGCCGTCTTCGATCCCGGCTTTGCCTGCCAGCGTGCGCGAGCGTTCACTCCGCCCCTCCAGGCACGTGACGACCCGTAGTCCATTCGAATGGAGAACGTGCCCGATCGAGTGACCCATATCCCCGGGGCTTTGCAGGCCGACTGTCGTGACCGCCATCGTCGATCTCCTCTGGGTTGTCGAATCCGGATGGACGAGTCGTCATCGTATGCTCCCATTGCCGGGAAGGCAATGACCTCATGATTAACGTTAACCCGCTGGGCTCCTCCGCGCCCCTCGCCATTAACCAGGATCGCTGTCAAGGGGGCTGGTGAGGCAGGCGGCGATGTGGAGATCCTGCTTGGCCACAGCCAGAGGAGGTATCCATGGGGAACTCATGCTGGCGAGACTGTCGAAGTCCCCGGTGCACGTGCCTGTCATGCGGGTAAGGAAACCCACGTACCCGATTGCGTGCCGGGAACAGGGCCAGGCACGTCGTGCCGGCACCTGAGCTACCAGCTAGAGCGTGCGCCAATAGGTGACGAGGACGACGGGCACGCGAGACGCGATCACACGAGAAGGTCTTGAGGCTTTCCGTGAAGGAGCGTTCCCGTGCCCGCGCCTGATCGAGCCCCTCTGGGACCAGTTCGTTGCCCTCTTGCCGCCCCGTGCCGATTCCCATCCGCTCGGTTGTCACCGGCCCCGCGTCCCCGATCGGGTGGTCTTCGAGAAGCTCATCGCCATTCTGGTGTTCGGCGGTGCCTCTCTGCCCGCATCACCGACGAGACCTGCTCGGCGACCACGCTGCGGCGCCGGCGGGACGAGTGGATCGCCGCCGGCGTGATGGAGCAGCTTTCGACCCTCGTCCTGGCGGCCTACGACCACATGATCGACCTGGAGTTGCGCGATCTGGCCGTCGATGGGGGTATGACGGCGGCCCCCTGTGGAGGCGAGGTGGCCGGGCGCAGCCCGGTGAACCGCGGCAAACAGGGCCTCACGCGCTCACTGGTCGTCGACGCGACTGGCATCCCGCTGGGCGTGATGGCCACCCCGGCGAGTCGGCCCGACTCCCCGTTGCTGGAGACCACGCTCGACACGCTGGCGCGGCTCAGTCCGTGGTCGGCTCCGGTCACGGTGCATCTGGACCGCGGCTATGACTCTGGCCTGACCCGGCAACGGCTGGCCGCACGCGGGTTCATCGGCGAGATCGCCCGGCGGCGCGGGAGCCCGGCACCACTGACGGCGGGCCAGCGCTGGGTGGCCGAACTCACCCATGCCTTGACCAAAGCATTCAAGGAGATCGTCTGGTGCACCGAGCGCCGCGCCGTCGTCGCGGCGTTCGAGACGGCCTCCGCAGGAGGCATCCTCGTCGTGCGGCGGCTCATCCGCCAAGGCTGGACCCGCTACCGAAGGGAGGGACGACCGTACCACTAGCCGTGATCCGATTCCCTATCGGCGCGAGCCCTAAGTGGTGCTCACTGGAATACGAAGCGCAGCATGGCATCGCCCTCGACTTGATGGAATTGGCGGTCATGTCAGTCCGATACTAGTGCTCTGTCAGGCGTCAAACGCCGGATAGAGACGCCGCAACCTGACCCGGGCGTCGTCGGTCGTGAAGTGCCAGTCAATGGTATGAATCGCGGCATTGCGGCGCGCGGACCAGGCGGTCACGGCAGCCAGCATGGCGACCTCGTCGGGCAGGCGCTGAACCAGGCACTGCCGGGCCAGCACACTCAGCTCCTGCTCGGCCATGTTCAGCCAGCTCCCATGCTTCGGTGTGTGATGGATCTCCAGCTTCGCCGCAAGCCGTCGCGCCTCCGCGGGCGGAAACGCCGCATATAACGAGGCCGTGGTGTGGGTGTTGAGCTGGTCCATGACCAGCACGATGCGCTCGGCGTCTGGGTCGTGCACATCCACCAAGTCCTGGATGCAGGCGGCGAACTCCAGCCGTGTGCGGCGTGCGCCAACGGTCACGTGACGCCAGCCCCGCAACGGTTCTGTCACGAGGAACAGTTGCGCCACGCCGGCCCGAACATACTCCGGGTCGGAGCGGGCAGGGATCCCCGGCGCCACGGGTCGCGGCGTCCGGGTGTCGTCCAGTAGTTGGCGGCTGGTCTCGTCGAGACAGACCACGGGCTGCGCCGGGTCATAGGGTCGATGGTAGACCTCCAGCACATCTTCCATCGCGGCCACAAAGGCCGGATCGGCGGTCGGGGCGAAACACCATTGCTCGACCAGCCACGGCTTCACCACGTTTTTTTGAGCGCCTGGCGCACCGTCTCATAGGAGATCGTCTCCACCACCTCCAGCCGCACGATCTCATCGGCGAGCAACCGCAACGACCAGCGCGCGTGTCCCTCTGGCGGGACGCTGAAGGTCAGGGCCACCAACTGCGCTTCCGCCTCCCCGTCCAGCAGGCGGTCGTAGACCCGGTCCGGCCGCTTGCGATGCAGTGTTGCTGCCAGGCCCTGCTCGATGAACTGGCGTCGGACCCGCAAGACGGTGCTGGGGGTGACGTCGAGCGCCCGGGCAATGGCGGCATCGGACCAGCCGGGACCAGCCTCGCTGTGATCGGACTTGAGCAGGATGCGGGCGCGGGTCAGCATGCGGGCGGGGGGTCCTCTCCGGTGGGCATACGGATCCAGCGTCGTGGCCGCTGGACAATCGTGAGCTGGACGCCGAGTGTCGTCTGTGCCCAGGCAAGGAGGCGGCCTCGATACCCCATGTCGGCCCAGACGTGGTGCAGGGTCGGGAATAACTCGGGCAGCGGCGCCAGCACGGCACGCGCACCGTCCCGGTCGGCCACATTGGCGGGATGGACGACCGCGCGCAGGACCAGGCCCCGGTGTCGACCAGCAGGTGCCGCTTCCGCCCGCTCAGCTTCTTGGCCCCATCGTCGCCGCGACACCCCCCTTTTCGGTGGTCTTGGCCGATTGGCTGTCGAGAATCGCCGCGGTCGGAGCAGGCGCCCGGCCGGTCCGCTGACGCACCTGTGCCCGCAGCACCGCATTGGCGCGCTCCCACGTCCCATCGATCCGCCAGAGACGGAAGGAGTGATAGACCGTCTGCCACGGCGGCAAGTCGTGGGGTAAGGCTCGCCAGGCGATCCCGCCCCGCAAGACGTAGCGCATGGCGTTGACCAGTTCCCGGCGGTCGTGCCGGGGTGGCCGCCCACCTGGTTTCGGCGCGGGGATCAACGGGGCAAACACGGCCCATTCGGCATCGGTCAGATCGGTCGGATAGGCCCGGCGGGACATGGTACTACGTCCGACGAATATGGGTGTAGACGAACAAGCCCCAGTCTCCACCCTTCTCAGACGTCTGATAAACTCTTTGGGGAACTGTTATGGAAGTGGCTGCTCTATGGGGCACGAGAAAAGACCCGCAAGGCGTCACATGGGCACACCTACGGGTCTTTCCCCCGGATATTCCGGTCCACCGAGGGTGGACCTCAATCACGGGGCTACCAGAGACAATACGAGCGTCGATCTACCGCTGGCCGTACTTTTCGTAGCTGACGATCTCGTCAAGCGGCTTGCGGCCGGGCTTCGGGCCGGTTGGGCGCGGGTCCTTCGACGTTTCGTACGGCCCGACGACCATCACCGAGCGGAGCGTATGATCCTCCGGCACACCGAGGAGGTCCTTGGCAATCGCCTCGCGGTCAGCCTCGCTGAACCAGGCCGTGCCCGCGCCGAGACCCAGCATCCGCGCGGCGATCATGATTCGCTCGGAGACGCGCCCCTCGTCGTACGCCTCGTGCACGACGTTGTCGCCGGGCATCACCATCGCGATCGCGAGCGCGCCGTCCTCGACCCACGTGATGTTCGGGCGCAGCTCGGAGAGCTTGCGGAGCGTCTCCTTATCCCGCACCACGACGAAGTGCCACGGCTGGGTGTTGCGCGAGCTGCCGGACCAGCGCGCGATCTCGAGGATCTGGTGCAGCTGCTCGTCCGTCACCTCGCCCTCGGTGTACTGGCGCACCTGGCGCACGCTCCGTACGGCCTCCAGGGCATCGGCGTTGCTGGAAATCTCGACCATGGTGTCCTCCTGCGCGTAAGCGAACGTCCCTGCCGTCCAGTATATGGGCGTTCTCAGCCGTGTCGGGGGTCGCCCCACGGGTCATACGGGATCTTCTCCGTGCAGCGCGTCCCGAAAAAGGGGCAGTAGTGGCAACGTGGCGAGGGGTTCGGCGCCCACTCGTCTTCCCGCACAAGCTGCCGCATGCTGCGGGCGACCCGGGCCCAGTAGTACTCGATGTACTCCGGTGTCAGGTCGATCACGTCCCGGTCGGCGTGGTCGAGCCAGAGGTAGGTGAACTCTACCGGGGTCTGGTCGACGTCCGGCACCACGCCCTCCAGCAGCTCCCGCGCGACGAGCCGCAGGACCAGCGCCGGCATCTCGTCAACATGCTTCGCGCCGGTCTTGTAGTCGATGAACTCGACGCGCGGCAGGTCACCGTCCTCATGCAGCACGATGAGATCCGGCCGGGCGGTGATCGTGAAGGGCGGCGTATCCGGGAACAGCTTCCAGGCACGTTTCAGCGGTCGCTCGACCTGCACCCAGGCGAAGATCGTCGGCCGCTGGATGTACTCCCGGCCGCGCCCAATCCAGCGCATGACGTCGCGCACATGCCTGTCCCACTCCTCAACGGAGGGGAAGCCGGACAGGGGCAGGTCGCGCCGGACCTTCGCGAGCACCTGATCGTCGGTCGGCGGGCTGCCCCCCTGCCGCAACGCCTCGGCAGCCTGCTTCAGCGCGATATGGGTGGCGTTGCCCTTGACGAAGTCGATGCGCGTGACCGGCGGCGAGGGGACACGTTCGACGTACTGCAGGCGCGCCTGCTGGGGGCAGTCACGGTACATCTTCAGCGCGCTGGGCGAGATCCAGCGGTCCTGCGGCCAGTGCGCGGCGGGTCGATCCGCGCCGGCGCTCACGGGGATCCCCCTAGGTGTGCGGCAGCGCGAACTCCACGTCGCCCCAGGCGAGCCAGCAGACGACGAACCCGCCGATCAGCACGATCGCCACCGCGCCGGGCGGCAGCGACGTCTCCGGTGTGCGCGGCCAGAAGGTGTATCCGACCAAGGCCAGGATCAGCGGCAGGATCGGCAGCGCCCCGACCGAGGCGAGCCCGAAGATAGCCAGCCCCAATGCCCACCCGGCGGCGTTCCAGAACAGGAGCTGGCCGGCCATGTCCCAGTGGCGCAGCAACGGCCCGGGGATGGACAGCGCGTAGAGCGCCGCGGTGATGAGGTAGAGCGAGTGCTGCGGGGCGTAGAAGATCGTATCGGCGCGCGCCATCAGCGCCATCGCCAGGGCGGCGGCGAGCAGGAGCAGCGAGGCCAGGCCGCCTTCGCGGAGGCGGAACGGGGACGGAGCGGCATCGACGGATCCGGTCATCGGGCGTGCCCCTCCTTTCCGTGCGCAGCGCGATCCGGGCAGGTCCGTGCCCAGTATCCCAGATCGCCAACCGCCAGGCCGCACCGCTCATCCGGCACCCCTCCCCCGCCAGCGCAATGCCAGGGCGCTGCCCAGCATCCCGGCCGCCGCAACGATGACCAGCGACGCCACGGAGAGGCCTCCCGGGCCAAACCCGGCGCCCGTCACCGGCAGTGCGGTCACGACCGGCGCGTCTGCGCCGACGCTCGCCACGGGCTGGGCGACGACGGCGCCTCCACCGCCGTTGTTGCCTTCACCGGGCTCGACAGGCGCCGAAGGATTGCCGGGGTCCTCGTCGTCCGAGGCGCCGTCGTTGTCGTCGTCAGGGTCCTGGATGTTCGGGATGCCATCACCATCGTCGTCATCGACTGGCGAAAGCGGGTCCGAGGGTGGCGGTGGCTCGACCTCCGGGTCAAACGGGGCCGGGTCGTCCTCGTCGGAGACGCCGCCGTTGTCATCATCGGGATCCTGCACGTTCGGGATACCATCGCCGTCGCTGTCCTGGACCGGCGACGTGATGTCCTCCTCCTCCGGGCCCGGATCGGGCTGAGGGTTGTTTGGCTCAGAGTCGAGCTCGTCGACGATACCGTCGTCATCGTCGTCCGGATCCTGCGCCCCGGGCAGCAACTGATGCCGGGCAGATTCCTCGCCTGGCGCAGCAGGCCCGGCATGCACCGGCCCAGGTCCAAGCGCGAGCAGCACGATGAGCGACATAAGGGCAAGACCGCGCGCTGGCGCGGACAGCATCACCATTTCCGACATCTCCATCCCTGCACGGAGGCGCCCGGTCGCCGTGGAGCGGCCAGTCTTCCGCACTGCAAACGCGAACAGGATCATAGCGTTTCGATAGTTGTTGACCTGTTCGCACAGTACCGATGGTTCATCTGGTATGTCAAGTGAACGTACAGGCGTCGAGGCGGAATTTGTTTAACTCGATCACGTGGATGAAGGTGGCGATGGGGAGGCATGTCGATATGCCTCCCCATGCCCCTGACGATTACGACCGATCGCGACGCTGGCCGCGCGAGCGGGCAAGCGACTCATAGACGCGCTGCTTGCGGGTGTGCTCGTCGAGCGGGCGCATGTCCTTCTTCGCGAACGTCATCGCCCGGGCGTACTCCGCCTGCACCGCGTCGGTCTGCGGCGCTTCGGCGAGCCGAACGGCGCTCTGGTGGAACATCGCCCGCGACTCCCGGAAGCGGCCTTCGCGGTCGAGGCGGATCGCCTCGCGCTGGTCGCGGTCGGCCCGAGCCTTCGCTATGATCTCCGCGACCTCGTCATCGCGTACTGCGCCGCGCGCCGCGTCCGTATCCACCAGGCGCAGGGCTGGCAGTTCCTGATGCATGCCGGAGCGCTCACCCGTCGTCGCCTGCAACCACTCCAGCTCAACCATCGGGGCCGTATCGTCCGGCCGGGCGCCAGCGCGAACGCTGATATCGAACACGAGGTCGACCGTCTCGCCGGCGGAAAGGCTACGCAGGTCGACGATCACCGTCTTGCCGTGGCGATCGACCGGGAAGGCGCTGACGAGACGCCCCCGCACGCCGTCCGGGAAGGTCACGCGAAGCACCGGACGCAGCGCCCGCACCTGGAGCAGATCGCCGATCTCCTGCTCGAAGAAGGACCGCAGTTGGGACGTCTCGGCGATGTACTCGAACGCGCCGCCACCCGCCTCCGCCATGCCGCTGAGCAGCATCTCGTCGAAGTGGCGCCCAACGCCGATCGTCGTCGTTTCGATCC
>CAVUJR010000018.1:0-14568 GCA_963741805.1 uncultured Chloroflexia bacterium
TGAACACCACGAGGAGCGCGAGGGCCGCATGCAGGCCAGAACGGCTGCACGACCCGCACGTCGGACGAGGTGTTGAGGCTAGACGAACATGAACAATGACGATCGGATGACCTGCTCGCTGACCGGCCAACCACTTCCAGAAACGTTGGTGCGAGCGTCGGGTCGCCATTTTCGCGCCATCGGTATGGTGAGATCAATCGCATGCCACTGGAGAAAGGAGGTCCTCCTACTCGACGAGGTCCGTCTCGCGGGGGCCGAAGATGAAGAGGTGATCGAGCCACGTCTCCGGGTTGCCGCTCCAGGTCAGGGCGCGGACCTGATCGCGTGAGCGGCGGCCGCTGGAGACACGCATCGCCTCCCACCAGCTGATCTCGACGGTGCCCTGCGGCTCGCCCTCGCCGACGTCCAGCGCCTTGTCCTCAACAAGGATGCGCAGCGCCGGCGCGCCGTTCTCGCGCAGTTGCCAGTCCACCCCGTTCAGGAAGAACAGCGTTGCCGAGCGTACGACGGGCAAGTTCCGTCCCTCGCGGTTCCCGATCGCGCCCTTGATGTCGAACTCGTGGCTGACGATGTCGGCGAGCAAGACCGCGCCATGCTGCTGGAACGGGTACGGGCTGGTGTTCGTGACGAGGTGCCATTCTCCCGCGATGTCCGTCAGCGAGCGGTGCCGCCGGTCCTCGACGTGCCGCGCGGTCCATTCTGGACCCGGAGCGCCGTCCATCTGGCCCTTACGGGTGTCCTCCAACGCTCCGGCGAGGTGCGCGACGACGTCCTTCACCGTCCAACCCGGGGTCGCCGGGACCGGTAGATCCCGGTTCTGGTTGTTCACCAGCGACAGGATCCGCCCCTGCGCCTCGCGGTAGTTGGTCCAGTAATCGGGCATGGCGTGCAAGGGGCTCCAGTGCTGGGCGCCGCCCACGAGGGGCAGCGGTACGGGGGCTAAAGCCCCTCCATTATCTCGCGAGCGATGGCGGTAGCGCGTTCCTTGTCCTCCGGGGCGAGGTCACCATCGATCACCAACTCGCGCAGGTGGTCCTTGATATCGGCGATCCACTTGCCTGGCGGGCGGTCGAACATCGCCATCAGCTCGTTGCCGTCCAGTGGGCTCTGCAGCTCCGCCAGGGCCCGCTCCTCTTCCAGGCGGGCGATGTGATCGCGCAGGCCCTGCACGCGGACGGCGGCGGCGCGCTGCTTGTGCGCCCGGCCGGAGGTCACGTCCGCCGCGGCCAGGTCCAGCAGGTCATAGAGCACATCGCCCGCCTCCAGCGCCATCCGCCGCACCGCACTGTCGGTCCAGGTGCTGGCGTCGTATGACGCCGGCCGAAGGTGCATGTCGACGATCTGCCGAACCTGCTGGCGGGTTGCCTTGTCCGCCTTGAGCCGCCCCAGCAGCTGCCACGCGACGTTCGCGCCGACATGCTCGTGCCCGAAGAAGTGCACCTCGCCCCGGTTGTCCACCGAGCGCGTCAGCGGCTTCGCGGCGTCATGCAACAGGGCGGACCAGCGCACCTTCGGGCGTGGCGGCGCCTGCATGATGACCTTCTTTGTGTGGTCCCAGAGGTCCTTCTCGCGATGCACGCCCGGGTGGCTCGATGCCGAGTCGGCCAGCGGCGTCAGCTCCGGCATCGCGACGGTGAACAACCCGCTCTCCAGCAGCACGTCCAACGCATGCGCGGCGTACGGCCCGCACAGCAGCTTGGTCATCTCCGCGTAGACGCGCTCGACGCTGATGGTGCGCAGGGTCTCCGCCTGCCGAACCATCGCCGCATGCGTCTCCGACTCGACGCTGAATCCGAGCTGGGCGACGAAACGCGCCACGCGCAGCAACCTCAGCGGGTCCTCCGCGAAGCGCTCGTCCGCATCCCCGACAGCTCGCAGGGTGCCCATCGCGAGATCCGCCTGCCCATAAAAGGGGTCGATGACGCTCCCGTTTCGCACATCGACCGCGATCGCGTTGACGGTCACGTCACGCCGGGCGAGGTCCTCCTCGATCGTATGGCCGAAGGCGACCTCCGGGTGGCGGCTACCGGGTGTGTATTGCTCGCTGCGGAATGTGGTGACCTCGACCAGCACCGGCTCATCATCCTTGCCCGGCATCACGAGGCCGATCGTGCCGAACTTCTCACCGACGTCGTACAGCCCCTCATTCGGGACATGCGCGGCGATCTCACGGGTCACTGCGGGAGTCACCGATGTCGCGAAATCGAGGTCCGATGGCACGTCGCGCCCCAGCAGCAGGTCCCGCACCGGTCCACCGACGAGGTAAAGCTCCGCATCCCGCGCGGCGAAGGCGTCCGCGAGGGTCTGCACGATCGACCGCTGGTACGGCTCGAGCCCCGCCAGCAACGGGGGCGGGTTCGACGCGGCTCGGGGTGTCTCGGATGGCTGCTCGGGCATTTCGGGGACGTGCTCTTTCCGTGCGGGCGTGGGCGGCCGGTGACGACCGCTTTGTCGTCCGTAAGTTTAACCATCCCGCCGATACAGGGCCGGTCCCCCTGCCCCAGTTCCGAGACCCGCCCGGGCCAAGGCGATCACGATCATGCTCAATTGCGTTTCGACGGCAAAAGGGGCCACTACATCGTCGACGTGCGCCACCGTGACCCAATCCCGTCAAAGGCATCAAAGGCGATCAAACGTGCAGGTGTACGGGGCGGCATCATCTTTGGGGCCAAGGCTTACAAGCAAGATGATCTTAATTCCCGGTACAGGGACTTCTGAACATCTTGATCCAGGCACGGGCGGGTACTCGATCATATGACAGCGATGAGAGCGGTTCGCGAGAGCCGGCCACAAGGGCCGGCTGTACGGAGACCCGCTAGTCGCCGCCATCACGCTCGATCAGGCGTGTCAGGAGGCGGAGCAGCATGCGGCGCTCGTCCTCGGCCAGCGGCCCCATGACCGCCTCGCAGGCGGTATCCAGCGCCTGCGCGAGCGGGTCGATCAACGCGACGCCGGGCTCGGTGATCTCCAGCTGGATCGCGCGGCGATCGTTCGGGTCCGGCACGCGCTCGACCAGTTCCTGTTTTTCCAGGGCGTCGACCATCGTCGTCAGCGTCCGCGCGGTCACGCCGAGGTCCAGCGAGATGTCGACCATCCGGCTCGACGTCTCGTTCTGGCGCGCGGCATAGACGGCGAAGAGGAGGTTCGCGCGGGCGAAGGACATCCCCTTTGGGAAGCTGCCCTGGGCAAGGCGGGTGTTGGCGAACCGATCGATCAGGTGCGCCAGCCAGACGATCGACGAGGAGAGCTCCATGGGCTCGACAGTTTCGCGGTCCATGTTGTTCCCTCCCCTTCATAACCGTAGGCGTACGGACGGATACTCCCTTTCCGGATTATCCGCTTTCCTTGCCAAGGAGGCAAGGGAAGACGCGCCGATACCATCGCTCCGGCCATGTCCCGGGCACAGGACGAAAGATGCGTATTGTGATCATCCCGGGAAGAGGGTGTCGAGGGCGCGGTCGGGACGCCCGCATTGCCGGTTGACCAGGATCCCGGGGTTGACCGTGGCGCATTTGGCCACGATCCGCATGATCAGGCCCGCATAGGTATGGGCTTTCGGGAATTTGAGGTGCAGCACGTCAGTCAGCACGCCGTTGATCGTCTCCACCACCTGCCGCGCATGATGGAACCAGTGCCGGACCGGCCGGGCGACTCGATCTGGCGTCCAGACCGTGGCCTGCAGGTCCTCCCGCCAGTGCGCCTGCCAGACCCGGCCGGTAAATCCGCGATCGGCGAGGTACGCGCCACAGACGGTGGCCCCGACCGTGGCCGGCCCGGTCAGGTACCCGGTCGGCCCCACGTCGGTCTTGTGCCACGGGTTGCGACTGGCCAGCGCAGCCGCGGTCATCGGCACCGCCGTCGGATCATCGCGCCAGCTCAACAGCGCGCTGAAGGCCCAGCGTTCCTAGACGTTTGCCTGGACGACCACCATCCCGGTGATCGGCCCATTGGCGGCCGAGGCAATGCGCTTGCACTTTTCCGGCATCCTCATCTGGTTCAACGAGCGCGGGGAGAACAGCGGCCTGATAGGTTATTCGGGCGCAATGTCGCTTGCGGATGACATCGACGGGGACGTCGCATGACCCATCGCATCGGCATCATCGGCGCAAGGACGATCGCCCGCGATCATGTGCCGGTCATCGCCTACGATATCCCGCCGAACCTCCATGTCGCGCTTGAGCGGTCGACGCTCGTCGAGCTGGCGCGCGAGACGACCATCGTGGGCATTAGCAACGAGCCGAACTTCCGCGGCGTCGTGATGGAGACGCGTGACATCGACGGTTTCTCCGTGTTCACTGGCGCGGAGCTGACCTGCGACTATGCGATGCTGGCCGGGGCGGATGGCATCGTGCCGGGGCTGGAGAATGTCGACCCGGCTGGGTACGTGCGCCTCTACGAGCTTGGCAAGGCCGGGAAGTGGGAGGAGGCCCGCGCCGAGCAGGAGCGGCTCTACCGCCTCTTCAACATCATCGGGCAAGCCACCCCCGGTCGCATCGGCTTTACCGCCGACGCCCTCGGCGGCTTCAAGACCGCGCTGCAGCAGCTGGGCGTCATCTCGACGAAGGTCATGGCCCCGCCGATGACGGTCCTCAACGATGAGGAGGCGGGAAAGATCCGCGGCATCCTCGCGGAGGCGGGGTTGCTGTAGGACAGGACGCAGATGACGTGGTGTAGCGAAAGGCCAGCTTCGCTTCTCGCACTCCGTGCTCGGCCAAGGACTTTCGACCGCAGGCCGCCACGTCAACGTCATCGAGGCAGGTCGAAATGGCCTCCCTTGTCGACCTACACCTTCTGCGCCACCAACCTATCGTCATTCTGAGGTGAAGCCGAAGAACCCCCGTGCGAAGCACGTTCAATGGCGCGTAGAGCCCACCGTTTCCGTTGTGGGCAAGAGTCCGCGCATCGCTATCGACCTGCGGTCGATCGGCTTCGCCGGGAGATTCCGAGCATTCGCTCGGAATGACGATGGTGCTTGAGAGCGGGGCCGCTTCCGGCATCCGGTGACCTCCGGTACAGTTCCCGTAGTGCAATCGAGGCAATCGGGAGAGGGACGGGATGACATCCCCTGCAAGCGAGCCGATCGGGCGCGCGGTGACCTTCGGCGAGGCGATGATCCGCGTCACGCCGCCGTTGTACGAGCGGCTGGAATCGTCCACGACATGGACGCCGACGGTCGGCGGAACGGAGCTGAACGTCGCGGCGGGCTTGCGCATCCTCGGGGTGCGGAGCGCGTGGGTGTCGGCCCTGCCGGAGAACGCGCTGGGGCGGTTCATTGCCCGCTCGGCGGCCGCGGCGCGCGTCGACACGGACGGCATCACCTGGATCGATGAGGACGAGGGCCGCGCCGGGCTGTATTTCCTGGAAGAGGGCACCGTCCCGCGCCCATCGTCGATCCTCTACGACCGCAAGGACGCCGCGATCGCGACCGTCGACCCCGCGCGTTACGACTGGCCGGCGCTGCTGGACGGCGCCGGGCTCCTGCATGTGACCGGTATCACCCTCGCGCTCTCCCCGAATGCCCGCCGCGCCGCCATGGACGCGATGCGCGTGGCGCATGAACGGGGCGTGATCGTCTCCTTCGACCCGAATTACCGCTCGCGCCTGTGGGGTGTCGAGGAGGCGGGGGACGCCTTCCGCCAGGCCATGCCGTATGTCGATATCCTCTTCGCCTCGGAAGATGCGCTGGAGACGTTCTTCGGCGTCCGCGGCGAGGGTGAGGGCCTGATGCGTGAGGCGATCGACACGCTCGGCATCGACACGATCACGATGACCGCCAAGCGCGGCGAGACGAGCCGGGAACTCCTCATTCGCAGCGTCGCGATGAGCGCGCGCGGCGAGACGGCGACATCGCCGGAAGTAGCGATCGAGGTCGTTGACCGCATCGGTGGTGGCGACGCCTACGCGGCCGGGTTCCTCGCGGAGTATCTCGCCGGGTCGGGCGACCTGGGCCGGGCGGTGGCGATGGGCAACGCCGCGAGCGCGATCAAGCACACGATGCCCGGCGATTTCCTGCGCGCGACCCGCAAGGAGATCGAAGCGGTCGCATTCGGCGACCATCACGGCCTACTGCAACGATAACCCGGCGTTACTCGCGTACGGGCGGTCGGCCGAAGGCCGACCGCCCATCGACCGAAGGTCGATATCCAGAATGAGGAGAAGCTCGCTCATGTCCACCTCAACCCTCCGGCCGAAAGGCATTATCCCGCCCGTCGTCACGCCGTTCCGGGAGGATGGCGAGGTCGATACCACCTCGCTAGGGCGCGTGATCGAGCATCTCATCGCCGGTGGCGTGCATGGCGTCTTCCTGCTTGGGTCGTCGAGCGAGATCGGCGCGATGACACCGGACCAGCGCGACCAGATCCTCGAAACGGGCGTCGCGGCGGTGCAGGGGCGGGTGCCGGTTTATGCCGGGATCATCGACATGGGCACGCGGGCGGTGCTGCGACATGCGCGGCGGGCGGCGGAGTTCGGTGTCGACGGGCTGGTCGCGACCCCGCCCTACTACATCCACCCGAGCGACGATGAGATCGTGGCGCATTTCCGCGCGATCGCCGAGGCGGTGCCGCTGCCAGTGGTGGCCTACAACATCCCGACGAACATGAACACGAAGCTGGAGCCCGGCGTGGTTGGGCGGCTGGCGAAAGAGGGGCTCGTCGTCGGCGTGAAGGACAGCGGCCGCAGCGACGCGAACTTCCGACGCATGGTGATGGCGGCGGAGGGCGTCGATGGCTTCGCCTGCATGACCGGGTCGGAGATCACCGTCGACTTCGCGATGATGGCCGGGGGCGTTGGCGCGGTACCGGGGCTCGGCAATGTCGACCCGGCCGGGTACGTCGGGCTCTACGACGCGCTGGTCGCCGGGGACTACGCGGAGGCGCGCCGGAAGCAGGAGCGGCTGGTGCGGCTCGGCAAGATCCGCTCGCAGGCCAAGCGCCGGGAGGTCGGCACCACGGCAAACTCGATTGGGGGGTACAAGACGGCGCTGAAGGTGCTGGGCGTGATCGAGTCGAACGCGATGGCCGCCCCGATGACCGCGCTGGATGCGGACGAGGAAGCCGGGGTCCACGCGGTGCTGGAGGATACGGGCCTCCTGTAGGGAACGCGCGTTTCAGGCCCCTCCTACCGGGAGGCCTCGTGACTGGAGCGCGGCGTACGAGGGATAGACCACCAGCCTCGTGCCGCCCAGCTCGATGTTCCGCGGTGGTAATTCGCTGGGCAGGCGAATGATGGAGTCGTCCTTCTGGAGGCGGGCGAAGAGCGAGGCAATGGGAGCCGAGTCTGTAGACCGCAAGGGCTGAACGTCGAGCAAGCGCAATACCTGAGGCCAGGTGCCCCAGGCGGCACGACGGTCTGGCTCCGTGCCGTTGCCGAAATGCGCCAGGTAGCGGCCAAGCACGAACGGGAAGACCTTGTTCGCCCGGAACCGCCTGGCCGTCGCCGCATCGACGCGGTTCAGCAGCTCATTGGCGCCGTATGTCCGGATCCAGTCCAGCACGCCGGAGATTTGGCGATTGGCGTAAAGGACGTTGTCACGCTGTCGGATCAACGCGGCAGTCGAACGGGCGAAGGGGTCGTGCGACTTAAGTTCGAACACGCCCAGGGCGCCGGTCTTCCGGTCGAAGACGACGGCGTCGATGTCGGTGCGCAGATGGCCGTTGCTATGGCGCAGCCGAATCGTGCCCGCACTCGTCACGAACCGCTTGTCTGCAAAGAGCGCATACAGGTCCTCGCGGAAGGCCGCTTCACGAGCGTGGGCCGCGCTGTGGTACCCCTGCGGATCGCGCCGCCTGAGCTCGCGTGCGAGGAAGAGGAGCGGTTCCGTAGTCAGCCCGTGGATCGACGGCGCCAACCGGTCGCCTCCCAGACGGACCAGTGGTGCGGCCGCCACGCCCGGGACGGCCGCATGCCAGGCGGCATTGTGCCGGTCGAGCGTAAACGCGGCGATCGCCTCGCGAACGATATCTGGAGGAATCAGCAGCGTGGTGGCTAGCTCCGAGACCAGGACGTGTTCCGGTAATGGTGTTTCCACGTCACCCCGGTCGTGCCTCCGTAAGGCCCAGGTGATCAGCGCGGCCAGGATATCGAGCCAGGTCTCGACACGCAGCTCGCCGATCGTGACATCGGGTGGATAGCCGAACTGATACGACATCATCTCCAGGTAGACGCGGGCGGTCCGCAGGGACGTGTCCTCATCCAGCGAGCCATGCGATCCGCGATGGCGTAGCGCATGCAGCTCAGGCTCGTGCGTTCTCGCTAACCACGATGCCCACCAGTCGATGTCCGCGCGCTCGCGCCAGGTCGCCGGTGGCCGGATTGTCGTGATCCAGGCGCTGAATCCTCCGTGACCGTCATCGGCCAGCTTCATGAACCCTGTCTCGGCATGACCCAGGACACGTTCCGCCTCAGCCACCTCGCCGCAAGCACGCAGGAAGCGCTTTGCCCAGGTGTCCAGCATGTTGTCGGTGCGCTGCCTAGACGCCTCCCCTGGAGTACCGGCGGCGTCGAGGAGGAGCGCCATGGCCATGTTTGCCCCCAGATTGGGGATCCGGTGCCCGGTGATCAGGTCGACCAGCGGCTCGTGAGGGGACGGATGAGGCAGGCGGTACTGCTGTCGGAGGATCGCCAGGATCGCCGCGTCGCGGTCGGGTGGTATTTCCCGGCGGAGGCGGTCCTGCTGCAGGTCAACCGATTGGCGAAGTCGTTCCGCGGCGCTGACGTCCATGCAGCGACGGTGCCATACCGGGGATGGGAAATGCAACTGACCCCATGATATGCCGTATCCGCGATAACGTGCGTACGCTTCGTACACGAAGAAGGCCCCCGGTGCTCGTTGCTTCACCAAGGGCCTTCTTCATTTTGGACAGGCAAATGCTATCGCGGGAGCGGGACGGTCGGGATCGACGCGGGTCCGGTCTCAGGGGGGCATGAGACCAGGCTCATGGGGTGAGATACGCGTTCCCGTGGAACCCGCGATAGGCAGGTGTAGCCGGGTTTAGTGCGGCCAGCCGAACGGCAGCGTGGTGCGGTCGTACGCGCTCAGGTCGCGGCGGGCCTCATCGGCGGTCGGGTAGCCCGTGCCGGAGCGGAGGACACCACTGTAGTAGTGGTTGAAGCGGCTGCCAGTGCGGCGGGTCGAGCGACCAAGGATGCGGCGGAAGATGTTCATGAGATTCTCCTGAAGTCAACGTCGTTGGTGACGAGCGGCTGGGCCTCTCTGCCCTGCCTATATAGGATTATACAGATAGAGAGATGAAACGTCAACACATCATCACGATATTGTTATGATTCGTTTGTGGCGCACGCACAAGCAGCCGGCGATACCGCGTTGCCGTGCCGCACCGACCCTGTTTCCGGCGCGGTGTGCTACATATGAAGCCGAACGCGGCATCCGGTCGCGCTTTCCCGCCGTACAGAAGGCGAGGGGACCTGCCCTCGTCGAGCAGGAACGATGCAGAACTCTTCCACCCCAGAGCCACAACGACCGCCCCGCACATGGGCCAGCCGCCTCAGCACGATCCTCTTCATCGCGGCCATCCTGTTCGCGGCGGCGGCGGTGTATCTCTTCGTGACCGAGGACAACTCTCCGGATGGGCCGATTCCGCCGACGGCGGCGGCCGGGCGCAACGAGTTCGCGACGGTGATCAACGCGCTGAAGGACGCCGGACTGGAAAACGTCGATCCCGGCCGGTACACGGCCACGGCGGACCAGCTGGAGCAGCCGGGACAAGTGATCGAGATCGGCGACGTCAACGCCTTCGTCTTCATTTACCCGGATGCCGACCCCCAGGCGGCGGTTGCCGCGCGCGAGGCGGACGCGTCCGACCTGGACCCCGCAACGGTGAAGTTGTCCTCGCGCACCGCGGAGCGGCCCCTGAACGACGGTCTGGAGACGCATGTCTTCCAGGCGAGCAACGTGATCGTGGTGCTGGCCGGCGGCGATGACGCGCTGGTCAGCACGGTGCAGAACGCGATCGAATCGCTGCCCTAGGAGGGCACGGACCATGACAGACGACGCACAGCGCGGTGCGCACGACCCGCGTGAGGACGAGGAATCGATCCGTATCACCCCGGCCGGGGAGAACGCGACGCTCGCCGACACGGACGAGAGCCAGGACGAGCGCGGCCGGATCGGCTACGGCAAGTACGAGCGCCGCTCGTCGTGGATCCTCGGCGGTGTGCTGGTGCTGATCGTCGCGGCGATCGGTCTCTTCCAGGCCCTTGGCGAGAACGACGAGGGGAACGACACGGGCCCATCGTCGGTGGATATCGCGACCATCGGTGAGCCCGCGGCGGACTTCTCGATGCAGACCTTCTCGGGCGAGACCTTCACCCTCTCCGAGCATCGCGGCCAGGTCGTCGTGGTCAACTTCTGGGGCTCCTGGTGCGAGCCGTGCAAGCGCGAGATGCCGGCGTTCCAGAATTACTGGCAGAACGCGCCGGACGACGTGATGTTCGTCGGTGTCGGTTCCAAGCGCGACCCGCTCGACAAGGCCACCGCCTTCGCCGAGGAGTACGGGGTGACATACCCGATCGGGCGCGACACCGAGGGTGGCACGGTCGCCGCCGGGCAAATCTCCAAGGATTACAACATCACCTTCTACCCGATGACCTACATCATCGACCCGGACGGCAACATCTCCGCCCTCGTCATCGGCGAGATGGACGAATCCGACCTCCAGGGGTACATCGACCAGGCCCGCGACAGCGCCAACGAGGAGTAGCGTTGCCTTCCGCGGAAGAAACCGTCATTCCGGGTGGGCATGATGCACGGCCTCGCTACCGCACCACACGTCATCCTGAGCCGACGCGCGAACACGGTGAGCGGGTCGTGTCGAAGGATCTCTGCTCTGGCATGACAGGGTCTCAGGCAGAAGTAAAGATCCCTTGACACGCTTCCACGCCCCTTCGCGTTGCTCAGGGTCGGGTCGCGGCTCGGGATGACGACGAGAATGTTGTGCGTAGGCATGTCGCACCCCCTTCGCTACCCCGCGAAGCGTTCATACGCCTCGACCATCGCGGCGATCATCTTCTCCCCTCCGTGCCCCTCATCATCGATGACGACCAGCTCGCTGCCGGGCCATGCCTTGTGCAGCTCCCACGGGATGCGCATCGGCGAGCTGATGTCCAGCCGGCCGTGGACGAGCACGCCGGGGATGTGTGCGATCGTCGGCATCCCGTCCAGCAGCTCGGTTTCCCCGAGGAACGCGCCATGGCTCCAGTAGTGGGTCACCAGTGTCGCGAAGACCCGCTGGCGCGCCGGGTCGTCATCCGCGAGCATGGGGCCGCGATTCGGGTCCAGTGATACATGGGTGTCTTCCCAACGGATCCAGTCGCGCGCGGCCTGCTCCCGCACAGCTGCATCCGGGCTGGACAGGAGCGCGTAGTAGGCGTCGACCATGCGCTGGCCCGGTTTCGCGTTTGAGGCGGCCGCGAAAGCATCCCATTCCCGCGGGAAGATGTTGCCCATCGCCTCGGTGAGCCAGTCCACCTCCTTCGGCGTCGTGGTGGTGACTGCCCCGAGGACGATCTCGGTCACGCGGTCCGGATGCGCCTGGGCATACGCGAAGGCTAGTGTGGTCCCCCACGACAGGCCGGTGACGAGCCATCGCCCGATGCCGAGGTGCTGGCGGAGCGCCTCGATGTCGGCGATCAGTGCCTGCGTGGTGTTCGTGGCGAGGGTGTCCCATGTCGCCAGCGGGTGGCTCCGGCCACATCCGCGTTGCTCGAACGAGACGATCAGGTAGCGTGCGGGGTCGAACCGCTTGCGGTGGCCGATCATGATGCCGCTGCCAGGGCCGCCGTGAAGGTGGATCGCCGGCTTGCCGTCCGGGTTGCCGGACGCCTCCCAATAGATCTCGTTCCCGTCGCTGACCGACAACATCCCGGTCGCGAATGGCTCGATGGGTGGGTACATGTGGACTTGCTCCTCTCGACGATGTGTTCTTGATCGTCATCCCGAGCCGTGACCAGAGCGCAGCGAAGGGAGCGTGTCGAGGGATCTTTGTACCGGCCTGAACGCGAGTCCTGCCAGAGCAAAGATCCCTCGACACGGTTCGCCTCCCTACGGTCGGCTCACCGGCTCGGGATGACGACATGGAGAGCAGTGTGGCAGGCCAGGAGGGGCGAAGAAGGCAACGGGCCCGCCAGAAGCGGACCCGTGTGCCAGCGGACAACAATGATGTGGCGATCTACCGCGCGATCTCGACCTTGGTGATCCAGTCGCTGTGCTCGCTCGTCTTGCCGCGGAAGATCGCGAACAGTGTGTCGTAGAGCTGCTTCGCGATCGGTCCCTGCGTGCCGGCGCCGACCGTGCGGCCATCGATCTCCCCGATCCACGCGACCTGCACGCCGGTACCGCAGAAGAACGCCTCGTCCGCGATGTACAGCTCCGAGCGGTCGATGGTGCGCTGCTCCGTCGGGATGCCGAGCTCCCCGGCAAGCTGCAGGATCGTGCGGCGGGTGATGCCTTCGAGGATGTCGCTGTCGATCGGCGGGGTGACCAGTGTGCCGTCGCGGACGATGAAGAGGTTCGCGGCGCTGCCCTCGGCCACCTTCCCTTCGGCGTTCAGCATGATCGCGTCGTCGCAGCCGTAGGCCATCGCCTGGTCCTTGGCGAGCGCGGAGCCGATGTAGGAGCCGGTGATCTTGCCGCGGCTCGGGATCATGTTGTCCGAGGTACGTGTCCACGACGACACGATCGCCGTCTGGCCGCGAGTGGTGTCGAGGTAGTCGCCCATCGGCAGCATGTAGACGGCCAGCTCGTCGGAGAGGCCCTGCAGCTTGGGTGACAGGGAGACGGACGACTTGTAGATGAACGGGCGGAAGTAGGTATCGCTCGTCGGCGCGTTCTTCTGCGTCAGCTCGATGATGATCTCGGCAAAGCGGTCGATGTCGTAGGGCAGGTTCATCCGCAGGAGCTTGGCCGAGCGCAGGAGGCGTGCGGCATGCTCGCGGAGGCGCACGATATTGACCGTTGTCGTGTCCTCGGAGATGTAGCCACGGATGCCCGCGAACGCCCCGGTGCCGTACTGGAGGGCGTGCGTGCCGATACTGACCTTCGCCTCGGAAAAGGGAACGATGTTCCCCTCGAAGAAGGCGTAGTCCATCGTGACGTCGTGCGTGGCCATCGTGTGTTTCTCTCCAAAGGAACGGTGCGGATCGTCCGCGTCAAGACGAAAACGAGCGCCGACACAGGTCGTCGGAGCCGGGAACGCGGAGCGTGGCGACCGGTGGGGCGGGCTCTTTCGCCAGTATCGCACAGCGTTCGCGATCTGCGGATGCCTCAGGCGACCCGGGTGGGCGGACGGTCGGCGACGAGATAGCGGCGCAGCAGGACGATGATCAGCAGCGAGATGACGCTCCCCATCACACCGACGCTTTGGCCGCTGCGCAGGCCCAGCTCGTCCAGCACGACGCCGATCAGCAGCGAGCCGACGGCCGCGCCGGTGGCCAGCGCCGACCCGACCCAGGTGAAGGCCTCGGTGAGGCGTTTCGGCGGGGAGAGTGTCTCGACCACGCCGTTCGTCGCGATCATCGCCGGCGAGATGCTCAGTCCGGTGACGAAGATCGCGGCAGTCATCTGCCAGACCGTGCTGGAGAGGAACATCGGGATCGTTCCGAGCGTGAACCAGACGAGCGAGAGCTTCAGGCGCTGCTCGATCGGGATCGTCCAGCGGATCGCGCCGTAAATGACCGCCCCGAGCAGCGAGCCGAAGGCGAAGGTCGACGCCATGATGCTCGCCGAGCCGGGAAAGTCGTTCGCTTGGGCGAAGGCGACGAGGACGATCTCGACGGCGCCGAAGACGACGCCAAGGAAGAGCAGTGATCCGGTGATCACCTGCATGCCGGGGATCGACATCACGGCGCGTCCGGAATCGGGCTGGTCGCTGGGGTGCAGGCTCACCGCCGTCGTGGCCTGTGGTGTCGGCTGCAGCACGAGAATCGCCGAGGCGATCAGCGTGAAGGCCAAGGCTACGAGCAGCGCGACCGATGCGCCGATGCTCACCGCAAGCGGCACGACGATGAGCGGTCCAATGACGAAGCCGGTTTCGTCGGCCATCGCCTCCAGCGCGTAGGCCTTGTCCAGCCGCTGGCCCTTGCCGAGAAGCGCGACCCATCGCGCCCGGCTGAGCGAGCCGAACTGGACGCTGGAGCCGCCGATGATCGCCGCGCCGAGCAGGATCAGCGCGGGGTGGGCCTCGCGCTCCGCGGCGACGATGAGCAGCAGCATGCCGACGAGGTGGGCGATCGCGGTCCAGAGGATGACCGGCTTGCCGCCGGTGCGGTCCATCAGCCGGCCAAGCTGGGGTGAAGCGACGGCGGCGACCAGCGTTTGTGTCGCGCCGACGAGCCCGGCGAGCGAGTAGGAACCGGTCGTTTGCTGGATAAGCAGGATGGCGCCAAGCGCCTTCATCGAGATCGGGATGCGCCCCAGGAAGGTGGCGAAGACGAAGAGGACCTGCGCGGGCGTCCCGAAGAGGCTGCGGTAGGATGTCGATTCGGGCGCGGTGGTCATGTGGTGTCGGTTCCGGGATGCGGGGCGTAAAGAAACAGACCGGCGCGATGCCG
>CAVUJR010000019.1:0-21616 GCA_963741805.1 uncultured Chloroflexia bacterium
CCTTGCCTCTGTGGCACAGAAAGCGGATAATCCGGAAAGGGAGTATCCGTCCGTACGCCTACGGTTATGAAGGGGAGGGAACAACATGGACCGCGAAACCGTCGAGCCCATGGAGCTCTCCTCGTCGATCGTCTGGCTGGCGCACCTGATCGATCGGTTCGCCAACACCCGCCTTGCCCAGGGCAGCTTCCCAAAGGGGATGTCCTTCGCCCGCGCGAACCTCCTCTTCGCCGTCTACGCCGCGCGCCAGAACGAGACGTCGAGCCGGATGGTCGACATCTCGCTGGACCTCGGCGTGACCGCGCGGACGCTGACGACGATGGTCGACGCCCTGGAAAAACAGGAACTGGTCGAGCGCGTGCCGGACCCGAACGATCGCCGCGCGATCCAGCTGGAGATCACCGAGCCCGGCGTCGCGTTGATCGACCCGCTCGCGCAGGCGCTGGACACGGCCTGCGAGGCGGTCATGGGGCCGTTGGCCGAGGACGAGCGCCGGATGCTTCTCCGCCTCCTGACACGCCTGATCGAGCGTGATGGCGGCGACTAGCGGGTCTCCGTACAGCCGGCCCTTGTGGCCGGCTCTCGCGAACCGCTCTCATCGCTGTCATATGATCGAGTACCCGCCCGTGCCTGGATCAAGATGTTCAGAAGTCCCTGTACCGGGAATTAAGATCATCTTGCTTGTAAGCCTTGGCCCCAAAGATGATGCCGCCCCGTACACCTGCACGTTTGATCGCCTTTGATGCCTTTGACGGGATTGGGTCACGGTGGCGCACGTCGACGATGTAGTGGCCCCTTTTGCCGTCGAAACGCAATTGAGCATGATCGTGATCGCCTTGGCCCGGGCGGGTCTCGGAACTGGGGCAGGGGGACCGGCCCTGTATCGGCGGGATGGTTAAACTTACGGACGACAAAGCGGTCGTCACCGTCCGCCCACGCCCGCACGGAAAGAGCACGTCCCCGAAATGCCCGAGCAGCCATCCGAGACACCCCGAGCCGCGTCGAACCCGCCCCCGTTGCTGGCGGGGCTCGAGCCGTACCAGCGGTCGATCGTGCAGACCCTCGCGGACGCCTTCGCCGCGCGGGATGCGGAGCTTTACCTCGTCGGTGGACCGGTGCGGGACCTGCTGCTGGGGCGCGACGTGCCATCGGACCTCGATTTCGCGACATCGGTGACTCCCGCAGTGACCCGTGAGATCGCCGCGCATGTCCCGAATGAGGGGCTGTACGACGTCGGTGAGAAGTTCGGCACGATCGGCCTCGTGATGCCGGGCAAGGATGATGAGCCGGTGCTGGTCGAGGTCACCACATTCCGCAGCGAGCAATACACACCCGGTAGCCGCCACCCGGAGGTCGCCTTCGGCCATACGATCGAGGAGGACCTCGCCCGGCGTGACGTGACCGTCAACGCGATCGCGGTCGATGTGCGAAACGGGAGCGTCATCGACCCCTTTTATGGGCAGGCGGATCTCGCGATGGGCACCCTGCGAGCTGTCGGGGATGCGGACGAGCGCTTCGCGGAGGACCCGCTGAGGTTGCTGCGCGTGGCGCGTTTCGTCTCCCAGCTCGGATTCAGCGTCGAGTCGGAGACGCATGCGGCGATGGTCCGGCAGGCGGAGACCTTGCGCACCATCAGCGTCGAGCGCGTCTACGCGGAGATGACCAAGCTGCTGTGCGGGCCGTACGCCGCGCATGCGTTGGACGTGCTGCTGGAGAGCGGGTTGTTCACCGTCGCGATGCCGGAGCTGACGCCGCTGGCCGACTCGGCATCGAGCCATCCGGGCGTGCATCGCGAGAAGGACCTCTGGGACCACACAAAGAAGGTCATCATGCAGGCGCCGCCACGCCCGAAGGTGCGCTGGTCCGCCCTGTTGCATGACGCCGCGAAGCCGCTGACGCGCTCGGTGGACAACCGGGGCGAGGTGCACTTCTTCGGGCACGAGCATGTCGGCGCGAACGTCGCGTGGCAGCTGCTGGGGCGGCTCAAGGCGGACAAGGCAACCCGCCAGCAAGTTCGGCAGATCGTTGACATGCACCTTCGGCCGGCGTCATACGACGCCAGCACCTGGACCGACAGTGCGGTGCGGCGGATGGCGCTGGAGGCGGGCGATGTGCTCTATGACCTGCTGGACCTGGCCGCGGCGGATGTGACCTCCGGCCGGGCGCACAAGCAGCGCGCCGCCGCCGTCCGCGTGCAGGGTCTGCGCGATCACATCGCCCGCCTGGAAGAGGAGCGGGCCCTGGCGGAGCTGCAGAGCCCACTGGACGGCAACGAGCTGATGGCGATGTTCGACCGCCCGCCAGGCAAGTGGATCGCCGATATCAAGGACCACCTGCGCGAGTTGGTGATCGATGGTGACCTCGCCCCGGAGGACAAGGACCGCGCTACCGCCATCGCCCGCGAGATAATGCAGGGGCTTTAGCCCCGTACCGCCGGATCTTGTGTGCGGCGCTCAGCGCGGACTCATGCCGAACACGAACCCCGTACAGTCGCCCCTTGTGGGCGACTATGCGGAAGGAGCCCCTATGGACACCCCATGCCCGATTACTGGACCAACTACCGCGAGGCGCAGGGGCGGATCCTGTCGCTGGTGAACAACCAGAACCGGGATCTACCGGTCCCGGCGACCCCGGGTTGGACGGTGAAGGACGTCGTTGCGCACCTCGCCGGAGCGTTGGAGGACACCCGTAAGGGCCAGATGGACGGCGCTCCGGGTCCAGAATGGACCGCGCGGCACGTCGAGGACCGGCGGCACCGCTCGCTGACGGACATCGCGGGAGAATGGCACCTCGTCACGAACACCAGCCCGTACCCGTTCCAGCAGCATGGCGCGGTCTTGCTCGCCGACATCGTCAGCCACGAGTTCGACATCAAGGGCGCGATCGGGAACCGCGAGGGACGGAACTTGCCCGTCGTACGCTCGGCAACGCTGTTCTTCCTGAACGGGGTGGACTGGCAGCTGCGCGAGAACGGCGCGCCGGCGCTGCGCATCCTTGTTGAGGACAAGGCGCTGGACGTCGGTGAGGGGGAGCCGCAGGGGACCGTTGAGATCAGCTGGTGGGAGGCGATGCGTGTCTCCAGCGGCCGCCGCTCCCGCGATCAGGTCCGCGCCCTGACCTGGAGCGGCAACCCGGAGACGTGGCTCGAGCACCTCTTCATCTTCGGCCCCCGCGAGACGGACCTCGTCGAGTAGGAGGACCTCCCTTCTCCAATGGCATGCGATTGATCTCACCATACCGATGGCGCGAAAATGGCGACCCGACGCTCGCATGAAACGTTTGGAGTGGTTGCCGGTCAGCTGAGAAGGTCATTGCGATTGTCATCGCGGTTCATGTTTCGCCCGGTCCCAACACCTCGTCCGACGTGTGAGTCGCGTAGCCGTTCTGGCCTGCATGCGGCCCTCGCGCTCCTCGTGGTGTTCGTCCTGCTGGCAGGTGTTGTCCCGGCCAATGCCAGGGCGCAGGTAGCGACGAACCTGAAGCCGGTCGAGACACACCCGTCATCGTCGCCGGAGCAGCAGCTGGTCGAGCGGTACGCACCGATCGTCGTCCTCAAGCGCCAGAACTTCGCCTGCGACACCGCCGGCGAGCCGTACACGCCGCTGCCGGTCGACGCCGTGCTGGGCGATCCGCAGGTGATCCTCCGCCTCGACTCCGGGGCTGAAGACGCCGCGTTCGACCCGATCATCACCACCGGCCCGACGATGCAGGACATCGCCTTCCTCGGCGATGGCTACTACCTGGACTTCCCCGGCAATCCGCTGGAGCCGCAGTGCTCCTACGAGCAGTGGGGGCGGCGCAAGCTGAAGGATTACGCGCCGACCGTCTACGCGCGCATCGCCAGTCCGGAGAACGAGGACCTGATCCCGAGCCGCGCCGACGTGCAGGAAGACCTGCAGGGCCTCGTCATCCAGTACTGGCTCTTCTATCTCTACAACGACTTCAACAACAAGCACGAAGGCGACTGGGAAATGGTCCAGTTGAACTTCGCGGCATCGACGATCGAGGGCGCGCTGGCATCCGAGCCGGTTTCGATCACAATGGCCCAGCACGCCGGCGGCGAGCGCGCCGACTGGACCTCGGGCAAGGTGCGGCGCAGTGGCCTCCACCCGATCATCTATCCCTCCGCCGGGTCCCATGCCTCGCAGTTCGGCGCACAGGTATACATCGGGTGGGGTGAGAACGGCACCGGCTTCGGCTGCGACGATTCATCGCCGCCCAGCCGGCGCATCCGCCCGGAGGTCGTGCTCCTGCCGTCGGAGCCGCGCGCTGACGGGCAATTCGACTGGCTCCTCTTCAACGGGCGTTGGGGTGAGAAGCAGCCGTGGGAGTTCAACGGCCCGCGTGGCCCGCAGCGGGGCACGAAGTGGAACCGCCCGATCACCTGGGTCGACGAGGCGCGGGCGCGGAATCTCTTTTTGCCGCACACGACCGGTCTCGGGCCGATGCCGGGCGAGGTCTTCTGCGGCCTCTCCGATATCGGCTCGCGGGCGCTGGTCTTCTTCACCCTCCGTCCCTGGCTCTTCGCCGGGACTGTGGTGGCGATCTTCGGCGCGGTTGTCTATTTGGTCACCATCGCCCGGCAGCAGCTGGTGCGTGCGACGCGCGTCTACTGGGTCTACCGGGGCACGTTCACCTCGGTCGGGATGTTGATGTTCCCGCTCGGGCTGCTCGTCGCGATCCTCCAGCGCGCGCTGGTGACGCACCCGCCGGTGGAGTGGGTTGTCGAGCTGATCGGGCGAAGTGAGGAGTCGCGACTGCTCGCCTCCTTGCTCGCCGGGGGACTCCTCTCGGTGCTGGAAGCGATCCTGATCGGACCGGCGGTCGTCTCGGTGGTGCAGATGATCCGGAATGGGCGCTCGACCGACGCATGGCGAGCCTATGGGCGGGCGTACCGGCGCATCGGGGACCTCTTCGAGGGCTGGCTTCACGTCGATATCGGCGTGCTTCTGCGCGCCCTCACGGTTGTTGGTCTCCCGTTCGCCCTCCGCGACGCGGTACGGTGGTCCTTGTTCAGCCAGGCGGTGATGATCGACGACGCGCGGACCTGGCAGGGCGCCCGGGCGACCAGCGCGGCCGCCGTCACCGGGCGGTGGTGGCGCACGGCGGGCAAGGCGTTGCTGTTCGCGGCGATCGGGGTGATTCCCGGACCCGTGATCGGGATCATCCTCCTGCTCACGCTGGGGCCGTCGATCGAATTCCTTAACGTGCTCAGTAGCCTGATCTACGCGATCGTGATCCCGTTCAAGTACATCGGCCTGACACTCATGTATCTTGACTGGACGGGCCGGGTCGACGAGGTGTTGGACAACGTCGGCCGCGAGGAGGCCGTGCAGGTCGAGGAGCGCGCCCGGACGCGGGCAGTGAGGGGTACGCTGGTGATGAGGAGCGACGGATGACGATGCAGGAGACGGGCGATACGGCCAAGGATGCGGTGCGCAAGCAGTACGGGTCGGTGGGCGACGCATACGTGCGGAGCACGGGGCACGCGACTGGCAAGGATCTCGTGCGGATGGTCGAGCTGGCCGACGCGACGCCCGATACGCGCATGCTGGATATCGCGACCGGCGGCGGGCATGTCGCCCGGGCCTTCGCGCCGCACGTCGGGTCGATCGTCGCCAGCGACCTGACACCGGAGATGCTGGCGCACACGAAGGCGGCCTTCGACGACTGGGGCCTGACGAATATCTCGGTGGCGGTCGCCGACGCGGAGGACCTGCCATTCGATGACGCGTCATTCGACCTCGTCACCTGCCGCATCGCGCCACATCACTTCCCGCACGTCGACGCCTTCGTGCGCGAGGTTTTTCGGGTCTTGGTGACGGGCGGGACCTTCCTGCTGATCGACAGCACGGTGCCGGAGGGCGAGGAAGGCACGTTCTTCAACCGGTTCGAGAAGCTCCGTGATCCGTCGCATGTGCGCTCGCTGACGATCGGCGAGTGGGCGGTGCTGCTGGAGGACACCGGGTTCGCAGTCGGCGAGACGGAGACGTTCACCAAGGGGCACGATTTCGCGGACTGGACCGCTCGCTCCCGGACCAGCGCGGAGGACACGGACGCGCTCCAGCGGATGCTGCTCGGCGCATCACAGGCGACGCGCGAGGCATTCGCGGTGGTGACGGATCCGGTCGAGCCCGGCAAGGTCGTCTCGTTCACCGATAGCAAGACACTGTTCCGGGCTACGAAGCCGGCGCGGTAGCGGGACCGGGTGGCCTACACTGATCAGGACATCGCCCGGCGGCATCGTGCCGGGCGTCTTTTCGATATCACCGAGTAGGGACAGGGCATCACGTGGCAGAGCTGAAGGCGGTTTTCTGGGATCACGACGGCACATTGGTCGACACCGAGCCGTACTGGATCGAGGCGCAGCTGGAGCTGTCCGCCCTGTACGGCGTGCCATGGACCGAGGAGGATTCGCTGGCCTGCGTTGGCTCGCCGATGCCGCTTTCGGCCAAACGGATGCAGGACGCCGGTGTTCCCATGGGGAACGAGGAGATCATCGTCTGGCAATGCGACCGGGTGATCGAGCTGATGGACGCCAAGGGCATTCCGTGGCTGCCGGGCGTGCCCGAGCTGTTCGACGAGATTGCTGAAGCCGGGATCCGCTGCGCGATCGTCAGCAACGCGTGGCGCTCGGTCGTCGAGAAGACCGCGACAGGCCTGCCCGACGACGTCGTGGAGTTCATCATTGCCGGTGATGAGATGGTTCATGCCAAGCCGGACCCATGGCCGTATCGCACGGCGGCGGAGCGCCTCGGCGTGGCGGTTGAGCACGCGATCACGATCGAGGATTCCCTCGCCGGGACGCTGAGCGCGGAGGCGGCGGGGATGCCGGTGCTGGTCGTGCCGAGCGTGATCGAGGTGCCGGACGCGCCGGGCCGCTCGAAGGCGACCTCGCTGGCGGACGTCAACCTCGGCACCCTTCGCGCGATCGTCGCCGGTGAGGTTCTTTCCCTCACGTAGACCCGGGCCTTGTGCCCGGGTCATCGACCGTAGGTCGACATGCGCGCCAATTCCCCGGATACCACGGATCCGGGGCTATCTCAAAGCGTTTGCCGGCACCGCGTCCTCCGCCGGGGCGGGGCGGACGAGGAACGTGCCGGCGAGGATAACCGCGCCGAGGATCGCGAACATGCCGGAGAGGCTCCAGGTCGCCAGCCAGCCCAGGATCACGCCCCCGATCCCGATGTAGATCGTCACGATCCCGTTGATCAGTGAGAGCGAGGTCGCCCGCGCCGACTCGTCGATGTGCGCGTTGAAGAGCCCGGCGAAGAGCGGGATCGCCAACTGCACGACGCCCCACTGCACGATGAAGAGCACGACTGCGATGGCCGGCTGGTCGACCAGCGCCATGAGGACGTAGAGCACGCCCGGCAGGCCGGTCGCGACGATCAGCCCGTTGCGCGTGCCGAGCGCGGCGGGCAGTCGCCAGGCGTGGAGCTGTGTGAAGAAGGCGACGCCTGAGCCCAGCGCGAGACCGAGGCCCAGCCAAACCGGGGCGACGCCGGCGCGCAGGAAGTAGTCCTGGTAGAAGATCAGCAGGTGCGCCACAAACGCGTTGGTGACGACTGAGATCAGGACGAGCCGCCGCAACTCCTGTGAGCGCATCAGCGTGCGCCAGCCGGTGCGGACGAGGTCGAGGCTGCCGTGGCCGGCCGAGATCACCTGCTTCGCCGGCTCGCGCAGCAGGAGCGCGATTACGACGGACATGCCGACCCCGACGACATCCATCTTAAGCGTCAGGCGCATCCGCTCGTAGGTCAGCTCGCGCGTGATGAACGCGCCGACGCTGTAGGCGAACAGGCTGGCGAACTGCGTGGCCGCGCCGATCTGGCCCTTCGCCCGCTGCATCCGCGTCGTGCGGTCGTCTGCCGGGAGCGACTCGTAGACGAGGGCGTCGACGCTGCCGGAGGCGAACGCGAAGCCGGTCCCGGCGACGGCCTGCCCGAGCAGGAACGTCGGGTAGGCATCCGCGAGGAGGGTGATGACCTCGCCGAGCGTCGCCATGACGAGCGCGATCTGGTAGCTGCGGCGATGACCCATGCGGTCGGCGAGGACGCCGGTCGGCAGCTCCATCACGAGCTGGGTCACCATGAGTGCGGTTTGCATGCCCGCGATCTGGGCCAGCGAGAGCCCCTTGCCCTGCAGGTAGGGTGTCATGACGGGCACGAAGAAGTAGAGCTGGCCGAAAAAAGAGATCAAAGCGACGAGTTTGGGCGTCGAGAGATCGCCCAGGCGCTGGAGCCAGGTGAACGGTGGGAACATGAAGTGGTCCTCGGGAGATGACGACAACGGGCCTGCCGGGTAGCAGGCGGACGATCTAGACGGTCGTCGTTGGGGTGTCTCCCATGGAAAGGACCTCGTGGGATGAGCGGCGCGTGGCCGCCGGAGGATTAACCGTGGTCAGGGTAGCACAGGTTACGGGCAGTATCCGCAGTTCTGAAATTCGACACGACGTCAGCTGGTCTGGAGCCAGCCTGCACCCACATCACACAGTCATGTTTAGCGAAGCGGGAGCGGGCTCTTTGTTCGCTCGGAATGACGGGACTCTTGAGGTGGGGCCTGCGGCACATCGAGGTTGACGGTCTACTGAGGATCGCGTCTGCGCTCCCATGCCCCCACCGCCACATATAACCGTCATCCCGAGCCGGTCTGTCGAGCGGAGCGAGACGGCCGTGTCGATGGATCTTTGTCCTTGCATGACACGACTTCGGACTGGGGTAAAGATCCCTCGACACGATGACCTCACTGCGTTCGGCCATCGGCTCGGGATGACGATTTCAGGGAATGCGGTAGGGGAGGCATTCATAGTGGCACCCCGGGTTATCGACCGTAGGACGATCGGCGTCGCCACGGCGGTAGCTATCGAGCGTCTTCGGCTCCGCCATAGAGGGACGTCAGGGGAGGCGTGTGCAAGGCGGGCCATGCGGCGCTCAGGACTGGACGACGCACATGCAGAAGCCGTCGTGGCCCTTGCCGCTGACGGTCTGTATGACGGTGCACTCCAGGCGTGGGTCCTGGCCGGCGAGGTCGAGGAAGGTGCGCACGCCTTCCAGCTCCGGGTTGCTGTAGTCCGGGTTCGCGACCTGCCCGCGGCGGACCACGTTGTCGGCGATGATCACCGTGCCGGGGCGGGCAAGCTTCATCGTCCAGACGAGATAGTACGGCAGGTTCTCGCGGTCGGCGTCGATGAAGACCAGGTCGAACGGAGCCGTGTCGGACTCGACCATCTTGCGCAGCGTGTCGCGCGCGTCACCAACGCGGACGTCGATGATGTCCGCGGCGCCAGCGTCCATGATCGTGCGTTTGGCGACGAAGGCGGTCTGTGGGTCCTTCTCGAGGGTGACGATGGTGCCGCCGCGCTGGAGGCCCATGGTTACGCCCCGCGCCATCCAGAGCGCGCTGTAGCCGCCGAGGGTGCCGATCTCGAGGATACGTTGGGCGCCGGTCGCCATGACGAGGAGCATGAGCATCTTGCCCTGGCTCTCGGAGACGGCGACGTTGCGAAGCCCGGCCTCCTGGCTGGCGCGGACAGCCGCGTCCAGGATCGGGTCCTGGGCGTGCAGCAGCTCCGCGTAGTGGTGCTCCAGTGCGTCCCACCGCTTCTTCTCGGGCATCGGCCGGTTCCCTTCACAGCGTCGGAGGGCATGGCGGCGACATAGCGCGGCCCGCCGCCATGCCCTCGCGGCTACAGTGGTGCTCAATAGACCGACCCGCCCAGGTATCGAACCTTGGGCATCAGACGATGCCTAAGGTTCGATCGGGCCGAAGGGTCTGCCATGCAGGCTCACCCGGCAACCCTCCGGGGGCGGCCCCCACGTGGTACGGGCGCTTATTCCGATCACGGCTTTAGACGTCGTCGGCGCGGACCCCATGAATGCCGGAACCGTCGCGGGACTGGGCAGGCACGAAGACGAGGGCGGCGATCTCGTTGCCTTCCCAGTGGATGATGGTCTCCGTATCCGGGTCGTTCAGGGCGCGCTCGAGCTCGGCGTCCGGATCGGCGTTGGAGTTCCCGACGACGTAGACGGAAACATTCGGGACGCGGTAGGCGCGGCCCAGCGAGCGGCCCTGGCTGTCGCGGATGAGCTCGCCGTCCAGCGGATCGATGACCGGCTCGACGACGTGGACTTCTCCGGCGTCATTGACCTCCTTCGGGTTAAAGATCTCGTCCTTGACCTTGTTCGCGACGTAGGCGGCGATCGATCGCTGCATCATGGTGGTGTGTCTCCTGGCGATGGTGATACAGGCGTCCAGTATAGGTGGATGGTGCGCTGGCCGGACGCGGGATCGACTAGCCGATGTGCATGTACTTGAAGGTCTCGGCATACTCGCCGAAGCCCTCGGGCTTGCCCGGATGGCGCTGGGCGTCGCGGCGACCCCACTCCTTCACGATCGTCTCGGCGCTGTCGGCATCGACCTGCGAGGTGTGGGCGAGCAGCGCCTCGAGCTTGACGTCGATGGTCTCGCTGACGTCGATCCAGCAATCTGGCAGGGCGGTGCCGAAGATGTAGACGTCCGGGACCTTGTGCGGCTCCAGCCCCTCGTTCAGGAGCTCGGGGAAGGTCAGGCGGTCACGCACGGAGGGGAAGACGGCGGCGAGGGACGCCTCGCCAGCGGCGATATGGTCCGGGTGGTTGATGTATTCGCGGCCGATGTAGCGCATCGTCGGGTCCTGGCAGACGAGCGCGGTCGGGCGGATGCGGCGCATGACACGGGTGAGGTCGCGGCGGAGGTTGAGGTCCGGCACGAGCATCGCGTCCTGGTAGCCGAGGAAGGTGACGCTCGTGACGCCGAGGATCTCGGCGGCGGCTCGCTGCTCGGCCTCGCGCATGGTTGCGAGGGCGGGGCCGGTCATCTCGCGGGTCCTCGCTGCCCTTGTCGCCACTGGTGATGGAGCAGTAATGGACCTCGGCCCCGGCGCGCGCCCATTTGGCGATCGTGCCGGCGCACGAGAACTCGGCATCATCCGGATGCGCCTGAATCAGCAACACGCGCTCCGGTGTCGTGGTGGTTGGGTCCGGATACGGTTCGGCGAGGTGTCGGTCGTGCTCCTCGGTCATGGGGCCTCCGTACTGTACTGATCGCGGCATGTCGCGATGACCGTGTCACACTTGGGGCGTGATGGCCCGGATGTTGTCGATCATCGGTCGTCTGCGTGAATGATACGGAATTAGGCGGATCGTGGCGTGGTCCGGGGCTCCGGGGAGCGGAGCCTGTCGTGACAGGGGGAACGGTGAACGAGCCGCGTGAGACGCTGGATCCGAGGGCGCGCCGCGTCTGGACGCTTGGGGATCTGCTGACAGCCGTGATCCTCACCACCATGGCGTGGGGGGTGACATATATCCTGTGGCGGCTGCTCGAGTTTGACCGGCTGGCGACCTTCATCGTCCCTGGCGCCTTCGCCGTCGCGCTCGTGGCCTGGGCGTTCATCCGCCCGGAGATCGAGTTCCGCCAGTGGCGCTTCGAGATCCGCGAGGACGAGGTGGACCTCCTGCACGGCGTGATCACCCGCACGCGCCAGGTTGTCCCGATGTCGCGCATCCAGCACGTCGACACGAGCCGGGGGCCGCTCCAGCGTCGTTACGGGCTGGCCACCGTCCAGTTCTTCACCGCGGCCGGCGCGATGGAGATCCCGCAGCTCTCGGTCGAGCGCGCCGAACAGGTGCGCGACCAGATCGCCGCTCTGGCGAAGGTCCACGATGACCTCTAGCATCCCGGAGACTGACAACATCGCGTGGAGACGCCCGCATCCCGGGTTCATGCTCGTCGAGTTATCCGGTACCTTACGCAGCCTCGTTGTCCCGTTCATCGTGGTCGTGGTCGGCTCCGGCACGCTGCGCGATCCGTTCTCCCCGCGCTCCCTGCTGACGGTCAGCCTCTTCGTCGCCATCCTCCTCGTGAGTCTCCTCTGGAACATCATGGAGTGGCGGTTCTTCCGCTACGCGCTGTTGCCTTCACGGCTTCTCGTGCGCTCCGGCTGGATCTCCCGACAGGAGCGGTCGATTCCCTACCAGCGCATCCAGTCGGTCGACGTCGTCGGGACGCCATCCTACCGGCTGCTCGGCCTGGCCCGGTTGCGCGTCGAGACCGCGGCCTCCGGGATGGGCGAGAAGTCGGAGGTCGATATCCGCGCGGTGAGCCGCGACGAGGCGATGGCCGTGCGCGACTATCTCCTGCGCGAGCGCGAGGTCGCCCGGAGCGGCGACGCGGGCCCCGACGCGCTCCGGGACGAGGCTCGACCTGGTGAGATCGAGGGCGAACTGATGCGCGCGCTCTCGACGCGGGAGTTGCTCCTCGCCGGGGCGACCTCCGGCACGATTGGCCCTGCCGCCGCCGTGATCGGCGCGGGAATTGGCCTCGCGGACGATCTCGTGCCCGATGGCTGGTGGCAGCGCGTGCCGTGGGATCGCGTCGAGAGCCTCTGGTCGAACCTGACGGTCATCGGGCTCTTCGTGTTGGCCGTGGCGTTGCTGGCGTGGTTGATGGCGATCGCTGGCACGGTCATCACGTACTACGGCTTTGAGCTTCGCCGCTCGGGCGAGCATCTCTTCGTCCAGCACGGGCTGCTGGATAAGCGGCGGGTCACGATCCCGGTGCACCGTATCCAGGCGATTCGCATCGACGAGGGTCTCCTTCGCCAGCCGTTCGGCTACGTCAGCCTTGGCTACACCAGTGCTGGCCAGCGTGGCGAGGACGAGCGCGGCTCCGGCACGCTGTTCCCGTTCCTGCGCCGGCGCGATGTGTATGCGTTGCTGGAAGGCGTCACGCCGGAATTCGCCTTTGACGTGAGCACGGCCACCCTCGCGCCCCTCCCTCCGCGCGCCCTGCCCCGGTACATCGTCGGCGGCACGATGGTGACGCTCCTCTTCGCGCTTGCCGTGATCGGCGCCGTTTTCTGGTGGCGGGGCGAGGTGGCGTGGTGGGCGTACCTCCCGCTGGCATTGGTCCCGTTCCGGATCGGGAGCGGCTGGCTGGCCTATCACGACGCGGGTTGGGCCTTGGGCGAGCACCTGCTCGTGCTGCGCTCGCGCGAGCTGGCCCGAAGCACGCTGGTCACCACCCGGCGGCGCATCCAGCACCGGGCCCTGACAGCCAACCCCTTCCAGCGACGGGCGGAGCTCGTGACGCTGCATGTGGCGGTCGCCGGGGGCAGGCGAACTTCGCTTCCGCATATGGACCGGGGTGACGGCGAGCGGATGTTGATCGGCATCAACGCGAGATCGGCCAGCAATGACCTGGCGCAGGTTAGTGCTACGATATCGCGGTAAATCTTTGACTTGATCGTGTGCGGGAAAGATCGGTATGGCGGACAACGGAGCCAACAAGGGGACGGAGCTGCTGGCGGAGCTGCTCTCCTCGAAGGTACGGGCGGCGGTGCTCGGTTTCATGGTGGCGCGAGAGGAGTCCCGCTTCTCCCTGACCGAGCTGGCGCGTGCGCTCGATCTCTCGATCAGCAGCGTGCAGCACGAGTGCTACAAGCTGGAACGACTCGGCGTGCTGAAGGGACGTCGGGAGGGCGCCTCGCGCCGGTACTGGCTGGACCGCGACACGTCGTTCGTGCCGGTCCTGATGTGGCTGGTCCTCTCGGTCGTCGGCCGCGAGCAGATGCTGCGCTACTCGCTGACCGATATCGAGGGGTTGGAAGGCGCACTGCTGACGACCGGATCGGAGCGTCCGGCGGTGACGCTGATCGGCGACGTCGGGCTGGAGGCGTTCATGACGGTGCAGGAGCGCGTCGCGAAGATCCTCGAAGTGGCGCCGGCGGAGGTCGACGTCGCGTTCTACGGCTCGGCGACCTGGCAGGATCATCTCACCACGGGCGACGCGGCGGTGGAGCGCATCCGCGCGGCCGGACCGATCGTCCTCGCGGGCGACGAGCGGTTGCTGCTGCGCACAGCGTGACCCCTTCGTACAGCCGCCCCTCGTGGGCGGCTCGATAGGCAACCGGAGCCTCCCACGAGGGGGACCTCATGAAAGAACGGGATGCTCGTGACGGATATCCAGGGAACAGGTGAATCGACGTTGCTGGTCGGGCAGTCGGGCGGGGCGACGGCGGTGATCAATGCCAGCCTGGCGGGGGTGGTGGACGCCGCGCGCGCCTCAGGCGAGTTCGGCCGCGTGCTGGGCCTGCGCAACGGCATCGAGGGACTGTTCCAGCAGCGCTTCGTTGATCTCAGCCGGCAGGACCAGGCGACGATCGACCGCGTCCGGCGCACGCCCTCGGCGGCGCTCGGTACCGGCCGCTACAAGTTGCGCGAGGAGGACCTCGACCGCGCGGTGATCGCCATGCGCGACCTCGGGGTGACCGCCTTCGTCTATATCGGCGGCAACGACTCGGCGGACACCGCGCACCGGCTGGAGCAGCACGCCCGCGCCATCGGCTACGACCTCCATGTGATGTCCGTGCCGAAGACGATCGACAACGACCTCCCGGAGACAGACTACTGCCCCGGCTACCCGTCCATCGCGCGCTTCCTCGGGAACGCCGTGCGGGACGCGACATTCGACTCGATCGCTTCGCCGCAGCTCTATCCGGTGAAGTTCGTCGAGGTGATGGGGCGTGACGCCGGGTGGGTGACCGCTGCCGGGGCGCTCGGGTTCGGCGATGAGGAGGCGGACCTCGCGCCGCTGCTGCTGCTGCCGGAGCGCGCGCCGCAGTCGGTGGAGGCTGTGCTCGCCGCGATCGAGGCGGACGTGAAGCGGCGGGGGTTCTCGATCGTGGTCCTGCCGGAGACGATGCGCACCGCGACGGGGCAGCACTTCGGCGGGGAGACACCGGAGTACGTGGACGGTTTCGGGCACCCGTACTTCCCGAGCACCGGCGCGGCGATGACGCGGCTCGTCTCCCAGCACCTCCACTTGCGCGCCCGCTACGACAAGCCGGGAACCGCGGCGCGGATGTCGATCGCGCTGGCTTCGGAGGTCGACCTGCACGACGCGGGGCGGTTGGGCGCGGGAGCGGTCGAGCGGATCGTCGCCGGGGAGTCGGGGTTCATGACGGCGCTCCGCCGCACGTCCGACGAGCCATATGCGGCGGAGGTCGTCGCCGTGCCGCTGGAGAAGGTCGCGAACCGGGTACGGCACCTGGACGATGCGTTCATCGGGGATGACGGGATGTCGGTGACGCCGGCGTTCCATGCCTACATGCGGCCGTTGCTGGGCGAGGAGCCGTTCCCGGTCTACGGGCGGTTCGCGTAGGGCGGGCGCTCGCGAGCGCCCATCAAACGACTGTCGTCGTTCTGAGCGTCGCGAGAGGCTCGCTTGACCTACCTCCGGTTGACGATTTCAGGGAATGCGGTAGGGGAGGCACCCATAGTGGCACCCCGGGTTATCGAGCCGTAGGACGATCGGCGTCGCCACGGCGGTAGCTATCGAGCGTCTTCGGCTCCGCCATAGAGGGACATCAGGGGAGGCGTGTGCAAGGCGGGCCATGCGGCGCTCAGGACTGGACGACGCACATGCAGAAGCCGTCGTGGCCCTTGCCGCTGACCGTCTGGATGACGGTGCACTCCAGGCGTGGGTCCTGGCCGGCGAGGTCGAGGAAGGTGCGCACGCCCTCCAACTCCGGGTTGCTGACGTCCGGGTTGGCGACCTGCCCGCGGCGGACCACGTTGTCGGCGATGATCACCGTGCCGGGGCGGGCGAGCTTCATCGTCCAGACGAGGTAGTACGGCAGGTTCTCGCGGTCGGCGTCGATGAAGACGAGGTCGAACGGGGCCGTGTCGGACTCGACCATCTTGCGCAGGGTGTCGCGCGCGTCACCAACGCGGACGTCGATGATGTCCGCCGCGCCGGCGTCCATGATGGTGCGTTTGGCGACGAAGGCGGTTTGCGGGTCCTTCTCGAGGGTGACGATGGTGCCGCCGCGCTGGAGGCCCATGGTCACGCCGCGCGCCATCCAGAGGGAGCTGTAGCCGCCAAGGGTGCCGATCTCGAGAATGCGTTGGGCGCCGGTCGCCATGACGAGGAGCATGAGCATCTTGCCCTGGCTCTCGGAGACGGCGACGTTGCGCAGCCCGGCATCCTGGCTGGCGCGGACGGCCGCGTCCAGGATCGGGTCCTGCGCGTGCAGTAGCTCCGCGTAGTGGTGCTCCAGCGCGTCCCACCGCTTCTTCTCGGGCATCGGGCGCTTTCTCCTCGGCGTGCGAGGGGATGGCGGCGAAGGGCCTGACCTCGCCGCCATCCCCTCGCGGCTAGACGTCGTCGGCGCGGACCCCGTGAATGCCGGAGCCGTCGCGGGACTGGGCGGGTACGAAGACGAGGGCGGCGATCTCGTTGCCTTCCCAGTGGATGATCGTCTCCGTGTCCGGGTCGTTGAGGGCTCGCTCGAGCTCGGCGTCTGGATCGGCGTTGGAGTTGCCGACGACGTAGACGGAGACGTTCGGGACGCGGTAGGCGCGGCCCAGCGAGCGCCCCTGGCTGTCACGGATGAGTTCGCCGTCCAGCGGATCGATGGCCGGCTCGACGACGTGGACTTCGCCGGCGTCATCGACCTCCTTCGGGTTGAAGATCTCGTCCTTGACCTTGTTCGCGACGTAGGCGGCGATCGATCGCTGCATCATGGTGGTGTGTCTCCTGGCGATGGTGATACAGGCATCCAGTATAGGCGCAGGGTACGCCGGCCGAACGCGGGATCGTCTAGCCGATGTGCATGTACTTGAAGGTCTCGGCGTACTCGCCGAAGCCCTCGGGCTTGTCCGGATGGCGCTGGGCGTCGCGGCGGCCCCACTCCTTCACGATCGTCTCGGCGCTGTCGGCGTCGACCTGCGAGGCGTGGGCGAGCAGCGCCTCGAGCTTGACCTCGATCGTCTCGCTGACGTCGATCCAGCAATCCGGCATGGCGGTGCCGAAGATATAGACGTCCGGGACCTTGTGCGGCTCCAGCCCCTCGTTCAGGAGCTCGGGGAAGGTGAGGCGGTCGCGCACGGAGGGGAAGACCGCGGCGAGGGAAGCCTCGCCGGCGGCGATGTGGTCCGGGTGGTTGATGTACTCGCGGCCGATGTAGCGCATCGTCGGGTCCTGGCAGACGAGCGCGGTCGGGCGGATGCGGCGCATGACGCGGGTCAGGTCGCGGCGGAGGTTCAGGTCCGGCACGAGCATCGCGTCCTGGTAGCCGAGGAAGGTGACGCTCCTGACGCCGAGGATCTCGGCGGCGGCTCGCTGCTCGGCCTCGCGCATGGTGGCGAGGGCGGGGCCGTTCATCTCCGGATCGTCGCTGCCCTTGTCGCCGCTGGTGATGGAGCAGTAATGGACCTCCGCCCCGGCGCGCGCCCATTTGGCGATGGTGCCGGCGCAGGAGAACTCGGCGTCGTCGGGGTGCGCCTGGATCAGCAGCACGCGCTCCGGCGTTGTGGTGGTCGGGTCCGGATACGGTTCGGCGAGATGTCGATCGTGCTCCTCGGTCATGGGGCCTCCGTGCTGTGATGGTCGCGGCATGTCACGATGACCGTGTCACACTTGGGGTGTGATGGCCCGGGTGTGTCGATCATCGGTCGTCTGCGTGAATGATACGGAATTAGGCGGGTCATGGCGTGGTCCGGGGCTCCGGCGAGCGGAACGTTTGGTGACAGGGGGAACGGTGAACGAACCGCGTGAGACGTTGGATCCGAGGGCGCGCCGCGTCTGGACGCTTGGGGACCTGCTGATGGCGGTGATCCTCACCACCATGGCGTGGGGCGTCACCTATACCCTGTGGCGGCTGCTCGAGTTCGACCGGCTGGCGACCTTCGTCGTCCCGGGCGCCTTCGCCGTTGCGCTCGTGGCCTGGGCGTTCATCCGCCCGGAGATCGAGTTCCGCCAGTGGCGCTTCGAGATTCGCGACGATGAGGTCGATCTCCTGCATGGCGTGATCACCCGCACGCGCCAGGTTGTCCCGATGTCGCGCATCCAGCACGTCGACACGAGCCGGGGGCCACTCCAGCGTCGCTACGGGCTGGCCACCGTCCAGTTCTTCACCGCGGCCGGCGCGATGGAGATCCCGCAGCTCTCGGTCGAGCGCGCCGAGCAGGTGCGCGACCAGATCGCCGCGCTGGCGAAGGTCCACGATGACCTCTAGCACCCCGGAGACCGACCGCATCGCGTGGCGACGCCCGCATCCCGGGTTCATGCTCGTCGAGCTGTCCGGCACGCTGCGCAGCCTCGTCGTGCCGTTCATCGTGGTCGTCATCGGCTCCGGCACGCTGCGCGACCCGTTCTCCCCGCGCTCGCTCGTGACACTCGGCATCTTTGTCGCCATCCTCCTCGTGAGCCTCATCTGGAACATCATGGAGTGGCGGTTCTTCCGCTACGCGCTGTTGCCGTCGCGGCTCCTCGTCCGCTCGGGGTGGATCTCCCGGCAGGAGCGGTCGGTCCCGTACCAGCGCATCCAGTCGGTCGACGTCGTCGGGACGCCGTCCTACCGGCTGCTGGGCCTGGCACGGCTGCGCGTCGAGACCGCGGCGGCCGGCATGGGAGAGAAGTCGGAGGTCGATATCCGCGCGGTGAGCCGTGACGAGGCCATGGCCGTGCGCGATCACCTGCTGCGGGAGCGTGAGGCCGTCCGGAGCGGCGACGCCATGCCCGACGGAACCGGGACGACGCGCGTCCGTCGAGACCGAGGGTGAGCTCGTGCGGGCGCTTTCGACGCGGGAGCTGCTCCTCGCCGGGGCGACCTCCGGCACGATCGGCCCTGCTGCCGCCGTGATCGGCGCGGGGATCAGCCTCGCGGAGGACATCGTGCCCGATGCCTGGTGGCGGCGCGTGCCGTGGGAGCGCGTCGAGAGTCTCTGGTCGAGCCTGACGATCATCGGGCTCCTGGTGTTGGCCGTGGCGCTGCTGGCATGGCTGATGGCGATCGTCGGCACGGTCATCACGTACTACGGCTTCGAGCTGCGCCGCTCCGGCGAGCATCTGTTCGTCCAGCACGGGTTGCTGGACACGCGGCGGGCCACGATCCCGGTGCACCGCATCCAGGCGATCCGCATCGACGAGGGGCTCCTCCGGCAGCCGTTCGGCTATGTCAGCCTTGGCTACACCAGCGCGGGCCAGCGTGGCGAGGGCGAGGGCGGCTCCGGCACGTTGTTCCCGTTCCTGCGCCGGCGCGATGCGCATGCGGTGCTGGAGAGCGTCACGCCGGAATTCGCCGTCGACGTGAGCGCCGTCTCCCTCGCGACCCTGCCACCACGCGCGCTACCCCGGTATATCGTCGGCGGCACGATCGTCACGCTCCTGTTCGCGCTTGTCGTGATCGGCGCCGTCTTCTGGTGGCGCGGTGAGGTGCCGTGGTGGGCGTACCTGCCGCTGGGGCTGGTCCCGTTCCGGATCGGGAGCGGCTGGCTGGCCTATCACGATGCCGGCTGGGCGCTGGGGGAGCAGTTGCTCGTGCTGCGCTCGCGCGAGTTGGCCCGGAGCACGCTGGTCACCACCCGGCGGCGCATCCAGCACCGGGCCCTGACAGCCAACCCCTTCCAGCGACGGGCAGATCTGGTGACGCTGCATGTCGCGGTCGCCGGGGGCGGGCGAACGTCGCTGCCGCATATGGACAGGGAGGACGGAGAGCAGGTGTTGATCGGTCTCAACTCGCGCTCCGCCGGCGGTGACCGTAACCACGTTAGTGCTACGATATCGCGGTAAATCTTTGGCTGATCGTATGCGGGAAAGATCGGTATGGCGGACAACGGAGCCAGCAAGGGGACGGAGTTGCTCGCGGAGCTGCTGTCCTCGAAGGTACGGGCGGCGGTGCTCGGGTTCATGGTGGCGCGGGAGGAATCCCGCTTCTCATTGACCGAGCTGGCGCGCGCGCTCGATCTCTCGATCAGCAGCGTGCAGCACGAGTGCTACAAGCTGGAGCGGCTCGGCGTCCTCAAGGGGCGCCGGGAGGGAGCTTCACGCCGGTACTGGCTGGACCGGGACACGTCGTTCGTGCCGGTCCTGATGTGGCTGGTCCTGTCGGTCGTCGGCCGCGAGCAGATGCTGCGCTACTCGCTGACCGATATCGAGGGGCTGGAAGGCGCGCTGCTGACGACCGGATCGGAGCGTCCGGCGGTGACGCTGATCGGCGACGTCGGGCTGGAGGCGTTCATGACGGTGCAGGAGCGCGTCGCGAAGATCCTCGAAGTGGCGCCGGCGGAGGTCGACGTCGCGTTCTACGGCTCGGCGACCTGGCAGGATCATCTCACCACGGGTGACGCAGCGGTGGAGCGCATCCGCGCGGCCGGACCGGTCGTCCTCGCGGGCGACGAGCGGTTGCTGCTGCGCACAGCGTGACCCCTTGTAAGCCGCCCCTCGTGGGCGGCTCGATAGGCAACCGGGGCCTCCACAAGGGGGACCTCATGAAAGAACGGGATGCTCAGTGACTGATATCAGGGAACAGGTGAATCAACGTTGCTGGTCGGGCAGTCGGGCGGGGCGACGGCGGTGATCAACGCCAGCCTCGCGGGCGTGGTGGACGCCGCGCGGGCGTCGGGCGAGTTCGGGCGCGTGCTGGGCCTGCGCAACGGCATCGAGGGGCTGTTTCAGCAGCGCTTCGTGGATCTCACGCCGGCAGGACCAGGCGACGATCGACCGCGTCCGGCGCACGCCCTCGGCGGCGCTCGGCACCGGCCGCTACAAGCTCCGCGAGGAGGACCTCGACCGCGCGGTGATCGCGATGCGCGACCTCGGCGTGACCGCCTTCGTCTATATCGGCGGCAACGACTCGGCGGATACCGCGCACCGGCTGGAGCAGCACGCCCGCGCCATCGGCTATGACCTGCGCGTGATGTCCGTGCCGAAGACGATCGACAACGACCTCCCGGAGACGGACTACTGTCCCGGCTACCCGTCCATCGCGCGCTTTCTCGGGAACGCGGTGCGGGACGCGACGTACGACTCGATCGCCTCGCCGCAGCTCTACCCGGTGAAGTTCGTCGAGGTGATGGGGCGGGACGCCGGGTGGGTGACCGCCGCCGGGGCGCTCGGGTTCGGCGAGGACGAGGCGGATCTCGCTCCGTTGTTGCTGCTTCCTGAGCGCGCGCCGCAGTCGGTGGAGGATGTGCTGGCCGCGATCGAGGCGGACGTGAAGCGGCGAGGGTTCTCGATCGTCGTCCTGCCGGAGACGATGCGGACGGCGACCGGGCAGCACTTCGGCGGGGAGACGCCGGAGTACGTGGACGGCTTCGGTCACCCGTACTTCCCGAGCACCGGCGCGGCGATGACGCGGCTCGTCTCCCAGGAACTCCACCTGCGCGCCCGCTACGACAAGCCCGGCACGGCGGCGCGGATGTCGATCGCGCTGGCCTCGGAGGTCGACCTGCAGGACGCGGGCCGGTTGGGTGCGGGAGCGGTCAAGCGGATCGTGGCCGGGGAGACCGGGTTCATGACGGCACTGAGTCGCACATCAGACGAGCCGTACGCGGCGGAGGTCGTCGCCGTGCCGCTGGAGAAGGTCGCGAACCGGGTACGGCATCTGGACGATGCGTTTATCGGCGAGGGCGGGATGTCGGTGACACCGGCGTTCCATGCGTACATGCGGCCGTTGTTGGGGGATGAGCCGTTCCCGGCGTATGGGCGTTTCGCGTAGGGCGGTCGCTCGCGAGCGCCCATCATACGACTGTCGTCGTTCTGAGCGTCGCGAGAGGCTCGCTTGACCTACCTC
>CAVUJR010000020.1:0-117798 GCA_963741805.1 uncultured Chloroflexia bacterium
GACCTCCTCTGTGCGAAGCCGCTTGTCGCGGCTCCGTACTCGCTGATTTCTCAGCGGCGGACGTGAGTCTATCACGTCCGTTTGGGAGCGTCAAGAACCCTTCCGGATTCTGTTTCACTTCCCTCCCGTCGTCCGGAGCAGTGCTCCTCTCGCCGGGTGTCGCTCGGGAATGTTTCCCGAACGGGTGTGAATACTAGGGCTCCTGGAGATGGTTGTCAAGGGCATGAGACAGATCAGTTTTTGGCGCCGTCCCCTCCGGTTGGCGTTCGCTCTTTGGAGCGCGTTTCTGCAGCGACACGGTCGCCTGCTCCTCTCGACCTCTGGCACAATAACGGCAGTCTCTCGAGGAGTTCGTCATGTCGCGGTCATCCGTCGCGGCGCACTAATCCAGGAGAATCTACTGTGTCTTCATTTAATGCCGTCGTTTCCGACAAGGCCCCCGCCGCGATCGGACCCTACTCCCAGGCTGTCAAGGTCAACGGGATGGTGTACACCTCCGGAGTGATCCCGCTCGATCCGTCCACTGGCGATATCGTTGGCGATGACATCTCCGCCCAGGCCGAGCGCGTATTCCAGTCGCTCTCCGCCCTGCTGGAGGATGCCGGTGCTTCCATGAGCAGCGTCGTCAAGACGACATGCTTCCTGCAGGACCTCAACGACTTCGCCACCTTCAACGAGATCTACGCGCGCTACTTCAACGGTGAGATCACGCCGGCCCGCAGCACGGTCCAGGTCGCCAAGCTGCCGAAGGGCGTGCTGGTCGAAGTCGAGGCCGTTGCCATCTCCGGCTAGGCCGAGATTCGGTGGTGCGGACAAGTTGGCGTGCGGCCAGGGATGCATGTATACTCGCCGCACCATCGAATGGGGATGGGCGTATAGCTCAGCTGGCCAGAGCGCACGGTTCACATCCGTGAGGTCACAGGTTCAAGTCCTGTTACGCCCACCAAGAGGCAACGCGCGTGACGGTTCACATCGTCACGCGCGTTTTGTGTTCCGGCACCAATGCGGCAAAAAGCGCACCGTTGTTCCGGAACCCATGCCAAATCACTTGACCTGCCGGAAACACAAGGCTCACAATAGCCGAACGCACCGGCGGAATATACCGGGTGCATTTGGTTGCGCGATGCAGGCCAGGCCCGTCCCACATGAGACGCCTGACTTGCTATGCTGTGACCCAGACAGTCGAGTTGCTGGTACAAGGGAAACGCTCGGTTTTCTTTTTGGAGGAGGAGACGCATGAGGCGCGAGCAAACGCTGGCCGACCGGATTACCGGTTCGGCGTTGTGGCGGTCAGTAGTCCGTCACGGGTACCCGGATACGCAGCGGAACCAGGCGCTCATCATCGCCAGCAACGTGTTCCTGCATATCCATCCCGTCAAGATCAAGCGATACGCCACGAAGGTGACCTACACCTTCTGCCTCGGCGGGCTGTCGTTCTTCATGTTCCTCGTGCTGACGTTGACTGGCGTCCTGTTGATGTTCTATTACGTGCCGTCCGCAGACCAGGCGTACGCCACCATGCAGGAGATCGAGGGCAGCGTGACCTTCGGCCAGCTGATGCGCAACATGCACCGCTGGTCCGCGCAAGGCATGGTCATCTCGGTCTTCCTCCACATGGGCCGCGTTTTTTATACCGGCTCCTACAAGCCGCCGCGCGAGTTCAACTGGGTCGTCGGCGTGCTGCTCCTCCTCGTGACCTTCCTGCTCTCCTTCACCGGCTACCTCCTGCCATGGGACCAACTGGCCTACTGGGCGGTCACTGTCGGCGCGAACATCGGCGGCGCAACCCCGATCGTTGGCGACCAGGTCAGCCGCATCCTGCTGGGCGACTTCCAGATCGGCCAGAGCACGCTGATCCGCTTCTATACGCTGCACGTGATCTTCCTTCCCCTCGTCGCCGCCTTCCTGATGGCCGTGCACTTCTGGCGCATTCGCAAGGACGGTGGTATCTCCGGCCCGCTGTAGGCACCGGTCCCTGTCCGCTCGACGAAGAACCGTTTAGGAAGGACTCGCATGGCAGACATCGCACAGCGGCCGGGTAGTGCTCCGGCCGAGATCGACGAGAAGAAACGACAAAAGCTCCTTGAGCTGGTCCGCGGTCGCGCTCTCGCGCGGCCAACCGACCTCGCTGAAGACGAAGTGATGGTGTGGCCGTCACTGGTGGTGGTCGAGGCCGTCTCCGCGGTCGTCTTCCTCGGCATCCTCACGCTGCTCTCGCTGCTGGTGAACGCGCCGCTGCTCGAACGCGCGAACCCGAACCAGACGCCGAACCCGTCCAAGGCGCCGTGGTACTTCCTGAACCTCCAGGAGATGCTGCTGCACATGGACCCCGGCTTGGCCGGCGTCATTATCCCGTCGCTGACGCTGCTGGCCCTGGCTGCAATCCCCTACATCGATCGCAGCCCGCTCGGCGTCGGCATCCTCGGCACCTCCAGCAAGGGCCGCAAGATCATCGGCTTCACCGCCGCTTTCACCACCGTTGTGCTGGTCGGCATGGTGATGCTCGATGAGATTACCGAGCGCGGCACGCAGTTCGGCATCGGCAAGGCCCTCCAGGAGAGCCTCAACGCGCCGGAGTGGGTGGGCGGGATCGTGCTATCGACCCTGATCATCGTCATCGGGATCGCGGTGCTCGTGGCCATCATCAAGGCCGTCTTCCGGCCCACGACGCGCGAGCTCATCCTCGCCCTGTACACCGGGTTCTTCGTGACCTATTGGGTTCTCGCCTTCATCGGCACGTCGTTCCGGGGACCCGGCCAATCGCTGATGTGGCCATGGGACCTGCCCCTCGTTCACCATTAGTCAACTCGCACTTACCACCATGCCGCGGCCAGCATCCGGCCGCGGCATAAAGGGATGATGTTCACATGAACCCTCTTGTCAGAACGGTCGTCGGCCTGGGCACTGGATGGGTCGCCCAGCGTAGCCTGGCCACCCTGTCCCGGCTGCAGTCCGGCCACGGGGAAACGGTCGCGAAGAAGCTGCACTCTCGCCGCTCCTTCACGCGCAACGCGGCGCTCGGCGCCACGGGCATCGTGCTCGCCCAGACGGGTATCGCCTTCGTGACCCTGCTGTGGCCGAACCGCACCGGCGCGTTCGGCGGCAAGATCTCGGTGTCCGCGGACAGCATCCCGGCGGTAGGTGAAACGCCTTTCCGGAACTCGAGCGGCAAGTTCTACATCGTCCACACCGAGGACGGGGTCGAGGCCCTTTACTGGAAGTGCGTGCATCTCGGATGCACGGTGCCCTGGAACGAAGGCGAGGGCCAATTCCACTGCCCGTGTCACGGATCGATCTTCCAGTACAACGGCACGCGTGTCGCCGGCCCGGCCACGCGCGCGCTCGACCTGATGCCGTCAACAGTGAACGCCGATGGATCGGTGTCGGTCAACACCAACCCCGGAACGATCATCCAGCGACCGACGTACAAGCCGGAGCAAGCGACTCCGTACCCGTCGTAGTCGTCGGGCAGCGTTGGCGTCACTCGACGTCGCCTCGCGCGACGACGATCGATAAGGAGTAAGTAAGGGTGGGAGCGGTACGCAAGCTTGCAACGGTGGTCATTGTCGGCCTGGTTGCGCTCTCGACGTTGATGGTGGTGTATCTCGCCGCCGAGCCGATGCGTCGGGGGGACGAAACGTCGGAACAGAACACCGTCTCGATCGAGCGGGGCACGAAGCTCTTCATCACCTACTGTCTCCAGTGCCACGGCCCGGCCGGCCTCGGCGTTGCGGAGAACGTAGAACCTCGCCGCGTCGGTGGCATCCTGAACCAGGACGCCGTCTACCCGGAAGACCAGCAGAGCACGCTGAACGCCAACTTCCAGTCCGATGACCCGGTGGCGCAGGGCATCGCCGAGGATTGGATCCGCTACCGCATCATGTATGGCATCCCGGCGGAGCAGTTCAAGCAGAACAACACCGCACCGGTGCAGATGCCTGCGTTCCGGCACGACCTGAACGTCGAGGAGATCAACAGCCTCGTCTACCTGGTCATGCACGGCGACTGGAACTACGTGTACAACACCGCCGTCGACCAGACAGGCGTGAATCTCGCACGGCAGCAATGCCTCGCCACTCCGGGTGCGGACGCCGCGCAATGTGAGGCAATCACTCACGCCGAGCCGGCCTACCCGACGCCGCCTGCCCCAGCCAATGCGCAGATGACCGGGACGACGGGAGACGCCGCGACCCCGGAAGGCGGCGCGTCGCAGCCTCCGACATCGGCGGACGTCGCATCCCCGGCTGCCAGCGGCGACCAGGGTGCAGCCACCAGTGGTGGTGGCACGGACGCCGGCATCGAGATCGAGGCGCAGGATTCGCTGAGCTTCTCGCAGAGCGAGCTCAGCCTGAAGCCGGGCGACACCATCACGATGACCAACGCCGGCTTCCTCCAGCACGACTTCACCGTCGATGAGCTGGGCATCCAGGAGGTCACGGCAGCCAACGGCGACACTGTCACGATCACCATTCCGGAGGATGCGAAGCCCGGCGAGTACACCTTCTACTGCTCCTGCCCGGTCACCGCGAAGGCGGCATGGTCGGCACGTTGACCATCGAAGCGCCGTAGGCACAGGGAGGACATTCCATGCTGGTTACCAATCTCGCGACGGCCTTCGGGACGCTTGCCGAAACCGTTGAGCTGTGGCTCGCCATCATCATGATGCTCGGCGGCATCGTCCTCACCCACCTCGTCCAGAAGTGGGCGGACAGCACGAGCGCCGAGCAGCCGCCTGCCGCCAACGTCGGCTTCGGCGGCACCGAGCAGTACGAAGACAACACGATGCGCGACTAGCGCAACCCGACAGCGCAAACTGGGATAATGGAGCGGAGCCTGGTCATGATGATCGGGCTCCGCTTCTTTCTTGTTCCGATCCGGGAGAACAGCGAACGTGGCTTCCTCTTCGAAATCCGGCACCTACCTTTGGTGCACTCCTGCCGGCGCAGCTACGCGCATGCGGATGCGCCCGATGGCGCCTGCCCTGTCTGCGGCCGGCAAACGCAAGCGATTGGCAAGTTCTCGGCGATCCTGCGCGGCCTCATGGCAAACGAACTCGCCCCTTCCCCCATCGTCTCGAAGCACCGGCAGCTCGTGAAGCTGATCTGGACGCACAATGGCATGGGCGAGCAATACTATCGCGTCATCGCCCCGGAGATGTCGTATAACCGGTTTGAAGCCGCCGTGACAGAGATCCTTTGCCAGGGGGCCGAAGAAGGTTGGGTGCGCTTCGTAATGCCGCCCGCCCCACGTGACGACGAATCGCACTACCGGATGGAGCTGGTCGACGAGGACCGCTTCATTGACGCGCTCCAGACGCTCGCCGGGCCTGATGCGGCGAGACAGGAAGGGACCTGACGACTCTATGGACCACGACGAGAAACTCGAAGCGCGAACGATCGGCCGCTACCTCGGGATGGTAGCCTCGGACGCCCCGGCACCCGGCGGCGGGAGTGTGTCAGGCGTGGTCGGCGCCCTGGCCGCGGCACTCGGGGAGATGGTGATCCAGCTCACCGACGCGCCGACCGACGAGCTGGTAGCGGCGGGCGAGCGGCTCGCATCCCTGCGGGCATCGACCGTTGCGTCCGCCGCCGCCGACGAGCTTGCCTACCCCGCATATCTCGACGCCTCCCGGATGCCGAAGGGCACCTCGGAGGAAAAGGCGCGACGTAAGGCCATGATGCAGGAGGCGATGCAGGAGGCCGCCGCGATTCCGATGCAGCTTGCCGAGACAGGTATCGAGATCCTCGAGACGCTGCAAGCGGTGATGCTGCATGGCAACCCGCGGGTCCTCAGCGATGGCGAGGTCGCCATGATCCTCGCCCGGGCGTGTGTCGATGCGTCGCTAGTCAACGTCCGCGTCAACCTCGCCTACATCAAGGATCCGGAAACCACCGGACACCTGTCGGGTCACGCCCACAAGCTGGAGCAGCACGCCGGCCAGCTTGTGGAGAGCCTGAAAAAGCAACTCGCTGATCGCGACCACTCCTAGCAACGGCACAATCAGGGACCACTGCTGTCCAACGGGTCGCTTGCGTTCGTGCAAGCGGCCCGTTTCTCTATCCTCGCAGTAGCCGTCAGGGCGCGACCGATCTCCCGAACGCCTGGACGATCGATGCGGTACCGCCCACCGATCTGCCCAACCTGCCATACAATGGATGATCTCAACACCATCTGGACCGCCTGTGCGGCATAAAGAGGGGCAGACATGACCGATGCTCGCGGATCGGCGCACGCCGCTGACCTCCCGCAAGACCCGATCGCGTGGGTCCCGTCCGACACGTATCTGGAGCGAAGTCGACTCCGCGCGTTTTGCCGGGCGACCGGGAACCACTCGCTCGACGCGCTGCGCGCGTGGGCGGCAGCCGACATCGGCCGCTACTGGGATGCCGTCGTGAAGGATTTCGGGTTCGAGTGGTCCCGCCCCTATTCATCCGCGCTCGATATCTCGGCCGGCAAACCTTGGCCAGAATGGTTCGTCGGCGGTGGTTTCAACTACGTATCGAACGCGGTCGACAGTGCATCGCCAAGGGCGGCTCAGCGGAACGCGTGGCCATTCGCTGGGAGGGTGACGACGGCGAGCGGCGCGCGCTCACCTTCCGCGAACTCCGCCTGGAGGTTGATCGCTTCGCCAACGGCTTGCGCGCGCTCGGCGTGGGCCAAGGTGACCGGGTTGGCATCTTCCTGCCCATGCTGCCGGAGACCGCGATCGCGACGCTCGCCTGCGGCAAGATCGGCGCGATCTTCATCCCCCTCTTTTCCGGGTTCGGCGCGGACGCCGTTGCCTCCCGCCTGGAGCGACTCCGACGCGAACGTCCTTATCACGTGTGACGCCTTCCCACGTCGCGGCAAGCCGGTGAACACCAAGGCCGTCGCGGACGAAGCGCTCGCGACCGTGCCGTCCGTAACGACGTGCATCGTGCTGCAACGCACTGGCGAAGAAATCGACTGGACGCCGGGCCGCGACCATTGGTGGCATGACGTCGTGCGGGACGCGCCAGACGTGGCCGAAACGGCCGACACGGCGGCGAACGACCCGTACATGATCATCTACACCTCCGGCACGACGGGGAAGCCGAAAGGCACCGTGCATGTCCACGCCGGGTTTCCGATCAAGGCCGCCCACGATCTCGCCTACTGCTTCGATCTCCACGCTGACGACACCTTGTTCTGGCTCACCGACCTCGGCTGGATGATGGGACCGTGGCTGATCAGCGGTGGGCTCCTGCTCGGCGCGACGATCATGCTCTTCGAGGGCACGCCAGACTTCCCGACGCCTGATCGCCTCTGGTCGCTCGTCGAAGACCATGGTGTCAGCGTTCTCGGCGTTGCACCGACGGTCGTCCGTTCGCTCAAGGCCCACGGCGACGATTTGCCGCACAGCGCACGACCTGTCGTCCCTCCGCGTACTCGGCTCCACCGGCGAAACATGGACGCCCGAGGCATGGTGGTGGCTGTTCGATGTGGTCGGTGAAAGGCGGCTGCCGATCATCAACTACTCGGGCGGCACGGAGACGAGCGGCGGCATCCTCGGGTGTTTCACCAGTGAGCCGATCAGCCCCGGCGCGTTTACCGGCCCGATCCCCGGTATGGATGCGGATGTGGTCGACGAGCACGGCGACCCGATGCGCGGTGCCGTTGGCGAGCTCGTCGTGCGCCAACCGTGGGTCGGAATGACACGCGGCTTTTGGCACGACCGGCAGCGCTATCTGGAGAGCTACTGGTCCCGCTTCCCGGACACTCTGGGTCCATGGGGACTGGACCGAGATCGACACGGATGGCTTCTGGCACATCCGGGGCCGGTCCGACGATGTCCTCAAGATCGCCGGAAAGCGCATCGGTCCCGCTGAGCTGGAATCCGCGGCAACGGCACATCCGGGCGTGCTGGAGTGTGCCGCGATCGGCGTTCCCGCATCCCGTCAAAGGCGAATCAGCGCACATTTTTGCGGTGCTGGTGCCGGGCACAGAACCATCTCAGGAACTCATGGACGACATCCGCCGCATGGTCCGGCATCATCTCGGCGCGGCGATGCAGCCCGAGAAGGTGCATGTCGTGCGCGAGCTTCCCAAGACGCGGAATGGCAAGATCATGCGTCGGGTCGTTCGCGCCGCGTATCTCGGCCTGCCTTCGGGTGATTCCAGCGCACTGGAGAGCGCCACGATCGTCGAGGAGATCGCACACCTCAGGGATCAGGAGTGATGCGCCGGATCGGCTGTGACTTGGAGCGCCCGTCGTGACCTGCCTGCGGTAGCGTGGGCCTTGCGACCGTAAGCGGACGGGTCAACAATCACGACACCGGCCGCAATGTCCTCCCTGGGCGCGTGGGCGCTGCGAGCAAGAACAACAGGAGACGATATGAAGATCATCGACATCAAGACGCACGTCCTCAGCACCGCCTGGCGGAACCTCACGTTTGTGCGAGTGATCACCGATGAAGGTCTTGAAGGCGTCGGCGAGGTCCGGATGATCAACCATACGGATGCCCTGCTCGGCTACCTCGCGGAGGCCGGCCCGAACCACGTCATCGGCCACGACCCGACCGATATCGAGGCACTGGTACGACGCATGTACCGGGACGACTACGCCCGTGCCGGCGAGATCGCCATGTCCGCGATCGCCACGATCGAGACGGCCTGCTGGGACATCGTCGGTAAATCCCTCGGCCAGCCGGTCTACAAGCTCCTCGGTGGCGCTGTGCGCGACCGCATCAAGGCATATGCAAACGGTTGGTACACCGTTGAGCGCACACCGGACGAGTTCCACGCCGCCGCGAAGACGGTTCTCGAAAAGGGATACCGCGCCCTGAAGTTCGACCCGTTCGGCGCGGGCTACTACGAACTGGATCATCAGGAGCGACTCCGCTCGATCGCACTCGTCGAAGCCGTCCGCGACGCGGTCGGGCCAGAAGTCGAGATCCTGATCGAGATGCACGGCCGCTTCAACCCGGCTACCGCGATCGAGATCGCCCGCGACCTGGAGCAGTTCCACCCGTCATGGGTCGAGGAACCCGTCCCGCCGGAAAACCTCGCGGCGCTGAAGAAGGCGGCGGAAGGGATCCGCATCCCGGTCGCGACCGGGGAACGCATCCATAGCCGATACGAGTTCCGGGAGCTCTTCGAGCTTCAGGCGGCGGACATCATCCAGCCCGACATCACCCACTCCGGCGGCATCCTCGAAACCCGCAAACTCGCGGCGTGGGCCGAGGCCTACTATGTCCTCGTCGCGCCACACAACGTCGGCGGGCCCGTTTCCACCGCCGCAAATCTCCATCTTGCGGCCGTGACGCCGAACTTCAAGATCCAGGAGCACTTCAACGACTTCTCGGAGGCGTGGGTGAAGGACGCCGCTCCCGGCAATCCCGACGTGGTCGACGGCCACTTTGCCCTGCCGCAGGGACCGGGGCTCGGCGTCACTCTGGATCTCGACATGCTCGAGGAGCACCCGCGCAAGCACATCTACTTCAGCCTCTATGACGAGAACTGGCACCGCCGTCAGGTCGCCCGTCCGATTGGCAAGGACGAGCAATCGTAGACCCGATCGTCTTGCCCGGGGCCGCCGCCCGATTGCCCGCTACGTTTCCGCCCTGTAGCCGCTGGTACACCGGTCAGGCGTCCGACAGGCGTGGCCGATACTGCAGCGCCTCCGCAACGTGCTCGGAGCGGATGTGCTCCGAGAACGCGAGATCCGCGATCGTCCGGGCCAGCTTCAGTACGCGATGATAGGCGCGGGCCGACAAGCTGAGCTGCCGCACTGCCATCCGGATCAGCGTCTCGCCCTGCTCGTCGAGCCGCGCAAATTTCTGCACTTCCTTTGGCCCCATGTCGGCGTTCGTGCGCTTGTCGGTGCCGGCGAACCGCTTCGCCTGCACCTCCCGCGCCTGCTCGACCCGGGAGCGCACGACTTCCGACGATTCCGCGGCTCGACGATCGGACAGCTGCTCGTAGTCGATGCGTGGCACTTCCAGATGGATGTCGATGCGGTCGAGCAGCGGGCCGCTGATGCGCTTCTGGTACCGCGTCACCGTCGACGGCGAGCAGCGGCACTCGCGGACCGGGTCGCCAAAGTAGCCGCACGGGCACGGGTTCATCGCCGCGACCAGCGTCACGTTCGCCGGGAAGCTGAGAGAGCCGGACGCCCTCGCAAGTGTCACCCGGCGGTCTTCCAGCGGCTGCCGAAGCACCTCGAGGGTCTGCGCGTTGAACTCCGGCAACTCGTCCAGGAACAGGACGCCACGATGCGCCAGGCTGATCTCGCCCGGCCGTGGGAAGGTGCCGCCACCGACAAGCCCGGCGTGGCTGGTCGTATGGTGCGGCGAGCGGAACGGACGATCCCGTACCAGCGGCGTCTCCGGCGGCAAGAGGCCGCGCACGCTGTAGATGCGCGTGACTTCCAACGACTCATCGAGGCTCATCGGCGGCAGGATCGACGGCATGGACCGCGCCAGCAGCGTCTTCCCCGATCCCGGAGGTCCGGACATGATGAGGTTGTGGGCGCCAGCCGCCGCAACCTCCAGCCCTCGCTTCACATGCTCCTGCCCACGGATATCAGCGAAATCCGAAGCGCCGAACGACTCCATCTGGACGTATGCGTCCGGGTCGGCGGTGACCGGCGTAATCGGCACATCGCCAGTGAGGTGATTTACGAGATCGGCGAGCGTGCGGACCGGGAAGACGGTGATGCCTTCGATGAGCGCGGCCTCCCGCGCATCCACGTCAGGCACAAACGCGCGACGGATCCCTCGCTCCGCGGCGGAGGCGACCATCGAGATGATGCCCGGCGTATGGCGGACCATGCCGTCCAGCGACAGCTCGCCCACGACGACGGCATCTTGCACATCGGCGACGAGCTGGTTGGCGGAGAGCAGGATCCCGAGCGCGATCGGCAGGTCGTAGGTCGGCCCGGCCTTCTTGATATCGGCTGGCGCGAGGTTCACGGTGATCTTTCCGTGCGGCACCCGGCCACCGGAATTGCGGATGGCCGAGCGCACGCGCTCCCGGCTCTCCTGCACCGCGGCATCCGGCAGGCCGACAATCACGACGCCGGGCTGACCGCCACCGACGTCCACCTCGACCTCGATCAGGACTCCGTCAAGCCCGACAACCGCGCAACTGTTGACCTTCGCGAGCACAGCCTGATTCCTCCAGCGCCCACGCCAGAACGCCGATTGGCTCCCGCGGATGCGCGTGTCGTGTTGTCCGGTGGTGAATCTGGCGGTAATGTAGCATGGAGTAGCAGGAATGTCTGCAACGGCGCGGCATCCGGCGCGAACGATAGAGGACATGGTCATGAACGGGGTTCAGAGCGAGGGGTTTCGGCCGATTGACCTGGCGGAGAGCCCGGGCAAGCGGTTTCTCCAGTGCGCGGGGCGGTCTCTGGCGCGGCGATGCCCATATTGTGGCGGTGGCGGCATATTCAACGGCTGGTTCAGCCTGAAGGAACGCTGTCCGCACTGCAATGTGTTGTTCGAGCCGGAGGACGGCTACCTGCTGGGCGCCTACGTCATCAATATCGGTATCACGGCCGTTCTGGCGGTCGCCGCGGTCATTAGCCTCATGGTCTGGAGCGACTTCTCCGTCGTAGAGATCCAGATCATCGGCGCAGCCCTCGCGATTGCGATCCCGATCCTCTTCTATCCCTATACGTTGCTGCTCTGGATCACCCTCGATCTCACGATCCATCCCCCGGGAGACTTCTCCCAGCGACATCGGCGATAATGGAACCTGGCGCTGCGCCCGCCTATGGAGCGCGGCGTCCGTTTCTAGCCCAGGAACGTCACCTCAAGGCGGCCCTTCGGGGCCGTCGCCAATTGCACACAGGACACCTCATCGATGACTTCGGCCCGCTCCATCATCAACGGCGATAACCGGCTCAAGCTCGCGATCCAGCGCTCCGGCCGTCTCACGGACCACACAATCGGCCTCCTCAAGCAGATCGGCCTGTCGTTCGAGAGCTACGGGCAGCGCCTCTTCTCCCAGGCGCGGAACTTCCCTCTCTCCATCCTCTACGCGCGCGACGACGATATCCCAGACTACGTCGACCTCCAGACCGTCGACCTCGGGATCGTGGGTCGCAATCTCGTGCATGAGCAGGGTGCGGACGTCGTCGAGATCGCCGCGCTTGGCTTCGGCTACTGCGAGCTGGTCGTCGCCGTGCCGAACGATTCCGGCATTACGTCGCCGGAGCAGCTGCTCAACGCGCGCATCGCAACCTCTTACCCCGCCTCCGCCCGCAGGTATTTCGACGAGTTGGGCGGCTCTCCGGAGATCGTCACCATTTCCGGCTCCGTGGAGGTCACACCAGCCCTCGGCGTTGCCGACGCGATTGTCGAGCTCACTGCCACCGGGTCATCACTCCAGTTGAACGACCTGCGAGCCATCCACACGATCCTGGAGTCGGAAGCTGTCCTTGTCGCCAATCGAGTGTCCATGGAGGACCCGGCGAAGCGCGAGAATATCGACCGGTTGCGCATGCGCATCGAGGCGGTCGATGCGGCGCGGAAGCACAAATACATCATGATGAACGCGCCGGAGACCCAGCTCGGAGCGATCCGCGCGGTGCTGCCGGGCCTGAAGTCGCCAACCGTCGTTCCTCTGGCCGATCCCGGCTGGGTCGCGATTCACACGGCGATCCAGGAAGATGAGTTCTGGGAAAAGATCGAGCAGCTCCGGGCCGCCGGCGCCAGCGAGATCCTCGTATCCCCACTGGACAAGCTGCTACTTTAGTCCCCGCGTTCCGGAGACCGCCCACATGTCTCGCCCCGTTACCTCTTTCGTCAGATCGTGGATCACACCCGCGGCCGGATATACTCCTGGCGCGTCGGAGCTTACGGACCGCCCGGTCGTGCGGCTCGACTGGAATGAGTCACCCTATCCGCTCACGCCGAAGGCGCAGGCGGCGCTGGAGTCGTTCCATACCAGCAACCGCTATCCGGACTACCGGCAGATGCCGCTCCGCGAAGCGCTCGGCGCGTATATCGGCGTGGCGGCCGAACGCATCGTGCCTGGCGCCGGCCTGGACGACGTATTCAATACGATTGGCATGCTCTTCCTCGAGCCCGGCGATGAGGTCATCATTGCCGAGCCGACGTTTGGCGTGTATCGCAGCCTCTACGCGCTGCATGGCGCCAAGGTCACGTCGATCCCGCTCGGCCCGGCGCCGGACTTCGGGCTGGACGCCGACGGAATTGTCAGCGCAGTCGGCGAGCGCACCAAGCTGATCGTGCTCTGCAACCCGAACAATCCGACCGGGCACATTATCCCGCGCGAAACAATCGAGCAGGTGGTCGAGAACGTCTCCTGCCCGGTCCTGATCGATGAGGCCTACGCGGAGTTCGCCGGCATCTCCCACATGGACCTCGCGGACCGCTACGACCATGTGATCGTGCTGCGAACCCTCAGCAAATTCGCTGGCCTCGCCGGGCTCCGCGTCGGCTACGGTGTGTTCCCGGAGGCGCTACTGCCCTACCTGAACCGCGTCACACCGGCCTTTGCGAACATCTCGTTGCTGGCCTCGGATATTGCCATCGCTGCGCTACGGGACCTCGACCTCCTCGAAGAGAGGCGCGACGAGATCGTCGCTCAGCGCGGCCGGGTCTCCACGGCATTGAACGAGATCGACGGTTTTACGGCGTATCCATCCGGGACAAACTTCATCCTGTTCAGCACACCGCTTGCGGACAGCACGCCGATCCTGCGGAGCCTTGCCGAACGCGACGTGTTCATCCGCAAGCCGGCGAATGCGGGACTGGAGCATTGCTTGCGGGTCAGCATCGGGACTCCGGAAGAGAACACCGCGTTCCTCGATACGCTCCACATCGTGCTGGACGAAATGCGGGAAGGGAGCCAGGCATGAGCAAGAGCCGAAGCGCCGATATCACCCGCCGCACTGGCGAAACCGATATCACCCTGCATCTGGAGCTTGATGGCGCCGGCAGCGTGACGGCCGATACGGGCGTGCCCTTCCTCGACCACATGCTCGACGCGCTCGGTCGCCATGGCCGCCTGAACCTCCAGGTTTCGGTCTCGGGCGACGCGGCGATGGATCCTCATCACACCGTGGAGGACACGGGTATCGCCATCGGCCAGGCCGTCCGCGAGGCACTCGGCGACCGAAAGGGCATCGAGCGTTACGGGTATGCGTACGCGCCGCTCGATGAAGCGCTGGCCCGGGTTGTCATCGACATCTCGGGACGTCCCTACTTCGAGATGCATGCAGAGATGCCAGAGGCGGTCATCGGGCAGGATTTCGCCGCAAGCCTCGTCGAAGAGTTCTGGCGATCTGTCACCATGAACGCCGCCTTCACGGTGCATGTCGACCTCCTGCGCGCCCGCAACAGCCACCACGCCGCCGAAGCGATCTTCAAGGCCGCGGCCATCGCCCTGCGCACGGCGATCCGCCAAAGCGGCCCGGCCGGCGCTGTTCCATCGACGAAAGGTATGCTCGCGTGATCGCGATTATCGATTATGGCGCCGGGAATCTGCGCTCCATCAGCCGCGCGCTCCAGAGCCAGGGTGCCAAGGTGACGATCACCTCCGACCCGGCGGAGATTCTTGCCGCGGACCGAGTGGTGCTCCCAGGTGTTGGCAATGCGAAAGCGGCGATGGACCAGCTTCGCGCGCAGGATCTCGATCAGACCATCAATCATGTGGTGGACAAGGGAACGCCCTTCTTCGGCGTCTGCCTCGGCATGCAGCTCCTGTTCGGCGAGCAGGAAGAAGGCCCGACCGTGGGCTTGGGACTCGTTCCGGGCTCGGCGAAGCTCCTGCCGGTGGACCACAAGATCCCGCATATGGGTTGGAACACCGTGACCTTCCAGGACGGTACACCGCTTTCGGGCCTGGGCGAGCTCACCTGCTACTTCGTCCACTCGTATGCCGTCGAGCCGGAGCACGAGGCGGACATCGCCGCGACCACCGACTATGGTGTCACCTTTCCCAGCGTCGTCATCCACGATCGCGTTTGGGGCACCCAGTTCCATCCAGAGAAGAGCGGCGATGCCGGTCTTTCGATCCTGAAGGCATGGCTCGACTGGACTCCGTAACCCCGTGACGCACCAGAGGATACATCCATGATCGTTTATCCAGCGATCGATATCCGGGGCGGCCACGCCGTCCGGTTGATCGAAGGCGACTACAACCGCGAGACGGTCTTTGACGCTGACCCGGTCGACGCGGCACGCCGCTGGGCCGAAGCCGGCGCTGAGTGGATTCACATCGTCGACCTCGACGGTGCGCGAGACGGCATGCGCGCCAACGCCGATGTCATCGCCCGGATCCGTGAGGCGGTCAACTGCAGCTTGCAGCTTGGTGGTGGCATCCGCACGCTTGACGACATAGACGAGGTCTCCGCACTTGGCGTTAATCGGATCGTCATCGGATCCGCCGCGGTCACCCACCCCCAGCTCGTCGCTGGCGCCGTGAAGCGGACCGGATCCGGTATCGCGGTAGGGCTGGACGCGCGCGAAGGCAAGCTCGCCACGCATGGTTGGCGCGAGCAGACCGACGTCAGCGCCATCGACGCCGCACGCCGGTTCGCCGCCGATGGCGTCGAGCATGTGATTTTCACCGATATTGGTCGCGATGGCCGGCTCGAGGGCCCGAACCTCAAGGCCTTGCGCGAGATGATCGACGGCGCGGGGATCAACGTCATCGCGTCGGGTGGCATCAGCTCAGTCAACGACGTGATCGAGGTCCGGGACCTCGGCGCGGCCGGCGTCATCATTGGTGCCGCGCTTTACCACCAGAAATTCACGCTGGCCGATGCGCTCGCCATCGCCAGCCAGGAGCGCTCCGCATGAGCGACACAACAGGCAACAGCAACCTCACCGCGCGAGTGATTCCCTGCCTGGACGTCACGAACGGCCGCGTCGTGAAGGGCGTCGAGTTCGTCGACCTGCGTGACGCCGGCGATCCGGTCGAGCTTGCCGCCTTCTACAACACCGAGGGCGCCGACGAGCTCGTCTTCCTCGATATCACCGCGTCCTCGGATAACCGCGATACGATGCTCGACGTCGTGCGAGAAACGGCCGACCAGGTCTTCATCCCGCTCACCGTCGGCGGTGGCGTGCGAACCGTCGAGGACATGCGCGCCCTCCTCGCGGCGGGAGCCGATAAGGTCGCCGTCAATACCTCGGCACTGACGAACCCGGGCATCATCAGTCAGGGGGCTGACAAGTTCGGGGTGCAGTGCATCGTTGTGGCGATCGACGCACGGCAGGTCGAAGGTGAACAGCGATGGGAGGTCTATACCCACGGCGGCCGCACGCCGACCGGCATCGACGCGATTGAGTGGGCAGCCGAGGCCGAGCGCCGGGGCGCCGGCGAGATCCTGCTCACGAGCATGAACCGGGACGGCACCGGGCACGGCTATGACCTCGCGCTGCTCGAGGCAATTTCTGATGCGGTGAACATTCCGGTCATTGCCTCTGGTGGCGCCGGCACCTTCGAGCACTTCCATCAAGCGCTCCTGCCCGGTCGGGCCGATGCGGTGCTCGCCGCGACGCTCTTCCACTTTGGGACCATGCGTATCCGGGACGTCAAAGCGTACCTGCGCGACCATGGCGTCCGCGTTCGCCTGGACGGTGACGCATGAGCCCGCCCCTGCCGATCGAGTGGCCGTCGGACGGCCTCATCCCCGCCGTGATCCAGGACGCCACGAGTCACGATGTGCTCATGGTCGGTTTCATGAACCGCGAGGCGCTGGAACGCACGCGTGAGAGCGGATTCGTGCATTTCTGGAGCCGCTCTCGCCAGAAGCTCTGGAAGAAGGGCGAAACCTCTGGCCACGTCCAGCAGGTGTGCGACATCTTCGTCAACTGTGAACTGAACAGCCTGCTCATTGAGGTCCTTCAGGTCGGCGCGGTTTGCCACGACGGCTACCCGACCTGCTACTACCGCCGCTTGACGCCTGAGAACGGCCTGGAAACGGTCAGGGACCGCTGGTTTGACCCAGCGGACGTCTATGGCGACAACGTCGGTCTGGAGACCACGACGCGCCGCTGGTGGGGTGCCTACGAGTACCTGCGGAACACCGACCTCGCGGATGTGTCTGGCACCTCTCGCCGTCTGCGCGACGCCGAGACCTCGCTCGCGCCGCGCATCGCCGATGAGCTGCGCGAGTTCGCCGGGGTGCTGGACGGCTCGCACATCCATGCGGGTCAGGCAGAGGACATCCTGCTCGAGGGCAGTCAGGTGCTGTACTGGGTCGCGGCTGAGCTCATCCGGACCGGGATCACATTTGATGTTGTCCGGCCGGACCGCGCGATGGACGTGACATCGGAATCAGCCACGAGTCCGGAGACGATGGCAAAAATCGTTCGCCGGCAAGCGGAGGACCTGCCCACTGGAACGCTCACGGCCGAGGCGGGGCATGCGCTCATCGCACTCGTAGCGAATGCGGCCGCTTCGCTCGGTGTGGCGGCCCTGGACTTGGTCCGGAACGACCTCGCCGACCTCGAGACGCGTAACTACCTGGCTCCGTACTTCTCCCGGTAGCTGATGCGGAGCCACTCCGCGACGCCGGCGCCCACCGCGCCCACCACGACGCCGGCGATCGTGAACCCACCCACGGCGATCAACCGATCCCGCGTCTGCAGCTCCGGCACGGATGGCATCGTGGTCACGCGCACGTATGCCGGGAACCGTGAGAAATCGGGCGGCAGAAGATATTGGTTGATCGCGTCGGGCATCGCCTTGATCGTCGTCTCAGCAACCTGCCTGGCAACATCCGGGTCATCCGCGGCGACCGTGAATTCGACAAAGCGCGCATGCCGGAACGAACCGTACATCGCCCCTAATTCATCGCGCGAATACCGTTCCTTGAACCGTGTCTGGCATCTCCCGATAGACAACGTCGCCGAGCGCACCTGAATCGAGCAGGTGCGTCATGTCGTCAAGCAGGACGTAGTCCAAAAAGGCGCTCTGGTTCGCGAGATTCGGATCGCCGTCCAGGACGAGCGTCGACGTCCAATGAACTTCCCACTTTGCCGGCGGCACGATCACGAAACTCGCTAGCGCAAACACAGCGGCAGGGACGACGAGCAGCAGCCACCACCATCGACGAAGGCCCTTGAGGTAGGTCCAGACATCCATGCGGCTAATACGCTCCCCGACCAAAGAGGACCGCGGGGATCGTACGCAGGAGGACCTTTGTATCAAGCCAGGGCGACCAATTCTCGGCGTAGTACAGGTCCAATCGAATCATCTCGTCAAACGAGAGGTCGCTTCGCCCGTTCACCTGCCACAGCCCTGTCAGCCCCGGCCGGACAAGAAGGCGTTGCTTGTGCCAGTCCTCGTACACAACCACTTCCTTGGGCAGGGGAGGTCGTGGACCGACAATGCTCATGTCACCCCGGAAAACGTTGATCAACTGCGGCACCTCATCGAGGCTGTACTTCCGAAGGTATTTGCCAGTTCTCGTCAGACGCGGGTCGTTGGGGTCCTTGAAGATCCGCCCGTCTCCGCCAACCGATTGAACAAGCTCCGTCCACATCTGGTCCGCGTTCGTGACCATGCAGCGAAACTTAATCATCGTGAACGGTTTTCCGTATTGGCCCACACGCGTCTGCGTGTAGAAGACCGTACCCTCAGAGTCCCTCCTGATCAGAATGGCGATGATCCCCATCGGAATCGACAACGCGATCAACCCGAAACCGGAGATCATCAGATCCATTAGCCGCTTCAGGAACGCGTTCCACCCCTTGATAGAGGCGTCGCGCACCCCAATGGTGGGAATGCCGTTGATCTCCGAGATATCGACGCGGTCCATCGAGATCTGCAGCAGATCGGGGACGATACGGAACTGGACGACGGATTCGCGGCACCGCTCGACGATGCGAGAAACTTGCTCGGCTGGCCGGCCATTGCCGACGATGACGACCTCATCGACGTGATAACGCTTGACCAACGTGCCGACGTCCTGGCTGCCTCCGAGACGCGGGCAGGTCAGCACGCCTCGCTCGGTCCCGACATTGATCCGGTCACTCTCTGTCGAGTCAGAGACATACCCGACCAGGCGATAGCCCCAACCGAGTTGCCCGAGCATGGACTGCATCAGCCGACGCGCGTTCTCGCCGTCGCCGACGATCAGCACGCGATCCACTGCCATGCCCTTACGGTGCAGTCGCGTTCGGACAGCCGACGCGATCGCCCTGTGGCCAAGCATAAGCAGCACGCCGAACACCAGGACATAGATGAAGATCAGTCGAGACGGGCTGAAGTTTGCAAAAAAGGCGAATAGGATGATACCGGCCATGACCATCGTGTAGCCGCCGGCGACATTGCGGACGTCGTCGAGAAGGCTCTTCCGGGCACGCACGGTGTAGATGCCTCGCGCCGGAAAGATAATGAGGAGGAGCACGACACCGGCCCAGGCGGCGGGAGCGAAGGTCGAGAAATCCTGGCGCCAGTTCTCGAGCACCAGCCCCCCAACTTCCAGGCCATAGCGAACCTGGTAAGCGAGCCAGAACGCCGCCCAGATTGAGGCGACGTCGAGCACCAGCGCGACGACCTGCATGATGAGAGACAGCTGCAGTGAGGTCCGCTCTCTCAGCCCAGGCTGCGAGACGGGCAGGATGACGGGAGCAAGCGATTGCCGGTCGGCGTCCTTGTCCGTTTCCGGGATACGGTTGTGGGCCATGACATCCAGAAGTAGATACGGAAGGCGAAAGCGGGAACCACCCCGCATACTATACAACTGATCGCGAACCGGTTTGGACATGGATAAGGAGGCGACGGTGGCGGATTCGGACGCCATGCAGGGAACTGAACGGCTGTGGACGCCATGGCGCATGAGCTACGTGGGCGGCGGCACAAAAGAGGAAGGTTGCATCTTCTGTAACCGGCTGAATCGGGACAGCGACATCGTCTCGCTGATTCTCCACCGCGCGCGGAATACCTTCGTGATCATGAACCTGTACCCGTACAACACCGGGCATATCATGCTCGTGCCGAACCAGCATGCTTCTGATCCTGCCGAGCTTTCCCCGGAAACGCTGGCCGAGATGGGCACCTTGCTGCCGACGCTCACCAACGCCCTGCGCCGCGCCTTCGGCTGCCACGGCTTCAACGTCGGTCTGAATATCGGCGCGATCGCCGGGGCAGGCGTCGAGGCACATCTCCACGAGCACATCGTTCCGCGCTGGCAGGGTGACGCCAACTTCATGCCAATTCTCGCCAGCACGATGACGATTCCGGAGCTCATCCCCGTCACCTACGCGAAGATCCGCGCCGAACTCACCAGGGAAATCACCAGGGCCACTGCTGTCCGGGCCATCGTCCTTGATGAGACCAACACACGAGTCTTGCTCAAGAATGGAGAGCCACCGGAGGTTGTCCTCGCCGAGGGACAACCGATCGTACAAACCATCGCCGAATGCCTCCCAACGCGACTGTCCCACGTCGAGCTGGCGGGCTGGGCGGGGCCCGATCGCGCACGAGACCTGGAGCCGGGGGATATTGCCCTGACCTTCCGTGCCCGCATGGGCAATGAAACCCTCGCCACACCGTGGACGTTCGAGACGATAGCCGAGCTTCCCGACGGAGATGTCCGTCATCTCGCGGAGCGAGCTGTTAACCAGCTCGCACCAGCCGTCTAGGGTCCGGTTTTCCCCGTACACTTGCACCCAATGCCATCCGTGGTGGCGAGATATGTCTCTAGCTCAGGAGTGCTCGTGGAGCTCGCATCGATCCAGGAACGGCTACGACAACCTACCGGTGAAGAGCTCGCACGCTGGCATTCCATGGTTCATGTCGCGCTGCAGCGGCTCGCGGATGCCCTGCTTCAGCCGATGACGCTGCTTGCCGCGGTGGTCTGGCTGCTGAACGGCTCGGTGGATGACGTTGCCGTCATCACCGTCGTGGCCTCAGCGTCCTACGCGCTGGGCAGTGTCGTCATGCCATACGCCCTGGTGCGCGTGGAGGACATCCGGCTCGTGCTGCTCGGTGCCGCCGCCGTGCGGGCGGCCGCCGCCGCCGTGATCGCGATGATCGGCTGGCGGGCTGCCCGGTTCGACCCTCGCGAGTTCGTCTCCCTGCTCGTGATCGCGATCCTGTTCTATCAGGTGAGCTCCGCGATCAACGTTTCCCGTAATCCCCGCTCGACCATCGCCGACGAAGATCAGCCAACAACTCCGCGATCCCGGCAGGTGATCGGCGCATCCGCAGCCATCATCGGGGGAGTCGCCGCGTGGCAAACGTTGGACAACGATGCCCTGCGCTTTCCCACGTCGGCGGGATGGGTCATCGCGCTGGGGGGAATTGCAGCGCTCGCGTCGCTGTGGTTCCAGGTCACCGCGCCGGTGCGCCGGATCGACCTCCTGAACAAGCCTCCAGTCGCCGAGCGGCTGGAGGTCATCCAGGTGCTTCGAACACCGACGATTCGTCGCTATCTCGGCGCCCGGCTCTTGTTCGGTCTCGCGACGATCGCGGACCCGTTCCTGATCGTCTTCGGCCTCATGCAGATGAACCTGGATATCGGCTACGTCGGCGCGATCGTCTTCGTGACCGTTCTTGCGCAGGTTACCGGTGGCGTCGTCTGGACGTTCTTCCGGGAGTTCCGCGGGACGCGCCGATCGATCCAGGTCGCCGCCCTGCTTCGGTTGTTCGGCATCGCGCTCGCCGTCGGCGTGCCGTATGTCGCCGACTCGGGCTGGTACGCGGAGCGTTTTGACTCCCCAGCCGCTGGTGCCTGGGCCTTCGTCCTCGTCTTCCTGCTGCTCGGGATCGCCCAGACGACCTACATCCGTAATGAACAGCCGTACGCCCTGCGCCTGATGCGGGATATCTCGCTCTACCCGGCGACAAATCTGCTGCTCAACCTTACGCTTGTCCTGACGGCCTTCGCCGCGTTCATCGGCGCATGGATCATCACGACATGGTCGATCGAGACGCTGCTGCTCGTCGCGGCAGGCCTCGCCTTTGTCGCGTTGATGAGCACCGCGATGCTGCAGGGTCGCCGAAAGCTCAAGCGCCGCTTCCTCGAGCCGGAGCTCAGGGGAACGCGCAAGCCGATTCGTCGCCGCCCCGCCCGCCGGAAGCGTCGACGCTAGACCAGGAGGAAAAACCCGTTGAACTACGAGACGTTTCAACTTGAGCGCTGGATGACACGGTGGGAGCTCGATGTCGATTACGACATCGCCGAGAGCGGAATCCTGCCACTCTCCGTCGCCGACATCCTCGATCTCATCCCAAACGATTCTGCGGAGGCCCTCCAGAAGGACCTGTTGGCGCTTCCCCTTTCCTACAGCGAAGCCCGGGGCACGATCGCGCTGCGCGAGATCCTCGCGGCGACGTACAAGCGCGCCTCGGCGGAAGACATCCTCGTCACCACCGGGGCGATCGAGGCGAACTTCCTGCTCTTCAGCACGCTTTTGCAGCCCGGCGACCACGTTGTCGCGGTCTCGCCAGCATACCAGCAGCTCCATAGCGTCCCGCGTGCCCTCGGTGCGGAGGTCGACCTTTGGTCCGTCGTGCAGGACGACAGCTTCGCCTACGACCTTGATGTACTCGACGACCTAGTCACGGAACGAACCAAGCTCATCGTCATCAACACGCCCCACAACCCAACGGGCGCGACGCTGAGTGATCAGCAGCTCGACCGCGTCGTCGAGATCGCCGATCGGGTGGGCGCTTGGGTGCTGTCCGACGAAGCATACCGCTGGCTGGAGATTCCTGGCGGCGAAAAGCTGCCGGACCCGCTGCACGACCGCTACGAACGCGCCATCTCTGTCGGCACCGTGTCGAAGCCGTTTGGCGTGCCGGGGCTCCGCATCGGGTGGTTCGCCGCCAACGCCGGTATCGCGCAGAAAGCATGGGGCATTCGCGACTATGTGTCGCTCAGCCCGGCACGTCTCAGCGACCGAATCGCGCAAACGGTGATCGCCGAACGCGAGTCGATCCTCAAGCGCAATGCCGCCATTATCTCGGAGAACATGGCCACCGCGAGCGCCTGGTTCGAGAAGAACAGCGACCTGGCGTCATGGACAGCGCCGCGCGGCGGCCTGCTCGCGATGATGCGGTATCACCTGCCGATCCCCTCCTCCGAGCTGGCAGACCGCCTGGCGGCGGAGAAGCGCGTGATGCTTGCCCCCGGCTCGGCGTTCGGCATCGAGCACCACCTGCGAATCGGGATTGGCCAGCGGCCGGACCTCTTCCGCAAGGGGCTCGACGCGACCGAAGACCTCCTCCGCTCGATCAAGGGGTAACGCCGAGAAGAGCAAGAGACGCGACGAGGGCCAGGGAGTGATCTCCCTGGCCCTCGGTCATCTCACGCTGTGGCGGCTGCTAATCGTTGTACTCAACGACCGTGCGGCTCTGCTCGCGAAGGAACAGCGTCGGGTAGTACGATCCGAGCGCGCCCTTGCCGGAGGAGCCGGAGCCCTTCCAGCCGCCGAACGGCTGGCTGCCCGGCCAAGCGCCCGTTGTCGCGCCGCCCTTGCGGTTGGCGTAGGTCACGCCGGCCTCGATGTTGTCGAAGAACTCGTCCATCTCCGCCTTGTCTTCGGTGAAGATGCCAGCGCAGAGCCCGTACTCGACGTCGTTGGCTTCACGGATCGCTTCCTCAAGCGAATCGACCTTCCCGACGGCGATGAACGGCATGAAGTACTCGACCTTGAAGGCCTCGTGGTCCAGCGGCAGGTCAGCGACAATCGTCGGCTCGACAAACGTGCCGTTAGCGTACTCACCCTCGGTAAGCCGATGCCCACCGTAGAGCACCGTGCCGCCTGCCTCTTCGACCTTCTTGACGGCGCCCTCGAATCGCTTGACGGTGTTTTCGTCGATCACCGGGCCAACGAACACGTCCTTGTCCGTCGGGTCGCCAACCTTCAGCTCTCCCGTGCGCTTCACCATGCGCTGGGTGAACTCGTCGTATACGTCGGACATGACATAGACGCGGGAGCAGGCAGAGCACTTCTGGCCGGAGAAGCCGAACGCTGAGCGGACGACGCCTTCAACGGCCTTGTCCATATCGGCGTTCTTCGTCACGATTGTCGGGTTCTTGCCACCCATCTCGGTCAGGATCGGCTTCGGGTACTGCGAGCTGAACGAGTTGTACAGCTCCATACCGGTTTCCTTGGAGCCGGTGAAGACGACGCCGTCCGTCATTGGGTGATGCACGAGGTAATCGCCAACCTCCGCGCCACCACCGGTGACGAGCTGCAGCGCGCCCGCCGGAAGCCCGCTGTCAAGCATCGTCCGCGCAAGGTACCAGCCGGAGAGCGCGGTCGCGGACGCCGGCTTGAACACCACTGTGTTCCCGGTCACGAGCGCTCCGCCGATCGGGCCCGCCGCCAGCGCATGCGGGAAGTTGAACGGCGCCATGATCGCCCACACGCCAAACGGACGCAGGACCGACACGTTGCGCTCTCGCGGGTCCTCGCTTCCCATCTTGCGGACGTAGAAGTCGTTTTCCGTGTAGACGTCGGCGTAGTAGTCGAGCAGGTCGGCGCCCTCCTCGATCTCGCCGATCGCTTCGGTGCGGGACTTGCCACACTCCACGATCATCAGTGAGGCAAGCAAGAACTTGCGCTCGCGGATCTTCGCCGCGGCCGCTTTCACATACTCCACGCGCTTCTCCGGCGCGAGAGCCGCCCACTCCTTCTGATACGCCTTGGCGACGCCCAACGCGTCGTCAACGTCCTTCTTCGTGCCCTTCGGGAACCGACCGAGCACGACGGAGGCATCGGACGGCGCGACGACGTCGAATGTCGTGTCGCTCGCGCGGTCCTCGCCGTTGATGATCATCGGGTAGGACGCGCCGTACTTCTGCTTGATCGACTCTAGCGCATCGTCGAAGCGACTTTGCATCGCCTCGATCTGCTCAGGGGTCGACGTATACGTGATCTTCGGGTCCGTGGCTACCATGCTGTTATCCCTTCGCTTCTTCGAGGTAATCGCCGTGAATCTCGGTGATCTCAACCTTGTTGCCGAACGGGTCCCGGAACGAGAACCGCGGCCGATTGTGGATCGGTGGCTCTTCGCCGATCTCGATCCCGTCGGAGACCAGCGCCTCGCGGGTCTCGTCCAGATTGTCCACCACCAGGCATAGGTGCTGTCCGCTGATAGATGGATCGACGCCGTCCTGAGCCAGCACGTGGAGCTCGTCACCATCATCGCTAACCGCGAACCAGACGATCCGGTTCCCATCGAGCGACAACGGAACCGGCTTCTCCGGCAGACTCAAGACGCCGCCATAGAACCGTCTCGCCTCATCGTTGCCGCCCGGCGTCATCGGGATGGTTGTATGCTGCAGTCGGAAGATACCCATCGTGCGTTACCCCGTTCTCGTGACTGATTGCCGGCCACGCCTGAGCAGGTTCGCGATCCGGCCAACGACCTGCCCGCCAGCCGCGCCCTCTTCAAGGTAACCGGTCGTCTTGTCGTCATGATACGCCCGGGGCGCCGGAACCGCATCGCGCACGAACGCTTCCGCCCGGCCTTTCCAACCGCGCGAACGCAGATCGCTTTCGATCAGGTAAGCGGCAAGATGCTGACCAGCGCGGATGGTGAGGTTCGCGCGGTGCACGTGACGAGGATCTATCACGCCGCTGAAATCAATGCCCATCAAGATCCGGTCATGGACGAAGGACATGCCCCCGCGATCCGTGCGAATCGCCACCAGCTCCATCCCGAACTCGCCTGGATCGCCCTCGATGCGCAGGGACGCGAGCTCCGGAGAGGCGATGAGCTCGCGCAGCGCGTCCTTCGAGGAGTGGCTCGCCCGCATGATGTTCTCAATCCGGGCAACAACCGACACCAGGGTGCCGTCCGGTTGCGGTGTCACCATCACCTCGACGGGCATGCCCCAGCCTGTTCGCCAGGAGCCACGCAACATCACGTCCACCGGGCGGCCCGCGACGCACACCCGTGCGAAGTGAAGCTGGTCCTCCGGTCCATAGTCGGGCCGCAGGCCGACGCGCATGGCGATGCGCGGGTCAGCTCCCTCGCAGAGGGCAATTACCCGAGCCTGAATGACGCGCTTGTCCTGCTCCGAGGTCAGGACAGCCACGCCGCCGCCTTCCGGGAGCACGATACCTTCAACGAAGTCGTCCAGGAACACCGCGCCTGCCGAGGTCGCGCGATCCATCGCCCAACGCTCCAGCGTGCTGCGCTGGTAGCGGCGTGGCGACGGCAGACGCTCCGCCTTGCCGATCGAGAATGCGCCGTCTGGAGTCGTCTCAATCGGAGCGATGGCGCTCACCGGCTCGCCAAGCGGCGCTCCCATGCCGAATGCCGCCTCGACGCGCGACGCGTCAATCAAGCCGCCGTCGATGTGCGGCGAGCGCGTGCTCCCGATGCCGGGCACGAGCACGACGCGCCGTCCCGACTGAGCAAGCGCCCGTGCCGCCGCGGTCGCGCCCAGTCCCGAGCCGACGAGCAGGATGTCCGTTTCGATCGCGCTCATCGAACCGCTAGCCCTTCAGCTCGGTGATCAGCGGCGGCACGACCTCGAACAGGTCACCAACGATGCCGAAGTCGGCCATCTGGAAGATCGGCGCGTTCGGATCCTTGTTGATCGCGACGATGTACTGGCTGTCCTTCATGCCCCAGGTATGCTGCGGGGTGCCGCTGACGCCCACCGCGAGGTAGAGCTTCGGCCGGACGACCACACCCGAGGAGCCGACTTGCAGCTCGTGCGGCAGCATACCCTGCAGCACTGCGGCGCCGGAAGCTCCGACCGCCGCATCGAGCACCTGCGCAAGCTCCTCGATGAGCGCGACGCCGTCCGGATTCTTCATGCCGCGTCCACCGGAGACGATCCGGTCGGCATCGGTCACCTTCGGACCACTCTTGGCCGCCGCGCCGGCCGACGACTCGGGAGCCAACTCGGCAAATACATCCTGCAACGTGACGGCTTCGATGTTGCCGATTGGCGACGGGTCGAAGAGACCTGGTTCGCAGGAGACAATCAACGTTGTGTCCGGCTCGCAGCGAATCGCCGTTTGGGCGCGACCGCCAAGCACGTTGCGGGTGACGACCACGCCGCCATCTTCGACGCCGAGCGAGGTCGCCCACGTGGCCATCGGCATGCCAAGCCGCTGCCCCAGGCGCGGCCCGTAGTCGGCGCCGATCGTCGTGCCCGGCACGATGACGACGCGCGGCTTCACGCGCTCGACAACCTGCGCGGCGGCGTCCAGCCAGGCGTCGTAGACGAACGGCTCGATTTCTTCGAGCTCCTGCGTCTCGATGCGGATCTCGTCGTCCAGCTCGCCGACCTGGGTCTGCGCCTCTCCGATCTCCGAGCCCATGTAGGCGAACGTGAACGGCTCACCCAGCTCGGCGGCGAGATCGCGACCGGCGGTAAACATCTCATGCGTATGTGGCGAGAGCATGCCGACGAAGACTTCGCCGAGCACGAGCACGCCCTTTGAATCAGCCATCTCTTGTGCGCCCCTGTCCTCTCAGTGTCTCGCGGGAACGGCTCGTACCGTTAGCCGACCAGCCTGTGCTCGCGCAGCCACGCGACCAGTTTCGCGGCCATCTCCTCGGTTGGCTCATCCTGCAGCATGATGCGGTCGGCGCTTGTGCGCTGCGCTTTCGGCTCGCTCCACGACAGCGGCGTGGACATCTCGTCCGGCAAGACGATCTCCTCCACCGTCTTGCGTTTGGCCTGCATCATCCCGCGCAGCGAAGGATGTCGCTTTGGACCGTCCTCACCTGGCTGGAGCACGAGGAGGATTGGCGTCGGGACGTCGATCTCGTCGGGGAAGCCGTCCAGCTCTCGCTGCACCTTCAGCACATCGCCATCCTGCGCGATCCCGAGCACCTTCATGACGTGCGGCACACCCAGTGCCTCGGCGACCTGCGGGCCGACCTGGCCAGTGCCGTAGTCTGACGTCGCATCGCCGGCGATGAGCACGTCGAAGCCGCCGTCACGTACCGCATCCGCGAGGGCGGCGGCAATTGCGCGGGAATCGCCTTGTGCCGCGTGCTCGGCAATCACATGGATGCCGGAGTCAGCGCCGGTAGCCAGCGCATCGACGACCACATCCCGCGCCGACTTCGGCCCCAGCGTGATGGCGACCAACTCACCGGAAACCGCCTCGCGCAGGTCGACCGCCTCGGAGACGGCCCAGGCGTCCGCCGGGTTCAACACCGACTCGCCGGTCGTCGACGCGGCCCCGGAGGCGCTGTCGATCTGGACAGTCCGCGCGTCCTCGACCTGTTTCACAAAGACCGCGATCTTCATCCATTCCCCTCCTCGTCCCCGGCGCTGATCGCGCCGAAATCCGGTTTCCGTTTCTCGACAAACGCGTTCATTCCCTCGCGCTGCTCCACGGTCTCGAACGACTGCGCGAACGCGTGCGCCTCCTCCGCGAGTCCTGACGCCGGATGGCCGTCATACGAGCGGGCGATCAGCCTCTTGGAGGCGCGTACCGCCGCCGGGCTGTTCGCCGCAATGGAGCGGGCCAGCTCACGCGCGAAGTCCATCAGGTTCTCCGGCTCATGCACCGAATTCACAAGGCCGATGCGAAGCGCTTCGTCCGCCTTCACGCGCCGCCCGGAAAAGATCAATTCTGACGCGATGCCCTTGCCCACGATACGCGGCAGGCGTTGTGTGCCGCCCCATCCCGGCGGGATGCCGAGCCCGACCTCAGGCTGCGCGAAGACGGCGTTGGTGGCGCAGATGCGGATGTCGCAGGCAAGCGCGAGCTCTGTTCCGCCGCCGAGCGCGAAGCCACGCACAGCCGCGATCACCGGCTGCGGCAACCGCTCAATTTCGGCCGCCACGGCATGCCCGAGCCGCCCGAACTGCTGCGCCTCGTCGCGGGAGAACGACGCCATTCGCTTGATGTTGGCACCAGCCACGAAGGCGCGATCACCGGCCCCGGTGAGGATGACGACCCGCACGTCGCCGTTCGTGGCGAGCGAGCGAAACGTCTGCAACAGCTCCTGGAGATCGTCCATGTCGAGCGCGTTCAGCCGATCCGGATTATTGATGGTAACCATGGCGATGCCGTGGTCGACCTGCAGATCAATGCTCATCGGAGCCCTCCTCGGTGGCTGGCGCATAGGCGCGCGCCACTTCTTGCATGTACTGGCGGCTGACGCGGACGTACCGCCCCGGAATGCCGGCCAGGCGGTCGGATTGCTCGTCGGAAAGCGCGTCCCGCTGCTTCGCCGGCATGCCGACCATGATCGCGCCATCCGGCACATGGGTTCGCTCGGGGATCAGCGCGCCGGCGGCGATCACCGCTCCTCGCCCGATCGTCGAGTACGAGAGCAGCAGTGAGCCCATTCCGATCAGGGCGCCATCATGGACGGTCGTCCCATGTACAAGCGCACTATGCCCGATGGTGACGTCATTGCCGACCCGCGTCGGAGCATCGGTATTGACGTGGACCACCGTGTTGTCCTGCACGCTTGTGCGGTCGCCGATCGTGATCGGCGCGATGTCGCCGCGCAACACGGTATGGAACCAGATGCTCGACTGCGACCCAACGCTCACGTTCCCGACGAGGACGGCGGTGGGGGCGATGAACGCGTCCTCTGCAATCTCTGGCCAGACGCCGTTCCATGGCAGGATGATCGCGCCCGGGAATCGCTCGCGGAACTGTGCCGCCCGGTCCGTCATACGTGCACCTGGAGGATCATCGCGTCGCCCTGCCCCCCGCCGGAGCAAATGCCGAGCGCCGCGATGCCTCCGCCGCGCCGACGAAGCTCGTGGATCGCCGTCAGCACCAGGCGCGTGCCGCTTGCCCCAATCGGGTGCCCGAGCGCAACCGCGCCGCCGTTGACGTTCAGCTTCTCAGGGTCGATCCCGAGTCGTCGACCGGCGATGATGCTCACGCTGGAGAACGCCTCGTTGATCTCGAAGACATCGATGTCGTCGAGCGTGAGATCGGTCTTCTCCAGCGCCTGCCGGATCGCCATCTCCGGCGTGTACGCCAGGTAGGGCGCATCCCATGCCGCCTGACCGGTGGCGAGGATCGTCGCCAGCGGCGTCGCGCCCTGCTCGGCGGCCCATGCCTCATCAGCCACCACGACCGCCGCGGCACCATCGTTGACCCCAGGAGCATTGCCTGCGGTGACCGTGCCGGTCGGCGAGAACGCTGGTTTCAGCTTCCCGAGCACTTCGAGGCTGGTGTCACGACGCGGCCCCTCGTCGATGTCGACCGTGACGCTGCCCTTACGGCCCGGGACCTCGACCGGGACGATCTCCTCCGCCATACGGCCGTCGTCAATCGCCGCGAGCGCGCGCTGGTGTGAGCGGTAGGCCCAGGCATCCTGCTCCTCGCGCGAGATCGCCTCCTCGTCCGAGACGTTCCCGCCATGAATGCCCATGTGGACGTTCTCGATGGCGCACATCAGTCCATCATGCACCATCAGGTCGACGAGCTCGCCGTTCCCCAACCGATACCCGGTCCGCGCCTTGGGCAACGCGTACGGCGCGTTCGACATGCTCTCCATGCCGCCCGCCAGTACGACCTGCTCTTCGCCCAGGCGAATCTGCATGTCCGCCAGCGCGACGGAACGCATACCGGAGCCGCAGACCCGGTTGATCGTCTCCGCGGTCACCGTGCGATCCAGCCCGAGGCCCAGTCCCACCTGGCGGGCCGGATTCTGCCCTGCCCCCGCTTGCAGTACTTGGCCCATGATGACGTGCCCGATCGCCTCTCTGTCAATACCGGCACGCTCGACGGCCGCGGTCGCCGCCGTGATGCCAAGCTGCACGGCCGGCAGCGTCGAGAGTCCGCCGCCGAGCTTGCCGAAGGGCGTCCGTGCGCCGCCGAGAATCACTGTCTTGCCCACGCGCATCTCCTCAGGCGCGCCCTTGCGCCATACATGCATCACGGGCCCTACATCCGCATGCAGGGCCCGCGATGCTCACTTCCTCACATCTCCCTGACACGCCGGGCCTAGTCCTCCGACTCGAACCCCGGTGCCGGCGGCTGCGGGTGGCTCAGCGGCTTGTCTTGCCGGTAGCCGAGCGCGTACTCCGCCTGCAGGATCTGGTGGATCTGCGACGTACCCTCGTAGATTGTCGAGCCGCGCGCGTTGCGGAGCATGCGCTCGACCGGGTAGTCGTTGGAGAAGCCGTACGATCCATAGATCTGCACCGCGTCGTCCGCCGCCTTGAGCGCCGCCTCCGTGGCGTACCACTTGGCCAGCGACGTCTCCTTGGTGTTGCGGACACCACGATTCTTGAGCTCGGCCGCCTTGTAGACGAGCAACTCGGACGCCTCGAGGCCGGCGACCTGGTTCGCGATCATCTGCTGCACGAGCTGATGCTTGCCAATCGGCACGCCAAAGGTATGGCGCTCGTTCGCATAGCGGACGCTCGCGTCCAGCGCGGCGCGGGCCAGGCCCATTGCCCCGGCGCCGACGGTGAAGCGGCCCTGGTCGATCGCGCTCATGGCGATCTTGAAGCCCTCGCCCTCCTCGCCGATACGGTTGGCGGAGGGAACGCGCACGTTGTCGAAGCTCATCTCGCCGGTGTTACCGGCGCGCACGCCGAGCTTGCCGTGGATGGTGCCGGTCGTGAAACCGTCCATGCCGCGCTCGACCACGAAGGCGGTCAGGCTCTTGTGCTTCTGCGAGCGGTCGAGGCTGGCGAAGACGAGGAAGTTGTCAGCGAGGTCCGAGAGCGAGATCCACATCTTTGAGCCGTTCAGGATGTAATCGTCGCCATCCTTCGTCGCCGTAGTCTCGATCGCGCCGGCATCGGAGCCAGCGGCCGGCTCGGTCAGCCCGAAGGTGGCGATCTTCTCGCCCTGCGCCTGCGGTACCAGGAAGCGCTGCTTCTGGTCCTCGTTAGCCCACTGGAGCAGCGTCAGGCTGTTCAGGCCGACATGCACGCTCAGCACCACGCGGAGCGAGGTATCGACGTATTCCATTTCGGAGCAGGCCAGCGCCAGGCTGACGTAGTCGAGACCAAGTCCACCGTACTGCTCGGGAATCGGGAGCCCAAGAATACCAGCCTCGCCCATCTTGTCGATGATGTCGCGGCTGTAATTCTGCTTGGTGTCCCACTCCCGGATGTGCGGCGCCGCTTCGCGGGCGGCGAACTCCCGCACCATGTCACGGACCTGGATTTGCTCTTCCGTAAGATCGAAATTCATCTCTCACGTACCGCTTTCTGTTGGCCCCCTCGGGGCGATTGTCGCGTCGCCTAGAGTATACCGACCTTCCCGAAACCTGGCAGTGCTTCGGGCGAAACCAGGCGCGGACCGCGAACCAACTCGCCGGATACAACCGCGCGAAGGTCACCGTCGACACCCAGGAGGAGCGCTCCGTCCTCCCGCAGACCGGTCACGCGACCCGTGATCTCCCGGTCACCATCCCGCAGGGTGACCTCCTCGCCGCGCATCGCCAACCGGGCCTCGATACGAGAGAGCGCCGCCGCTATGTCTCCTGCCATGACCACGTGATATCTCTCGTCAATCGCCGGGAGTAGACGCGCCAGCAGGTCCATCAGGTCGATCTGCTGGCCCGTCTCGGCGCGCAAGCTCGTGGCACCCTCGGGCAGCTCGCCCGCTTCGGTGCGTACGTTAACCCCGATACCGAGCGCCGCCATGCCTTGGCGCCCCTGGATCAGCACGCCGCTAAGTTTGCGGCCGCCGATCAGCACATCGTTCGGCCACTTGACCCGAGGGTCGAGCCCATACGCGCCGGCGACCGTCTCAACGATGGCGTCAGCCACAAGCAAGGAGAACACGCCGGGCAACGGGCACTCGGGACGCAGGAGAACGGAGAACAGCAAAGCCGCGCCAGGTGACGCTACCCACGTCCGCCCGGCGCGGCCTCTCCCCGCGCGTTGATATCTGGCGACGACAACGGTGCCTTCGCGCGCCCCGAGCTCGCCAAGCCGGAACGCCTCATCCTGCGTGCTGGCGACCTCATCGATTCGTAAGACCGGTCGCCCGATCACGATTCCCGCTGCTCGTCGTTGTCGTGGTCGCCGTTCTGGTCGCCACGCCGTCGACGGTCGCGGCGCTCCTCCCGCTCCTCCTCTTCGGGCTCGGGCAGGCGCGTGATGCGAAGGGCCTTCACCCGGTGCCGCTCGACCTCCAGAATCTCGACGCGAACGCCCTCCGCCTCGAAGGTGTCACCCTTGACGGCGAGGCGGCCGAGATGCTTGTGGACGAAGCCGCCAAGCGTGCCGAAGTCATCGTCCTCCTCGAACGCGACATCGAGCGCCTCTTCGACGTCCTCGATCGGGAGTCGGCCATCAGCAACCAGCGCGTCCGCGCTTTCCTTCTCAAACAAGGGCTGCTCGGTATCGTACTCGTCCTGGATCTCCCCGACGATCTCTTCGAGGATGTCCTCGATCGTGATCAAGCCGGCCGTGCCTCCATACTCGTCCGCCACGATCGCCATATGGATGCGCGTCCGCTTCAACTCCGCGAAGAGCTCAGGCAGCTTCTTCGATTCGGGGACGACGAACGCGGGCCGGATCAGGTCCAGCAAGGGGATGCGGATCGTATTGCCGATCACGAACGGCAACAGGTCCTTCACGTAGAGCACGCCGAGGACGTTGTCGACGGTATCGCGATACACCGGGATGCGGCTATGCCCCGCCTTGGTGATGGTGTCGATCAGCACCTGCGCCGAAACGCGACGATCGAGGGCAACGATGTCCAGTCGCGGCACCATGATGTCACGGACGGTCATATCCTCGAGGCTGAGGATGCCGTCGATCATCTGCCGCTCGACCTCGCCGATCACGCCGTCGTCGTGCCCGCTCCGGTGAATCTGGAGCTCGTCTTCGGTACCAACCGTGTGATCAACCGCGCCCTCGCCCGGGATGATCGCGCGGAAGAGCGCGGCAAGCTGCTCAACCAGCCAATTCACAGGCCGGAGAGCCGCCGAGGTCATCCGCCCGATGCCGTAGATACGGTCGCGCGTCTCCTCCGACGTTGCCTTGTCGACGATGGCGCGGGGTAGTGCCAGACCAAAGACAAGGTAGACAAACGCGGTCATCACGATCGCCGGAAAGCCGAATTCGGTATCCGTGAAGGCGTCGAACAGCGCGACCACCTGCCCACCGGCAATCACCGCCAGGAGCAGCTGCAGGAACAACATTGAGGAGGCGATTGCGCGCCGCATGTTGACGATTGAGGATGTTGTGCGGCGATGGCGGCCGGACGCCAGGGTGTCCGGGATCAATCGCTGGTTGGTTGCCTGACCGACATGGGTCAGGACGACGCTCACGAGTGTAAGCAAGGCCACAGCGATCAGCGCGAAGAGCAAATGTTGCCAGTCGTCGGCGTCCAAGAAGGTCGTCCCCGGTCATGGCGGGCTCAAGAAAGCGTCCCGCCGATGACAGTACAAAGCGTGCAAAACGATGGTCGCGATGCGCACCACCAGCGTATCAGGTAAAGAGGGCGCTCACGGAGAGGCCCTTGTGGGTCCGCATGATGGCCTCAGCTAACAATGGCGCGACGCTGACCACGCGGACTCGCCCACGCCATCCTTCGGAAGCGGGATGGTATCCGTCACGATCACTTCCTCGATCGGCGAGTCGTCGATCTGCCTCAGGGCGTCGCCTGCGAAAATACCGTGCGTTGCCGCGACGAGAATGCGCTCGGCGCCGCGTTCGGTAAGCATGTTCGCCGCCTCGATCAGCGTCCCGCCGGTCGAGATCATGTCGTCGACGATGACCGCCGTCTTCCCTTCGACGTCGCCAACCATCTCCAGCGTCTCCGTCGTGTCGGCGGAGGGATGCTGCTTGGAAATGATGGCCAGGGAGCCCTTGGCGCGCGTGCGGAAGTCCTGCGCGCGACCGACGCCACCGGCATCAGGGCTCACCACGACGATGTCGCCACCAACCTGGTGCCGGAACGCCCGCGCCAGCAACGGCGCTGCGCGGAGGTGGTCCACCGGGATGTCGAAGAACCCCTCGATGGCTGGCGAGTGCAGGTCAACGGCGAGGACTCGCGTCGCGCCGGCGGTGGTCAGCAGGTTGGCGACGAGCTTCGCGGAGATCGGCTCGCGTCCCGACGTCTTCTTCTCCTGTCGGGCATAGCCGTAGTACGGGATCACGGCGGTGATGCGCGATGCCGACGCCCGGCGAAGGGCGTCGATCATCAGGAGCAGCTCCATCAGGTGATGGTTGACCGGATTGCTGGTGGGCTGGACGACAAAGACGTCCGAGCCGCGCACGTTCTCCTCGAGCTTCACGCGCGTTTCGTCGTTGCGCCATTGCCCGACGATCGCCCGCCCGAGGTCCACCTCCAGCGCCTCGCAGATGTCCTGCGCCAGCGCCGGATGCGCGGTCCCGGTGAAGATCTGCAGCCGCCCATCCATGCGTCCTATCCCTCCGCCTCTGGTGCCTGATCAGCCGAGTCTGCCGCCGGAGTCCGCTTGCGTGAGGCGATCGGTCGAGCCGGGATGCCGACGACGGTCGTCCCGGGTGCGACATCCTTCGTGACCACGCTGCCGGCCCCGGTCCGCGCGCCCTCAGCCACCGTCACAGGCGCGACGAGGATCGTGTCCGAACCGACGAATGCGCCGTCACCGATCGTCGTCGGGTTCTTCTTCTCGCCATCATAGTTGGCGGTGATGGTCCCGGCGCCGATGTTGACCCCGTGACCGACCGTCGCGTCGCCGAGGTAGGAGAAATGGCCGCTCTTGGCGTCCCGCCCCATCGACGTGTTCTTCAGCTCCGCGAAGTTGCCGATATGCACGCCTTCGCCGATGACGGATCCACCTCGAATGTGGGCGTATGGGCCGGCGTCGGAACCGGCTTCCATGCGGGAGTACTCGATTGTCGACGAGCGGATCGTGACGTGGTCGCCAATCTCGGCATGGTCGAGCACGGTGTGCGGGCCGATCCGGCAGCCCGCACCGATGCGTGTCCCACCGAGCAGGATCGTGCCGGGAAGGAGGACGGTGTCGTGTCCGATCTCGACGTCCTCATCGATAAAGATCGTCTCCGGGCCGACCATGGTCACGCCAGCCAGCATGTGCCGGCTCCGCACCTGCTCGCGCACGATGGCGTCCGCCTCGGCCTGCTGGATGCGGTTGTTCACGCCCAGGGATACCTCCATCGGCGCCTCAACGGTGGCAATTGGCCAAGGCTCGCCGGGCTGATGCTCGCTCGCGGCCATGGCCACGAGATCGGTCAGCAGGTACTCGCCTGTTACCGGGTCGAGCGGCAAGCGACCAAGCGCCTCGCGAGCCCAGGCCGCTTCAAGGACCATGATCCCGCTATTGATCTCAACCTGTCCCTCACGGCTCGCCGGGTCGTCGTTCTTGGCTTCGACAATGCCGGTGACATTCCGCTCGCCGTTGCGGGTGATGCGCCCGTAGGTCTGCGCGTCGTCCAGCACGCACGTCAGGATGGTGAGGCGGGCACCGTGTCTACCGCGTGTTCCTGCAGATCGCGCACCATGTCGCCTGTCAGCAGCGGATTGTCTCCAAGCAAGGAAACGAGGTAGTCCACATCCGGCACGGCATCGAGCGCAGTGCGGACGGCATCGGCGGTTCCGCGTGGCGGATCCTGTACAACCGTCTCGAACTCCCCCTCCATCCCGAGCACAGCGGGAAGTTCGACCATCCCGGGGCTGACCACGGCCAGCAGGCGCTCCGGGTTCACGGCCAGCCCGGCCCGGATGATCCGCTGCACAAGCGGCACGCCCCCCACCGGGTGGACGTGCTTCGGGCTACGTGACTTCATCCGCGTGCCGTGTCCGGCGGCAAGCACGGCAACGGCGACGCGGCTCGCGTCACGCGGGGATCGGGATTGCGCTCTCACTGTGGGGGTCATCGCTTCCATCTGCGCGATGCAGCGGGGGGCATCGCCTGCGAATCGGCTGGCGGACCAGGATTCGAACCTGGAATAAAGGCTCCAAAGGCCCTTGTGATACCATTTCACCATCCGCCAATGCGGCCATGGCAAGTCTACCGGGAAACCGGGGAATGCTGCCAAATTTCGGCCCGCTACGGCGCGTTTCCGCCCGGCCATCGCCTCGCCCAGTCCGCCGCGGCGGCTGGGTCCGCCCGAGGGTCACGTCGCACCATGGTCCAGCCACACACCGCATCATCCGCAGACGAGCAGACGCCCGCGGAGGTGCCGGCCGGCAGTGCCCTTCGCGTGTGCGTCGCCATGTTTCGCTGGACCGGCAACATCCTCGAGACCGCAACGGGCCCCAATGGCCACATCCCGTGGGCCATCCCGCACGCGGACGAACCACTGAATCGCACCGCCGAACGCATCATCCATGAATGGGCCGGTGTCGATGCCCAGTACGTCGAGCAGCTCTACACCTTCAGCCGCTCTCAGGGCACCCAGCGCGAGATCGTCATCAGCTACCTGGGGCTTTTCTCACCAGAGACATTCCGCAGGGAAGGCGCCGCCGCCCTCACCTGGACACCGGCCACGGATACGGTTGGCGTCGATGAGATCGAGCGCATGGTGCTGGAATACGCGCTCGTGCGGCTGCGCGCGAAGCTCGGTTACACGAACATTGCATTTCACCTGGTGCCATCGACGTTCACGATCTCCGAGCTGCAGCATGTCTACGAGTCGATCCTCGGGCAGCCGATGGACAAGCGGAATTTCCGCCGCCGCATGATCGCGAGCGGTATCCTGACGCAGACCGACGAGACCCGTCGGGAGGGAAGTCACCGCCCGGCCATGCTCTACCGATTCTCCGAACAGGACGATCACACGTCCTACCTCACCCCACCGGGACACGCGGCATCGTGACCGCCTTGCGCCCGCAGGAGCCACCCCGCATGACGCACCGACTTGGCCTCGTCGCCGCTGAAAGCAAGCGCGAGGCACAGCAGCTCATTGACGACATCACCACCTGGCTGAAGTCGCGAAGCATCACCGTTGTCCCGGAGGAAGCGATCGGGGCAAGCGATCCGCCGGTCGACGCGATCATCGTCCTCGGCGGCGACGGGCTGATGATGCGGATGGCAATTCCTTCCCGGATGTGCCCCTGATCGGCATCAACTTCGGGAAAGTCGGCTTCCTCGCCCTGGTGGAGCAGCGCGACTGGCAACGGGCCCTTGAGATGTTTCTCGCCGGCGAATACGAGCTGGACGAGAGCTCGACCCTTGACGCAACCCTCATCCGAGGCGACAAGGAGCAGCCGCAGGGCTGGGCCATCAATGACGTCGTCATCCGGGGCGGGAACCGCATGATCGAGGTGGAGGTTTATATCGACGGCCACTTCGTGAACCAGTATCCCAGCGACGGCCTGATCGTCTCGACTCCGCGCGGGTCGACGGCCTATTGCATGGCGGCTGGCGGGCCGATCCTGACGCCCGGTGTGCGCGGGTTCGCGGTCGTACCGATCTCGTCCCACTCCCCGATCCGCACCCCGATGATCGCCTCCGAGGACGCCGAGATCGAGCTCGTCACCACAAACGCCCACCCCGCCTCGCTCATCCTCGACGGGCAGGAGATGATTCGCCTTCGTCAGCATGACGTGGTGAAAGTGACGCGCGGCCAGCACAAGTTCCGGCTGGTGAAGGTGCCGTTCACGAGCTTCTACCAGGCGATCCGCGAGAAGTTCAACTTCCAGGTACGACCAAATGCCGTGCCCACGCGCATGGCACGCCCTGGCCACGAGCTGCTTGAGCCGGAGCAGTAAGAGCGCCGGCTCACGTGCGTGACGGAATCGATACATGCCCCGGCCTTCGTGGCCGGGGCTGAGGTTCGCTGCTAGTCGCGGGTGCCGGGCAACCGGAATCGTGACGGGATCGAGACGACTCGCCCTCGGCGGCGGATGCGTCCGATGCCGAAAGGTCGCTCGCATCCGGACCAACCGGAACCGTCCCGACGCGCGTCGTCTGCCCATCCGGCGGGCTTTGATGGTCACTGTTTCTTGCGTCGCGCCCGGTCGAGCGTGGGCGGCCGCCGGGCTCAGGACGTCGCGATCGATCGCGGTCGCGGCCGGCAGCGAGAGCGAGCCGTTGCGCGCATGCTCGGCGCGGAGGCGCTTCTCGATCTTGGCCGGGTCGATCCAGCCGTCAATCCTTTCGAGCTCGTCGGCCTCCTCGTGCCGGTGTCATGCGCCTCCTGCTCCTCGCCGCAGTACGGGCAAATGTCCCAACGCAGGTCAACCAACTTGCCGCAGTTGTGGCACGGCTCCTTCAACTGCGTGTTGCAGTGCGGGCACAGCTGCCAGTCGTCATGTACGAAGTGGTTGCAGGTTGGGCAGAGCGGGAGCTCCTGCAAGTCCTGCAGCAGGTACTCCTCCTCCAGCGAGCGCTGGTAGGCCTCGTCGAGCGTCTCCTTCGGGCGCCGACACGATGTACAGCAACACGCCCGGGATCCAGAAGAAGACCGATAGCAGCGTCAAGAATACCTGCGTAACGACGTTCTTGCTCCGCGACTCAATATCGCGGAAGGTCCAGACAATCAGGACGAACCACGTCGCGACGAGGTACGCACCGCCCAGGGCCAGGAGGATCTGGAGTGCCCTGGCGACAATCGATTCGAGTTCCAAACAATGGCTCCTTTGGCGGGAACAGGGCGCGGCTCGGGGTCGCTAGACGCCCAACCGCTCATACCGGCTCACCGGCACCACGAAGACGTTCGCGCCTCCGACGGTGACCTCGAGCGGGTTGCCGGCATAGACGTCCCCCGCGCCGGCGATCGGCATCAGGGGGTTCACGAAGCGGCGCCGGGAGTGGGCGTTCTTGTCGATCAGGTCGCAGACCGCCGACACCTGCGCATCGTCGACGCCGATCAGCAGGGTCACGTTGCTCTCGCGGAGAAAGCCCCCGGCGCTGTTGATCTGCGTGGCGCGAAAACCACGTTCGGTCAGCGCATCGAGCAGGCGATCCGCGTCGGTACCCTGGACGACGGCGAAGATAAGCTTCATCGGGAAACGACCTTTGGTGTCGTGCTAGACGGCGTTGCGTCTCACCAGCGCCTGGCCCGTGAGAACGCGTGATTCTACTTCAGTGTGCACCTTCCGGGCCACTGATGCCACGTCGTCACGCCCGTCCACCACGCTCCAGCCGTCCGGATCGGCCGCCGCCATCGCCAGGAACGCCTGGCGCACGCGCTCGTGAAATGCGTCCGGCGCGAGGTCGATGCGGTTCACGCTCCCCTCCTCCGCGTGACGCCGCCGCAGACCGATCTCGATTGGCACGTCGAGCAGGATACGCAGGTCCGGGATCAGTCCACCCGTCGCGTACTCCTGAATGGGCCGGAGGGTGTCAATCGGGAGCCCGTGTCCGCCGCCTTGGTAGGCGTAGGTCGAGTCCACATACCGGTCGCTGACGACGGCCACCCCGGCGTCGAGCGCCGGGATGATCTTCTCGCGGACGTGCTGCGCCCGGCCGGCGGCAAGGAGGAGCACTTCCGTTTCCGGCAACAGGTGCAGGTCCTCGGCATGGAGCAGGATGCGCCGGACCTCGTCGCCGAGCGCCGTTCCGCCTGGCTCGCGTGTCAGGAGCACTTTCCAGCCGCGCTCCTCAAGGAAGGTCCCGAGGAGACGCGCCTGAATCGACTTGCCGGCCCCTTCCGGTCCTTCCAGCGTGATGAACGGAGCTCGCCGCATCTACTGGATACCTGGACGGTATATCTCGACGTGCCGGAACGGATCGCGTCCACGGCTGCGAGACTGGAGGTTGTAGCGCTCCGCCATCTCATGTTGCAGGCGGCGAATCGGCGGCGACTGTGGCCGGAGCGCCGTCGCCGGCGCGCCCTGCATGATCGCGGCGATGGCGTCTTCCGCTTCCGAGAGCGCGAGCGTCACATCGTTCATGCGGCGCTCGCGCCGACTCAACGCGGGTTCGCCTTCCTCCCGCTCATCATCGGTCGCCTGCTCCTCTTCCGCTTGCGGGAATAGCGAGCGCAGGACGTTCTCCATCTGCGTGTTCGTGTTCGAGCGCAGGACGTAGACCGGCATCCCGCGCTGCTCGGCATCGCGGACCGGCTGCGCCTTCTGGCGGTAGGTGTTCTTCAACGTCAGCACGATGTCCGCGTCACGCTCGTTGCGGACGATCATCGCCGGCACCTTCATCTGCTGGATCGACTGATCCAGCCTGTTCCGACTCACACCGTACGGATAGATGCGGAGCGGTTTCTCGTCGGTTCCGCGGCCCTTCGCGAAGGCCGCGATCGTCGGCGCGACCGGCCGTGCATCCTCCAGGGCAGGCTCCTGCGGCACGGTGACCCGCGGGGCCCGGCGCGTGATTCGCAGCGGCTGTGGAGCGTCCGGCCGGCTGGACGGCATCGTCCTCGTCTCGCTCACCATCTCATCGAAGGTCATCGCCGCGCGCTGGTTGCCGTTCGCGCGCTCGGCGGGCGCCGCATGACGGTCGTTGCCTCGCGACGGCTCGCGACGCGGCGCCGACGGATCGCGCCGAACGTCGTCCGACGAGCTCGTGACGATCTTGCCATCCGGTGTGCGCGTACGATGCTCAGACCGTACCGGCGCCCCACGCAGGAGGGCATCGACCGTCGCGGCGACGTCGAGGTGGACGGCGACCTCGTCGCGGTCGACGATCTCGACCATGACGTCGAAGGTGGGCGGCGCCTTGCGCTCCAGCATCGACTTCTGGGTGCCGCGCCGGCGGGCCTCCTCGTCGGAGAGGGTGACGGACTGGATGCCGCCGATCAGGTCGGACAGGGTCGGGTTCAGCATCAGGTTTTCGAGCGTGTTGCCGTGGGCGGTGCCGATGAGCTGCACGCCGCGCTCGGCGATCGTGCGGGCGGCGATGGCCTCCAGCTCGGTGCCGATCTCGTCGATGACGATGACCTCGGGCATGTGGTTCTCGACCGCCTCGATCATCACGGCGTGCTGCTCGGTCGGCGTCGGCACCTGCATGCGCCGCGCGCGGCCGATCGCCGGGTGCGGGATGTCGCCGTCGCCCGCGATCTCGTTGCTGGTGTCGACGATGATGACGCGCTTGCGCAGATCGTCGGCCAGGACGCGCGCCACCTCGCGCAGCATGCGTCGTCTTGCCGACGCCCGGCCGGCCGAGCAGCAGCATGGACTTGCCGGACTCGATGATGTCGCTGATGATGTCGATCGTGCCGTAGACCGCCCGGCCGATCCGGCAGGTGAGGCCGACGATGGCGCCGGTGCGGTTGCGGATGGCGGAGATGCGGTGCAGGGTGCGCTCGATGCCGGCGCGGTTGTCGTCGCCGAACTGGCCGATCCGCTCGGCGACAAGCGCCAGGTCGTCGCGGGTGATGTCGTATCCCGGAGAGGATCTCATCGACCTGGAACCGAGCTTCAGGCGGCCGACCAAGATCCAAGACGATCTCGATCAGTTGGCCCCACTCGTCGCGCTTGCGGAGTTGGAGGATACGCCGGGAGATGGGCTCTGGCAGGACGTCGAGCAATTCGCGGATGTCGTCAGCCACTTCGTGTTCGGCGTCGGCGGTGATGAGTTCAGTGTTCGATGCAGGTGGCAAACTGCTCAAGGTGCGCTCCACTCTCTGGTGTACCGGGCGCCCTAGTGGGAATCGCTCGGCACGCGCGTGGGGACGGATTGCGCCACCGGATGCTTGACGGCGTGTTCGGGCGCGGGGTGCCGCTCCTGCCCCGCTGGAAAAAGGTCGGTACGTGTCGCGTCGCCGGGTCCGGGACCGACTCGCGGTCGAAGACCTCCGATGCCACCACCGACGACCGTACAGACGCGGTGGTATCGCGGACACTAAGTTCCTGCTCGACCTGGGGCACCAATCCAAACGATTGGAGCAGGGCGATCTCCTCCTGCTGATATGCCCGCACGCTCACATAGATGCGCCGCGACGTCCTCGACGACAATGTTCGGAAGACCTGTGCCAGCAAATCCGGCAGCAAATCCCGCCATTCCGGCGCGATCATAAAGTCGATAACATGCGCGTCACCATGGGTCACCGCCCGGGCATACGCGATGGCGACGAAATCCCTGGTGATGATCCAGGCCTGCGCATCATGTCCGCGGTCCCGGTGGATGGTGCCAACGTCCCAGTTGTGACTGGTAAACGCCTCGGCGTACTGCACATCCCGTGGAGTCGTATGGATATAGAGTTGATGGACTGCCCAGACATCCGCTTGTTCCAGTGTACGTACAGTAATGCCGCCTGGCAAGACCGGGATACTGCCAGAGGCGAGAATCGTCTGTCGCCCATAGGACGCGAAACCCATCGCACGAAGCGTCGGTCGCACCGGTGACTCGACATCGACCTTCGCGTAGAGACGCTTGACCCCATGGAACCCGGCGTCCTGGATGGCGTGCTGGACCAGGCCGATGACGATCGGGTCATCGTCGTAGACGCCGGCATTGGTATGAAGGCAGGTCGCCATCCATCGCCGATCCGGACCGACGGCGCGGAACATGGCCAGGCCCAGCAGCCGATGCTCGTCCGCCGTGCTGGCCACAAACACCGGATGCTCATCGCGCGTGAGCGGGAAGATCCCTCGCAACACGGTCCGTACAGGCGAGATCTCGGTTTCGGGCGTTTCCGGGAAATTGAGCTCGTAGCGGTGACCAAAGCGCGGCAGGACGATGAGGTCGCTCGCGCGAGCACGACGAACTTCCACGGGAACCGCGGGCCATCAGCCGCCGCACGGACGTTCTGGCCGCGGGCGCACACCGGGGAGACTTCGATGCGGGTGCGTCCGCGCCCTGCCTCGACTGGCTCCGAAACGAGGAAGGGAAGCGGATCACGCCGCCTGGTTCGCGGCGATGCAAGGTAGCCATTGATGCGATTCTAGCGATATCGCCGGGAAGTCTCGACTCGCTCCGCTACAGGACGCGGCGGCCCGAGAGCGCCCAACCAAGGGTCATCTCGTCCGCGTATTCCAGGTCCCCCCCGACCGGCAGACCGCTGGCCGGACGCGAGACATTGGTGCCAAGTGGCGTGAGCACGCGATGGAGGTAGGTCGCCGTGGCCTCGCCCGGCAGGTCGAGGTTGGTGAAAACGATCACCTCATCCGGGGAATCTTTCTCTACCCGGGCGATCGGCTCGCGGATGCGGAGCTTGTCCGGGCCGATGCCGTCGACCGGGGAGATCGCGCCATGCAGCACGTGATACCGGCCACGGTATTCACCCGTACGCTCGATCGCAACAACGTCGAGGGGGTCTTCGACCACGCAGATCGTGCCCTCACGGCGCAGATCCGAGCAAATCTCGCACGGATCCTGCTCGGTGACGTTGAAACAGACCGAGCAGAGCCGGATGCGTTCCTTGACCTCCAGGATCGCCTCGGCCAAGGCGGCCGCCTCGTCACGAGATGTCTTCAACAAATGAAATGCGAGGCGTGAGGCCGTTTTCGGGCCGATACCGGGCAATTTCGAGAGTTCGTCGATGAGTTGGGAGACCGGCTGGGCGGTGCCCGCGCCGTAGCGGGATGACACGATGTGAACCCTCCATGGAAATTCCAGGCCCAAGCCTGTAGACGTGGAGTGTATCACTCATTATCCTGAGGACGGGTCCCTATCTTTCCGGATGGTAACGTGCCATTACGCGCGGGATTGTCGACCGTATTCGTCGCAAAACCGTGACAAATTCCCGTGTCGTAATGATACACTCGTACTGTTATCACGTGGGGTCTGTATACGTATGCCCGACTCGTCATGGCATAAAGGGTTAACTGCACGTCGGGGCCGGAGGTAGCCATGCAGTTCACAGACAAGACATTGACCTGCCGAGAGTGCCACAACCCGTTTCTTTGGACTGCGGGTGAGCAACAGTTCTTCAAGGAACGAGGGCTGATTAACATCCCAGCCCGGTGCGTCGAATGCCGTTCGAACCGCAAGGAAAAGATGGGGCTGCAGCGCTCGACCGTTACGGAGGTCACATGCGCGGAGTGTGGACAGAAGACCACGGTCCCGTTCGTTCCTCGCAACGGCAAGCCAATCTATTGTTCCACCTGCCTCGCCACGGCGAGGGAGCGGGAAGAGGCAGAAAAAGCGGCCGCAGTCGAGGCCGGTAGCTAGCTCACAACGAATGTCCCCCGCTCGATTATCGAGCGGGGGCATTTCGTTATGCCCGGGAACCGATCGGGCGTCGTCCGCTCAGTCCAGGTCGGGCTCATCAAATTTGACGAGCACCGGCCGGCCCTTGGCGCCGTCCGCCGGACCGATAATGCCTTCCTCCTCCATCTGCTCGATGATCCGCGCGGCCCGGTTATAGCCGATCCGCAGGCGCCGCTGGAGCATCGAAGCGGACGCCGTGCCTTGCACGCACAATGTCAAGCGCCTGCTGCATGTACGGCTCCTCCTCGTCTTCCCAGCCGCCTCCTCTTCCGCCCGCGTCGGACGACTGCTTCGAACTCGGCAGATCCAGCCATTCCGACGCGTATTGCGGAACCGGCGACACCGTGAGCCAATGATCGACGATGGACTTTACCTCCTCGTCGATGAACGCGCCCTGGATACGTGTCGGCTTCGCCTCGTCCGGCGGCAGGTAGAGCATGTCACCACGCCCCAGCAGCCGCTCGGCGCCCGGCATGTCCAGCACCACCCGGCTGTCGATCATGGATGACACCGCGAAGGCGATGCGCGCCGGCACATTCGCTTTGATCAGGCCGGTCAGCACATTCACGGACGGACGCTGCGTCGCGATGATGAGGTGGATCCCCGTCGCGCGGGCCATCTGGGTGAGGCGCGCGAGCAAGGTCTCGACCTCGTCCGGCGTCGTCATCATCAGGTCGGCGAGCTCGTCGATGATCACGACGAGATACGGCAGCTTCTCCGCCTCCGGATCGTCGGCGATATGTGCTGGTACCCGGCGAGGTTCCGCACGCCCACGCTCTTGAAGAGCTCGTAGCGGCGGTTCATCTCGCGCAGCACCATCCGCAGCGCGCTGACGACCTTGTCCATCTCGGTCACGACCGGGCACTGCAGGTGCGGCACGCCGTTGTAGCCGACCAGCTCGACCATCTTCGGGTCGATCATGAGCAGGCGCAGCTCGTCCGGCTGCTTGACGCTGATGAGGGTCGAAATGATCGCGTTGATGCAGACGCTCTTACCGGAGCCGGTCGCGCCGGCGATCAGCAGGTGCGGCATGCGCGTCAGGTCGCCAACGATGTAGCGCCCATTGACGTCCCGCCCAAGCGGCAGCGGCAGCTTCGCCTTGCTCTTGGTGAAGGCTGGCGACTCCAGGACCTCGCGCAAGCCAACCGTGGCGATCGTCGGGTTCGGGATCTCGATCCCGACCCGGGCCATGCCCGGGATCGGCGCCTCGACGCGGATGCTCTGCGCGGCGAGGGCCAGAGCGAGGTCGTTCTGCAGCTCGGTAATGCGACGGACCTTCACGCCGTTACCAGGCTCGAGCGCGAACTGGGTCACGGCCGGTCCCGGGTTGATCTCGCGAACCGTCGCGTCAACCTTGAAACTCTTCAGCGTGTCCTGGATCACACCGGCCTTGTCCTCCAGCATCGAAGGGTCCGGCGTTACCTGCTCGTAGTACGGCAACTGGTGCAGGTCCGGCAATGGCAGCGGAATCGGCAAGTCCGACTGGACCGCGTTCTCATTCAGCACCGCTGGGGTGCCGGTGACCATGGCGGTGTCCGCCACCGGGCCCATCGCAGGACGATCCGGCAGGTTGATCACCGGCGGCTGGTACACGCGTTCCGGCTCGACGACCTCGGGCGTCATCGCCTTCGCACTCTTCGCGGACGGCTTTCGCGTCTCGCGCGGAATCGGGGTCGCCCGCGTAGCCGGCTGGGGAGCAGCAATAGTGGCCTGATGGACCCGGGGCTTCGACGCACGCTTGGGCAGCAAGCGCCGGACATCCTTTTCCAGTGTCTGGATGTCCGTGTCGGCGATCAGGAACACGGCAACCACACCAACCGCGAAGAAGACGAGCCCGGACGCTACCTGTCCAAGCAGGCCGCGACCGATATCACCCGAGACGTCGCCAACATTACCGCCGCGCTCGCCGAAGGAGAGCAACGCGACCACCGCGATGGTGAAGAGCGCGCCGCCGATATAGTGGCGAAACAGGAGGATCGGGCCGTCGTCCTTCGCAAAGGCTCGCACGGCGGTCAACGCGGCGAATACCGGGACCAGGAACGCACCGGCGCCGAACGTGCCGCGCAGCACGTTCCCCCACCAGGCGATGAACGCGCCGTCAGCGGAGCCCCGGCCAAGCGACCACGACGAGAGCAGCGCCAGGAGCACCAGCGCCACGCCAAGCACTTCGCGCTTCAGGCGATCGGAGATGGCGATCTCCGGAACCATGCCCTGCACGAACTCGCGCCCTCGCAGCACCCACAAGGAGAGACCGGTCGCCTGGGGCTTGCGTCCCTTGCGACGGGTCGTCTTCTTCCTGTTCGAGCCCGAGGCACGGGTTTGTGTCGCCATTCGCCCTCTACTCCATCCCACCATACGTCCGTTTTTCGCCCCGGCTCCCGGAGCGGGTGCGCGAAGCGACCGGGCTTGGACCCGACTGTACGTACATTGTATGCCATGGAGTCAAAATGGTCGAGTGAGGGTGATGGCCTACCGCTGCGACGTCATCACAATCGGCAGGATCACTGGACGCCGTCGCGTCTTCCCGAAGATGTAGCGGCTCGCTGCCTCGCGCACGACCCGCTCGGCGGCACCCGTGTCACCACCTTGCAGCACGCGCTCCAGCGCCGAGGCGACGGCTTCCACCACGCCATCGAGCAGGTCCGGATCGACCTCGATCACGGAGAATCCGCTAGTCTGCACCTCGGGCCCAGCAATGATCTCGCCGGTGACCTCGTCGACGGTCACCGCAACCCCGATCACGCCGTCATCAGCCATCGTCTGGCGATCGCGTAGGACGCCCGTGTCGCCGCGTCCGATGACGACGCCCTCGACGAAGACGGTCTGGACGTCGACCTCCCCGGTGACCCCCATTCCCAGCGCATCAAGCGTCACAACGTCGCCCAGTTCAACGAGGGTGATGTGGTCACGCGGCACACCGGCCTCGACCGCCAGGTCCGCATAAAGCGCAAGGTGGCGCGGCTCGCCGTGCGTCGGAATGACGTACTCCGGCCGCAACAACTCCAGCATCTCGCGAAGCTCATCCCGACCAGCATGACCGGAGACGTGGACACGGGCGATGTTGGAGTAGATGACCTCCGCGCCCGAGCGGAAAAGCTGGTCGATGATGCGATAGACCGATGTCTCGTTTCCCGGAATCGGTGTGGCGGAGATGATGACCGTGTCACCCTCCCCTACAGTGATCCGGTTGTGGTCACGGTTCGCGATCCGGCTGAGAACGGCCATCGGCTCACCCTGGCTGCCGGTCACGATATAGACGATCTCGCGGTCCGGCATCGTTTCCGCCTGCCGGGCGCTGATCAGGACATCGTCCGGGTCGTGCAGGTAGCCAAGCTCCGTCGCGACGCGGACGTTGTTCTCAAGACTGCGCCCGAGGGTGGCGACCTTGCGGCCGTTCGCCCCGGCGACGTCGATCACCTGCTGGAGTCGTGCGATCAGCGACGCGAATGTGGCGACGATAATCCGCCCCGGCGCTTGCGCGAACAGCTCCTCGTACGTCTCGCCAACGACCCGTTCCGACGGCGTGCGCCCCTCACGCTCTACGCCAACAGTGTCGGAAATCAAGAGGCGCACGCCCCGTTCTCCAAACGCGCGGAGCGTCTCGACATCGGTCGGGCGATTGTCGATGGGCGTTGGGTCGAATTTGTAGTCGCCGGTGATCACCACGAGGCCGGACGGGGTCTGCACGCCGAAGCCGACTGCGTCCGGGATGCTGTGCGTGACGCGGAACGGCTCGACGGTGAACGCCCCGGCACGGATCTCCGGGTGCGTGTCCGGGTCGAAGACCTGGATCTCCACCCGGTCGGCAAGGCGCTTTTCGCGCATCTTGGAGCGAATGAGACCGGCGGTTAGCTTCGTCGCGTGGATCGGGACGGGGATATCCTCCCACAGCCAAGGGAGGCCACCAATATGGTCCTCATGACCGTGGGTGATGAAGATGCCGCGGATCTTTTCTCGCTTGCCGCGGAGGTACCCGATATCCGGCAGCAGGAGATCGATACCCGGATGGTTCTCCTCGGGGAAGCCAAGCCCGCAGTCGACAACGATGATGTCGTCGTCGCTCTCCAGCACCATCAGGTTCTTGCCAACCTCGGCGATGCCGCCCAGGAAGATCACGCGCAGCGAGTCATTCACGCCTGTTGTCGATCCCGTCACGAAGGGTCCTGTCCTGGACGACTAGAAGAGCGAGCCCTGGCTCACGTTGTCCTGCTTCTGCTTCTCACTCTCCCGGATGCGATCGCGCTCGGCCAGGAGCCGTGGCAACTTCTGGAAGTCCGCTTCGATTTCCGGTCGGAGGGAGCCGTTATGGAGAGCCGCGGCAGGATGATACATCGGCACGATGTAGCGCCCGCCGACATCCTTCGCCTGGCCATGGATTTTGGTGATCTTCTCGCCGGGAAAGTACTTCGACATCGAGAAGCGTCCGAGCGTCACGATCACGTCCGGATCGATCGCCTCGATCTGCTTCTCCAGCCACATCGAGCAGGCCATGATCTCATCCGGCAGCGGGTCACGGTTGCCCGGCGGCCGGTGCTTGACCACGTTGGTGATGAACACATCCTCGCGCTGGATCCCGGCCGAAGCGAGCAGCTCCGTGAGGAACTTGCCGGAGTTACCGACGAACGGCTTTCCCTGCTTGTCCTCGTGCCAACCCGGCGCCTCGCCGATGAGCATAATCCGCGCCTGGGCGTTGCCCTCACCCGGGACCGCGTGCTCGGCCGAGCGGTACAGCTCACACCGGGTGCAGGCGGCGATGTCCTCCCGCAACTGCCCGCAGCTTCTCTTCTACAGTCGTATCGGTCACCGTGACCCCCTTCCGTTCAATGCCGGCTACGAGTATACGCGGCACCGCAGGAACCGGACCGGGCACGGGCGACGAAAAGGCCGGGCACGTGGCCCGGCCTTTTCACGACGTTCGAACGATGCACGATCCGGATCCCTACGGGCTAACCGTCTCATCGATCGCCTGGACGCGGCCCTGGCCATCGACAAACGAGATGAGGAGCTCGCCCTCACCGGCGTCCTCGAGCGTGATCTCCACGTCGCCCGCGTCGACGGTCTGCTGGACTTCCTGCACGACGGTTCCATCGACGACATAGGCGACATAGACATCGCCCGCTGTCGCGGCGGTCATCCCGATCGTGAGGGTACCGTCCGCCACCGTCACGCCCTCGACGCTCACACCCTCACCCGCGGGCACAAGCGGATGCCCACCGAGCCCGACGCCGTCGTTCGCCGACTGCCGGATCGATTGCGGCGAATTGGCACTCTGCGCGGCATCCAGCGGCATGTTCGGCTCTTCTGGCACCGTCCGGGCATCCGCCGGTGGCGTGAAGCCATCGAAGTGGATGATGCCCCAGCGGTACGGGTCACCTTGCACGCCACCCCACGTCGACCACCCGAGCCGCGTCTGGCCGGTAAGGTCCTCCGTGTCGGAGTCGTAGATGAAGATGTTCATCGTCGCGTTGTCGGGATCGATGTCCGCCGGCAGCGCGTCGTACGGGATCATCACTTCCATGACATAGCCGGTGTACGGCTCATTCACGGTCGAGGCGATCTCCATACCCGGCGCCGTCTGCTCGATCGGTCCCTGGTTCGCATCCGCGTCGCGGTAGCCGGCCGGGTCACCCTCCTGCGTCGTCGGGAAGAGGCCGACCTTGAACGTCGCGGACGTGTTGCCGGCGGTGCCGAGCGGATCGATCGCGATCTCGACCGAGTCCGTCCGCCAGTGCCGCTTGGCGTCGTTCACCGGCAGCACCGTGCCGAGCGTATCGTCCACCACGTTGACGGCTATGTAGATGCCGCTGTCGTCGTACGTGATGTACGCCGTACCGGAGGCGTCCTCCGGCGACTCAAGATCCTGCCCTTCCCAGATGCGGCTGAGGTCCAGCGTATCGCCGGAGTACTCACCCTCCGAGATCACGCCGTCAACCTGCGGTGCCGTGTCGGCACGCGGCACGACGGTCGTTGGCACGAGGTTGATTCCCGCCTCCTGCGTCGAGCTGCTGTCGCCAGAGGTGGTAACGATGGAGAACGGGTAGTTCCCTTCCTCACCGCCCTCGTTCGAGGTCGCGAGCGTGCCGTCGGCGTTCGTGACCGTGAAGGTCACCGTATCGGTGCCGCCAGCAGCCAAATCCGTGAAGTCCGCCGTGGCAGGCTCGGCCGCGAAGCCGTCCGGGAGCTGCAGCTCCACGGTGCCGGAGGCCGCCTGGTCGCCGTTATTCTCAGGTTGACCGTCACCTCGGCTGGACTCGCCGGAGCCCATCGAGAAGACCGGGAAGATCAGGTTATCAAGCTGCGGGACACCAACCTCGGCGACCCACTCGCGGAAGTACGCGACTTCCTGCAGCGGATCGAGCGTGCCGGTGACCGGCGCCTGCACGGCAACGATCTGCGCCGTCGATCCGGACGCGCCACCCGCCGTCAGCGTGGCGGAGAGCTGCACGCGCTGGTCGACCGCGGCGTCCGAGGGCAGCGTGACGTCGTATGTCCACGTCATCTCACCATCGGCCCCGGCCATCTGGCCCTCGCCGACTTCCCAGCCGTCCGGTGCCGTCAGTTCGACGGTCGCATCCGACGAGCCGTCGACCATGCGCGCGTGAACGGTCGCCTGGAAGCTTTGACCAGGCGCGACGTCGAACGCGTCGGTGGTGATGTAGAGCTCAGTGCCGAGCGGCAAACCGCCCTCGGCCTGGAACACTGCGCCTTCGAGCGGGGAGATCGCCGTCTGGTCCGTGCTATCGAACGGGGTGCGGCTATCGATCAGCGTAAAGAGATCGCAGCCGATCTCGTTCGGGTCTTCCGGCGCGTCCGGGAAGCCAGCCCAGCCCTGGGACGCGTATTCACGCTGCCCCATCCGTTCGAGCTGCGCCCATGTCTCGCCATTGACGGCGGACTCGGTGCCCGCCCAGACCCCGAACACGATCGCACTCGGATCAGCCGGCATGATCGTGTCGGCACACTGCGGGCCGTTCTGGGCCTCGCCCGTGAAGCCTGAGCGGAAGATGCGGGACACGCGCCAGGCGTCCAGCCCCTCATCCTCGATCTGGCCCGGGAACGCGGTAGCGTCTCCGGCGACTTCATACGCGTTCACCGCGAGGCGGGCGGCCAACTGGTGGTGGCCGTGATTGCCGGGGGTTGGCGCCGGGTTCATCGTGACGATGACCTCTGGCTTCGTCGCCCGGACCACGCGGACCACCTTCTCCAGCGTCTGGTCGTAATCCCACGTCTCAGCCGTCAGCTCGGCGCTGACGTTGTAGTAGAAATCAACCTTGTCGAGGTTGTAGATATTCTCGATGCCGGCCGTGCCGACCGCGCGGCGCTCCTCGCCCTCGCGGAGGAGGCCCAACGCCGGACCCTCTTCGGTGCCGACAGCGTTGCCGCCTCCCTCGCCGCGCGTGATCGTGATCACGCCGACGCGAACGCCATAGTCCTCATTCCACTGGCCGTACGTCGAGAGCGCCCATGCCTCATCATCCGGGTGGGCGCCGATGAAGAGGACGTCCAGGTCGACGGCCCCCGCCTCGGCCGCGACCGGTGATGCGGCGGGCGACGCCGACGGCGAGGCCGCCTCCATGGTCGGGGCAGCGACGTCGGTGACAGCGGTGGCCGGTGATTCATCCGATGGTGGCGGTGTGGCCTCTGCCACGACCGTTTCGATCAGCGTCGGTGTCGCCTCGGGCGAGGCAACCTGTGCCAGCGCCGGGACGCTCCCGAACGCGAGCAAGAGCGATAGGAGTAACAGGATCGGTCGGCCTAGCAGCGTGTTGCGTCGCATACACACTCTCTCCATGTGATGCGGGGATTTCGTCTCTCCGGTCCCTCCGAGGACGATGCCTACCCCTTGACGGCTCCCTGGGTCAGTCCTTCGATCAGCTGCCGTTGGAACAGCACGAACATCGCGACGAGCGGCAGGAACGTGATCGTCGCGCCGGCGGCGATGAGCGGGATATTCGATGTCCATTGCCCCTGGAACTCCACCAGGCCAAGCGGAACGGTGTGGTATGCCGGATCGATGTTGATCACGAGCGGCAACATGAACTCGTTCCAGGTCCAGATAAAGAACATCAGGGCGACGGTCCCGATCATCGGCCTCGCGAGCGGATACATTACCTGCCACAGCGTGGTCCATGACGACGCCCCATCGACGATCGATGCCTCCATCACCTCACGAGGGATGGAGGCGAACGCCTGGCGCATCAGCAGCGTCCCGAAGGACATGCTCATCGCGATCTGGGGCAGGATCAGCCCAATCAGGCTATCCAGCAGGCCCAGCTCCCGAAGAACGTAGTAGATCGGCACGACGAGCGCCTGCAGCGGGACGACGAGCCCCAGCAGCAGATACAGGTAAACGACGTTCGAGCCCCGGAACCGGAAACGCGCCAGCGCATACCCGGTCATCGTCGAGAAAACGATCGAGGGAACGACAACCCCGACCGCCACGATGATGCTGTTGAGGAAGAGCCGGCCGAAGTTCCCTTCGATCCATGCCCTGTGATAGTTCTCCCACTGCGGTTCTTCGGGCAGCGAGAAGATGCCTTGCACAAGCTCCCGCGTGGTCTTCAGCGATGCAAGGATGGTGACCACGAACGGTGCCAGCGCGATGACGACGCCGAGGGTCAGGAAGAGATAGGCGAGCCAGCGTCTACTCATCGCGCTCACCTACGAACCGGAGGATCAGCATCGATCCCGCCAGCGTGATGACGGAAAGCAGGACGGCGATCGCTGTCCCGTACCCCGCCTGGTTGGCGCCGAAGGCGGAATTGATCATGTAGAGCGCCATGACCTGCGTCTCATCGCCGGGCCCGCCGTTGGTCGTCGCCTTGATGACGTCGAAGGCACGCAGGGCATTGATCAGGTTGATGGAAAGGACGACGGCGATCTCGCGGCGGAGCCCTGGCAGGGTCACGGTCGTGAATTCTCGCCACAGACCGGCGCCATCAAGACGCGCCGCCTCGTAAAGCTCGGTCGGGATCTTCTGCAGCCCGGCGATAAAGACGACGTAGCAGAATCCGTACGCCGCCCAGGCACCGATCCCCCCAACCGTCGGCAGCGCGGTCGAGAAGTCTCCCAGCCATGTCGGTGGGGCGAACCCCATGTTCTTCAGGACTTTGTTCACCGGCCCGAAGATCGGGTTCAAGATCCACGCCCAGACGACGCCGATCAGTACGCCCGGCATGATGTACGGCAAGAACAGCCCGGCCTGGAACCAACGCGCACCGATCAACCGCATCTGATGCGCAAGGGCAGCGGGCACGAGCCCGAGCAGTGCCGGAAGTAGCACAAAATACGGGATCAGCTCGATGTTGTTCAGGAACGCGGTCTGGAAGCGGCCATCGCGAAGCGCCCGGGTGTAGTTATCCAGCCCGGTGAAGACAGCGGTGTCCCACGAGATACCGTTCCACGAGGTCAGGCTCAGGATGACGGTCCCGATGGCGGGCAGCGCCATAAACGCGGTGAAGATGATGAGCCCCGGCAGGAGATAGAACCACGGCTCCATCGCTGCCAGGGCGCCACGGCGCGGATGTGCGGTTGCGGGAGGCCCAGAAGCGGCACCTCCCGCAACGCGCGCGCCGGGATCAGGATTCGAATGAACTTGCATAGGCGTCTTGCAGGGCAGTCACGGCAGCGTCGATATCCGTCTCGCCCGCCATGAGCTTCTGCAGCTCGCCGGCAAGGACGTCGAAGAAGCCGGGCGCGGCCCAGTCGAGGTAGTGGCCGATGGTGTCGCTCTCAAGCGCGGAGTTGAACGCGCCGTAGAGCTCGCCGGAGAGCGTGCCCTCCGTGATGCGGTCAGCCGGGATCTCGCCAACCGGCAGGAGACCAGCGTCGAGCATCTTGGTCCGCGTGTCCTCGGAGACCAGCTCGTTGATCAGCTCGGCGGAGAGGTCCGGGTCCTCGGCGTTGTCGGTGATCCCGAACGGGATGCCGACACCACCGACGTGGTAGACCGTGCCGCCATCCTCGAGCGGCGGCATGAGGAAGAAGCCCGCATCATCGCCCATGTCCGTCTGGACCTGGCCAGCCGCCCACGAGCCCTGCATCAGCATCGCCGAACCGCCAGAGGTGAACACCGGCGTCGCGTCGTCGCCGTTCAGGCCCTCGACGCCGTCGATGAAGTAGCCCTTGTCGCTCCACTCGACGAACTTCGCCATCGCGTCGCGGATCGACTGGTCGTCGAACGAGGCGTCATTGCGGCGGTAGATGATGTTGTCGATGATACTCGCGCGAGTCGTGTAGACGCCATGGATCTCGCCGAACATATGGATCGCCTGCCACTGGTCGAGCGTGCCGAAGGCGATCGGCTCGATGCCGTTCTCGCGCAGGCTGCCGAGCATGTCCTCGAACTCGGCAACCGTGGTCGGCACCGAGATGCCCTGCTCCTCGAAGATCGGCGCGGCTGTAGTAGAAACCGACGATCTCCGCCTCGGCCGAGACGCCCCAGAGCGTGCCCTCACCGATCTGGGTGCCGTCCTCGCTGTACATATTGCGCGACCGCAGACCTTCCGGCAGCAGGTCGTTCCAGCCGTTCTGCTCGGCGTAGTCATCGAGTCGGCACGAGGCGACCAGCACGCACCAGCGGGCCCATCATGGCTTCGCCGTTGTTGATCTGCGCGACGTCCGGACCTTGTCCGCCTTCGAGCGCGCGCGGCAGCGTGTCGCCGAGGTCCTCGGTCTGGAAGGAGCGGTGCTCAACGGTCATGCCGTCGTGGGACTCGGAGAAGCTCTCGGCGATTCCATCGGCAATAGCCGCCGCGCGCCTCGTCCGTCCAGGTGCTCCAGAAGACGAGCCCCTCCGGGGCGGTCTCATCCTGCGCGGCAACGGTATGCGTGGCGATCGAGCCGCCCACGGCGATGCCCGCCGTAACGACACCGGAACGCTTGAGAAGTTCGCGTCGATCTAGCGACATGTCAGCTCCTGTTCTCTTTGCAGCACGGGCTTTTCAGGCGTACCCGCATTCGCGTGGACCTTCATGATGACATGGGTCGCAGGGGTGGTCAACGCGGGAGAGGCGTCATCTCACAAAGCTTCACTGGCGGAACCGGCATCGCTTTCGATAGCCACGGCGGACATCCCCGCTGGGTTGCTCCTCCTCGGTATCGCCGGCTTTCCGGGCGTCGAGGGTCGCCAGATCGTCATCGCGCACGGCGAGTACCGACCGTGCCAGCGCATCGGCATCGACCGCCAGCGCGCCGTCGTCCGCTCGCGGAATTGGGATCAGCGCCGGATGTCCAGCGTTGCGGAACAGGAAGCGGTTGAGGATCGCGCTCTCGTCGATGCTGGCATGATCGCGCATCACCGGCGGGCTTGCCTGCACGCGCTGCAGTGAGCGCGCGAGCCGCTCGGCGAGGTCCGCAACGAATGCGGCATGCGCGGCATGCGACTCGACCGGCCGCTCGGCGATCACGCCGTCCTCATCTGTGGCAGTCGCCCGCGCCGCTCCTTCGAGGTCCGTGACGCGCTCGATCTGGAGTTGCGCCCAGCGCCGGCCCCGGACGACGACCATCACCTCGCGCGCGCCGGTCTCGGCCGACGGGAGCACGAGCAGCAAGTTGTGCAGCTCCTCGGCGTTTCGCAGCCGCGATCTGCTCCTGCACGATCGATTGGACCGAGCGGATATCCCGTCGCAGCCGCCCGGCCTTCTCGAAATCGAGCCGGAGCGCCGCGCCCTGCAGCTCCTCCAGAAGCCGCTCGTTCAGCGCCTCATCCCGCCCATCCAGGAAGTTCACGACCGCCTCGACCGAACGCCGGTAGTCGTCCGCGTTCGCGCGGCCCATGCACGGACCGAGACACTGGCCCAGGTCGAGCGCGATACAGGGTTTGCCATAGCTCCGCGCGTCCTTGAACGAGCGCGTGCAGGTCCGTAGCGGGAGCACCTGGTTGATGACGTCGACCGTCTTGCGGGCGCTCGTGGCGCTCCGGTACGGGCCGTAATAGCGGGCGCCGTCGTCCTTGATACCCTTGGCGACCATCACGCGGGGCCATGGGTTCGCAACATCCACCTTGATGTACGGGTAATGTTCGGTGCGCTTCAATGCGGTGTTGTATCGAGGTTGGTAGCGACGGATGAGCTGCGACTCCAGTAGCAGCGCCTCGAGCTCGCTCCCGACGATCTCATGATCGATCTGCTTCACCGCCTCGACGAGGCCGTCCATCTTCCGGGTGTACCCGATCGGCTGCGAGTAGTAAGACGAAACCCGGTCGCGAAGGTTCTTCGCCTTGCCGACATAGACGATTTCGCCAAGGGCGTTCTTCATCAGGTAGACGCCGGTCTTTTTCGGCATCGCGTGGGCCAGCGAACGGTCCCACACCGAGCGGGTGCGCCCGACATCGTCGCGCGGTCGCGGCGCGATAACCTGCGCCGAAGCCTTCATCTGATCGAGCGATGTGACGCCCTGGCGCATCGCCTCCTTCACCAGCCGGAAGGCGACCTCGCCCGTCAGCCGCGCATCGCCGCCCGCGCGGTGGATCTTGCGCGGCGAGAGCCCGACAGCGTCCGCGACGCGGTCAAGACTCGGCTTTCGCAACGAACGCAGGAAGCGGACGGCCATCCCCATCGTATCCAGCCGCTCATTGACCAGCGGCTCGCGGTCGACGCGGTCCAGCTCGGCGTTCATGAAGTTGATATCGAAGCTGACGTTGTGCCCGATGATCAGCGAATCGCCCAGGAACTCGAGCACCTGCCCGGCGACATCGCCGAACGCCGGCGCCTCGACGACATCCTCATTGCGGATCGTCGTCAGGCGGGTGATGAACTCAGGAATCGCGCGGCCCGGGTTCAGCAGCGTCTCAAACGAGCTCTCGACCTGCCCGTCCCGGAAGCGGACGAGCGCGATCTCGATCACCCGCTGCCGGCTCGGCTTCAGCCCCGTCGTCTCGACGTCGAGCGCGACGAACTCCTGCAGCAACGTTTCGTCGAAGGCGATGTCGCCTTCCTCGCGCAGCATCGCCCACTCGCCATTGGCATGGAAGACGAGCCGCTCGTCTTGCTCGAGGACGCTCCGCAGCAGCGGCCGCCACAAGGCGGGCGAACCGGCGCTGCCGAAAACATGCGCGATCAGCATATCCTCGGGGACGATGCCGCCCTTCGCGGACACGAACTCGATCGCCCGGTCGCATAATGCGTTGTAGCGCTCTTCGCGCGTTTCCTGGGTATCGGTCATGCTCTGGACGATCGGGGATGGGCCCGGCCTGTGCCTGGCCGGAACATACGAACCTTTGTGCTACAGTACCAGATCGAGCGGTGAACGAACACCTGACGAGGAGGACCCGGGCCAGATGGCTGACGACGCGCTGCAACGGAAAGTCGACGAACTTCGCCTGAAGCTCGACCAATGGTCCTACCAATATCACGTGCTCGACGCCCCCACCGTTACCGACGCCGAATACGACGCCGCCTTCAACGAGCTACGCCACATCGAGGAAGAGCACCCGGAACTGGTCACGCCGGAGTCGCCCACGCAGCGCGTCGGTGGGTATGAGCAGTCGGAGTTCGGCGAGCGGCAGCACCCACGCCCGATGCTCTCCCTCAGCAATGTCTATAACCAGGAAGAGATCGTCTCCTGGGCGGCGCGCGCCGAGCGCTTCGCCGGCACGGATAGCTTCCAGTTCGTCACCGAGCCGAAGACGGACGGCCTCGCCGTCGCCCTCACCTATGTGAACGGCCGGCTCGACGTCGCGGCGACGCGCGGCAACGGCCTCGTCGGCGACGACATCACGCCGAACGTCCGCGCCCTGCGCACGATCCCGAAGCGGCTCCATACCCCGAAGATGCTGCCGATGCCGGGCACGATCGAGATCCGCGGCGAGATCTACATGCGCCGCTCGGATTTCGAGGCGCTGAACCGGCGCATGGAGGAGAACGGCGGCAAGGCGTTCATGAATCCGCGCAACGCCGCCGCGGGGTCGATCCGCCAGAAAGACACCAGCATCACCGCCCAGCGCCCGCTGCGCATGTTCGCCTACCAGATCGGCTACATCCTCGACGGCGAGATGCCGGAGACGCAGTTAGACGCCCTCGCCTTCATGCGCGAGCTCGGCTTCCCGACCTCGCTGGACGCGGAGCGCCACGACACCATTGACGACGTCTGGGCTCGCGCCGAGTACTGGCTCGACCGCCGCGACGCGCTCGATTTCGAGATCGACGGCATGGTGATCAAGGTCGACGATCTCGCGCTGCAGGAGGAGATTGGCTACGTCGCACGTGAGCCGCGATGGGCCACGGCCTACAAGTTCCCGGCCATCCAGCAGACGACCAAGGTGCTCGACATCGTCATCAACGTCGGCCGCACCGGCACGCTGAATCCCCTCGCCCACCTCGAGCCCGTCAACATCGGCGGCGTCACCGTCTCCCGCGCCACGCTCCACAACGAGGACGAGATCGCCCGTAAGGACATCCGCATCGGCGACACCGTCATCGTCCAGCGCGCCGGCGACGTTATCCCGCAGATCGTGCGCGTGATGGACGAGCACCGCACGGGCGACGAGGAGCCGTTCGAGATGCCGGAGAACTGCCCGTCGTGCGGCGCTCCGACGCACCGCGAGCCGGACGTCGCGATGCGGTACTGCACCAACGCCTCCTGCCCGGCCCAACTCAAGGAGCGTATCCACCACTTCGTGAGCCGCGCCGCGATGGACATCGAGGGGCTCGGCGAAAAGCTGGCGGACCGCTTCGTCGATCTCGACTGGGTGCACGACGTCAGCGATATCTATCACCTCGACGCCAGGAACATCGCCGAGCTCGAAGGGTTCGGCGAGAAGAGCGCGCAGAACCTGATGGAGGCGATCGAGAAGAGCAAGCAGCAGCCACTGTGGCGGCTCATCCACGGCCTCGGCATTCGTCACGTCGGCGAGCGCACCGCCCAGCTGATCGCGGACCGCTTCGGCTCGATGGACGCGCTGATGGCCGCGACGCAGGAGCAGATCGCCGACATCCCGGGCATCGGCGACGTCGTTGCGGCGAGCGTCTTCGATTTCGCGCAGGAAGAGCGAAACAAGGCGCTGGTCCAGCGGCTGGCCGACGCCGGGCTGACTGTCGCGGAGGAACGCGACGAGCAGGACGGCGCCCGTCCGCTGGAGGGGCTGACCCTCGTCCTGACCGGCAAACTGGACGTCATGACCCGTCCCGAGGCCGAAGCGGCCTTGCGCGCGGCCGGCGCGAACGTCACGTCGTCCGTCTCGAAGAAGACGAGCGCCGTCATCGCCGGTGCCGATGCTGGCGGCAAGGCGGACAAGGCGGGGCAGCTCGGCGTGCCGCTCCTCGGCGAGAGCGACATCCAGGACCTGCTCGACGGCAAGCTCCCGGAGGCCCTGCAGCAGGCCTGATACTGTCTTCCTTGCATCGTGTAGGGGGCCGACGAGCCTTCGCGGTCGGCCCCAGCAACGGCCAGAGCGAAGATCGATGAACGCACCAGCGTCGGGGTCGACAACCGGGCGCGCAGTTTCGACGAGATCCACCTTAACCGGGGCGTTTACCTTTCCGCACCAATGAGCACAATCCGCCGGTTTCGTGATACGCTTCTTGAAGTGACCGTACATTCCATACAGTCACGTCGGGGAGGCAGCACGCCGCGACGCGTCAACGGCGTCAGGAGGGACGGATGGCAGGGTTCACCATGGGGTCGGTCAACGACGAGCCCGTGCAAATTGTGCGGACCATCGCACGCATCGCGCAGATGGTCATCGAGCTGCGCGACGAATACATCGAGACGCAGCGCGAGGATTCACTCGACCAAATCGAACGCCGGCTCGACGAGCTGAACGACCTGCACCAGCAACTCCGCGCCCGTCGGGAACGCGACAGCGCCGCCCCCGAATAACCAGCCCTCGCCTTACGACTGCCCGGGCTTGGCGGTCGTCCCCGGCTTGACCAGCGGCACCCCTTCCTTGCACAGGGGGCATTCCTCCGCGTCCCACGCATCGAACTTCCGCGACGCGACCGCGACCAGCGGTACATCCCCGAACGTCGTCGCGCCCGCGCTCCGGTCCACCAGCACGCCCACCGCAACAACCTCGACCGGCTGCTCCTCCAGCGCCGCGAGTGTTTCCCGCACGGATCCGCCCGTGGTCAGGATGTCGTCCACGACCAGCACGCGCGCGCCCGGCTCGAACGTCGTGTCCCGACGGAACTCCCGCCCGGCTTCGCCGTCACCCTTGCGCTCCGCGTAGGCCGCAGCGACACCGAGCTGGCGAGCCGTCTCGAACGCGAGCAGGATGCCGCCCGTCGTCGGCCCGACAACCACGTCGATCCGCTCATCCCGGAAGCGATCCGAGAAATGCCGGCAGACCTCGGAGGTGGCCTGCGGGTTCCGCAGCAGGTTGAACTTCTCGACGTACGTATCGCCATGCTTGCCGGAGGCGTACAGGAAATGCCCCTTCTTCAGGGCGCCGATCTCTTCAAGCTGCTGCAGCAGGTCCATCTGTGTCACGCGTGGATGTCTCCGTGAATAGGTCGAATCGCGTCATGCCAGCGGCTAAGGCACGAAGTAGAACGCGATGCCGATGATGACGTAGAGGGAGATCAGCTGGATACCTTCCAGCCAATTCGACCGCCCGTCGATCGAGATCATGACAGTAATGAGGATCGCCGCGACCAGCGCCACAAGCTCGAACTGGTTGAAGACGAGCGTCATCGGGTCCGGGCCAACGAACTGGCTGACCAGCACGAGCACCGGCGCGACGAAAAGCGCGATCTGGATCGCCGACCCGATCGCAATGCCAATGGAAAGATCCATCTTGTTCTTCAGCGCGACCTGCACCGACACGAGGTGCTCGGCGATATTGCCGACGAGCGGCACGAGCATGACACCGACGAAGAGCTCGGACAGGCCCCACTCCTCGGCGGTCGGCTCGATCGCGCCGACGAGCAGCTCGCTCATGAACACGATCGCCAGCGTGGACCCGACCAGCAGCCCAAGCGACAACGGGAGGGGCATGCCGCCTTCCCCATGCTCCTCTTCTGCCGCCTCTGGCGCCGCGGCAGCCGGACGTCGGTCCGGCGTCAGGAAGATCGTGAAGGCGAGATAGAAGCCGTAGAGGATGATCAGGACGATCGCCGTGCCATCACTGAGCCGGACGATGTCCTCGTTCGTCGGGCGATGCTCCGGGCTCCCGAGCGCGAAGATGGCCGGGATCATCATCGCCATCACGGCGAGCGACATCACCGAAGCGTTCACGCCGGCGTTCCGGGGATCGAACTTCTGGACCCCGTTCTTCGAGTCCCCCGAGGAAGACCGCCGCGCCAAGCACCAGCAACACGTTCCCGATGATGGATCCGGTGATACTGGCCTTGACGACGGTGACGAGGCCCTCCCGGAGGGCGACGATCGTGATGATCAGCTCCGCCGCGTTGCCGAGCGTCGCGTTCAGGAGCCCGCCGATCTTCGGCCCCGTGTAGACCGCGACTTCCTCGGTCGCGCGCCCGAGAATGGCCGCAAGTGGCACCAGCGCCAGTGCCGAGACGACGAAGATCGACGTGTGACCGCCGATGTCGAAGAACTCCATCGCCAGCGCCACAGGCACCAGCACCAGCAGCGCGTAGAGGACCTTCATGCCCTACATCTCCCCAACATGATCGACCGCATCCGCATCACCGCGGAAGCGGGGATTCGCCACCCCGACGATCTCTCGCAATGACGATACCCCCTGGGCGTCGAGCCAGAGCCCAAGCTCCTCGACGATACGCGGCAGGACCGTCGGGGAAGAGAAGATCGCGGTGCCGACCTGGATCGCCGAGGCACCGGCCATGAAGTACTCGAGCGCGTCGGGTAGCCCGGTGATCCCGCCAATGCCGATGATGGGGATGCTGACGGCCATCGCCGCCTGGTAGACCATCCGCACGCCGACCGGCCGGATCGCCGGTCCCGATAGACCGGCCGTCACGTTCGCGATGCGCGGCTTGCGCGTGCGCGGGTCGATCGACATGCCGACGAGCGTGTTGATCAGGGAGATCGCATCCGCGCCCGCCTCCTCGACCGCCGCAGCGATCTCCGGGATATCGATCGCGCCAGGGCTGAGCTTGACGATGACGGGAAGCGTCGTCGCCTGCCGCACCGCGCGGGTGACATCCGCCGACATGCCGGCGTCCCAACCGAAGCAGAAGCCGCCAGCGTGGATATTCGGGCAGGAGATATTGACTTCCAACGCCGCGACGCCCGGCACGTCATCCAGCTTGCGGGCCATCATCGCGAAGTCCTCGACCGTCTCGGCCGAGATGTTCACGATGGCCGGGACGTCCCAGCTCTCCCAGACCGGCGGATACTTGCGGATGAAGCCGTCGATACCCGGGTTCTGGAGACCAATCGCGTTCAGCATGCCCGCCGGCGTCTCGCCGATGCGCGGCATCGGATTGCCCTGCCGTGGCTCCGGCGTGATGCCCTTGCTGCAGAACGCGCCGAGCGCCTGCACGTCGATGATGCTGGCGTATTCCTGCCCATATCCGAAGCAGCCGGACGCCGGGATCACCGGGTTGCGCAGCACCAGCTCGCGCGGGTTGTGCGGCGCGAGGTCGACGCTGATATCGGCCTTGTAGGCTGCCCGGGTGCTCACCATCGCAGGAAATCCATGTCGAAGACCGGACCGTCGACGCACGAGGTCTTCATCCCGCGCTTCGTATCCACCATGCAGCCAAGGCACGCGCCAACCCCGCACGCCATCGTGCGCTCGACGGACACCTGCACCGGCGGATGGCTGCCGATCGCGGTGCGCGATGACCTGCTGCCGCAGCGAATAGAACATCGGTGTCGGGCCACACACGAAGACCTGGTCGGCCCACTGCAGGTACTGCGGCACGAGGTCGGTCACGTACCCCTGGTGCCCGGCGCTGCCGTCTTCCGTGGCGACCACATATTCGACCTCGCTCGGCACCTCGGACGCTTCCAGCAGCATCCGGTCCGTCTGCGCGCCGAGCAGGTACGTCACCGACATCCCTTTCGCGATCGCTTCGCGCGAGAGCATCAGGAGCGGCGCCGCGCCAACCCCGCCCGCAACCATCAGCAGGCGCGTCGAGCGGGGATTGACCTGGAACGTGTTGCCGAGCAGGCCGAGCACGTCGATCTCAGCGCCGACCGGCCGCTCGACGATCCAGCCGGTCCCGCGCCCATATGGCCGCACCAGGAGCGTGAGCAGGCTCTCCTCCTGATCGGCGCTGTAGACCGAGAACGGCCGGCGCAGCGGAGGATCGTAGACACTCCGCTCGTGCGGGAGCACGTTCACGAAGTGGCCCGCCCGCGCCGCGGCCGTGATCTCCTCCGGGGCGCTGAACGTGACCAGCCAGGCGTCGCCCATCACGGGCGCGCGCTCGGTGATCACGCCCCGGAACTCCCGGGTGGGCGTCTTTGGCCCCCTGATGATCTGTGACGAAGCCATGGCGGCCCTCCCTAGTAGCCGACCGCCCGCTGGCGATAGCTGCCGATTGGCTCGACGGTGTATTGGGCGGCCGCGCGCTCCATCGCCGCGACGACGGTCTTCGCCGTGTCCATCGAGGTGATGCAGGGGATTCCCCGCTCCACCGCCGCGCGCCGGATCTCCAGCCCGTCGAGAATCTCCTTGTTGGCCGGGCCAGGCGTGTTGATGACGCCGTCCACCGTGCCGTCGAGGATGACGTCCAGCATGTCCGGCGAGCCGCGCCCGATCCGCTTGGTCGTCAACTGCACCGGGACACCGGCGCGCTCGATCATCGCCGCCGTGCCCTCGGTCGCGTAGAGCTTGTAGCCCATCCGCGCCAGGCTGTGGATCATCTCGATCGCGTCGGCCTTGTCCTCGTCCGCCAGGGTGATCAGGATGTTGCCGGCCGCGGGAAGCGAGAGCCCGGCGGCGATGAGCGCCTTGTAGAAGGCGGACGGGAACGAGCGGTCGATGCCCATCACCTCGCCGGTCGACTTCATCTCCGGGCCGAGATGCACCTCGACGCCGCGCAGCTTCGCCATCGAGAAGACCGGGGCCTTCACCGCCGTCAGCGGCTGGCGCGGCCAGAGACCGCCCTCGTATCCCTGCTCCTTCAAGCTCTTGCCGAGCATGATGTTCGTCGCCAGCCGCACCATCGGCACGCCGGTCGCCTTGCTGAGGAACGGCACCGTGCGTGACGAGCGCGGGTTCACCTCGAGCACGTAGAGATGCCCGGCGTGGATGACGTACTGGATGTTGATCAGGCCGTTCGCGTTCAGGCCAAGCGCGATGCGCGTCGTGTAGTCGACGATCGTCTCGACCTCGGCCGGGAAGAGGTTGACGCCCGGGTAGACCGCGAACGAGTCACCGGAGTGCACGCCGGCGCGCTCGATGTGCTCCATGATGCCGGGGATCAGCACCTGCTCGCCGTCGCAGATCGCGTCGACCTCGACCTCCTTGCCGACGAGGTATTTGTCGACGAGGATCGGATGCTCAGGTGTCAGGCTGACCTGGTTGCGGATATAGCGTGCGAGATGATCCGGGCTATGGACGACCTCCATCGCCCGCCCGCCGAGCACGTAGCTCGGGCGAACGAGCACCGGGTAGCCGATCCGGTTCGCGATCTCTTCGGCATCAGCGAGCGTGGTTACCGTGCCACCGGCCGGCTGCGGGATGCCGAGCCCGCTGAGGAAGGCGTCGAACCGGTCGCGGTCCTCGGCCAGGTCGATGGAGTCCAGCGAGCTGCCGAGAATCGGCGCGCCCGCCTCGCTCAGCGGCTCGGCGAGGTTGATCGCCGTCTGGCCGCCGAACTGGACGATCATCGGCGGGATCTTATCCGGATCGCCGCCGGCCTCGTGGAGCATGATCTCCTCGACGCTCTCAGCGTCCAGCGGCTCGAAGTAGAGCCGGTCGGAGGCATCGAAGTCGGTCGACACGGTCTCCGGGTTGGAGTTGACCATGATCGACTTCAGCCCGGCCTCCTGCAGCGCCGACGCGGCCTGCACCGAGCAGTAGTCGAACTCGATACCCTGCCCGATGCGGATCGGCCCGGAGCCGATAACGACCGCGCGCTCGCCCTCCAGCGGCGTCGCCTCGTCCTCGATCTCGTAGGTCGAGTAGAAGTACGGCGTCTGGGCCTCGAATTCGCCGGCGCAGGTATCGACCATCTTGTAGACCGGCGCCATGCCGAGCTCGCGGCGCTGGGCGCGGACCTCCTCGCGCGTTCGCCCGGAGCAGACGGCGATCTGCTGGTCGGAGAAGCCCATCTGCTTCGCCGTCCAGAGCGGTCTCCGCCGAGCGGTCGCCGGAGGCGAGCTGGCGCTCCATCTGGACGATGCGCTCCAGCTTCCACAGGAACCATTCATCGATCGCGCAGAGCTCGTGGATCTCCTCGACCGTGACATCCCGCCGCAGGGCGGCCATGAGCGCCCAGATGCGCAGATCGGTCGGCGCGTTGACGAAGGACTTGATGACATCCAGGTCGTCGCCCCAGGATGGATCCTCCCAGAGCAGGTCCTTGCCCGTCGTCTCCAGCGAGCGCACCGCCTTCTGGATCGCCCCCTCGAACGAGCGGTCGATCGCCATCACCTCGCCGGTCGCCTTCATCTGGGTGGTGACGGTGCGATCGGCCTTCGGGAACTTGTCGAACGGCCAGCGCGGGATCTTGGCGACAACGTAGTCGAGCGCCGGCTCGAATGCGGCCGTCGTCTTGCCGGTGACGGCGTTCTTCAGCTCGCTCAGGCGCATGCCGATGGCGATCTTGGCCGAGATGCGGGCGATCGGATAGCCGGTCGCCTTCGACGCCAGCGCCGACGAGCGGCTGACGCGCGGGTTCACCTCGATCACCCCGTACTCCAAGGAGTCCGGGTTCAGCGCGTACTGGACGTTGCAGCCGCCCTCGATGCCGAGCGAGCGGATGATGTTCAGCGCCGAGGTGCGCAGCATCTGGTATTCGCGGTCGGAGAGCGTCTGCGAGGGCGCGACGACGATGCTGTCGCCGGTATGCACGCCCATCGGGTCGATGTTCTCCATGTTGCAGATCGTGATGCAGGTGTCCGCGCCGTCGCGCATCACCTCGTACTCGATCTCTTTCCAGCCGAGCAGCGAGCGCTCCACCAGCACCTGGTGGATCGGGCTGGCGTTCAGGCCGGAGGTCACGATCCGGTCCAGCTCCTCGGGCGTGGTGGCGACGCCGCCGCCCGTGCCGCCCAGGGTATAGGCAGGGCGGATGACCAGCGGCAGTGTCACCCGCTTGGCGAACTCGCGCGCCTCGTCCATAGAGTGAACGATCTGCCTCTCGATCGCCGGCTCGCCGATACGCTGCAGGAGGTCCTTGAACAGCTCGCGGTCTTCCGCCATCTGGATCGCGTCCAGCGGCGTGCCGAGCAGCTTCACGCCGTAGCGGTCGAGAATGCCCAGCTCGGCGACTTTCACGGCGAGGTTCAGGCCGGTCTGGCCGCCGAGCGTCGGCAGCAGGCCGTCCGGACGCTCGCGCTGGATGATGCGGCGGATGACATCAGGCGTCAGCGGCTCGATGTAGACGGCGTCGGCGATATCCTCGTCGGTCATGATCGTCGCCGGGTTGGAGTTGACGAGGATGACGCGGATCCCCTCCTCGCGCAGCGCCTGGCAGGCCTGCGTGCCGGCGTAGTCGAACTCCGCGGCCTGGCCGATGACGATCGGGCCGGAGCCGATGACAAGGACGCTCTTGGGCTTCTCCACCGGCGTCATGGATGTGGTCGTGGACACGCTTGCTTACCCTTCCTGGCCCTGGTGGGATCCCGAGATGAGCTGGACGAACTCGTCGAACAGGACGCCGTTATCGGCCGGGCCCGGTGACGCCTCAGGGTGGAACTGCACCGAGAGGACCGGCAGCTCGGTGTGCGTCAACCCTTCGACCGAGTTGTCGTTGAGGTTGCGGAGCGCCACCTTCCATCCCGCGTCGAACGGGACGGAGTCCAGCTCGACCTGGAAGCTGTGGTTCTGCGCGGTCATCGTGACACGGCCGTTGCGCTCGTCGATCACCGGCTGGTTACCGCCACGATGGCCGAACTTCAGCTTGTCGGTTTTCGCGCCGATCGCGCGAGCCAGCAGCTGGTGGCCGAGGCAGATGCCGAAGTACGGCCGCCTCTCCTCGAGCAGCGAGCGGACGAGGCCTAGCCCATCATCGAGATTGGCCGGGTCGCCTGGTCCCGGCGAGACGATCACGCCATCCGGATTCAGCTCCTGCACCCGCGAGTAGGGCGTGCCATAGGGCAGCACCCGGACACGCGCGCCGCGGGAAGTCAGCGAGTCGATGATGTTCTGCTTCACGCCGCAGTCGAGCACCACGACGAGCGGCCCATCGACGTTCTCGTCGCCGTAGGTGATTTCCTCATGGGCCATCACCTGGTCAACGACATCCTGCTCGCCCGGTAGCGGTGCGCCTTTCGCCCGGGAGACCAGCTCGTCGTCAGGGATGTCCCTCGCGTTGTGGACGAGCACGGCGCGCAAGTCACCAACCGCGCGGATATGTCGTGTCAATGCGCGGGTATCAACACCGTGGATCCCGGGGATGCCGTTCTTCTTCAAGTAGTCGTCGATCGTCTGCCTGGAGCGCCAGTTGGATGGCTGGGTGACGTTCTCATGGACCACCAGCCCGGCGATCCATGGCTGGCGCGACTGGTCATCCTCGTCATTGATGCCGTAGGAGCCGATCAGCGGGTACGTCATGCAGACGATCTGCCCGCGGAAGGAGGGGTCCGTGCAGACCTCCTGATACCCGGTCATAGACGTGGTGAAAACCACCTCCCCGAGACCGTCGGTATCCGCGCCGAACCCCTTGCCACGGAAAATCGTGCCGTCGGCCAGCGCCAGCGCGGCATCCCATTCTGGGACGAATCGTTTCTCAGGCACGGTGCTCTACCTTCCCGTCTACCATCGTCAGGACCGCTTGCCCACGCAGCGTCATCCCGAGCAGCGGCGTGTTCTTGCTCTTCGTCTTCAGCGCCTCCGGCGTCACGACCCACGAGCGATCGGGATCGAACACCGTGACGCTGGCCGGCTTGCCCTCGGCGATCGTCGGCGTCTCGATACCGATCACCTTCGCCGGTTCGACCGTCCACCACCGCACGAGGTCGTTCACCCCGATGTGCCCGGCGCGCACCAGCGCGTAGGTGGCGGGGAAGGCGAATTCCAGCCCGCTCAGGCCGAACGCCGCCGTCACGTAGTCGCCGGTTTTGTCGGCTGGGGCATGCGGCGCATGGTCGGTGCCGAAGCAATCGAACCAGCCCTCCTGCAACGCCTTCAGGAGCTTTTCCGTATCCTCGATCGGTCGCAGCGGCGGGTTGACCTTGGTGTTCGGGTCGCCGGGCGTTCCCGGCTCGCCGGCTGCCTCGTTCGTGTTGTGAAGCTCGCGGCTGCCGGCCACCCACTCGTCACTCATCACGAGGTGGTGCGGCATGACCTCAGCCGTCACATGCACGCCCCGTTCCTTCGCCTCGTGGATCAGCTCGATGCCGCGTCCGGTGCTGACGTGGCATACATGCAGCCAACCGCCCGTCAGCTCGGCGAGCATCAGGTCGCGCGCAATGATGATCTCTTCAGCCGCGGCGGGGATACCGGGGATGCCGAGCTGGCGCGAGACCTCTCCCTCGTGCATCGCTCCGGAGGCCAGCGGCTTATCCTCGCAGTGGACGATCACCGGGCGCCCGAGCCGCTTCGACTCCTCGAGCACCTGGCGCATGATCGCGCTGTCCGGTGTCGTGTCGCCATCGTCGGACCACCCGATCGCCCCGGCCTGGATCACCGCCTCGAAATCGACCGGCTCTTTCAGCGCGCGACCCCTCGTGATCGATGAGATCGGGTAGACCGCCGCATGGCCAGTCTTCTCAGCGTCGTCCAGCAGGGCCCCGATAACCTCGGGTGAGTCGAGCGCGGGCTTCGTGTTCGGCATGCAGGCCACGGCGCCGAATCCGCCGGCCACGGCCGCCGCGGTACCGGACTCGACCGTCTCTTTCTCGTCGAACCCCGGCTGGCGGAGATGCACATGAACATCGATCCATGCCGGCGTCACCAGCATGCCGGACGCCTCGATGACCTCGGCTCCGTCGCTGGCGAGATCGATCCCGATCGCCTCGACGGTACCATCCACGATGAGGACGTCCGTCACCTCATCCCGGCCCGATGCCGGATCAACCACGCGGCCACCATGGATCAGCAATCGCCTCTCGCTCATCTGGTCCTCCCGTGTGCAAGGCGACGATCCCGCGCTCGCAGATAAAAAAAGAGCCCCGGCGACCCGGTTTGGGCCGTGAGGCGATGGTCTCTGTCGTTGATTGCCGGGTGCCGCATGCTCATCCGATGTAGTGTATCCTCCCGTCGACCGCGCAAACTGTCGGAGTATACCATCGGCGGCGGGATTGGGCCACGGAGACGGGATGTCGACACCTATCACCTTCAATGACGACATTATCACGAAGTTCGACGAGGTAGAGCGGCTGCTCGACATCGAATACGGACCTCGCCTGTTGCGACCGAACGGCGATCCGCTGTCGACCCTCATCGGCACGATCCTCTCACAAAGTACCAGCGACGTGAACTCCAGCCGCGCGATGGCTCGCCTTCGTGAAGAGCTTCCGACATGGGAAGACGTCCGGGACACCTCGGTCGAGGAGGTCATCGACGCCATCCGGCCTGGCGGGCTGTCCAATACCAAGGGGCCGCGCATCCAGGCCGTCCTCCGCGCGATCTCCCGCGAGCACGACGAATCTCAACCTCGATTTCCTGGCGGCCCTCCCGGTCCAGGACGCCATGCGCTGGCTGACAGACCTGGAAGGCGTCGGGCCAAAAACGGCGGCGTGCGTCCTCATCTTTGCGCTCGGGATGCCGGCGATGCCTGTCGATACGCACGTTGGGCGCGTCATGACGCGACTCGGCATCCTCCCGGGCAGGGCAAGCACCGCGTCCAAGCAGCGACTCCTGGAGGAGCTCATCGGCCCCGAGGCTCAACGGGTCTACGCCGTCCATGTCGAGACCATCACGCATGGCCGGCAGGTCTGCAAGTCGCAGCGACCACGCTGCGAAACCTGTCCCCTCCTCCATCTCTGCGACTACGGCCAATCGGTGGTCGACACCGACGCCTGACAAGGAGCGGAATGCATAACCTGCGCGCGCTCCCTGTTGACGGCATTGACGACCCTCCTGATAATGACGCCACGTGCTCTACAACCTAGTCCGGTCGTCGCATTAGCGGTCAGGAGGACCAGCATGAAGACCTCTCACTCCATCGACTGGAGCGTGCTTAGTGGACCTCGCGTTTCCCGGCGTACGTTGTTTGAAGTGGCCGCCGCCAGTGGCGCGGTCGCCTATGCTACCCGGCTGGCCGGCGTGGCGGCCGCCCCCGTCGCCAGGCGCCCGGTATCGGCCTCCGCGCAGGATGAGCCCAAGCAGGGCGGAGAGCTGCGCTGGGGGTTCGGCCTTGGTCAGATCCCAACGCTCGATCCAGGGCAGGTGACGCTCGGCATCGTTGCCGGCGAGATGCTCTCCAACCTGTTCTCCGGCCTCGTCCAGTTCGATGAGCAACTCGGCGTCATCGCCGACCTCGCCGAGACGTGGGACGTCAGCGAAGATGGCACGCAGTACACCTTTCACCTGCGCGATGGGTTGACCTTCCACAACGGCGACTCCCTCACCGCCAACGACTTCGTTTACACCTACGAGCGGAACAGCGATCCGGACTACGCCTCGCCGCAGGCCAACAAGCTGGCGAACATCACCGAGATGGTCGCCACCGACGACCTGACGCTCGACATCACGCTCGCCGCCCCGTCGGCGCCGTTCCTCGCGACCGTAGCGAGCCGCGGCCCGGGACGCGCCCTCACCCCGGTTCCCAAGCGGGCCATCGAGGAGATGGGCGACGACCAGTTCGGTCTCGCGCCGGTCGGATGCGGGCCGTTCATGATCGTGCCGGAGACGGTTGAGGTCGGTGGCGGCTTCGAGATGGTCGCCTTCGACGGGTGGTACGGTGGCCGGCCACCGCTGGACAAGGTCATCGTCCAGCTTGTCGCGGAGGACTCCACGCTCGTTAGCGCGCTCGAGGCGAACGATGTCGATGCCGTCGACATCTTGCCACTGATCGGGTACGACCAGATCGCCGGAGTGGGCGAGATCCAGATGGTCGAGGCTCCGGGCACCAACTGGTACGGCATCTCCATCACCTACAACCCGCCGTGGGACAACATCGACGCCCGTATGGCGATCGCCAAGGCGGTCGACCGAGACGACCTCATCAACAAGGCATTCTTCGGACGCGCGACGCGCTCCGTCGGCCCCCTCGCGCCGGCCTTCGACTGGGTTTACCAGGCGCCGGAAAACGTCGAGGACCCACAGGCGTTCAATCTCGATGAGGCGAAATCCCTCGCCGAGAGCGCGGGTCTCACCGACCTCCAGCCAATCTTCATCACCGGCACGCCGAACGACCGCGTGGTCGAGACGCTCCGCAACCAGCTCACCGAGATCGGGCTTGACACCCAGATCGACCAGATGCAGACAAATGCGTACGTCGAGCGGCGTAACGTCGGCGACTACGACTTCAGCATCCTCGGTAGCGTGGTCGACACGGATCCGGACGACGGTATCTGGAACTTCTTCCACACCGGCGGTCCCTCCAACCCGGTCGGGTACAGCAACCAGGAGATGGACGACCTGCTGGATGGCCAGCGCAACGAGGCTGACCAGGAGAAGCGCATCGAGCTTCTGCGCCAGGTCCAGGACCTTGCGAATACGGACGTGCCGTTCGTCTTCCTGTATCACGCCCCCGATGTGACGGCGTTCTACGACTACGTCAAGGGCTACGTGAACGTCCCTGAGCAGCGGTATCTCGAGCACATCTGGCTCGACAAGTAGTCGCAATGACAGGGACACATCTCCGGCCGGGTCGCATGATCCGGCCGGAACTTCCGGGAGGCCCACCCCGTGACCCGATACATCATCCGGCGGCTACTCCATAGCCTGATCATCATCTGGGGAGTTGCCACCCTCGTCTTCTTCCTCATCCGGGCGATCCCCGGTGACCCGGTGCTGAACATGCTTGGCCCGGAGTACACCCCGGAGGCGGCTGAGGCACTTCGCCAAAAGCTCGGTTTGAACGAGAACGTCTTCGTTCAGTACGTCCGTTGGGTCAGCGATATCCTGCGCGGCGACCTCGGGACGTCGATCACCGGCGTCGAAAGCGTCAAGAGCGCCATCGCGTCCGGCTTGCCGAAGACGATGAGCATCTCGATCGTGGCGTTCATCATCTCCCTGGCGATCGCCGTACCCGCCGGCATCCTGTCCGCGTTGAAGGCGCAACACCCCGGTCGATTTCGCCGTGAGCATCTTCGCCTTCCTCGGCGTCAGCATGCCGAGCTTCTGGTTCGGCATCATCCTGATCCTGGTGTTCGCGGTCAATCTCGGCTGGCTTCCCTCGCTCGGCTACAGTTCGCTCACCGAGGATGGATTCTGGCCCTGGTTCAGCCATGTGCTGATGCCCGCCCTCGCGATCGGACCCGCCTATGCCGCCATCCTGACGCGGTTCATCCGGGCCGGGCTGCTCGAGGCGATGAGCAGCGACTACATCCGGACGGCGCGGGCGAAAGGCATCAGCGAACGCCGGGTCGTGATCGGCCATGGTCTACGGAACTCGATGATCCCCGTCGTGACGGTCGCCGGCATCCAGGTCGCCCTGCTCCTGAGCGGCACGGTGGTCATCGAAACCGTCTTCTCCATCCGGGGTATCGGGCGCCTGCTCGTCGGCGCGATCTTCGACAAGGACTATCCGATGGTGCAGGGCGCGATCCTCGTCGTGTCGCTGATCTTCGTCATGGCGAACCTCGTCGTGGACATCCTCTATACGTTCCTGGATCCGAGGATCAAGTATGCATAGCGCCACCATGGCCGCAGGACGGCAGGTCGAATCCCCGACCGCGATGCAGCGCTTCTGGCGCAACTTCCGCGGCGACAAGAAGATGATCATCGGCTCGACGATCCTCCTTGTGCTGATCCTCATCGCGCTTGCTGGGCCCGTTCGTCACCCCGTACGACCCGGACGCCGACGACTACGAGCTCTTCGGCGCGCCGAGCTGGTCGCACCCGTTCGGGACCGACTCCTTCGGCCGCGATATCCTCAGCCGCATGATGGATGGCGCGCGCATCTCGCTCAGCGTCGGCGTCTCCGTCGCCGTGCTCTCGATGGTGATCGGCGTCACCCTCGGCCTCATCGCCGGGTATTTCGGCGGATGGATCGACAGCCTGATCATGCGATTCATGGATTTTCTCTGGGCGTTCCCGGAGATCATCCTCACCGTCGGCATGGTGGCGATCTTCGGTGCCGGCATCCAGAACATCATCATCGCCATCTCCATCGCCTACCTGGACGACTTCGCCCGCGTGGTTCGCGGCGAGGTGCTGAGCCTGCGCGAGGAGGAATACACGGTCGCCGCTCGCGCGGTCGGCGCCTCGGACCGGCGGATCATCATGAAGCACATCCTCCCGAACACCATGGCCCCGATCATCGTGCAGGCAACGTTCGCGGTCGGTCTCGGGATTCTCGCCGAATCGGGCCTGACGTTCCTCGGCCTTGGGGTGGATCCGTCAACGCCGACTTGGGGCCTGACGCTCAGCGAGGGCCGCAACTTCATCCGGCAAGCATGGTGGATCAGCGTGTTCCCGGGCCTCGCGATCATGATCACCGTGCTCGCGCTCAACCTCCTCGGGGACGGACTACGCGACACGCTGGACGTCCGCGGCTAGGGTGCCCGGCGATCCGGCGCGATAGTATGGAAGGGCTCCGCCTCCACCAGAGGCGGGGCCCAACATGTTTCGACCAACGACGGAGCAAGCCCCACGTATGCCAGATCGCGATCGTCTTCACGTATCGGACGTCCTCACCCACCCCGCGCAGGGGCAAACCGAGCTGTATCTCGTGCGCCACGGCCAGACGGCCGGCAACGTCAATGGCCTGTTCGTCGGCGCCACCGACATCCCCCTGGACGAGACCGGCGAGCGCCAGGCGAAGGAGCTCGGCTCCCGCTTCGAGGCCGTCACGCTGGACGCCCTCCTGACCAGTCCCCTGCAGCGGGCCCGTCGCACTGCTGAGGCAATCGGTGCGGTCACTGGTCAATCACCAATCGTCGTTCCCGGACTCAGCGAGATGAACTTCGGTGATGCCGAGGGGCTGACCTTCCAGCAGGTGATCAAGCAGTTCCCGGAGCTGCGGGACGACCTGGCCAGCATCGCCAATCTTGACCTCGCGTTCCCGGGCGGCGAATCGCGCCGTGGCTTTGCCGAGCGGGTCATCGCCGCGTTCCTCGGCATCATCGAGCGGTACGAGGGGAAAACAGTCGCCGCGGTCGCCCACGGTGGTGTGATCGGCTCCTTCTATGCGCAGCTCCATCGCAACCCGGACCCGGATATGGCACTGTATGCTGTCGCCAACTGCTCCGTGGGGCACGTGATCGTGACGCCAGACCATACCCGAATCGAGCTTTGGAACGACGTGAGCCACCTGACCGAGGTGCTCGAGGTCGGCCGCTGAGACGTCCTCCGGAGACATTCCTGTTGTAGGGGCCGACCCCGCAAGGGTCGCCGGGTGACCCTGCGAAGCAGGGGCAAAGCGGGAGCGACCCCTCGGCCCGATCGACCAAAGGCCGATAAGCAAGCGCAACGTTCGCGTACAGATTGCCGTGCCGCTCGTCGAACAAGGGAGGAATCCCGCATGAAGAAACTCACGGTCCTCGGTGGGAGCGCCGCCGGCGTCGGCACCGGGCAAGGATGCTCCGGTTACCTCGTGCAGACGGAGTCGACGTCGCTGGTCCTGGACCTGGGTCCCGGCACGGCGACTGAACTTCGCAAGCATGCCGACTTCCGGACGCTCGACGCGATCGTCATCTCGCACCTGCATCTGGATCACGTACTGGACCTGTTCGCGCTGCGTTTCGCACTGGCGTACAACCCGGTGCGACCTGAAAAGCGCATTCCGCTCTTCCTGCCGCCGGGTGGCCTGGATTTCATGGAACGGGCCGTAACGCTCTGGGAGACGTCCAACGACGACGACACGTACTTCTCCGCGGTCTACGACATGGCGGAGTACGACCCGAATGGCACGCTGCAGATCGGCGACTTCACGTTGCGCTTCGCCCCGACGGCGCACCTGATCCCATGCTGGGCGATCCGCGTGCAGTCCAACGACGGCTCGGACGATCTCTTCTACGGAGCGGACAGCGGCACCGACGGAGACCTTGACGCGATCGCCGAGGGCGCCGCGGTGGTGATCGCCGAAGCGGCCGCCCCGCCAGATGCTGATCCGGAAGTAATCCGGCATATGCATTACACGCCACAGCAGGCGGCACAGCTCGCCGAGCGGGCCGGCGCGCGTAACCTCGTGCTGACACACATCTGGGAAGAGCATGATCCGGCGAAGCAGGCCGCGGCGGCACGCGAGCACTTCACCGGCCGCATGTCGATCGCGGTGCCGGGGTTGGCGCTGACATGGTAGCCACCACAATCAGGGACGTGCCGGGCGTAAGCATCGGGCACACAACCGATCTGCCAGCGCGCACAGGCTGCACCGTCATCGCCTTCGACGCCCCGGCACTGACGGCGGCGGAGGTGCGGGGCGCGGCCCCGGGCACTCGGGAGTTGGACCTGCTCGCGACCGGAGCGACGGTGCAGCGAGCCGACGCGATCCTCCTCACGGGCGGCAGTGCGTTCGGGTTGCGTGCCGCAGAAGGGGTCATGACGGCGCTCGCGAACCTCGGACGCGGTGTCCAGACGCCCGCGATCCCTGTGCCGATCGTACCGGCGGCCGTCATCTTCGATCTCGCGACCGTGCAACCGGAGATCCCGACCGTCGATGACGGCGCCCTTGCATTTCGCACCGCCGTTCCCCTCTCGCAGGTCGAGACGGGTCAGGTGGGCGTCGGGGCCGGCGCAACGTGGGGCAAGATCCTGGGTCCCGCCGGACACGCAGCCGGGAGGCTTCGCGATATCGCAAGTCGAGGTACTCGGTGGGACGGTGACCGCGGCGGTCGTCGTCAATGCGCTTGGCGTGGTCGCCCCGGTCGAGGACCCGCGCCCCGCGCTGCTCCAGGCGATGTCTGGCCCGCCACCATTCCGTCAAAACACCACGCTCATGGCCGTCGTTACCGATGTCGCCTGCGGGCATGATGCGCTGACCCGGATGTGTGTGGCGGCGCACGATGCACTTGCGCGAACCGTCTGGCCGTCGCATACCGTCGCGGATGGCGATGTGGCGTTCGCCTCGACGGTCAACGAAGGGCCAACCGATCCGGCGACTGTCCTGCCACTGACGATCGCGACCGAGCTTGCCGTCGAAGCCGCCATCCGGCGGGCAGCCGGGGTAGACGCTACAGGAAGTACGTGAGCTTGTCCCAGAACCAGCTCTTCACCCGATCGACCGTGCCGTCCGGGGCCTCTCCGGGCCGCGAGCGGGCAATATCCGGCTCGATCCACTCCTGACGTGCCTGGTCGGCCAGTTGCCCGTCATCGAAGATCAGCGCGATCTCGAGGTTGCGGTAGAGCGCCCAGGCGTCGAGGTTCACCGTCCCGACGATCAATGTGTCGTCGGCGATGATCACCTTCGCGTGCATGACCGCGGGATACTCCCACACCTCAACGCCGGAGCCGGTCAGGCGGCCATATTCATGCCGGAGGGCGGCGTCTGCCGGTTTGTTGTTCGACTCCTGGGATACGAGGATCCGCACGTCCACACCGCGCTTCGAGGCGTCCGCGATGCGGTCAATCATGCCCGGATCGGTGAAGTACGGGTTCATGACGTCTAGCGAGGTTGTCGCCGTCTCCATCGCCTCGCGGATCGCCTGTGTCGCCGGGACGAAACCACCGGGGATGTTCTGCACCAGTGTCGTGGGAATGCGGCCCGGATCCGACGGTTCAGGGAAGTACGCGCGCCAGCGAGCCAGGCTCGCCCGGCACCACGCCGCCATACGCATAGAAGCTGGTCAGGTAGACCGCCTGCATCTGGCTCACGACATTCCCGGTCACACGCACGAAGACATCGTGGTACCCGCCGTTCGCGAAGTGGTCCTCGAAGCCGGCCCCTCCGATCCAGCCAACCTTGCCGTCGATCACGATCACCTTGCGATGGTCGGCTTGCCCCACTTCGTCCTGGATCCAGGAGCGGTCTCGGTTCGGCAGCTCGCCCTCCGCCTGCATGGGGAAGATGTCGTTGACCACCACCTCGACGCCCGACGACGAGACCTCCTTGTAGAGGTCGCTGTTCTCCGTGAAGACCTTTGAGCCATATCGATCGACGGAGACGCGGACTTCCACCCCCTCGTCGGCTTTGGCGGTGAGGGCGTCGGCGATTTTCGTGCCCCATTCGCCGGGGTAAAAGCCGAACATCATCACATGGACCGACGATTCGGCGGCATTGATGTCGTCAATGATGGCGGGAAAGAAAGTTTTCCCTTCCACATAGAGCTGCACGTCGGCGGCCGTGGTGGGCGCATAGGGGATCGCGACGTCGTCTCGCTTGGGATCATTTCGCCGGGCGAAGGCCTCCGTCGCGGCTTGGGCCTGAGCGGCCGTCACTGCATCGGCGGGCGGCGGCCAATGGTCCTCCTCGACAATACGGAACACGAGGTACCAGGCCGCGATGGCGGCGATGAGGATCGTGATGCCAATCGCGCGCATGACGCGGGTAATGGTACGCCGCAGGAATGATCGAGGTGGTTTGTTTTTGCGAAAGCGGAACATGGATGCTGGGCGGCCTCGTGAGGGTATGGAAGATGAGGAGTGACGGGCCAAAATCGAAGACGACATCATGTTAACGGACAAGGCCACCGGAGCGCCGGCAATATGCCGGGCTCCCGGTGGCCACGCCGGACCAAACGCGGATCGTGATCGCTAGCGCTTGGTGTACTGCGGCGCCTTGCGGGCGCGCTTGAGGCCGACCTTCTTGCGCTCCTTCATGCGGGCGTCGCGCGTAAGCATGCCCGCGCTCTTCAGCGCCGGGCGAAGCTCCGCGTCGAAGCGGACGAGGGCGCGCGAGATGCCGTGGCGCACCGCGCCAACCTGGCCGGAGACACCGCCGCCGACCACAGAGGCGACAACGTCGAACTTCTCGGTGGTCGCCGTCTGGCGCAGCGGCGCCATCAGGAGCGACTGGTTCAGGCCGCGGCCGCCGAAGTAGTCACCAGCGGTCTTGCCATTGATGGTGACGCGGCCGGTGCCCGGATAGAGGCGCACGCGCGCGACCGAGGTCTTGCGGCGACCAACGCCGTAGTAGTACTGGCCCTTGCTGGCCTGGGTGGATTCGCTCATGGTTGCTCCTCTTTACGACTTAGGCGCGCGACGCCGTGTCATCGAGCTCCAGCTGCGTCGGGTTCTGGGACGCATGCGGATGGTTGGAGCCGGGGTACACCTTCAGCTTCTTCAGCTGCTGGCGGCCAAGGTTGCTGCCCGGCAGCATACCGCGGACGGCGCTCTCGATGATCCGCTCCGGATGGCGCGCGCGCATATCCTTGAGCGAGGTCGTCTTCAGGCCGCCCGGGTAGTCCGAGTGGCGGTAGTAGAACTTCTGGGTTTCCTTGTTACCGGTGACCTTCACCTTGGAGGCGTTGATCACGATAACGTAGTCGCCCGTGTCAATGTGCGGCGTGTACATCGCCTTGTGCTTGCCGCGCAGCGTCGCGGCGACGGTCGTAGCCAGACGGCCGAGGGTCAACCCCTCCGCGTCGACCACGAACCACTTGCGCTGGACATCGCCAGGCTTGGCTGAGTAGGTCTTGCGATCCACGTTCCTTGCTCCCTTAACCATGTAACCGGGGGACGACAATCTCATCTCCCGTGTGCTCGCCCGGTGGGTCGGGGTCCGGGACGTCGTCTCCGTACCCTACTCGCCAGAGTATCAACCCGTGTGGCGGCGCTGTTTGCGGGCCCAATCGTCGGTCACCCGCTGCTATGAGGTGACCGAGCCATTCCGATGGCCGCGCCCCTCGTCCGATATCGACCAACGCGCTCATGATCGTGCGCACGGCCTGTGGCAGGAATCCGTCCGCGACGATCCGAAGCTCGACGCCAGCGCCCGCTCCCGGTGCGTCCCCCCACCAGTCGTCGACCGGTCGGATCCCGCAGTACCGGATCGTGCGAACCGTGCCGCGCGTTCCGGCGACGGGCTTCCCCGGCACGCCGACGCCGTTTCCGGCGAACGCGGCCAGGTCAACCGGACCCGCGAGATAGGCGCACCCGGCCCGCATCTCGTCGAGGTTCAAGGCCGACACCCGCTGCCACGCCCGAAGACGCTGCAACGGCTGGGGCGGTCCCCACGAGACGCGATAGCGGTATTCCCGCCAGGTCGCGTCGTACCGCGCATGAAAGCCGGCTGCCCATCGCTCAACCGCCACGACCGCAAGGTCATCGGCGAGATGCGCGTTGATCGCCTGCATCATGCGCTCGTCGGACATCCCCGGGCGCGCGTCCGGCACGCTGGCTACCTGGCCAACCGCGTGGACTCCCGCATCCGTCCGACCCGCCAGGGCAACTGCGGTCCCCTGGCCATTCAACCTCGAGAGCGCGTCCTCGAGATCCTCCTGCACACTTCGGCCATTTCGTTGGCGCTGGGACCCGCTGAAGCCGGTTCCGTCGTAGGCAAGCGTGAGCTTCAGTGTTCCCAATGCCGGTGCCGTCATGTGTCAGGAACGATGGACGGGCCGCCCGCCTCCCGGCGTTGCAGCCCCTCCACGCGAACTAGTCAACAAACTCGATCAGGACCATCGGCGCGGCGTCACCCTTGCGCAGGCCGAGCTTGGCCATGCGGGTGTAACCGCCGTTCTGGTCGGCGAAGCGCGGCGCCACCTCGGTGAAGAGGCGGTCGACCGTCTTGTCGTGTGCCAGGCGCGACGTCACGATGTTGCGCGTGTGCGAGGAATCCTCGCGCGCGATCGTGACGAGCTTCTCGACGACGCTGCGCAGCTCCTTGGCCTTCGCCTCGGTGGTCACGATACGCTCGTTAAGAATGAGCGAGATCGCCAGCTGCCGCAGCATCGCCTTGCGCTGGCTTGGGTTGCGGCCGAACTTGCGGCCAGCCTTCCTGTGCCTCATGAGTTGATTTCCTCATCGCCTGCGGCCACGGTGCCGGCGGTCTCGCCGATCGCCTCCGCAAAATCCACGTCCTCATCGCCCGACTCCGCCAACAGCGCGTCGGCGGTGGCCTCCGGCAGGTAGCCGAACTCGGCGAGCTTCTCGCGAAGCTCCGTGAGCGAACGTGGGCCAAAGTTCCGGATCGACAGCAGCTGATCGGGGTCCATGGTCAGCACCTGGCCAACCTTGTCGATCTGCTTGCTGCGCAGCGCGTTCAGCACGCGCGGCGAGAGGCCCAGATCCGCCAGCGGCTTGTTCTGGACTTCCTCGGAGATGAACGAGTTCGCCGCGATCTCCGGCTCGGGCCGCGTGAACTCGGCGAAGACCCGCGCGTGGTCCATAAGGACCTGCGCCGCCTGCGAGAGCGCGTCGTCCGGCTCAACCGTGCCGTCCGTCAGGATCTCCATGATCAGCCGGTCGTAGTCGACCTCCGACCCGACGCGGGTCTGCTGGATCACGTAGTTCACGCGGACGATCGGCGTGTAAATGGCGTCGATCGGGATCTCACCGAGCGCGACCGTCTCGGCGGCCTCGGCCGGCCGATACCCGCGATCGCGGTTGATCCAGAGATCCATGTCGATGACCGCGTCGGCCGACGAGAGCGTCGCGATCGGCTGGTCAGGGTTGACCAGATCGACCTCGACCGGCCACTCGACATCGCCGGCGGTCACCACGCGCTCGCCCTCGCTGTCCCCACGGACATAGAGGTGGGCGCGCGCTTCATTCTGGATCTCCGTCACGCGACGCAGACGGATCGCCTTGAGATTGAGCACGATCTCCGTGACGTCCTCGCGGACGCCAGGGATGGTCGCAAACTCGTGCCAGACATTGTCGATGCGGATGCGCGAAATGGCGCACCCCTCGAGCGAGCGCAGCAGGATGCGGCGAAGCGCATTCCCCAGCGTCGTGCCATAGCCTGGCTCAAGCGGCTCGATCTCGTAGCGACCGTAGTTGCGCCCCGTCTCGACTGTCTTGATTGTGAATTCGGGTTGCTGCAACAAGCCGTTTCGCCTCCTCGCGTCGCCTTCTCACCATTGAGTGGTGATGCGGCGCGTCCGGTTCGTCCCCGTTAGGTGGAGAACCGTCCACAACAGATCGTGTAACCGTTCGTCGAACTACACGCGCCGGCGCTTGGGCGGGCGACATCCGTTGTGCGGGATCGGCGTCGTGTCGGTGATCGAGATCACCTGGACACCACTGGCCTGGAGCGAGCGAATCGCCATCTCACGACCAGAACCCGGGCCCTTGACGAACACGTCCACCTGCCGGAGTCCATGCTCCTGCGCGCGGCGGGCGGCCGCCTCGGCCGTCATCTGCGCGGCGAACGGGGTGCTCTTGCGCGAGCCCTTGAACCCGTTGGCGCCGGCACTCGACCAGGCGATGACGTTCCCGTTCGGATCCGTCAGCGTCACGATCGTGTTGTTAAAGGTCGCGCGGATGAACGCCTTCCCTCGGGGAATGTTCTTCCGATCACGACGTCGAATACGTCCTGCTTTTTGACTAGCACCACCACGGCGTCGATCTGACATACCGGATCATTGCCTCCACGTACACCATCAAATGGGTCATTCATTCGGATTCCGTCGGAGATCACCAACGGGACACAGCCCATCTCCACCCGACGAGCACCGGGTCACACTACTTCTTGCGTCCCACCGGCCGCTTCGGACCACGGCGCGTGCGCGCGTTGGTGCGCGTGCGCTGGCCACGGAGCGGAAGGCCACGGCGATGCCGTATGCCACGGTACGACCCGATGTCCATCAATCGCTTGATGTTCATCGAGACCTCACGGCGAAGGTCACCCTCGACGCGGTAGTCGCGGTCGATCACCTCACGCAGCCGGTTCGTCTCGTCATCAGTGAGATCACGGACACGCGTGTCCGGGCTCACACCCGTCTGATCGAGAATCCTCTGGCTGGTGTGGAGACCGATGCCGTAGATGTAGGTCAGTCCGACTTCCACGCGCTTCTCGCGCGGGAGATCCACGCCCGAAATTCTGGCCATGCTTACCTCTCGCCAATATGCGGCCCGATATCAAACCCAGCAGCAGCTGGTACTCCGGACCGCCTCTGCCAATTAACCCTGGCGCTGCTTGTGCCGGGGGTTGCTGCAGATCACCCGCACAATACCCTTGCGGCGGATGATGCGGCAGCGCTCACACCGCTTGCTAACCGATGCCGAAACCTTCATTGCGTCCTCCTCGTCATCCCATCCCGGCAGTCTGCCGGGTGAACTCATCTAGCGGTCTGCGAGAGCCAGGAATGCGAGTGTCAGGAAGACAGTTCCCGGGCGATCCACTGGATCATCCCCCGCCATGTGCCCCTGCTCCGCCCAATCTCACGACCAGGCAGGCAGCACACGCCGATAACGCATGTCCGGAGACATGCGTCACGAAGACCTATTCTACCACTGTCCCGAGCCGCGGTGTCAAGATGAGCGGTTCATCGTCGGTAATCGCGATCGTGAACTCGAAGTGAGCGGAAAGCGTGCCGTCCGCGCTGACCACGGTCCAGTCATCGTCCAGCACCTTCGTCTCGTCGGTGCCCAGTGTCAGCATCGGCTCGACGCAAAGGGTCATGCCCTTCATAAGGCGTGGACCCCAGTTGGCCTCGCCATAGTTCGGCACATGCGGGTCCTCGTGCAGGCGCCGGCCGATGCCATGCCCGCCATAGCCGCGCACGATGCCGTAGCCTCGCGGGGCGGCGTAGGCCTCGACGGCATGGCCGATCTCGCCGAGCCGGTTACCGGCCCGCGCGGCCCGCACCCCTTGCCACAACGCCTCTTCCGTGTCCTTCAGGAGCCGCTGCGCGTCGTCCGCAATGGGCCCAACCGGATACGTCCACGCGGAGTCGGCGTGCCATCCGTCGACGATCGCGCCGAAATCGAGGGAGATGATGTCTCCGTCCTGGAGAACACGTTTCCCGGGAAACCCGTGCACGATCTCCTCGTTCGTCGAGGCGCAGATCGAGCTCGGGAACCCGTTATAGCCAAGGAAGTTCGCCACCGCCCCGAACTCGCGCAGGGTATCGACAACGATCGCGTCCAGCTCGCCAGTGGTGACACCGGGCCGGACGGCGGGCTCGACGCGCTGGTGGCAGACGGACACGATGTGCCCGGCCTCCTGCATCTTCGCGATATCCTTGTCGTTCTTGATCGAGATGGGCATGGGTGGACGTGTCTTCCTAAGCGCTGGCGCGTTCTTCGATTGCGGCGAGAATCTCCGCCGTAACGTGCTGGATATCCTGGTCACCGTTCACCGTCTTCAACACGCCCCGCTCACGGTAGTAGTCCAGCAACGGCCGCGTCTGGTCGTCGTAGATCGACAGCCGGCGCGTGATCGCGGCGGGCGTGTCGTCCTCGCGCTGCACCAGCGACCCACCACACTTGTCGCAGATACCCTCGACCTGCGGCGGATCCGACTGAACGTGATAGACCGCCCCGCACGACTCGCAGGTGCGGCGCCCGGCGAGGCGGGTGATGAGCTTCTCGCGCGGCACGTCGATCTCGACCACCGCCGTCAGTTGCTCATCCTGGCTCGCCAGGATGTCGTCCAGCGCCCGGGCCTGCGGCTCCGTCCGCGGGAATCCATCGAACAGCGCCCCGCCGACATCCTCACCTTTATGCTTCTGGGCGGCGATCTGCGCCAGGCGGACCTGGACGATGGCGTTGGTCAGCTCATCCGGGACCAGATTGCCTGACTCGAGAATCGACTGGACTTGCAAGCCCAGCTCCGACCCTTGCGCAATCGCGGCGCGAAAAAGGTCGCCTGTCGCGACCTTCACCAGCTTCAATTCCGGCCCGATGATCGCCGCTTGCGTGCCTTTGCCGGAGCCTTGCGCTCCCATGAGGATCACATACACATCAATCGCTCCCTGTAACCGGCCAAACAGCAGCCGGCAGGGCGGTTGCCCACCCTGCCGGCGCCGTGCCTAGGAGATGAAGCCCTCGTAGTTCCGCATCATCAGTTGCGATTCGAGCTGCCGCATCGTGTCGATGGCCACACCGACCACGATCAGCAACGACGTCGCACTGAGCAGCAGGTTCTCGACTCCCGTAATACGGGAGGCGATGAACGGCAGGATCGCGACCACGCCCAGGAAGAGCGCACCGACAATCGTGATGCGGGAGAGCACCTTCTGCAGGTACTCCGCCGTCTGCCGCCCCGGACGGATGCCCGGCACGAACGCCCCCTGTCGCTGGAGCGACTCCGGGATGCGTTGCTGCTGGAACACCACCATCGTGTAGAAGAAGGTGAAACCGATCACCATAAAGAAGTACACGATGTTGTACGGGACAGTATTCGGGCTAAGCCAACGGCTCAGGTCGAACGCCACATTCCGCACCCAACTGGTGCCCGACCCGGACAGGAAGTTCGCGATCATGCCCGGGAAGACCATGATGCTGACGGCGAAGATGAGCGGGATCATGCCCGCGCTGTTCACCTTCAGCGGGATATTCGTCGTGTTGCCGCCGTACTGCCGGCCCGATCGGATGCGCTTCGCGTAGTGCACCGGGATGCGGCGCTGGCCCTCGTTGATCAGCACGATACCGACAACGGTTAGCAAACCAATCAGCGCGAACAGCACCGTGCCGAATACGTTCTGCGCGGCGGAACCTCCGGAGACCAATTTCCAGACGGCGCCGGGCAAGGAGGCCACGATTCCGCCAAAGATAATGATCGAGATTCCGTTCCCGATCCCGTTCTCCGTGATCAGCTCGCCCATCCAGACGAGCAACATGGTTCCGGCTGTCAATGTGAGCAGGATGGCAATCGTTGGCAGGAACGTATCGCGGTTGAACAATCCGAAGTCCCGGATCAGGTTACCGCTCTGGTCGCTCGAGAAGAGCAGCATCTGGCCGTAGCCCTGCAGCATCGCGAGCGGAACCGCGATGTAGTGCGTGTAGCGGTCGATCTGGTTCCGGCCCTGCTGGCCTTCCATCGACAGCTCGTTCAGCCGCGGAATGATCGGCGTCATGAGCTGCATGATGATGGTCGCCGTAATGTACGGGTACACACCCAGCGCGACGATCGAGAAGTTGTGCAGGCCGCCACCCGAGAAGAGGTTCAGCATGCCGAGCAGCTGGTTCGTCTCGATATACGACCGAATGCCTCCGCGGTCGACACCGGGCACCGGAATGCTGGCGATCATTCGAAAGATCACCAGCATCCCGACGGTGTAGAGAATTTTCCGACGAATGTCGGGAATCTTGAAGGCGTTGAGTACGGCCTGGAGCATGCCTAGGCCTCCTTGCTGCCCTCGCGCTCACGCAGTTGGGCCAGAGCCTCACGGCGAGACGGTCCACCGACCTTACCGACACGCATTGCCTTGAGCTCACGGTTGAGCGGCAGGCGGCGCGTGCGCGGCCGAGCTTCGGTCCACTCGTCGTCGCGCTCGAGGAGTTCAACAGAACCACCGGCCTGCTCGATCATCTCCTTGGCGGCCTTGGAGAAGCCGTGGGCCTTGACGGTCACCGCGGACGAGAGCTCGCCGTTCCCGAGGATCTTGACCGGGAAGCGCGTCGAGCGGATAACACCGCGCTCGGCGAGCAGTTCCGGCGTGATCGGGCCGTCGATCTCGAGCTCAGCGAGGGTACCGACGTTGACCGTCTCCCATCGCGTGCGCCAGATGTTGGTGAAGCCGCGCTTGTACGGCATACGCTGCTGGATCGGCAGCTGGCCACCCTCGAACCCTGGGCGAACGCCACCGCCGGCGCGAGAGTTCTGGCCCTTGGTACCGCGGCCCGCCGTCTTGCCGCGGCCACTACCGGGACCTCGGCCCAGACGACGCTTGCTGGTTCTCGCGCCCTCACTTGGGCGCAGGTCGTCAATTGTCAGGGGCATTATCGTTCCCAACCTTCTTCCCTGGGGTCCAGGTCCGCCGGCTACTCGCCGGCGACCTCCTCGACCTTCACCAGGTGACTGATCTTGTTGACGATCCCCCGGATGGACGGATCATCGTTACGCACCACCGTGCTGTTCAGCTTGCGCAGGCCCAGGGAGCGCACGGAGCGCTCCTGGTCTGGCGGGCGGCCGATGGTGCTCCGCACCAGGGTAATCCGCAACTTGCCGGTTGACTGGGTGTCGGTCATGATTCCTAGCTCCTGCCCGGCGCCTGGCGCTGGCCACCACGGCCACGGCCTGCGCCGCCACCCTGCTGCCCACGGCCGCGCTGGTTACGGCGCTCCTGCGGCGGCGTCAGCGGCTCCGGCTGGCGACGCTTCACGGTCGTGAAGTCCATCGACTGACCACCATGGGCAAACGGCTTGCGCAGCTGGCTGGTGCGACCACGACGGCGCATGACCGCCGACTCCGACTCGAGCGCCTCGAGCGCCATGATGGTGGCGCGAACGACGTTCACCGGGTTGTTGTTACCAAGCGACTTCGTGAGGATATCACGCACGCCGCAAACTTCAACAACGGCGCGCACAGCACCACCGGCAATGACGCCGGTACCGGGCGAGGCCGGCTTCAGCAGCACGCGGGAGGCGCCAAAGGTGGCCTCAACCTCGTGCGGGATGGTGCCGCCGTCCAGCGGAACGGTGATCATCGAGCGCTTGGCCTTGTCAGTACCCTTGCGGATGCTGTCCGGCACTTCACCGGCCTTGCCGAGCCCGACGCCAACCTTGCCCTTGCCATCACCGACGACAACGATGCTGCCGAAGGCGAAGGTGCGGCCACCCTTGTGTGTCTTGGACGAACGATTGATGCGAACCAATCGTTCTTCGAGTTCGTTCCCCTGCTCGTCGTCGTTGCGACGGCGGGACGAACGATCATCGCGATTCCGATCCATGCGTTTCTCCCGATCTTCCGGCACTCGGCCTCATGCCTCGCGCACCGGAAATCCTGCTGGCCTAAAACTTCAGGCCAGCCTCGCGCGCTCCGTCGGCGACAGCCTTGATGCGGCCGTGATAGAGGAATCCACCACGGTCGAACACCACGGCGTCCACGCCAGCGGCCTTGGCACGCTCGGCGACAATCTCGCCGACGGCCTTGGCGCGCGCAATCTTCTCGGCGCCCTCACCGGCCTTCTCCAGCACCGCATCTTCCAGGTCACTGGCTGCCGCGAGCGTATGCCCGCGAACGTCGTCGATCACCTGGCAATACATGTGCGCGTTGGAGCGGAACACGTTCAGGCGGGGCCGGGCGGCTGTGCCGTTGACCTTCGCCCGCACGCGAACGTGACGCCGCTTGCGCGTGCTAAGCGCCTTTCTGTACTTCAGTCTCATCTGTCTACTCCGTTCAAACCAGCATGCGGAGGCTCAGCGCGATGGCGCGAGCCATCCGGATGTCTCCACTGGTGGCCGACGACTACTTCGCCTTACCGGCCTTACCGGCCTTGCGACGCACGAACTCGCCAGCGTAGCGGATGCCCTTGCCCTTGTAGGGCTCCGGCGGGCGAACACCACGGATGCGGGCGGCTTCCTCGCCAACGACCTGCTTGTCGATGCCGCTCACCGTCACGCGGTTGTTGCCCTCGACGGCGTAGGTGATGCCTTCCGGCGGCGTGAGGTTGACCGGGTGCGAGTACCCGACGTTCAACACCAGGTTCTTGCCCTGCATCTGGGCACGGTAGCCGACGCCCTGGATCTCGAGGGTCTTGGTGAAGCCGTCGGTCACACCGACGACCATGTTGTTCAGCAGCGAGCGCGTCAGGCCGTGCAGCGCCTTGACCTCGCGGTCCTCGGTCTGCCGGGTAACGCGAAGCTGGCTTTCGTCCTGGGCGATTTGCACCCGGCCGGAGAGCTTCTGGGCCAGCTGGCCCTTCGGCCCCTTGACCGCGATGTCGTTGCCCTTGCCGATCTCGATCGTCACACCGGACGGCACCGGGATCGGCTTGATTCCAATTCTGGACATGTCCTACCTCTTTGGTATCAGGTCGTGTGCCCTACCCGCACGCGCGGGCAGCACAGTCCCTACCAGACGGTGCAGAGCACCTCGCCGCCGACGCCACGGCGCCGGGCTTCGTATCCGGAGAGCACGCCCTCCGGAGTGCTGACGATCGAGATGCCGAGACCGCTCTTCACGCGCGGGATCTCGTTCTTCCCGGCGTAGACGCGCAAGCCAGGCTTGCTGACGCGCTTGATCTCACGAATCGCGTGCCGCTTGTCCGGGCCGTAGCTGAGGTTGATGGTCAGCACGTCCTGCGGCCGCTTCTCGGTCACCTCGAAACCGGCGATATAGCCCTCCTCCTTGAGGATCTTGGCAATCGCCACGAGGATCTTGGTCGCGGGCATACTGGTGTCAGTCTTCTGCGCCATTCCCGCGTTGCGAATCCGTGTCAGCATATCGCTGATGGGATCGTTTACGCTCATGCGTTTGTTTCTCCGTTGCTCACAGACCGCGGCGCTCCCAGGCGCCACGCCCGACTACCAGCTGGACTTGCGGACGCCCGGGAGGCGGCCCATGTTGGCCATCTCGCGGAAGCAAATTCGGCAGACGCCGAACTTCCGCATGTACGCCCGGCTGCGACCACATGCGCGGCAGCGGTTGACGGCGCGGGTCGAGTACTTCGGCGGTCTGTTCGCCTTGGCGATCATGCTCTTCTTCGCCATGTTTCCTCCGTTGCTCTGTTCGCTACTTGGCGAACGGCATGCCGAGAAGCGCAAGCAATTGGCGCCCCTCTTCATCCGTGCGGGCGGAGGTCACAATGCTGATCTCGAGGCCACGCACCTTGTCAATCTGGTCGTAATCGATCTCCGGGAACATGATCTGCTCGCGGAGGCCGAGGGTGTAGTTGCCGCGCCCGTCGAAGGAGTTCGGCGAAATACCGCGGAAGTCGCGAATGCGCGGGAGCGCGGTCGCCACCAGGCGATCCAGGAACTCATACATGCGCTCGCCGCGAAGGGTTACCATCGCGCCGATTGGCATGCCCGCCCGAAGCTTGAACGCGGCGATCGACTTCTTCGCGCGCGTCACCACCGGCTTCTGGCCGGTGATTGTCGAAAGGTCGCCCACCGCGGCATCGAGCGCGCGGCCGTTCGCGACCGCCTCGCCCAACCCGATGTTCAGGACGATCTTCTCCAGCTTCGGCACCTGGAAGCGGTTCTTGTACCCGAATTCGCTGGTCAGGGAAGGAACGATTTCCTCCTTGTAGCGATCTCGCAGTCGTGCCATGAAATCCTGCCTCACACCGGATAAAGGTCCGGTTTCCCATTACCATGCGTGGCGTATCCCGCCTGGTCTGTCAGGACTGTCGCCCTAACGCTCAGGCCGCCAATCCTCTTATTTCCGAGCCAACCATTCGCCCCGACCGTCGCCTATCGCGAGGGGGAAGGGATGGTCGCGTCGGTCTTCTTCGAGTACCGCTCGTTCTTGCCGTCCGCGTTCTTGCGGATGCCAACGCGCGTCGGCTCGCCCGTGCCCGGGTCGAGCAGCATCACGTTGGAGATGTGCAGCGGCGCTTCCACTTCGACGATGCCCGCCTGGCGGGCGCGTCCCGGCTTGATGTGCTTCTTGACGATGTTGACGCCCTCAATCACCACACGGTCAACATCCGTGAGCACCAGGCGGACAGTGCCGCGCGAGCCCTTGTTGCGACCGGAGGTGACGATGACCTCATCGCCGGTGAGAATCTTTCGCATCGTTATCCCTACAGCACTTCCGGCGCAAGCGAGACGATCCGCATGAACTGCTTCTCGCGGAGCTCACGTCCCACCGGGCCGAAGATGCGCGTGCCACGCGGCGCGCCCTGCTGGTTGATCAGCACGGCGGCGTTGTCGTCGAACTTGATGTGGCTGCCGTCCGGCCGCCCATACTCGCTCGCCGTCCGCACGATCACGGCACGCACGACATCACCCTTCTTGACCGCGGCGTTCGGCTGGGCCGACTTCACCGAGGCGATGATCGTGTCCCCGACACTGCCGTACTTCACCGAGGAGCCGCCCAGCACGCGGATGCACATGATTTCACGCGCCCCGCTGTTGTCGGCCACCCTCAGCCGAGTCTGTGTCTGAATCATCGATTCCTACCCTTCTGGGCATCATTCGAACGCGACGCCGGTGCGCCGCGGCCGACTAGATCTGGACCGCGCGCTCGACGATCTCTCGAACGATCCAGCGCTTCTGGCGGGACATTGGCCGGGTCTCCTCGATCCGAACCAGGTCTCCCTCCTTGCACGTGTTGTTCTCGTCGTGCGCGTAGAACTTGCTCGTCCGGCGAATCCGCTTCTTGTACAGCGGGTGCGTGCGAACATAGTCCACCGCGACGACGACGGTCTTGTCCATCTTGTCGCTCACCACACGGCCGACCTTCATGGTGCGCAGCTTCTGCTGGCGCTCCGCGTCGGTGGCCTGGGCGGTGGTTTCCTGAACCTCGCTCATGCGTTTCCTCGTACTTCTCGAACCGGGGCGCCTACCGGGCGTCCTGCTGGCTAGCCATTTCCGTCCGCACCGTGTGGATGCGCGCGATTTCGCGGCGCACCTGGGAGGGACGGTGGGTCTGGGTCAGCTGGCCCACGGCTTCCTTGAAGCGCATGTCCCGGAGCTCCTCGTGGAGCTCGGTCAGGCGATCCTGCAGCTGATCATCGGTCATGCCGCGAAGCTCGTCCGCCTTCATGCCGCACCTTCCTCTGTCGCATGCACGCCCGGCGTCTCGCGGACGCGGACCTTGCACTTCATCGGCATCTTCATCGCCGCGCGGCGCAGGGCCTCGGAGGCGCGCTCCTCGTCCACACCAGCCACCTCGAAGAGGATGCGGCCCGGCTTGACAACGGCGACCCAGTACTCCGGGCTGCCCTTACCGGAACCCATGCGGGTCTCGGCCGGCTTCTGGGTGACGGACTTGTCCGGGAAGATCCGAATCCAGACCTTACCACCACGCTTCAGGTAGTTCGTGATCGCGCGGCGGGCGGCCTCGATCTGTCGGCTCGAGACCCACGCCGGCTCCTGCGCGGCAAGCGCGAAGTCACCGAAGTTGATCGTCGAACCGCGATACGCCTTGCCCGTCATGCGACCACGCATGACTTTGCGGTACTTTGTCCGCTTTGGCATCAACATGTCACAACGCTCCGATTCACATCATGCAACGGCACCCAGGTCATGGCCCGGCGCCGCTTCATGAACACCACAATTAGTCGCCGGCGTTCGCGAGATCCGCCGAGAGCGTCGCCTCGGTCACATCCGCGCGCTGCGGGATGACATCGCCCTTGTACACCCAGACCTTGACGCCGATGCGGCCATAGGTCGTGTGGGCGTGCACGGTGGCGAACTCGATGTTGGCGCGGAGCGTGTGCAGCGGCACACGGCCCTCCATCTCGGAGACGGTGCGGCTCATCTCCGCACCACCGAGGCGCCCGGACATGCGAACCTTGACGCCCTTGGCGCCACGGCGCATGGCCTGCTGGATCGCATGCTTCATCGCCCGGCGGTATGCCACGCGACGGGTGATCTGCTCCGCAATGCTCTCGGCGATCAGCCGCGCATTCGTCTCCGGAACCTTGATCTCCTCGATCCGGAGATTGACCTTCTTGCCAACTTCCTTCTCGATCAGCTTGCGCAATCGCTCAACGTTCGCGCCCTGCTTGCCGATGACGATGCCCGGCTTCGCCGTGTGCAGCGTCACGTCGACCTTGTTCGCCGCGCGCTCCAGCTCGATCCGGGCAACACCCGCGCGCTGAAGCTCGCGCATGATGAGATCGCGGATCGCGCGATCCTCATGCAGCAACTCAGTATACTGCTTTTCCGCGAACCACTTGGACTCCCAATCGGTGGAGATGCCCAGGCGGAACCCTACGGGATGTACTTTACGACCCATTAGCGGCCACCTCTTTCTTCAGCGACCACCGTGATGTGGCACGACCGCCGCAGAATCTTGCCAACCCGCCCGCGCGCTTTCGGCTTGAACCGGCGCAGCTGCGGGGCGTCGTCCGCCCGGATGTCCTTGATCCAAAGCGTCTCGGGATCGAGATCGTAGTTGTTCTCGGCGTTCGCGGCGACCGCCTTGAGCACCTTCTCGACGTCGACCGCCGCCCGGTTAGGCACGAACTTCATCATCTGGATGGCGTCCGTCACCTTCTGGCCGCGAACCATGTCCACGACGAGCCGGGCCTTTCGCGGAGAGATGCGGACGCGCTTGGCGCTTGCCCTGACTTCCATTGCTCTTTCGTCCTCTTCCGTTCAGGTCCGATTACCGGCGGCCACGGCGATCGGCATCCTTCCCGTGACCGCGATAGGTCCGGGTCGGGGCGAACTCGCCAAGCTTGTGGCCAACCATCGGCTCGGTGACGTAGATCGGCACGTGCTGGCGGCCGTTATGCACCGCAATGGTGTGGCCAACCATGCCCGGGAAGATCGTGCACGCACGCGCCCAGGTGCGGATCACCGTCCGCTTGTTTGTCTGGTTCATCGCATCGACCTTCGCCATCAGCTTGGGGTCGATGTATGGTCCCTTCTTTGAGGATCTCGACACGATGTTCTCCTGATTCCCAATCACAAGAAACGCAACCGACGAAAGCGTGAGATCGAACTCCGGTCGCGTTCCGTCCGTTAGCGCCGCTTGTTGGCCGGGCGCCGGCGAACAATCATCTTGTCCGTGCGCTTGTTGTTGCGCGTGCGCTGGAAGGCGGGCTTGCCCCACTTCGTCTTCGGCTGGCCACCGATCGGCGCCTTACCCTCACCACCACCGTGCGGGTGGTCGTTCGGGTTCATCACCGAACCGCGAACCGTCGGGCGCTTGCCCATGTGGCGGCTGCGGCCGGCCTTACCGATCTGGATGTTCTCATGATCGACGTTGCCGACCTGACCCAGCGTCGCCATGCAGCTGAGGTGCACGAGGCGAACCTCGCCCGACGGCATGCGCAGCTGCGCGTAGTTGTTGACCTTCGCCATCAGCTGGGCAGAGGTTCCGGCCGAGCGGCACAGCTGGCCACCCTTGCCCGGGTACAACTCGATGTTGTGGATCTGCGTACCGGTCGGGATGTTGCGCAGCGGAAGCGCGTTGCCCGTGCGGATCGGCGCATCCTCGCCGGAGACGACCGTATCGCCCACCCGAACGCCAACCGGCGCCAGGATGTAGCGCTTCTCGCCATCGACGTAGAACAGCAGCGCGATACGCGCCGAGCGGTTCGGATCGTATTCGATCGCGGCCACACGCGCCGGCACGCCGGCCTTGTTCCGCTTGAAGTCGATGATGCGGTAGTACCGCTTGTTCCCACCGCCACGATGGCGGGTGGTGATGCGGCCCCGATTGTTCCGACCAGCATGCTTCTTCAGCGGCTCGGTCAGGCTCTTCTCGGGCTTCTTTTTGGTGATCTCCTCGAACGTGCTCACACTCATCGAGCGGCGCGCCGGGGAGGTTGGCTTGTACTTGCGGATAGCCATGTGCAAACGTTCCCTTCTACCGGTCTAGATCTGCTCGAAGATGTCGATGCGGTCGCCCGGCTGGAGCGTCACAATCGCCTTCTTCACGGCCTTGCCGGAGCCGGCAATGCGGCCGGCGCCCCGGCGGATCATTCGATTCTTCGGCTTCGGCTTCACGTTGAGCGTGTTCACCGCCAGCACTTTCACGCCGAACGCCGACTCGACCGCTTCCTTGATCAGGATCTTGGTCGAGCTCGGGTGCACCTCGAAGGTGTACTTGTTCTGCTCGGCGAGCATCGTGTTCTTCTCCGTAATCACGGGACGACGGAGAACCTCCTCAAGTCGCAACTGAGGCATGGTTACGCAACCTCCTCGGCGGTAGCGGATGCCTCTTCCTCGCGCGCGAGCTTCCAGGAGCTCGGCTGGCGCTTCTCTTCCGGCAGCGCCCACAGGTTCTCGATCACCTCGAGCGCCTCGCGGGTCACGACCAGTCGGTCATACTTGAGGACATCACGGACATTCAGCATCGGGGCGATGATCGTCTTCGTCGACGGCAGGTTACCGGCGCCGCGAACGATCGACTCCATCATCTCCGGCATGACGATCAGCATCGAGCGCGACGCCGGCAGCGTCTCCAGCACCTGCTTCATCGCCTTGGTGCGACCCTCGACCTCGCCGAGACCGTCGACGACCGTCAGGCGCTCGTCGCGCAGCTTGGCGGAGAGGACCGAGCGGATCGCAAGGCGGCGCATCTGGCGCGGCATTGCCTGCGTGTACTTGCGCGGGTGCGGGCCGAAGACGACGCCGCCGCCCTTCCACTGCGGCGATCGCGTGGAACCCTGCCGCGCGCGACCGGTGCCCTTCTGGCGCCACGGCTTGCGGCCACCACCGGATACCTCACCGCGGGTCTTGGTCTCGTGGGTACCAACGCGGGCGTTCGCCTGCTGGCGCACGAGCGCCTGGTGCACGACGGTCAGGTTGGGCTGGATGCCCCACACCGTCTCGTCGAGGTCGACCTGTCCGACGACCTCGCCCTTCGTATCAACAACTTCACATTGCATGGTCGTTCTTACTCCCATAGCCGTCATTCGCACTGCAGCACGGTGGACCGGCCTGTGTTCGGCGACTACTTCTGGCCCTTGACGGCACGCCGAATCATCAACGTCCCGTTATTCGGGCCAGGAACCGATCCCTCGACGAGCAGCAGGTTGCGCTCGGCGTCCACGCGAAGGACCTTGAGGTTCTGCACGGTCACGCGCTCGTGGCCCATATGGCCAGCCATCCGCATGCCCTTGAAGACCCGGCCCGGCGTGGCGCTGGAGCCGATCGACCCCGGGGCGCGCGCGCGGTCCGACTGGCCGTGCGTCTTCTGCGCGCCGGAGAACCCGTGCCGCTTCATACCGCCCTGGAAGCCACGACCCTTGGAGGTGCCGGTCACGTCGACGACTTCGCCCTCGGCGAAGGTGTCCACCTTGAACACCTGGCCCACCTCGACGTCGCCGTAGTTGTCGGCCTTGAACTCCCGCAGCGTCTTGACCATGTGGCCGCTGGCCTTGACATGGCCCTGCTCGGGCTTGTTGAGCTTCTTGGCGATCCCGAAACCGAGCTGGACCGCCTCGTAGCCGTCCTTGTCCGCGCTGCGGATCTGCGTGACAACGCACGGGCCGGCCTCGATGACCGTCACCGGGCGTGCCAGGCCTTGCTCATCAAAAATCTGTGTCATCCCGAGCTTGCGCCCGATCAATCCATGAACCATTGGCTCTCCCCTGCTCTGCGTCAGGAAACGGGTGAAGCACCTGGTGCCGCGCCCGTTCATAGAGCGTGTTTGCCGCTATTTCCGGTTATCGGCCGGTGAGGCCATAGCCCGGGAAACGCTTCAAACTACAGCTTGATCTCAATATCCACACCGGCCGGCAGGTTCAGGCGCATCAGCGCGCGAATCGTGTTCCCGCTCGGCTCAAGCACGTCGATCAGGCGCTTGTGCGTCCGGATCTCGAAGTGCTCCTGCGAATCCTTGTCGATGAACGGTGACCGCATCACCGTGTACCTCTCGATCCGCGTTGGCAGGGGCACCGGCCCCGATACCTTGGCGCCGGTCGACTCAGCGGTCTCGACGATCCGCCCGGCCGACTGGTCGAGAATCTTGTGATCGTAGGCCTTCAGACGAATACGAATCTTCTGGGCCGTTTTACGCGCCGCAACCATTGGCACATTCCCTCACACTCACGCTGGCCGGTGGACCGCTCTCGCAGCCCACCGGCCACCATGGCTTGCAACTACTACTCGGTGATGGAGGTCACGGCGCCGGCGCCGACGGTGCGGCCCCCCTCGCGAATCGCGAAGCGCAGCCCCTCCTCGATCGCCACCGGCGTGATCAGCTCCACCCCCATCTGGATGTTGTCGCCCGGCATCACCATCTCCGTGCCCTCCGGCAACTGGATCATGCCCGTCACATCCGTCGTCCGAATGTAAAACTGCGGCCGGTAGCCCGGGAAGAACGGCGTGTGACGGCCCCCCTCCTCCTTGGACAACACATACACCTCGGCCTGGAACGTCGTGTGCGGATGGATGCTGCCCGGCTTGGCCAACACCTGCCCCCGCTGCACCTCCGACCGCTCCACACCCCGCAGCAGACAGCCGACATTGTCGCCCGCCTCCCCACGGTCCAGCGTCTTCTGGAACATCTCCACGCCGGTCACGACCACCTTGCGGCGCTCGCCCATCCCGACGATCTCGATCTCCTCACCGGTCTTCACCACACCCCGCTCGATGCGGCCCGTGACCACCGTGCCCCGGCCCTTGATCCCGAACACGTCCTCGACCGGCATCAGGAAGTCCTGGTCCACCGCCCGCTCCGGCGTCGGGATGTAATCATCCACCGCCTGCATCAGCTCCAGGATCGGCGCGTACTCCGGCGCGTTCACGTCCGTGCTCGTGCTCTCCAGCGCCGCCAGCGCCGAGCCACGAATCACCGGCACCTCGTCGCCCGGGAAGTCGTACGCGCTCAGCAGCTCGCGCACCTCCAGCTCGACCAGCTCCAGCAGCTCCTCGTCATCGAGCATGTCCACCTTGTTCAGGAAGACCACGATGTTCGGCACCTGCACCTGCCGCGCCAGCAGGATGTGCTCCCGCGTCTGCGGCATCGGCCCGTCCGGCGCGCTCACGACGAGGATCGCCCCGTCCATCTGCGCCGCCCCGGTGATCATGTTCTTGATGTAGTCGGCGTGCCCCGGGCAGTCCACGTGCGCGTAGTGCCGGTTCTCCGTCTCGTACTCGATGTGGCTCGTCGCGATCGTGATCCCGCGCGCGCGCTCCTCCGGGGCATTGTCGATGCTGGCGAAGTCGCGGAGCGTCGCCCCACCCTTCATCGCCAACACCTTGGAGATCGCCGCCGTCAGGCTCGTCTTGCCATGATCCACGTGCCCAATCGTGCCCACATTCACATGCGGCTTCGTGCGCTCGAATTTCGCCTTACCCACAGTTTTTTGCTCCCCGAGCACCTCGTGCTCGTCTCAACGGGCTCCGGTACCGCCCGGAAGACCCCAATCAATCAGTGTACTACGGCGCCCTTACTGGCGATTCGCCTTGGCCACCATCTCCTGGGCCATGCTCTCCGGCAGCGGGGCGTAGTGATCGAACTCCATCGACGACATCGCGCGGCCCTGCGTCATCGAGCGGAGGTCGGTCGTATACCCGAACATGCCCGACAGCGGGACGAAGGCGGTGATCGCCTGGGCACCGGCGCGGTCTTCCATGCCGGAGATCTGGCCGCGGCGTGAGTTCAGGTCGCCGATGACGTCGCCCATGAAGTCTTCCGGGGTGGTGACCTCGATCTTCATGATCGGCTCGAGGATCGCCAGCCGACCGCGATTCAGCATCTCGCGAACCGCCAGGCGGGCCGCGGTGCGGAAGGCCATTTCAGACGAGTCGACATCGTGGTACGAGCCGTCGACCAGCCGCGCCTTGACATCCACGATCGGGAATCCGGCCTTACCGCCGGAGTCCAGTGACTCGCGGATACCCTGGTTCACCGGGTTGATGAACTCGCGGGGGATGGATCCACCAACGATGCCGTCCTCAAACTCGTAGCCAGCACCACGTTCCTGCGGCGCGAACTCGACAACGACGTGGCCGAACTGGCCGCTACCACCGGTCTGGCGCTTGTGCGTCACGTCGACCTTCACCGGCTGGGTGAGGGTCTCGCGATACGCCACCTGCGGCCGGCCGACGTTGGCTTCGACGCGGAACTCACGCATCATGCGGTCCACCATAATCTCGAGGTGGAGCTCGCCCATGCCGTCCAGAATCGTCTGACCCGTCTCCTCGTCCGTGCGGACGCGGAATGTCGGGTCTTCCTGCGCGAGGCGCACCAGCGCAGCGCTCATCTTGTCCTGGTCGGAGCGCGTCTTCGGCTCGACCGAGATCGAGATGACCGGCTCAGGCACGTTGATGGTCTCAAGAATGATCGGGTTGGCGGGATCGCAAAGCGTGTCGCCCGTCGTCGTGTTCTTGAGGCCGATCACCGCGCAGAGGTTCCCGGCAACGACCTTGTCGATCTCCTCACGATGGTTCGCATGCATGAGCAGCAGGCGACCGATGCGCTCGCGGTTATCCTTCGTGGAGTTCTGGACATAGCTGCCCGACTCCAGGACGCCGGAGTACACGCGGACGAACGTCAGCGCGCCCACATGCGGATCCGTCGCGATCTTGAAGGCCAGCGCCGAGAGCGGAGCGTCCGGATCGGCCGCCCGCGTTGCCTCCTCGTCGGTCTTCGGATCGATGCCCGGCGTCGGCGGAATGTCCAGCGGAGACGGCAGGTAATCGACGATCGCGTCCAGCATCGGCTGCACGCCCTTGTTCTTCAGGGCGGTGCCGGCCAGCACCGGAACAATCGAACTGGTCAGCGTGGCGGCACGAATCGCCGCGACCAGCTCCTCGGCGCCGATCTCCTCGCCATCGAGGTAGCGCATCATCAGCTCTTCGTCGGCTTCCGACACGGCCTCGATCAGGCGGACACGCGCGGCTTCGGCGGCCTCCTGGAACTCGGCCGGAATGTCACCGACGTGAATGTCCTTGCCAAGGTCGTCGTTGTAGGTGATCGCCTTCATATGGATGAGGTCGATCACGCCCGCGAAGTCTGCCTCGGAGCCCATCGGAAGCTGGACCGGCGCCGGAACCGCCTTCAGGCGGTCGATGATCATCTGCACGGTGCGCTCGAAGTTCGCGCCCGTGCGGTCCATCTTGTTGACGAAGCAGATGCGCGGCACCTTGTACTTGTCGGCCTGGCGCCACACCGTCTCGGACTGCGGCTCCACGCCGGCGACCGCATCGAAGACAACGACGCCGCCGTCGAGCACGCGCATCGAGCGCTCCACCTCAACGGTGAAGTCGATGTGGCCCGGGGTATCGATAATGTTGATGCGATGCTCGCGCCAGAAGCAGGTAGTGGCCGCCGAGGTGATCGTGATACCACGCTCACGCTCCTGCGCCATCCAGTCCATGGTGGCCGCGCCCTCATGGGTTTCGCCGGCCTTGTGGACACGCCCGGTGTAGAACAGGATGCGCTCGGTCGTCGTGGTCTTACCCGCGTCGATGTGCGCAATGATCCCGATGTTCCGGGTGTCTTTCAAGCCCTGCATGGCTTTTTCATGCGTTACAGCACTCATTGAATAGGTCATTCCTCGCTCGGCACGATGTGCCGGTACTTCCCGATGGGTGACACCGGCGTCACCCATCTGCTGCTGCCGCTGTCGAGTTAGACGCGGAAGTGCGAGAAGGCGCGGTTCGCCTCGGCCATGCGGTGCGTATCCTCGCGCCGCTTGATCGTGGCACCCGTGCCGTTGAACGCGTCAAGCAGCTCGTTGGCCAGCTTCTCGGACATACTCTTGCCCGCGCGGGCCCTGGCCGAGCCGAGCAGCCAGCGAATGGCGAGCGACTGGCGACGCTGGCCCTCGATCTGCACCGGGACCTGGTAGGTCGCACCACCGACACGGCGCGGCTTGACCTCGAGCACTGGCGTCGCGTTCGACACCGCCTGCTCGAAGACCTCCAGCGGATCACGCCCGGTGCGCTCCTGGATGAGCTGCATCGCGTCGTACATGATCGCCTCCGCGAGGCCCTTCTTCCCGCGCTGCATGATCTTGTTGATGAAGCGGGCAACCAGCTCACTGTTGTAGCGAGCGTCCGGGGTCGGAATCCGGCGCTCGATTTTCGCTCGTCTTGGCATTGGTACTCCTGCCTGACTGCGGGCCACTCATCGGATCCGGGGTTTCCATGCCCTTCGAATCCCTGGCGTGACACGCCACGTGTTACGGCCATCGGGCGACCACAGAAACCGCCTGGCCGCCGCTGCGTTCAACTGCCCCGGCGCATGAATCGTCATCCACCGGAGTCCTATGACCTCGAGTTCCCTGTTTTGCCTGTTCGCAAGGCCCGAGAGCGCGCCAGACACACGAAAAAGCGGGTAGCGCCGACAGACGGCGCTTCTCCGCTTCCCGTATCCCTAGTCTCTCAGCACCGCGGATTCGCGGTTACACCCAACACCTGGCGGTTACCCCGCTAGGCCTTGGGAGCCTTGGTTCCGTACTTGGACCGCGACTGCTTGCGGTTTTCAACGCCGCGAGCATCAAGGGCGCCACGGACGATGTGATACCGCACGCCCGGGAGATCCTTCACCCGACCGCCGCGAATCAACACCACCGAGTGCTCTTGAAGATTGTGCCCTTCGCCCGGAATGTACGCCGTCACTTCGACGCCATTGGAGAGACGAACACGGGCAATCTTGCGCAGTGCCGAGTTGGGCTTCTTCGGCGTCATTGTCTTGACCTGCGTGCACACACCGCGCTTCTGCGGGGCATAGTTCCCGCTGCGCAGGTCACCCGCGTAGCGCCCCAACGAGTTGTTGGTGAAACGCAGCGCTGGCGACTTGGTCTTCTTCTTGACGCTCTTGCGGCCCTTGCGAACCAACTGATTGATCGTCGGCACGAAAAGCTCCTCACCGTGCAGTTAGCATCCGTGCTCTGCACCCACATCGGGTACAGCTGCGGTGCCGCCTGGCACGCCGATCTATACATATGGCTTCAATCATTATCTCAATGTCCGACCGGAAGCCACAGCCGAACATGGCGGCCACCTATGGCGACCACGACGGTCAATACTACCTGATTTCCGCTTCCGCTTCAACCCCCGGTGACGCCGGCGCGGTTCTCCCCTATCCTGTTCCCCATTGGGATGCGTTCATCATCATCGTTGATCTCCCCGGCGCCGCGGCCGACCCGGCATCCCCGCCTTTTCGACTATCACCGCAGGGAGCGCACTTCGTGACGACACCACTCAATGTCGGTATATGCGGCGCCGGTACGATCGGCCGCATTCACGCCCAGGCGATCGCCGGGCTCGAGTCCGCGCGGATTGTCGCGGTCGCCGAGCCGCGTGAGGACGTTGCGGCCGCGTTCACCGCCGAGTTCGGCGGCACGGCTTTTTCCTCGTTTCTCGACATGCTGGAACACGATGATATCGACGTCGTGATCATCACCACCCCCTCCGGGCTGCATCCGGACCAGGTCGCCCTCGCCGCGGCGGCCGGCAAGCATGTGATCACGGAAAAACCGATGGCGATCACCCGCGAGGGGCTCGACCACATGATCGCGGCAACGGAGCGCGCCGGTGTGCACCTTGCCGTCATTTTCCAGAACCGCCTCTCCGCCGACGTCATGCGGGTCCGTCGAGCGCTGGAGCAGGGCGTCTTCGGCACGCCGGTGCTGGCGAACGGCACCATGTACTGGCACCGCACGCAGGACTACTACGACGCGAACGGCGGTTGGCGCGGAACGTGGGCCCTCGACGGCGGCGGCGCGCTGATGAACCAGGCGATCCATACCGTCGATTTGCTCCAGTGGCTGATGGGCGGTATTCGCTCGATCGCGGCGCACACCGCGACGCTGGCGCACGAGATCGAGACCGAGGACACCGCCTCGGCATCGTTCATCTTCAACAACAGCGCGCTTGGTTCGATCACGGCGACGACCTGCGCCCCGCGCGACTGGCCAATCCGCATCGAGATCGTCGGGACGCGCGGCCGCGCCACCCTGGAGAACAACGTCGTCACGATGTGGGAAGGCGACATTCCGATGGAGGATGTTCCGCTCCCCGAGGAAGACCGCAGGCTGGTCGACGGCTGGGGGCCGGACGAGCCGTGGGGTAAGGCGCACCAGCGTCAGCTGGCGATGATCTTCGACGCCATCCGCAACGGCACCCAACCGTACGTTCCCGGACGCGAGGCGCGCGCTGCCGTTGACGCTATCCTTTCGCTGTATGACGCCGCCCGTGAAGGCACGACGAAGACGATGGACTAACCGGTCAGGAGGAGTCTGCACGATGAAGTACGCGGTCTTTACTGTCTCGACGCCGACGATGACGCCGGAGGAGATCGCGCCGAAGCTCGGCGAGCTCGGGTATGACGGCATCGAGTGGCGCGTGGTCGACGAGGCCCCGAACCCGTCGGGCATGGGTTTCTGGCACGGCAACAGGTCCACCATCCCGCTCACCGGGTTCGCTGATCATGTCGATCGCCTGAAACGCCTCTCGGGTGACAACGGGCTTGAGATGCCGGTGCTCGGCACCTACGTGCGCAGCAACGACCAATGGGAGCAGGTCGAAGCGGCCGTCGACGCGGCGGTCTCGCTTGGCGTGCCGACCCTGCGCATCAACGTGCCCGCATACGACGGATCAGAGCCGTTCATGCCGGTCTGGAACGAGGCGCGAGAGGACTACAAGCGCATCGCCGAGCTCGCAGAACGTAAGAACGTGCGGGCGCTGATCGAGATCCACCACGGCACGATCTGCCCCTCGGCGAGCGCGACGCGCCACTTCCTCGACGGGTTCGACCCGGCGCACGTCGGCGTCATCCACGATGCCGGGAACATGGTCCACGAGGGGTTCGAGAGCTACCGGATGGGGCTGGAGCTACTGGGCGACTACCTCGCCCACGTGCACATCAAGAACGCACGCTGGTTCCCGGTAAAGTACCTTCAGGACAGGACGGTTGTCTGGAAGTGCGACTGGACGGCGGTCCACAAGGGGATCGCCGACGTGCGCGTGCTCGTCGCCACGTTGCGCGAGATCGGCTACGACGGCTGGCTCTCCTTCGAGGACTTCTCGGCCGAGATCCCGCTGGAGGATCGGCTGCGCGCCAACCTCGCATTCATGAAGAAGATCGTCGCCGAGGCGGCCGGAGCGGGGAACGCCTCGGAAGGCCGGTAGCGGAGACGAACGCAACAGAACCCGCCACCGGCCGTTCCGGTGGCGGGTTCTGTTGCGTCGCTGAGCGTTCTTAACCCTTCACGCCGGTCAGGGCGATACCCTCGACGAGCTGCTTCTGGAAGAAGAGGAAGATGATCAGCAGCGGGAACGTCGCCATGTTCGCCGCCGCCAGCATGACCGCGGTGTTGGTGAAATACTGCCCCTCGAACAATGCGATGCCGACCGACAGAACGCGCATCTCGTTCGAGTTCGTGATCGTCAGCGCCCAGAGGAACTCGTTCCAGGACCAGAGCAGCGTCAGGAAACCGAAGGCCGACAAAGCCGGCCGCGCCAGTGGCAGGTAGATATCCCAGTACACGCGGAACGGGTTGGCGCCCTCCAGCGTCGCTGCCTCCTGGAAGTCCTTCGGGATGCCGAGGAAGAATTGCCGCAGCAGGAACACGCCGAAGGCGCTGAACAGCAGCGGGATGATCAGGCCGCTGTAGGTGTCCAGCCAGCCAAACTGGCGCATCAGGATGTAACGCGGCACGATCAGCACCTGATCCGGCACCATCAGGCCGGCGAGCAAAACGAAGAAGATCAGGTCACGCCCGGGGAACCGCAACTGGGCGAACGCAAAGCCGGCCAGTGACGCGATGAAGACACCACCGATCGTCCGCGCGATCGTCACGATGATGGTGTTCAGGTAGAAACGAACGAACGGGACGCTGTCGAACACCTCACTGTAGTTGCCCCAAACGAACTTGCTGGGGATCAGCGTTGGCGTCGGCCGGAAGAGGTCGGCCATCGGCTTCAGCGACGTTGCCAGCGACCAGACGAACGGGAACAGGAAGATGAGCCCGACCGTCATCAGGAGCGCGTGCAGCAGGAAGCGCAGGATCCAGTGCCTCAGGGGTTTGTTGCGAATGATCATTGGTAGTACACCCATCGGCGCTGCAGGCGGAACTGGACCACCGTGAAGACGAGGATGATGGCGAGCAACGCCCACGCCATCGAGATCGCGTAGCCCATGTTCCCGTTCTCGAAGCCCTGCTCATAGATGTAATAGACAAGCGTTGGGAGGCGGTTCGACGTATCGATCTGCGTCATGACGTACACGAGGTCGAACACCTGGAGCGACGAGATGACCGCGATCACGAGCAGGAAGAACGTCGTTGGGGTCAGCAGGGGCAGTGTGATGTCCCGGAACTGCTGCCAGGGGCTCGCGCCATCGATGGCTGCCGCGTCGTAATAGTCGCGCGGGATGGCACCAAGTCCGGCAAGGAAGATGATCATGTCGTAGCCGATGCCGGACCACAGCAGCACGATCACCACCGCGACGGTCGCGGTGCTGGGGTCGAACAGCCACTTCGGACCTTCAATGCCGAACTCGCGGAGCGCGCCGTTGACCGGGCCGAATTGCGGATCGAAGATCCACTTCCAGATCGTCGCCGTCGCGACCGGCATCGTCAGCACCGGGAGGAAGAACACAATCCTGTAAAAGGTCCGGAAGGCGATCTTCGAGTTCAGGACAAGCGCCAACCCGAGGGCAAAGAGGATCCGCAGGATGACGTTCGGCACGGCGATCGCGAAGGTGTTGAACAGCGCGCGGATAAAGCGGTCATCGGAGAAGAGCTTGCGGTAGTTCTCGATCCCGATCCAGTTCGGGGAGCGCAGAAGGCTCCAGTCGCTGAAGCCCAGCACGAGCGACGCTCCGAGCGCGATCAGGAAGAAAAGCGTGAACCCGAGCACCATCGGGCTCACCAGCAGGTAGCCCCATCGCGTCTCCTGACGGCGTATCGCCGAGGTTCGCGCGCTCCTCGCGGTCTGCTGAACCGATCCCATACGTGGTTTCCCAGATCTCTATGCGCGACAGCGCCCGGCCAGTCTCGCAAGGATAGCGTGCCCCGGCCGTGGTCGACCGGGGCACGCGCGCGTCATGCGGATGACGCGCTTATCGTTCGTGTGGAGACTACTGTCCGCCTGGGAGGACCTCGTTCGCGGAATCCTGCGCCGCCTGCGGGACCTCCTCGACCGGCGTCTCACCGGCGAAGCCCTTCAGCATCTCTTCCCCGATCCGGCCCTGCCACTCCGGCCCGACCTCCGGATCCGGCACGTTCACGCCGTAGGATGCGGCATCGACGAACACCTGCGCGTTCATGTCCGGCAGCGACTCGGTCCAGATGCTATCCAGGCCCGTGTAGGCCGGGATACCCATACCGGACTCGCCCAGTACTCGCTCGGCCTTCTCGCCCGCCAGGAATTTCGCGAACTCGATCGCGGCGCCCTGGTTCTTCGAGCCGGACCAGACGACGTTGCCGAGGCCGTGGATGACAGTCGCCTGCACCTTCCCCTTCGGCAGCGGTGCGACGTCGATCGGGATATCGAGATCGTAATAGGTCTTCGCGCGGAACGAGCCGCCCGGCATCATCGCGACCTGACCGGCCGGGAACAACGTCTCCGGCACCGGGTTCGCTTGCTGGATGTCGACGCCCGGCGTCAGGCCGTCCACAAAGAGCTGGACATTCGTCTGGATCGCCTCGGCGCTATTCTGGTCGTCCGCGACGACGCACCGAGTCCGCTCTTCGTTAAGAAGCTGGCCTTCGTTCTGGAAGATGAAGTTCGTGTAGTTCTCCTGCCCGCTCAGGTGCAGGCCAAGGCCCCAACGCCCGGCGTCGGCGTCAGCCAGCCGCTCCGCGACCTCGCGCATCTTCGCCCAGTCCCACGAGTCGTCCGGATACGCCTCGCCGGCCTCGTCGAAGATGTCCTTGTTGTAGAAGAGGCCAATGGTGTCGTACTCGCGTGGGGTCGCGTACTGCACGCCCTGCCAGTTGTAGAGCGAGAGCACCGACTCCGGGTAGTTGCCGGCATCGAGCGAGCCGTCCTCGAACAGCTGCTGAAGCGGCACGAGCGCGCCGGCCGATGCGTACACCGGGCAGTTCGCCGAGTTCAACCAGAACACGTCGAACGCCTCACCGCCCGCGACGGCGGTCTGGAGCTTCGTCCAGTAGTCGTTCCACGGCGTGAGCTGCAGCTCGACGGTGATGTTCGGGAACTCCTCATTGAAAGCGTCGATCTGCTGCTGGATGCCGTCCTCCTGGGCGGCGTCCCAGATGCCATAGGTGATGGTCACCTCACTGCCGTCGTACTCCGGCAGGGCCTCGAGCGCCGGCGAAGCCGACGGCGTCTGCGCGAGCGCGCCACCCCGGGCCAGAGCGGCCGCGGCGAGGCCAGCAGCACCCGCCTGCGCGAGGCGTCGGCGGTTCAGGCGCAGCGCAGTATGGTCACGGGCATCCTTCGAAGACAGGTCCTTGCTCATCGTGCTCCCTTTCACTTCGTGTCACGGACGAGCTCCGGTGCCAGCGTCGCGGGTGACCCGGGCGATCCGTCGCCCGGCACGTGCCGCGTCCTCGCTGTCATGTTCGTCCACATTCGATTATGACACGATCCTGTGGGATCGAAAACGAAAGCGACCCCGGCGCAATATTGCGCCGGGGTCGCTTCGCGTTTCACCTATCTGATCGCTGGAGGGTTACTCCTCCGGCGCGACGGTCTCGTCGGCCAGGTCGCCGGTGTTGATCTCGCCGGTATCCTCGGGCGCGAGCATGCCGAAGCCATCCTCTTCGCCCGGGCTCTCCATCACCTGCGTCTGCGGCAGGTCCCCGGAGGCCATCAGCTCGGCGTAATCCTCTTCCTCGGCCGGCTCGAGCTGGGTGTTCGCCTTCATTGCGGCGAGGGTCGCTTCCTCAAGGGCATCCGGCTCCTCCAGCGCCCGCTGGCGGGCGTCGAAGCCGGAACCGGCCGGAATCAGCTTCCCGATGATCACGTTCTCCTTCAGGCCGCGCAGGTGGTCCACCTTGCCGTTGATGGCGGCTTCGGTGAGCACGCGCGTGGTCTCCTGGAAGGAGGCCGCCGAGAGGAACGAATCCGTCTCGAGCGACGCCTTGGTGATCCCCAGCAGCATCGGGATTGCCGTCGCCGGCTCACCGCCCTGTGCCAGGACCTCGTCGTTCTTCGAGTTGAACATGAAGCGGTCCACGGTATCGCCTTCCAGCAAGTCCGTGTCGCCCGGGAACTGGATCTGCACCTTACGGAGCATCTGGCGGCAGATCACCTCGATGTGCTTGTCGTTGGTGTTCACGCCCTGCGAGCGGTACACCTTCTGCACCTCGTCGATGATGTATCGCTGCGTCTCCTCGGCGCCGAGCGTATGCAGGATCTGGTGCGGATCCTTCGCGCCGTAGGTCAGCTGCGTGCCCGGAAGCACGGTCTGGCCATCCTCGACAAGGATCTGGTCACCGATGTTGACGACGAACTCCTCGACCTCCTCCCGCGTGGAGCGAACGTAGAGGGTTGGCGCGTCGAAGAAGAACGTGCCGTCGATGTCCGACGTCACCTTCTCCCCGTTCGGGCCGTTCGCGATCACCATCTTGTTCTTGAGGACCTCGGTCCCCTCGGTGATTGCGAGCTCGTAGCCGTCATGCAGCGGCGCGTGCCAGACGTGCTCCTCCTCGGAGCGGATCGTCAGGCGACGGCCGTTCTCATCCTCGTCGATCTGGACCTTGCCGGGCTTGTTCGCCATGAGCGCCGCGCCCTTCGGCTGGCGTCCCTCGAACAGCTCCTCAACACGCGGGAGACCGGTTGTGATGTCAGCGCGGGCCACACCACCGGAGTGGAAGGTGCGCATCGTCAGCTGCGTGCCCGGCTCACCGATCGACTGCGCCGCGATGACCCCGACGGCCTCGCCCAGGCCGACCAGCTGGCCGGTCGCGAGGTTGCGGCCGTAGCACAGGCGGCAGGCGCCGTGCTCTGCTTCGCAGGTCATGACCGTCCGGATGTGCACCCGCTCGACGCCGGATTCGATGACCTCGTTCACCACATCGCGGTGTGTGCCATCCTCGGCCGGCAGGTACTCGGTCAGCTCCTCACCGCGCACCGCGATGATCTCGCCCGTCTCCGGATGAACAACATCGCTGGCGAGCACGCGGCCCATGATGCGCGACCGGAACTCATCACCCGTGAGATCATCTCCGTCGCTGGTCGTCCGCTGCGCCCAGATCCCGGCCTCGGTCCCGCAGTCGTCCATCGTGATGATGACGTCCTGCGCGACGTCGACGAGGCGGCGGGTCAGGTAACCCGAGTCCGCCGTGCGGATCGCGGTGTCCGCCAGACCCTTGCGGGCGCCGTGCGTCGAGAGGAAGTACTCGAGGACGGTGAGGCCTTCGCGGAAGTTCGACTTAATCGGGATGTCGATGATCTTGCCGCCCGGATCGAGCACCAGGCCGCGCATACCGGCCATCTGGCTGATCTGGTTCATGTTTCCCTTCGCGCCCGAGTCGGCCATCATGTAGACCGAGTTCTGACCCTTCAGGTTGGCCTCGACGTCGTCCGTCAACTGGTCGCGGGCGGCGTTCCAGATGCGCTCGAGCTCCCGCAACCGCTCATCCTCGGTCACGAGACCGCGGCGATACTGGCGCTCGATGCGGGAGGCTTCGGCCTCGGCGGCATCGACGATCTCGGGCTTGGTCTCGGCCATGGCGACGTCGGACAGCGCGATCGAGAGACCGCCCTTGGTCGACATGCTGAAGCCGAGCTGCTTGATATCGTTGACGATCTTCGCCGTCTGGAACGGATCGTCGTACGCCCGGAAGCAGTCCGCGACCACGCGGCGCAGCTGCTTGCGGCCCATCGTCTCGTTGTAGTACTGACCGAGCGACATCGGCAGCACATTGTTGAAGATCGCGCGGCCGACCGTTGTCTCGACCGTGCGCATGTCGCCGCCCCGATCGGTGCGGACGAAGATCCTCGCCTGCAGGTCGATCATGCCGGCGTTGTAGGCGAGATCCACCTCGTCGAGCGACGAGAATCGCTTGCCCCACCCACGCGGCACGGTGCCGTTCGCGCGCTCTTCTTCGAAGTCGCGCTCGCTGGTCATGTAATAGATACCGAGAACGATATCCTGCGACGGCGAGACGATCGGCTCACCACTCGCCGGGGCGAGCAGGTTGCGAACCGAGAGCATGCGCTCGTAGGCCTCGTTCTGGGCGGCCTTCGAAAGCGGCACGTGCACCGCCATCTGGTCGCCGTCGAAGTCGGCGTTGAACGCCGTCGTCACGAGCGGATGCAGCTGGATCGCCGATCCCTCGATGAGACGCGGCTTGAACGCCTGGATACCAAGGCGGTGCAGCGTTGGGGCGCGGTTCAGGAGCACGTAGTACCCCTTGATGACCTCCTCCAGCACTTCCCAGACGACCGGGTTCACACGCTCGACCAGCCGCTTGGCGGACTTGATGTTGTGCGCGAGCTCGCGGTCGACGAGGCGACGCATGACGAAGGGCTTGAACAGCTCCAGCGCCATCCGCTTCGGCAGGCCGCACTCGTCCAGCGCCAGGTCCGGACCGATCACGATCACGGAACGGCCGGAGTAGTCCACGCGCTTGCCGAGCAGGTTCTGCCGGAACCGGCCCTGCTTGCCCTTCAGCATGTCGCTGAGACTCTTCAGCTTGTGCTTGCCCGAGCCGGAAACCACGCGGCCACGTCGGCCATTGTCGATGAGGGCATCGACGGCCTCCTGCAGCATGCGCTTCTCGTTGCGAACGATGATGTCCGGCGCGCCGAGCTCCAGCAGCCGCTTGAGGCGGTTGTTGCGGTTGATGACGCGGCGGTACAGATCGTTCAGGTCGGAGGTCGCGAAACGGCCACCGTCCAGCTGGACCATCGGGCGCAGTTCCGGCGGGATCACCGGGAGCGCGGTGAAGATCATCCACTCCGGCTTGTTGCCGCTGCGGCGCAGGGCCTCGACGACGCGCAAGCGCTTCGTCGCCTTCTTGCGCTTGACGTCAGACGACGATTGCATCTCCTGGCGCAGTTCGATGGCGAGCTGGTCCAGATCCACCTTCTTGGTGATCAGGTCGAAGACCGCCTCAGCACCCATCGCCGCCGCGAACACGCCCTGCGGCAGGATCTCGGTCAGCTCGCGGTACTCGGTCTCGGTGAGGATCTCGCGATCCGCCAGGCGCTGCAGCGGCTTCAGGACATCGTCCAGCTGCTGCTGCTCTTCCTGGATGCGCCCCTCGCGCTCGGCTTCCAGCTTTTTGATGTGCTGGGCCGCCTCGTGGCTGATGAGGTCGCTTTCGGCACCGGACATGGCGCCGCTACCGCTGCGCTGCGACTCGGCCTCAGCGCGAATCTGCTCCTTGCGGTCGTTGTACACGTCCTCGAGCTTCTGCAGCCGGTCATCGGTGATCGCCTCATCGCGGCGAACGATGATCTTGCGCTCCCACTTGACCTGTTTCTCAGCCGCCTGGCCCTTCTGGCCCTCCAACTGCGCCCGGATCTCGTTATAGGACGTCTCGAGGTCCTCCAGACGATCGCGCATCTCCAGCTCGGAGCGCTCGATCAGGTTGGACGAACCCTCTTCGAGGTTCTCGACGTTCTCAACGCTCGCCACACGGATCTCCTCGATCCGGGTGTCGTAATCGCTGTTGATCTCCTCGATCGTCTCCTCGGTGAGCGACTTGATGTCGGCCACGGCGGCGTCGCGCTTCTCGACGTCCACGTCGGTGACGAGGTAGGACGCGAAGTAGAGCACGCGCTCGAGGTTCCGCGGTGTGATGTCCAGTAGCAGGCCAAGGCGGCTCGGCGCGCCCTTGACGTACCAGATGTGGGCAACGGGCGCGGCCAGCTCGATGTGGCCCATGCGCTCGCGGCGAACCTTCGAGCGGGTCACCTCGACACCGCACTTGTCGCAAACGGTGCCAGCGTGGCGAATGCGCTTGTACTTGCCGCAGTAGCACTCCCAGTCACGGGTCGGACCGAAGATGCGCTCGCAGAAGAGGCCGCCGTGCTCCGGCTTGAGCGTGCGGTAGTTGATGGTCTCGGGCTTCGTCACCTCGCCATACGACCACGAGCGGATCGCCTCGGGCGAGGCAAGCCGGATCCGAATCGCATCGAAGTTGTTGACGTCCAGCACCTGACTTCGGTTGTTGCGGTCGCTGCGGGAAAACCCGCCCTGCGCGCCACCATCGATCTGGAGCGCGGACGACCCACCCTCAGGCGTGTTGATTGCTGACATAGTTCCTCCACAGTGCGGTCACTGACTGACGGGGAGGGAGACCGCCGTGACGCGGCCTCCCGGATGATGCTCGAGGTGGTCTGTTAGTCAGATGTCCGCTCGAAACCGCTCAGGTTGATGCGATCGAGGTTCGAGAGCAGGTCGCGCGAGTTGTCCTCGGCGAAGTCCACGGTCTGCTCGTCCTCGTTGATCACGTCGATCGACAGACCGAGGCTGCGCAGCTCCTTGACGAGCACCTTGAACGACTCCGGCACGCCGGCCTCGCCAATCGGCTCGCCCTTCACGATCGACTCATAGGTCTTCACGCGGCCGACGATATCGTCGGACTTGACCGTGAGCATCTCCTGCAGGATGTGCGCGGCGCCATAGGCCTCCAGCGCCCAAACCTCCATCTCACCGAAGCGCTGGCCACCGAACTGCGCCTTACCACCCAGCGGCTGCTGCGTGACGAGCGAGTACGGGCCGGTCGACCGGGCGTGGATCTTGTCCTCGACCAGGTGAGCGAGCTTCAGCATGTAGACGATGCCGACCGTAACCGGGCGATCGAACTTCTCGCCCGTGCGGCCATCGTAGAGGTCGACCTTGCCGTCCTCCGGCAGGCCCGCCTCGCGCAGCGCGTCGCGGATGTCGTCCTCGTTCGCGCCGTCGAACACCGGCGTCGCCACCTTGAATCCGAGCGTCTTCGCGGCCCACCCGAGATGGGTCTCGAGGATCTGCCCGAGGTTCATGCGCGACGGCACGCCGATCGGGTTCAGGATGATGTCGACCGGGGTGCCGTCCGGCAGGTACGGCATATCCTCGATCGGGATGATCCGGCTGATGACGCCCTTGTTACCGTGGCGGCCGGCCATCTTGTCGCCCTCGGAGATCTTGCGCTTCTGCGCGATCATCACGCGGACGCTCTGGTTCACGCCAGCCGGGAGCTCGTGATCCTGTTCGGAATCGCGACGGAACTCCTTGACGTCGATCACCTTGCCGTGGACACCGTGCGGCACGCGCAGGGAGGTGTCCTTCACCTCGCGGGCCTTCTCACCGAAGATCGCGCGAAGCAGGCGCTCCTCGGCGCTCAGCTCGGTCTCACCACGCGGCGTCACCTTGCCGACCAGGATGTCGTTCGGGTGGACCTCCGCGCCGATGCGGATGATGCCGCTCTCGTCGAGGTTCGCCAGGCTCTCCTCACCGACGTTCGGGATATCGCGGGTAATCTCTTCCGGACCCAGCTTGGTGTCGCGGGCCTCGGCCTCGTGCTTCTCGATGTGGATCGACGTGTAGACGTCGTCCCGCACCAGGCGCTCACTGAGAAGGATCGCGTCCTCGAAGTTCCCGCCTTCCCACGGCATGAAGGCCACGGTGACGTTCTGGCCGAGCGCAATCTCGCCCTCGTCCGTTGATGAGGAGTCAGCGATCACCTGATCCGTCAGCACGCGGTCGCCAACGTGGACGATCGGGCGGTGATTGATGCAGGTGTCCTGGTTCGAGCGCACGAACTTCCGCAGCGTGTACGTCTTCTCGAGACCGCTGTCCTCCCGGACGACGATCTCGCGACCCGTCGCGGAGGTAACCGTACCCGGCTCCTGGGCGACGATGACCTGACCGGAGTCGCGGGAGACGAAGTACTCCATGCCGGTGCCGATGATCGGCGCCTGCGGGCGGAGCAGTGGCACCGCCTGGCGCTGCATGTTCGCGCCCATGAGCGCGCGGTTGGCATCGTCGTGTTCGAGGAACGGGATCAGCGACGTCGCGATCGAGATAACCTGCTTCGGCGACACATCCATGTAATTGACCTGCTCGGCCGGGACGGTCGGGAAGCGGTGGCCACCCGTCACCAAACGCACCACAACCTCGTCGTCGGCGAGGCGATCGCCCTCGTCGAGCCTGGTGTTCGCCTGCGCGATCATCACCCCCTCTTCCTTGTCGGCGGAGAGGTAGTCGATATGTCCCGAGGCGACCGGCTTGATGCGGGCGATCTTGACGCCGGCATCCTTCATCTTCTGGATGTCAGCCTCGGTCAGGTGAGTGCCCGCGGCGGCGATGACCTTGCCATCCTCGTTCACGGCGTCGTCACGCAGGATCTCGCCGTCCAGCGGAATCTGCGGCTTCTCCAAATCAACTGAAGAGATAACGCGGCGGTACGGCGTCTCAATGAACCCGTACGGGTTGATCTTGCCGTAGGTCGCGAGGTAGCCGATCAGGCCGATGTTCGGCCCTTCCGGCGTCTCGATCGGGCAGATACGACCATAGTGCGACGGGTGAACGTCGCGAACGTCCATGCCGGCGCGGTCACGGCTGAGGCCACCCGGGCCAAGCGCGGAAAGACGGCGCTTGTGCGTGAGCTCGGCAAGCGGATTGAGCTGGTCCATGAACTGGGACAACTGGGAGCCACCGAAGAACTCGCGAACGGCCGCCATCACCGGGCGGGTCGTGCTGATCAGGGCCTGCGGTGTCACCGTCTCCGGATCCTGCAGCGTCATGCGCTCGCGGATACCGCGCTCGAGGCGCTGGAACCCCGTGCGGACGTGCATCTGGATCAACTCGCCGACCGAGCGAATGCGCCGGTTGCCGAGATGGTCGATGTCGTCCGAGCGACCCTCGCCGTTGTTCACGCGAATCATCTCGCGAACGATCGCGATCAGGTCCTCGTTGCGGAGGATGCGATTCTCGGTCTTGTCCCCGGGGCGCTGCTCGTGCAGCCGGCTGTTCAGCTTGTAGCGGCCGACGCGGGCGAGGTCGTAACGGCGGTCGTTGAAGAACAGGTTCTCCAGCATCGCCTGCGCATTGTCACGCGTCGGCGGATCACCCGGGCGAAGACGGCGGTAGAGCTCGATGAGCGCCTCGTCCTGCGTGCGAGTGCTTTCCTTGTCGAGCGTGGTAGCGATGTACTTGTGGTCCGGGTTCGTGTCGACATCGGCAAACGCCTCGAGCAGCTGCTCGTCCGACTCCAGGCCAATCGCGCGGAGCAGGATCGTCACCGGCATCTTGCGCTTGCGGTCGACCTTGACCGAGAGCACGTCCTTATTGGAAGTCTCGAACTCGAGCCAGGCGCCGCGGTTCGGGATCAGCTTCGCCTTGGCAAGCGGGCGGCCGGTGGCCGGGTCCGTCTCGCGTTCGAAGTACACACCCGGCGAACGCACGAGCTGTGACACGACGACGCGCTCGGCACCATTGATGATGAAGGTACCGTCGGAGGTCATCATCGGGAAGTCGCCCAGGAAGATGCCATCCGGGCCGGTTTCCTTGATCTCGCCGGTCTCCTTCATCTCGAGACGGGCGGTCACGCGCAGCGGTGCGGCATAGGTGATGTCGCGCTCGCGGCAGAAGACCTCGGCAACCCGGGTGTCCTTCTTCGCGCGCTCCTGCTCCTCACCCTTCGGCATCCGGGTCCAGACCGGGTCGAACCGGGGCTCGGAGATATAGAGCTCCATCTTGCGATGGTGATCGGAGATCGGGGAAATTTCTTCGAGGAGTTCGCGAAGCCCCTCCTCGACGAACCACTGGAACGACTCCAGCTGGATCTGCACGAGGTTCGGGAGCTCCAACACCAAGGGGATGCGAGAATAGGACTTCCGGTTCACTCCGATGTTGGACTGCACCTGCATGGTGGTCACATCGGGCGAAACAGCAGTCGCTCGCACATCACGATCTACAGCCATTCACCGCTCCTCTTGCTTCGGCAGACGCCCACCGGTCGCCTCGGTGTCGCCGGCACATTTCACTTCGCCGCACAACCGCTTTCGAAAGAAACCAACGTTGAGCGTGCTGTCTTACGACGGGGAAAAAGGGGGAAAATCGATGCACTCTGGAGTGGCAACGACCCACACAGCGTCAAGGCCCGGACGGGATGGCCGCCGGGAACGCAAAGAAGAGAGGGCATGAAACTCCCCTCCCAATATCTCGGGATTTCCTGTGTGGTAAACTCGCCGCACGCGTTGCCCAGTCCAGACTTTCATCAGATGCGCATGCCCGCCGCCGCTCCGGCTTGGCGCAGGGGAGGCACGCGAACGATGAGTATAAGGCACGGATCCCCCTCACGTCAACTCTTATAAAAGATGGGCCTCGCCGGGGGCCCAAGGGCCGGATGCTATACTGACAATCCCGTTCGCGCGGTTTCGAAATGGCACCCGCACGCCCCCGACGCGCTCCCGGATTCTGGACCCCGTCGTCGCCTCGCGACGCGCTACGTTGGACGTTTGATGAACTCTCGCTCGCTGCGAATGTGGCTCCGTCCCGGCATGCAGATCAAGCGCTGGATCGCGCTCTTCATGTTGGCGACCATCATCGTGAGCCTTGGCCTCGCCATGGGGCTGGCCTGGATCTATGACAAATACGCCTTTCCGCAACGGATTCAGCCGTATGTGGAATGGCTCACCCTCCAGCCCGTGCCCCAGCCTCTTCGCGGGGCGATTCTCGTCCTCGGTGGCATCCTCGTCTTCGGGTTCGCGATCTGGAAGCTCAGCCACGCGCTGATCTCTCCACTGCTGGCGGCGGACACCACGGGCCGGGCCTTCTCCGAGATCGTCAACGAGCACCGCTTCGGCCCCAACAAGCCGGAGTTCAACGTCGTCGCGATTGGCGGTGGCACGGGGCTTAGTGCCCTGCTGCGCGGCCTCAAGCTGCACAACATCAACCTCACCGCCATCGTCACGGTCGCCGACGACGGCGGCAGCACCGGGCGCATTCGCAATGTCTTCAACATCCCCGCGCCAGGCGATATCCGGAACTGCCTGGTTGCCCTCGCCGACAATGAATCGCTGATGGGGCGCTTGTTCCACTATCGGTTCGACAAGGAAGGCTCCGAGCTGACCGGCCATGCCTTCGGAAACCTCTTCATCACCGCGATGACGCAGGTCACCGGCAGCTTCGAGCAGGGTGTGATCGAGGCAGCCCGCATCCTCAATGTGCGCGGTCGCGTGCTTCCCTCCACGCTCGAGAACGTGACGCTCTGTGCGCACCTCGTCGACGGCTCGACAATGCGCGGCGAATCCGCCATCGGGCATGACAATGCGGCCGTCGAGAAGATCTACCTTGAACCGGATGCGCCGGACGCCTATCGACCAGCCCTCGCCGCCATCCTCAACGCCGACCTGATCGTGCTCGGGCCCGGGCAGCCTCTACACCAGCGTGCTGCCAAACCTGCTCGTTGGCGGTGTGCGCGAGGCGATCCAGTGGTCGCGCGGGGCGACCGCCTACGTCTGTAACGTGGCGACCCAGCATGGCGAAACCGACGATTTCGGGTACGAAGACCATATCCGCGAGGTGGTGGACTACCTCGGTCCGAACGAACTCGACTTCGCGGTCGTGAACAACAACGAAGCCTCCGACGACGCCATCCGCCCGGAGTGGCAGGTCCAGGCCGTGCATTATGACGGCAAGGAGATCGTCGCCGACGGCGTCCGAGTCATCGCGGACAACGTCGTCAGCGACCGAAACCCGCTGCGGCACGACCCGGTCAAGCTCGCCGACCTCCTGATCGGCGTCGCCCGGCAGCACCAGGCGGTGAGTGTTCCCTCTTCCCCGGTCGACCTCGACTAGCGCTATCGGCCGATCCCGCCCCGTTGGGCAGCATCCGTTCACCCACTCCTGCGATCAATCCATCGTCAAAGGTTGGTAAACTTGTTGCGGTAACCGGTTCGAGGCCGGACGCTGCATCGACGACGATGCAACTGGCAACAGCGCAGGAGGCTCACCGTGGTCTACAAGGTAGGAATTAACGGATTCGGCCGCATCGGCCGCCAGGTCTACAAGGCGGTCCAGCAGGGCGGCTTCGAGGATCTCTTCGAGATCGTAGCCGTGAACGACCTCACCAGCAACGACACGCTCGCGCATCTCCTGAAGTACGACTCAACCTATGGCATCTTCGACGCCGAGATCACCTCGGACGAGGAAGGCATCACCGTCGACGGCCAGAAGCTGCGGGTCTTCGAAGAGAAGGATCCCGCCAAGCTGCCGTGGGGCGACCTCGGGGTCGATCTCGTCATCGAATCCACCGGCCGCTTCACCAAGGCGGAAGCCGCCCGCGCGCATATCGAGGCAGGCGCCAAAAAGGTCATCATCTCCGCCCCGCTCACGACAACGACCCCGGACGTCGACATCACCGTCGTCCTCGGCGTGAATGAAGGCGATTACGACCCGACGAAGAACGACATCATCTCCAACGCGTCGTGCACGACGAACTGCCTCGCGCCCGCTGCCAAGGTGCTCCATGACACCTTCGGCATCGAGTACGGCATGATGACGACGATCCACTCCTACACGGCCGATCAGGTCCTGCAGGACGGGCCGCACAAGG
>CAVUJR010000021.1:0-25792 GCA_963741805.1 uncultured Chloroflexia bacterium
AGAGACTTCCAGCTCGCCGATGCCCCACTCGGTGGCGAGGCGCTCGGCGCGGGCCCGCTCCTCCGCGGAGAACGGCCGGGCCATCGGTGGCAGGTCCTCTAACAACGGAAAGAGCACCGGTCCGTCGATCGGGTAATCCTTGACCACCTCGACCTGCAGCGTCACGCTGCCGGCGACGTCCATCGTGTGACCGGCGATCTCCCCGTCGCCCTGCCCGGCATGCATGTCGCCCATATAGACCCCGCCGCCCGGCACTTTCACCGGCGAGATCAGGATCGCGCCCGGCCGCACGGCATCGATGTCCATGTGGCCGTCTGTCTTGTGCTGGGCCAGCTCTTCGGCGGTGAGCGCGTACTCGTGCGGCGCACCGACGAGGAAAGCGCCGAAGTCGCCGGCGTTGTGGGAATCCGGCATCGGGCGCGATGGCGTCGTGCCGAGCTGCCCAAGAAACGGGCGCATGCGCACCATGACGGACGCCAGGTCGGCCGGGGCAAACGTGAGGATCGGGTGTTGCGCCGACTCGTCCGGTAGTGCGGCGTAGTGGTGCGCGTTGTGGGCGATTTTGTTCGCCACCTCGTGGGTCACGGTGACGCCGACGGTGCGGGCGTCGTCGAAGACGACGGTGTAGCCGTTGACGATCTCGAACGGCTTGACCGGGTTGCCGCAGACGTTGCAGATGACGGCGTCCTGGCCGATGCCTTCGAGATGCGTCTCGGGCCAAAGCGCGTCGCAGGTGGGGCAGCGGGCGGCAACGTACGGGTCGCCGAGGCAGAAGCCCTCCGGCGAGGAGTCATGCCCGGATGACGTGGCGGTGGAGGTGACGGTGATATCACGGATGCGGATGGCGATGCCGTCGCCCGGCTCGGCGCCCTCGACGTAGACGGGGCGCGTGACCTCGTGCCCGCCACGCAGGCTCGGTGTGATCATCGGTCCCCAGCAGCCCGGCGCGGTGTTGGCGATGATGGTGCCGCCGTTCTCGACCGGGCCAAGCATGTCCGCGTTTGGATCCAGCACGCCGTTCGTGAAGCTGTGGACGACCACGCTTCGCTGCGGCTTCGTCGTGGGTGGTGTGATCGTCGCCATGGTGAACCTCCCTGTTCGTGCCCGTAGGCATAGTGGCGCGACGCATCGGTACCTTCATTGTAGGGAGGGATCACTCCTCTGGAAAGAGCGGCCCGGGCGGGCCTACCGCCCGGTCGATGTGGCGATGGCGAGGTCGCGCGCCGCGCCAAGCCCGACGACGGTGAGGGCGATCGTCGAGATCAGGATGAACGACATGGGGATCGTCCAGTCGCCGATCAGGTCGAACAGGATGCCGACGGAGATCGGGCCAAGGGCCGCGACGCTGTAACCGACGCTTTGGGCCATGCCGGAGAGGTCGGCGGCCACGTCTGAATCCGGCGAGCGGAGGCCGATGAAGGCGAGCCCGAGGCTGAGTGTCATGCCGCTGCCAAAGCCGAAGATTCCCACCCAGAGCAGCGTCAGCTCCAGCGGCCAGAGGATGAACCCGGCCAGGCCGACCGCGCACATGACGGAGCTGACCCAGATCAGCCAGCGCTGGTCGCGCCGGCGGCGGACCAGCAACGGCGCGATGAAGGAGCCGGCGACGCCGGCCAGGGGAGAGGCGGAGAGCATCGCCCCGGCGTGCGCCTCGGACATGCCCTCGGCGATGAGGTAGGTCGGAAGCCAGCCGCTGGTGGCGAAGAAGATGAACGACTGCATGCCCATATAGAGCGTGACGAACCAGGCCAGGCCGTTGCGCCAGACTCCGGTGCGGACGCGCTCGCGAACGCGGACGTGCCGGGCGTTCCGCTCCTGCAGCAGCCACGGCACCATCACGGCGAGACCGATGGCGGCCAGCGCGGCAGGCCAGGCGAGGGCGCTGCGCCAGGAGAGATTGAAGGCTGTCATGATCGGGATGGTCAGGCCAGCCCCGAGCGCCCCGCTGCCGGAGATGGCGGCCGAGTAGAGCGCGGTCATCGGGCCGAGGTGACCCGGCGCCTCGCGTTTGATGAAGCCGGGGATGAGCACGTTCCCGATCGCGATCGCCGCGCCGAGGACGACCGTGCCGCCGAAGAGAGGGATCAGCGATGGCGCGACGCGGATGATGATGCCGGCGAGGAGCACGATGAGCACGCCGGTCAGCGTCCGCTCCATGCCGAAGCGGCGGGCGAGGACAGGTGAGGCGAGCGAGACGACGCCGAAACAGATCACCGGGATGGTGGTCAGCAGGCCGGCGGTCGCGGCGGAGATGCCGGTATCAGCGCTGATCGTTTCGAGGAGCGGGGAGACCGCGAGCAGCGGCGCGCGGAAGGTGAGCCCGATGAGGACGACGGTGATGGCGAGAAAAGCCAGCGGCAGGCGGATGCCATGCGCGCGCGGCGCGGAAGTCTGCATGCGTGTCCCCGAACGGAGCGAATGAAACCTGGCGCGCCGCCAGGTGAAGGCGGCGCGGACATCCCGGACATGATACCGGGTTTCGGCGGATGCGGGGCATGGCGGCCTCTATGGGATCGGTCTACAATGCCGCGACACAGGGGCCCCAGTCGATACCAGGCGATAACGGCGATCGGAGCACGGTGCGATGCGCGAGCTGAGACGTGTCGTGCAGATGATGGTGCGCGTCGTGATGTTTACGATGCCTGGAATGGTGCTGATCGGCGGTGTGGCCGCGTCGCATGACTCGACGCCGGTGCCGGCAATGGAGGAGACAGGGATGGATTTCGTGCAGACCTACGTCCACGCGCTCAGCGCGCATGATGGCGAGGGGGTCGCCGCGCTGTACGCGGAGGATGCGGTGGTGACGCAGTCGGTCGAGGATGGTGCGACCTTCACCGGCCGCGAGGAGATCGCTGGCTGGGTCAACGACAACGTCGGCGGTTTGCCGGACCTGACGGTCACGGCCGGAAACGTTGCCACGAGCGGCGACATCGTGATCTGGGAATGGACCTACACCGGCACCTATTCTGGCCAGTACCCGAACGCGCCGGCGGGGAGCGGGCAGGCGGTGACCCTGCGCGGTGTCAGCGTGATGGAGGTACGCGACGGCCTGATCGTGCGCGAGACGCTCTACTACGACAACCTGTCGTTCCTGACCCAGATCGGCGTGGCGGCGACTCCAGCCGAGTAGCCATTGCTTGGCGAGACACGAACAGTGAGGCCCATCGGCTGCGCGACCGATGGGCCTCACTGTGTCATCACGACGCGGAGCTCAGACGCCCGTTCGCGCCGAAAAGATGGATCGTGTGATCCAGCCAGCCGTCCCCGACTGTACGTACAATCTATGCGAACCTGAACCGCATGTCAAGCAGATTGGCTATGCGGGAGTGCGTGCGCGGGTGAGCCGCGTGAGGGCGGCGCTGGCGATGACCAGCACGGAGGCGAGCGCGGTGCCGATCGAGATTCCCTCCCCGAGGATCATCCATGCCCAGAGCAAACTCAGCACCGGCTGCACGAGCTGGATCTGGCCGACGCGGGCGACGCCGCCCAGCGCGAGACCGGAATACCATGGGAAAAACCCGAGCAGCATCGAGACACTGCCCAGATACAGGAAGCTCCACCAGGCGCCCGTATTCCCTGCCGGTATCCCCTCGACGGTGACGACCACGGCACTGAGGATCACGATCAGTGGGAGCGAGAGAATGAGGGCCCAGCAGATCACGCGCCAGCCAGGTATCTGCCGGGTCAAACGGCCGCCCTCGGCATAGCCGAGCGCGGCGAGGAGGACGGCGGCCAGCAGCAGCCCATCGGCCGGTTGAAGCCGCCCGGCACCCTGCACGATCGCGAAGATCAACACCGAGATCACGCCCGCCCCACAGGCCAGCCAGAACGGCAGCCCGGGGCGCTCACCGGCGCGCAGGACGGCCATGATCGCGGTCGCCGCAGGCAGGAGCCCGACCACCACGATGCCATGGACCGCCGGTACGAACGCCATGGCGAGCGAGACGAGCGGTCCGAACCCGAAGATCGTGCCCAGCGCGACGATCGCCAGCGGGCGCCAGTGCTCCCGCGCCGGCAGGGGATCGCGCCGGATGATCACGATAGCGAGAGCGAGGATCGCCGCCAGCAGCGCGCGCCCGATGCCGGTGAAGAGACCGCCGAGCTCGGGCGACGCGATGCGCGTGAAGGGCAGCGTGAAGCTAAATGCCAGCACGCCGGCGAACCCCAACAGCCAGCCGAGCGTCTCCCGTGAGAGTGTTGTGCCTTCGTCCGTCCGCCTCATGCGGGCTTGCGGGCGACGACCTCGACGAGGGCGAGGGCCGTGCCCATGTCGTCCTCGAGGAAGGGGATGTCCTTGTCACTGTGCGGGAAGTGCGGCGGATAGCCGACCTCCGCGACGGCGCGCTCCCAGTGCAGCCAATCGGCGATGGCGTTGGGGATCGGGGCCGCGTGTTGGACGTCGAAGGGGCCGGTGCGCTCAAGGTGCCGCCGCCACCAACCGGCGCTATGGAACGCCCAGAAGTCCGGCTCCCAGTATGGCTCCAGATGGGGTGGGACGGTGTCGATCTCCTCGACCAGCCCGGGGACGGCGATGCCCAGCTCGCCACCCGGTTTCAGCAAGCGACGCGCGGTGGCGCCAAACAGATCGTCGGTGCCGAAGTACTGGTAGGCGTCGACGCTGACGATGGCGTCGAAGAAACCATGCGCGAAGGGGAGGGCGTGCGCCTCGGCGTGGATGGGGAACACGCGGTCGCCCACGCCGGCCGCGCGGATCCGCTCGAGGTTCTCCGTCGCGCCGATCCAGAGATCCGTTGCCCAGACCTGCACGCCGAATTCCTTTGCGAGGAAGACCGAGCTCGTGGCCATGCCGCAGCCGAGATCCAGCACGCGCATGCCAGGCTGTAGCGCCATCGACCGTGTGAGCGCCTCCGTCAGCCAAAGGACGTTCGGGCCCATCATGGTGTCGACCTGCCACTGGGCGTCGTAGGTGGCCGATCGTGGATAGGCGGGAAGGGTGAGACTGGCGGCGAGATCGATCGAGGCATGGGCGTTCTCCGTGACGCGCGAACGGTCACGCGGGACGATTCGACGTCTCCTCCGCAATGTGGTCTGGAAGACATCGTCCCCTGTGGCGTGGGACTTGTCGAGGGATAGCGGACGAGGCAATACCGGCGACGCGTCATTGAGCCGCCGGTGACCTGAGACCGTTTTGGAGCCAGGATGCGCGATCAGTTGACCGGGGTCGCGTCCGGGGTTCCCGGCAAGGTCACCTCGAACTTCTGAAGCGTGCCAAGACCTGGGTCGGTGACGTACACACCGCCGGCATCGTCGATCGCGACGACGAGCGGCGCGGCGAACGGATTACCTGCCGCGTCGGCGTGCGACCACAGGGCGAGAAACTCCCGGTCCGGGTTGAAGACCTGGACCCGGCCGTTGTCGAGGTCGGCGACATAGACGTTTCCTACTGCGTCGATGGCAACCGATGTTGGTCCACGGAACTCGCCCTCGTCTACGCCGAAGCTGCCCCACGAGTCGATGTATGTTCCGTCAGCCGCGAAAACCTTGATGGTCCTGGCGGCGGTGTCCGTGACATGGACGGTGCCATCGTCCGCGATGCCCAGCGAGCCGATACTGGACAATTGATGGTCCTCAATGCCCGGCCCGGTAAGCTGGTAGAGGAACTCGCCCTCGGGGCTGAAGACCTGGACATCAGTCCTTATCCCATCCCCGACGTAGACGTTCCCGTCCGGCGCGACGACTGGCCAGTACGGAAGGAGGAACTGACCCTCGCCTTCCCCTTCGATCCCCCATGACAGCACGAAGGTGCGGTCCGCGTCGAATTTCTGGATGCGCTGGTTGGCAGAGTCCCCGACGTAGAAGTTGCCCTCACTGTCAAACGTGATGCCGCCCACGCTGTCGTTCGGGTTATCCGGATTGGGGCTGAAGTTGAACTCACCCTCCCCGTCGCCCGGGGTGCCCCAGGTCTCGAGGTACTCGCCCTCAGGCGAGAAGAGCTGGAATCGGTTGTTGCCGGAGTCGACGACCCAGATGGTGCCATCGGGGGCGATGGCCATGCCGGTCGGCACCAGCAGCGGCTCCGGCCCGCCGCTCGATTGCCAGAGCGGCTTGACGGCGACATCTGTCGCGGCAACCGGTGTCGCGCTCGGGCTGCCTTCCAGCGTCACGGGCGGGCTGGCCACCGGCGTCGCGGCTTCGCCACTCCCGCCAATTGCGTACATATATCCGAACTCCGTACCGACGTAGACGCCGGCGTCGACCACGACTGGGCCGTAGCTGGCGGGGCCGTCGATCGGGAACCGCCATTGCTCCTCGCCGGTGGTCTTCTCCAGCGCCCGTACGAACCCGTCCTGGCCGGCAAAGTACACCAGATCGTCGACGATGGCAGGGGCGGCGTTGGCAAGATCCCCGAACTGCTGTCGCCAAACGAGCTCGCTAGTGATGGCATCCAGCGCGTAAAGGTACCCATTGGCACTCGGGATGTAGAGCCTCTCCCCATCTGTGCCGCCCGCGAGCCACCCCGGATTGCCGGGCTCCTCGTAGCGCCAGCGTTGCTCGCCAGAGAGGGCATCGATGGCGTAGATGTAATTCTCGGGTCCGTCGGAGGTTGTCTGGTAGATGACGCCGTTGGCGATCATTGGTGTTGGCGCAAAGCCGCCACCCTCTGTTTGGAACGACCACACGGGCTCGCCTGTTGCCCGGTTGAAGGCGCGGAGTGCGCCAGACTCGTTGCCGGCATAGACCATGTCTCCAGCAAGGGCAGGAGATCGTAGAGCGGTGTCGCCCACGGAGGCTTGCCACAGCACGTTCCCGTCCAAGTCAATCGCGTAGAGGTTCCCATCTGCTGCACCGGCGTAGAGGACGTCTTCGACGACCATCAGGGCACCGCTCGGCTGGATGTCGGGAACCGTCCAGAGCTCCGATCCATCATCGGCATTGAGCGCGAAGAGGGCGGCGTCCCCGCTCCCCCCATAGACCACACCGGCCGCAACTGCAACGGTCGAGGTGGTCCTGCTGCCGCTTGGGTACTCCCACAGCGTCTCGCCAGTGTCGGCATCGAGCGCGTAGAGGAAACCGTTCGTGACGCTGATGTACGTGATCCCATTCACAATAGAGGCGGCGCTATCGATACTTCCCGCAAACTCAGCGCGCCAAAGTTCAACCGGCTCGCCGTCGATGCCGGGGCCGGGCATGACCCCGGTGCGTTCCGGGTTCGCGCGGTACATCGGCACGTCGGGCGACGCGTCCGGGCTCGGGGTCGCCACGACCGGCGCCAGCAAACGGTGCGGCTCGTCTGGCCTGTGTTCATCATCCAGATTCCACCGACCGAGGCGAGGACGAGCAGGATGACCAGCGCGATCTGGAACGCCGGCGCAGTGGCCAGGCGGTGCGTGAGGGTGGGGTAATGGATCGACGACGGGAGACGGGAACGGAATCCTGGACCCGTTCCGGGAGGGTGGTGAGACGCGTGGCTGCGGGATCGTGCCCGCAATCGGGGAGATTGTGGCTGTGGTTGCGGTGTCCATCAGTGTCTGCTCCAGGCGGCGGGCGAACACAGGGTCCGGTTCGTACCGCTGGTGGGCGGCCTGGACCTGCTCGATCGCCGCGATCTCGGATGGCTCGACCAGCCGCGCCAGGCGCGCGAGCTCCTCGGCGGGCGCGTTGTGGACGAGCGCATTCCAGTAGTTCGAAAGATGGTTATCGGACCGGGATGGCCTAGAGAATGTCATGGTCGGCCTCCTGGTTCAGTCCCATGCAGTCGCGGAGCCGTTTCAGCATCCGGTGCTGCGGGACGCGAATCGAGCCGGTGCGCTCGAGCACGGCGATCTACTTCACGGCCAGCCCCTGGAGGCGAAGGTCGAGCATGTGCCGCTCGGTCTGCTCCAGGCATTTCTGGCGCTCCAGACCGTGCTTCTCGCGCCAGCCGCCCCGATGGCCGTCTCTTCGGCGAAAGTGCCGGATCGGCGATGCGGGACGTTGTCGAGGTCGGCGCTGACGATGTGGCCCGAGCGATTATCGACGAGGATCAGGCGGGACGATCGGGAACAACCACCCCGCGAAGAGGTCGCCGTAGCGACAGGTCGGGATCGAGCGGAGCGCCTTGAGGAAGATCGTCTGGGTGGCGTCCTCGGCCGCTTCCAGGACGCAGTCGAAGGCGGCAGTAGTCGTAGACCGGTCCAGGTAGCGACGGGAGAGAAGCGCAAACGCGCGTGGATCGCCCTGCCTGGCCTGCGCCACAAGCTCGGTGTCGCTCCCACCCGGATCCTGGGATGGGGGCGCGGTTGCTGGAGATTCGCTCCGCAGCCAGCTCACCCTGTGAACTCCCTGATACCGCTCTGAACGTAAACGCGTTCACCGGTTATGACGTGGATTGTCGGGAAGTGTTACAGGCAGTCTGCCAGAACGCACCGCTTGTGGATGCGACGGCCAGTAGCAGGGCAAACATGCCCCGGCGAACGAACGCTTTCGGCATCCGGCACAGGGGCTTTCGCGGTAGGATGTATACAAACGATCCTGGGCGGGCGGAGGTGCCGCCGCGTCCTCGCGAGAAGGTGTTGCGCCATGTCTCCTGAGACCACAAGCCATCGTTCGTCGACGGTTGTCGTCGATACCGCCGCCAGCCCCTATGCGGCCCACGGACCGGTCCCGGTCGCGAACGTGACGCTGCACGACGGCGTCCTGGCCGCGCGCATGTTCACCAACGTCCGCGAATCCATCCCCACCCAGTTCACGGCGATGGAACGGGCCGGGCATCTGCGCAATCTCGAGCGCGCCGCCGGACGCCGGGATGACGCCTTCGAGGGGCGGTACTATAACGATTCCGACCTCTACAAGTGGCTCGAAGGGGCGTGCTGGGCGATCGTCGGGCGCACTGAGGACAGTGCCGCGCCGATCCGCGACATGATCGACCGGGTCGTGGAGCTCATCGCCGCCGCGCAGCGCGACGACGGCTACGTCAATACGTACTTTTCGGGCGAGCGTGCCGACGAGCGCTGGACGAACCTGCGCGAGAAGCACGAGCTTTACCTCGCCGGGCACCTGATCCAGGCCGCTGTCGCCCACCATCGCGCCACCGGCGAGCGAACGCTGCTGGATGTCGCGATTCGCTTCGCCGACCACATCGACAGCGTTTTCGGGCCCGGCAAGCGCGAGGAGACCGACGGCCATCCCGAGATCGAGATGGCCCTGATCGAGCTGTACCGCGTCACGGGAGAGAGCCGCTACCTCGACCTCGCCACGTTCTTCATCGGTATTCGTGGCAAGGGAACGATTGGCGGCAGCGACTACCATCAGGATGCGACGCCCCTGCGCAAGCAGCGCGAGATGGTCGGGCACGCCGTGCGCGCCGTGTATCTCAACGCCGGGGCGGCCGATCTGGTTGCCGAAACGGGCGATACGGAATTACGGAACGCCCTTGACGCGATGATGGCGAACATGCTCGAGCGCCGGTCGTATGTCACCGGCGGGGTCGGCTCACGCTACGATGGCGAGGCCTTCGGTGTCGATTTCGAGTTGCCGAACAACCGCGCTTACGCCGAAACATGCGCCGCCATCGGCGTCGTGATGTGGACGTGGCGGATGCTCCTGCTGGACGCAGTCGACGACTCGCGCCTCGGCGACATCATTGAACGCGTGATCTACAACGCCGTGCTGCCCGGCGTCTCGCTGGACGGCCACAGCTACTTTTACCAGAACCCGCTGCGCGACGACGGCGCCCACCGCCGCCAGCCGTGGTTCGAGTGTGGCTGCTGCCCGCCGAACGTCGCCCGCTTCCTCGCCCAGCTGCCGGGGTACATCGCCACGGTCAGCTCGCGCCGCTTCGGCGAGTCCGACGCGCGACATGACCTGGTCTGGATCCACCAGTTCGCCGACAGCGACATCATCGCGCCGGTGCAGGACGGCGGGCACGTCGGCTTGCGCATGCGCACGCGGTACCCGTGGGATGGGGAGATCGCGATCGAGGTCACCGAGCTCCAGAACGCCGGCGATTACACCCTGCAGGTGCGGATCCCTGACTGGGCGCTGGACGCGAAAGCCACGATCAACGGGGAGGCGATCCCTGCCGCCGAGACCACGCCAGGCCAATACCTGACACTGCGCCGGGTGTGGAAGATCGGCGATGTGCTGCGTCTTCTGATCCCGATGCCGGTGCGGCGAATCGTCAGCCATCCGCGCGTAGCGCATAACATCGGCAAGGTCGCCCTGATGCGCGGGCCCCTCGTCTACTGCGTCGAGGAGACGGACAACCCGGTTGGCGACGTGCGCGACATCATCCTGCCGGACGACGTGCTGATCACCGCGGCGCAGCGGCCGGAGATGCTCGGGGACATCGTCGCGCTTTCGGCGCACGCGGAGCTGGAGTCCGCCGCGCCGGGCTGGAACGCCGCACTGTACCGCAACCTGACCAGCGCCCGGGAGGATCGGCCGGGCCGCTCGGAGGTCCAGATCTCGGCGATCCCGTACATGCTGTGGGCGAATCGTGGCGCCGGCCCGATGGGCGTCTGGCTGCGGCGGGAGTAGGGTGGTCTGCTGCGTAAAGAGGGTGCCGGGCTCTTCGAACGGCACCCTCTCTTATGCAGCCATACCACTAGTACCACTAGAGAGGTTAATGCCGATTCTGGGCTCACATTTTCACGCCTCATCTTTCTTCATGTGAGCTATCACATGGGGTGGGAGGGATGGCATTCAGACTACCCGAAAAAGGCGGGCGTTTGTTCATAATCTTCTGTAAGTTTGATGATGTTGGGGAATGTTTTGCAGAACGCCTTGCGTGGTGATATCAGTGCCGGTCAATGGCCGGTCTCATCGCCGTTGGCGTGGGGAGAGACAGGAGATGAAATGTTGAAGAGGAATACGGGACAGTAGTCAAGCATTGGCTATCGCGCTGAGCCCGTGGGTGGAGTTGTTGCTAAGCTGGGTCCGGCCACTCCGGCACGTGCGACCTCATTCCCGGCTGAAGGCGGGAACGCAACGTGAAGTCGTTCCAAGCCAGGCTAATACGAGAGTCACCAACACGATAAATGTGAATATGGCCATGCCAGCCATCCAGATGAACATGATGACCAAGGGTCACTCGCTCGTCACGAGGATTCTCTGGTACTTCTTCGTCGGCTGGTGGCTCTCCGCAATCTTCATCGTCCTGGGCGTGTTCTTTACCTGGACGATCCTCCTGATGCCGCTTGGCTTCTGGTTCATCAATCGGATTCCAAAGGCGCAGACAATGAGGGAGCGAACCCGACAGTTCAAGACCGAATTCAAGGACAACGCAGTCGTCTTCACAGAGGGGCACCGCGATCAGCTTCCGTGGTACGTTCGTGCTCCGTACTCCCTCACCATCGGTGCTGTCGCCGGCTTTGTCTGGCTAGCAGTTGCTTGGCTGTTCGGGATCCTGATTCTGACGCTGCCGCTGTCGATCTGGATGATCGACCGTGCTCCTGCTGTCATGACACTTGAGAAGAACTGAAGCCGCACTTTCGCTGGACTTATCACGAGGGACCGACAACAGGTCGGTCACTTTTCCTCCAGCGTGACAAGGAGCAGTAGCAGGCCGGTCAGCGCCCGTCGATGCGTGAGGCGACGGGGCTCCCCGCCGGCGTCGGCATGGCGGTGTTGTCATCGCCCGAGCCTTGGAGTGCGATCCACCAGATCAGGAACAAGACGATGATGAACCCGAGGATCACGATGCCGACCCTGTGGAGCAGGCCGGGCGACGGTCCCGAAGGTCTCATTGTGACACCTCCTGTGGTGCGGCAATGCCAGGCGCGCGGGGAAACTCCTCGTCGTGGCCATGGCCAGATGGTTACGGTCCATCCTTGCCTGTAAACGGTGTGCCGGAGAAGGTTTCTGACTCAGACACGCCGAGGAATCGCTATACTCGGCGTATCGGGTCATTGGAAACATTCGATGGGAGCAGCAGCGTCCCGATCCGGAGCTGTCGTAAGACAGGTGCGTGAGCCATGTCATTGCAGTGGAGGGTGTTCGTTGAGCCGGACGACGCCGGGGTCCTGATCGAGCTGATGCAGCGAATGACGCCGTGGAACGAGGCGGGGGCCGGGTGGTTGCATCCGGGCGACGTGGTGTGGCGGCTGTACCAGAACCTTGCCTCGGACCCCGATGACGAGATGCGGGTCATCTCCGACGAGACGGGGCGGGCCGTGGCGCTGGTCGAGGTGCTCGAGCCGGATACCTACTACGTGCACATGCCGGCGGGCGCGGCGGACCTGGCGGAGGTCCTCCGGTTCGCCGCGGAGATGGCCGAGCGGGAACTGGGCGCCATCGAGCCCGGGGAGGGTGAGGAGCCGCCCAAACGATTCGAGACCGAGGTGCTCTCCGTGCAGGCCATCGGCGCCGACATCCTGCGCGAGCTCGGGTTCACACCCGGTGGGGAGCCCAACTACCGGCTCAACGGGCAGCCGCTGGGGGACAACCTTCCCGCGCCGGAGCCACCCGACGGCGCCACCATCCGCGCCGTTCGGGACGACCCGGACGATTTCCAGGCGAGGGTTGACCTGCATCGCGATGTGTGGACCGGCTCGAAGCTGGATCTCGCCGGATACGAGCGCCTGCGGACGAAGCCCATGTACCGGCCCGATCTCGACCTCGTGCTCGAGACGGCAGAGGGCGAGCTGGCGTCGTACTGCATCGTCTGGTGGGACCCGGTGACGAAGATCGGTGAGTTCGAGCCGGTGGGAACGGCCGAGCGTTTCCGCGGCCGGGGCTACGGCAAGGCGGTGCTGCGCGAGGGGATGCGCCGCATCCGCGAGCTCGGCGGCACCTACGCGACGGTGCTCAACACGATGGAAGAGCGGGGCGAGGCGGCGAGACACTTGTACCCCGCCGCGGGGTTCACCACGATCGCGATGTTCGAGCGCTATACGCGGCCGGCTCGGACTGGTCAGGACTCGCCCAGGTAGAGGCAGAAGGGGTGACCATCCGGGTCGATATGGACGCGCACGCCCTCCTGCGGCTGGAAGGCCGCGAGAGTCGCGCCGCACTCCTGGGCATGGGCGCTGGCGGCCGCGAGATCGTCGACAAGGATCTCCAGATGCAGCTGCATCTGCTGGGCGCCTGCTTTCGCCGGCCATACCGGTTGCACGTGGATCTCCTCCAGCGCGACGTTGAGGCCGATCCCGCCGTCCGGGTTCGCCAGCTGCACCCACTCCTGGCTCTCGACCGTGATGGGCCAGCCCAGCAGGGCCGCATAGAACCGGGCGAGGGCCGGCGGATTCGGCGAGTTCAACGTGATACCAGAGAGATGGAGTGTGGGGTGGGCGGTCATGGCGTGTCCTTCGGGGAAATGCGCGAATCGTTGACGGGCTTCGTGCATGCACCATGCCGCGTGAACCGGGCTGCGATCTTGCTCGCATATGGGTAGCGTGAATCGAGCGTATCGAAAGGGCGTTGCATGAAACGCGTCGACGTCGAATCCAGCCTGATCCACTCCATCGCGTACGACGAAGAGACCCGCGTCCTGGATATCCGCTTCCACGAGACCGGCTCCTACCGCTATTACGAGGTGGAGCCGGAGGTGGTCGAGGAGTTCCTCGACGCGGAGTCCAAGGGACACTACTTCAACGAGTACATCCGGGACGCGTATCTGTTCACGAAGCTCTGGTAGCTGGTCTCAACGCGCGAGCGGGGCCATGCACAGCTGGCATGACCCCGCTCAGGATGCCTGGGTCGTTCGGGGCGGGCCGTCAGCGGGCGGCTGCGACCGGGGTCGCGCCCGGGAGGAGCCCGAGCTGGCCGGCCATCGCCATGGTGTCCATCAGGTGCAGCAACTCGGTATTGCGGCCGTTCACGAACCGCATCATGTGCATGTGGGGCACGCGGACCGGGCGGCCGGTCGGTGGCAGGCTGGGCGGTGCTCCGGGCGGGAGCATCAGAGGCCGGCGCAGCTCGCCGGTGTTGATGCCGGTCATGACAGAGTAGGTGGCGATCCATTCGCCCTCGGCGACAACCTGCGTCACCTCGAAATGGAGGTCGGGAAAGGCGGTGCGCATCGCCACCACGACCTCCTTCAGGTGTTGCGCGAAGCTCGGCTCGTCCGGGTGCTGGTGATCGACGCCGTCCGGCGCGACCGCCTCGTCGATGACATCCAGCCGGCCCTGGTTGAACGCCTCTTCAAACACGCGGATGACGAGGCGCTTGTTCTGTTCAATGGTCATGATGGCCTCCTCTAGAATTCATCCGAACCATATTCGGATGAATGTTATACTGATCCTCATGGATGAGAATGTCAAGCCCCCGCCCGGGGGCAATCGCCCGAAACGCCGTCGCTACGATGCTTCTCGCCGACAAGCCGCCGCGGGGACGACCCGCCGCACGATTCTCGGCGCGGCCCGTGAGCTGTTCCTGGCGCAGGGATATGCCGGGACGTCGATGCCGGCCATCGCCGCGGCGGCGGGTGTCGCGCTGGACACGGTCTACACCGCGGTCGGCACCAAGCCCGTGCTCTTCCGCGAACTGGTCGAGGAGGCGATCTCCGGGCAGGATCACGCGGTGCCGGCGGAAGAGCGGGACTATGTGCGGGCCATCCATGCGGAACCGGACCCGCGCCGCAAGATCGCGATCTATGCGCATGCCGTCCGAACGATCGCGCCGAGGCTGGCGCCGCTCGTTCGCGGTGTTGAAGGAGGCGGCCCGCGGCGAGCCGGGGTTGGCGGCGTTGTGGGAGGAGATCGCGGAGCGCCGCGCGGGGAACATGCGACGCTTCGTCGCCGAGCTGGACGCCGCGGGCGGGCTACGGCCAGGCGTCAGCGTTGAAGAGGGGGCGGACCTCGTTTGGGCGACGAACGCGCCCGAGTTCTACCTGCTGCTCGTCGAGGAGCGAGGCTGGCACCCCGACCGTTTCGAACACTGGCTCATCGAGCTCTGGACGCGGGCGCTGTTGGCATAGGAGCACCGGGCACCGGGGTGGTGAGCGCCTATACAATACCTGCCCAGATATCGACCTCCGGTCGATCGGGCTGAGGGGTCGCTTGCGCTTTGCCCCTGCGAAGCAGGGGCACCCGGCAACCCTTCGGGGTCGGTCTCTACACCGTGCAGATACTTCTTGCGATCACGGCTTTAGGGCAGGCTGACGTCGCAGCGGATGTCGCCGTCTGTCTCTGGCAAGATGATGCGCGTGAACGAGCCGTCGATGCCCCGCAGCGACGCGACGACCAGCGCCTCGTCGGTCGACAGGTCGGTACAGGCGATGGTGGGCGTTTCCGTTCCCGGCAGCATGAGATCCACCTCCGGCGTGCGGAACATCCCGAGATCGAAGCTGACCCATCCGTCCTCGTTGGTCGCCAACCATGGGAAGAGGGCGGCCATGGCCTCGGCCTCCGAGAGCTGGGCGAGTGTGTCGGCCGGCTTGCCGTCCTGCTCGATCTTCAGGGCCAGCGTCTGGCGCTCCGGGAGGGCCGCGATCTCGTCCGCGGTCAGGTCAGCGATCCGGCAGCACGGCGATGCCGACGCCGGTGAACTCTGAGTAGTGGACCGTCGTCGTGGTCGGCTGCGCGGGCGCGTAGCCGGGCGCCACGGTCGACATGTGCAGTGCGACGGTCAGCTTGCGCTCCGGGTCGCTCGGGGCGTTGACCGCGCACTTGCCATCCTCATCCGTTTCGCAGCGCGCGGAAAAAGTCGAGATCGTCGTCTCCCGACGGGAGGTGATAGACGGTTACCGAGACACCTGCGGCGGGCTCGCAACCATGCTCCTTCATCACCTCGGCGGGGCTGAACCGGCCGCCGCCCGGGTTCAGGTCCTTGCCCGGGTCTTGCTCGCATGTGGCGACGAGAATCGGCAGGTCGAGCATGTGCGCCTCGCCATCCTGCGCGCGGGCGGTGAGGCCGGTTGCGCCGGGGAGCAGCATGAGGGCGACGAGGGAGACCAGCATCCGCCGCATGGGGAGTCCTTTCCATGACGAGGGTGAACGTACACTTCCCTCCCATGATAGCAGTTTGCGCGTGAGGAGTGTGCCACCCTGGCACACAGAAGGGGGCCAGGTGCCGGAACCGCGACATGCAACCATTCCGGAGGGTCGGACGTTCCGATTAGAGGGAACACATCCCACTGGGACTCCATCGCACGTGCACCGGAGCGGGACAGGCACCAGCGCGGTACGCCACAGCCCATCCGGCAGCCGGAACGATCATGAGCGATCCGTTCGGATCGCGGCAGGAGTGAAATATGTCGGTTTTCGATGCATCGGTTTCTCGGCGTGATTTCGGTAAGGCGGCCATCGCGGTCACCGCAGCGGCGGCGGCCCCGGCGGTCATCCTGAAGGCCGTTGCGGCGCAGGACGCCACGCCGGTCGGCGACGAGGGCGGCATGATGGGACTGCCGCCGCTGCCGGAAGGCGCCACGGTGGTCGCGGAGGGGTTGTTTAACCCTCGCTTCCTCGCCTTCGGTGACGATGGCACGCTGTACATCACCGAGAACGGCGTCGGCGGCGACGAGATGCTGGCCGGCCCGGGCGGCACGAACGAGGGCGATGCGACCCCGGTTGTCGACGGCGAGGCCGTAGCGACCCCGGCCGAGGAGCCCCAGGGCCCGCCCTCGACGCGCGGCTACACCGGCCAGATCTCGGCGGTCGCCCCGGACGGCACCCAGTCCGTCCTCGCCAGCGGTCTTGTCTCCTACAGCGACGGCGTTGGCCCGGTCGGCATCGCCCTCGGCGCGGGCGCGGTCTACTTCTCCATCGGTGGTGTCGCTGTTGGCGCCGGAATGCCCCCGCTGCCGGAGGAGAACACGGTCAACAAGCTCGATCTCGCGACCGGCGAGGTGACGGTGATCTCCGAGCTCGGCCCCTACGAGGAGGCCAACAACCCGGACGGCACCGATGTCAACCCGAACCTCTACGAGATGGCGGTGACCGCCGACGGCGCGTTGCTCGTGAACGATGCGGGCGGCAACACGGTCTACTCGGTGAACTCCGAGACCGGCGAGTTCACCCTGCTCGGCGTTGTTCCGGACTTCGAGGCGCTGACCGGCGCGCCGATGCCGGCGGAGGCGGGCTCCGGCCAGCCGGTCCCGACCTCGATCACGGTCGCCGATGATGGCACGATCTACGTCGGCCTGCTGAGCGAGATGTGGCCGGAGGGCACCCCGACGGTCCTTACCCTGAACGCGGCGGACGGCACCTTCGAGCCGGTTGGCGGCCCGCTGCTGTTCAACGTCGGCCTCACCGCCGGCCCGGACGGCTGGATCTACGCCAGCGAGCTGTTCGGCATGGTTGAGGGCTCCGATCAGCCCGGTCCCGGCCGCGTGGTGCGCATGAACCCGGCGGACGGCACGATCGAGACGGTCGTCGAGGGCATCATGATGCCGCACGGCACCGCGTTCGACGCCGAGGGCAACCTCTACGTCGCGATCAACACGCTGATGTCCGGCCCCGGCATGCCGGCCGGCCAGGTGATCCGGATCGACGGCGTCGCCTCGAGCATGTAGCCCCGTCGGGAATCACCGAATCCTGGAAGCGCCGTCCATTGCGGGCGGCGCTTCTCGTTTGTCCTGAACATCCCTCGCTGGTCTTCGCCCCGGTAGCGCCGACCCGCAATGGTCGGCGAAGGGGGACGGCATCGGGCCAGGTGTACGTCGGCCGGCGCTCCCGGGCATTCCGGAGCGCGTTGCGCTCCTCCAGCCACGGGGCTACCCGTGCAGTTGGTCGCTTTGGGCTCGTGATGCCCGAGGAATCGGGGTAGCAGCGGGATGGTCCACCCCACCGGTCCATATCCTGCGAGAATATCCGCGTTAAGGCCGGCATCGAGCCGGGTAGACGACGAGACACGGAAGAGGACCACATGACGGAGCAAGGGACAGGGGAGCGCAAGCCGCGGCTGCTGGTGATCATCGCCAGCGTGCGTGACGGGCGCGTCGGCAAGGCGGTTGGCGACTGGTTCGCCGCGTTCGCGCAGCAGCATGGCGCGTTCGATGTGGAGGTGGCCGACCTGAAGCAGCTCGACCTGCCGCTGATGACCGAACCGAACCATCCGCGCCTGAAGCAGTACACGCAGGACACGACGTGGGAATGGAGCCGGACGGTCGAGGCCGCCGACGCCTTCGCCATCGTCATGCCCGAGTACAACTTCGTCGCGACCGCGCCACTCATCAACGCGATCGACTATCTCGTCCAGGAATGGGCCTACAAGCCGGTTGGCCTCGTCAGCTACGGCGGCGTCTCCGGCGGGATGCGCGCCGCCCAGAGCATCAAGCCGCTCCTGACCTCGATGAACATGATGCCGGTCAAGGAGGCTGTCGCCATCCAGTTCGTCTCCAAACAGGTCAACGACGACGGGCGCTTCGAGCCAATCGACTCTCATGCGTCCAGCGGCACGGCGATGCTCGACGCCCTCGCGCGGTGGGAACGGCGATGCGGACGCTCCGCCAACCGGCGGGGTAAACCGGGCACCAGCGCAAGAATCCCTATCATCAATGAATTGCGGAACGGCGGCGTCCTGCTACTATAGATGACATAGTACGTCTGGAAGAACAGGACGCACCCTCAATGTGTGCTGCACCAGGAAGCCACGCTTCTGTCACGAGCACAGCATCCAGGGACCCACGCGCCACCGTCGATTTCGTGCAGCCCCTCATGTCCTTTGTCGGGAGGAGCGCACAGCTCGCCGCGGTGACCACGCTGCTCCGCGAGCCGGGCGTTCGCTTGCTGACCCTTACGGGGCCCGCCGGTGTTGGCAAGACACGCCTCGCCGAGGTCGCCGCCGACACGGTCGAAGACGCCTTCCCCGATGGTGTCCACTTCATCTCGTTCGCGACCCTGCGCGATGCCACGCGCGTCCCGATCGTGATCGCCGGGGCGCTCGGCCTCCTCTCCGTGACCGGAGAGTCGTTCGAGTCGCGCATCATCAACCACGCGCGAGACACGCGGATGCTGCTCGTGCTCGATAACCTCGAACAGCTCCTGCCAGTCCCGTTCCTGACCCGTCTCCTCGTGGCCTGCGACGGCGTGACGATCCTCGCCACGAGCCGCGAGGTGCTTCGCCTGACCGGCGAGTACGAGTATGTCGTCCCGCCGCTCGCCGTGCCCCCGGCCGATGATCCCGCCGATCCCGAGGCGCTGATGGCGGTCGAGAGCGTTGCCCTGCTGGTCGAGCGCGCGCGGCAGGTGCGCCCCGGCTTCGCCATCGACGCCTCGAACGCGGCCGACGTCGCCGCGATTTGCCGCGGGCTGGATGGCCTTCCACTGGCGATCGAGCTGGCCGCGGCGCGCCTGAAGATCTTTTCGCCGGCCGCCTTGCTGGCGCGGCTGTCCGACCGCCTCGCCTTGCTCACCGGCGGCCCGTCCGACCGGCCACTGCACCAGCGCACGATCCGCGACACGATCGGCTGGAGCCACGACCTCCTGCCGGAGGAGGAGCAGTGCGTCTTCCGTCGACTTGGCGCGTTCGCGGGGATGATCACGCCGGAGGCTGTCGCCGCGACCTGTGGGGGGGAGCAAGGGGGCCTCTCGGAGCTGGAGGCGCTCGATCGCCTCTGCATGCTCGTCGACAAGAGCCTGGTCCAGCGTGTCCGGCAGGACAGCGACGAGCCCCGTTTCTACCTGCTGGAGACCATCCGCCACTACGCGCTGGAGCGTCTGGAGCAGGAGGGCGAGCTGGATCCGGTGCAGCGACGCTATGCCCGCTATTGCCTCGACCTGGCGGAGGAGGCGCTGCCCGGCCTGCTCGGGCCGGAGCAGACCCGCTGGGCTGCCCGCCTGGAGGCCGAGCTGCCGAACATGCGCGCCGCGCTCGGTATCCTGCGCGATCTCGACGACGCCGAAGGCTATACCCGCCTCGCCTGCGCGCTGTGGAAGTTCTGGCGACTACGCGGGATGCTCACCGAGGGCCGCGCCTGGCTCGCGCCGACGCTCCAGCCCGCCTGGCAGGAGCGGCTGCCGCCCGTGCTGCAGGCGCGTGCCCGGTTCATGGCCGGGTGGCTCGGCCTGGAGCAGGGGGATATTGACCTTGCCGTCCGCCTCGCCGACGAGGCCCTCGCCCTCGCCGAGGAACACGACCTGGTCGAGGGCCGGGGTCAGGCCCTGCGCCTGCTCTCGTTCGTCGACAGCCGGCGCGGCGAGCGCGAGCGCGCGATCGCCCGCATGCAGGAGTCGCTGGTCTATACGCGGGAGACCGACGACCCGGACGCCATCGCCGGCACGTTGAACAACCTCGCGATCCTCGCGCTCGACCTCGGGCAGTACGAGCAAGTGGTGACCTATGCATCCGAATCGCGCGAGCGTTTCCTGACGCTTGGAAACATGCACGGCGCGTCGCACAGCATCGATACGATGGGCGTCGCACTCTACTGCCTCGGTCGTTTCGAGGAGGCGATGCGGGCCTCGCGCGAGTCGATGGCGCTCGATCGCCAGTTGGAGGATACGCGCGGTCTCGCCGTGTCGCTCGACCATGTCGGCAAGTGCGCTCGGGCACTGGGCGATCTTCCCGCGGCGTGGGAAGCCCATGCCGAGTCGATCATCTACCGGCGCGAGGTGGGCGACCCGCGTGGCTACCTCGTTTGGCTGGAGGCGATGGCCCTCTGGCTGGCGACCTCCGGACGATCCGAGCCCGCGGCGCGCGCGCTGGGCGCGGTCGAGGTGGTGCGCACGGCGTCGAACATCCCGATCCAGCTCCACGAGACCGCTGACCACGACGAGACCGTGCGCCTCGCTCGCGCGCAGCTTGGCGACGAGCGGTTCGACGCCGTTCTTGCCCGGGGTCGCTGGCTGACCCTGCCAGAGGCGGTCGACGAGGTGCAGGCGGCGGCGGACGATACGATGCGCGCGCCGGTGGCCACCGCAGCGACCGTTCCGGCACGCGTCGCGGAGCACTATGGCCTGACGGCCCGGGAGCACGAGGTGCTGGGCTTGCTCGCCAAGCGGTATGCCGACAAAGAGATCGCCGAGGCGCTCTCGATCAGCCCGCGCACGGTCGCCCGGCATGTCACCGGCATCCTCACCAAGATGAACGTCCACTCCCGGCGCGACGCCGCGACACTCGTTGAGAACGCGACCCCAGTCTCTCTGAGCGTTCCACGTCTGGGTCGTTCCACGGACTTGCTCTATCCGGCTATCTCGGCGAATTGGGTAATCGTTGCGGATGTGCATGGCGCGCGTCCCCGCCATCATGGATGGCACACCAGGGACCTCATCGCTACCCGCTGGCCACGCCTGTGGCCTCCGTCCGGAGTCGTGCCATGCCCGTCCGTTTCCGTTCGTCCGACCGTACCCGCTGCTCTGCCCTGTCGCCGCCAGCGCTCACCGCGCTCCTGATGCTGGTCGCCGCGGTGGTCGCGTCACCCCGCGCGATCGCTGGCCCGCCGCTGAAGAGCGCGGAGCTGGCGGAGGTGAGCGAGGCTGGTTTCATCGAGGTCATCCTGCGCACGTGCCCGCCCGGATACGACCTGGCCGCCACCGGCGCGGAGCCGGAGGAGGATTGCGCGCTCGCCGCCGACGGCATCCGGTTCACGCTACGCGACGATGACCCGGCGACGGATGATCGCGACGCGGAAACGGGCCAGCGCAAGGACGGCATCGTGCTCTTCCGGAACGTTCCCGAGGGCCAGTACGTGCTCGTCCAGCAGGTGCCGGAAGGCATCGCCGATGTCCTCGTTCTCTCCTGCCAGGGCTTCAACACCGGGCCGTTTGTGCGCATTCCGCTACACGAGGGGCCGACGCTGAACATCTCGGCGCCGGCGAACGCGCCGATCACGTGCACCTGGCTGAACATTCCCGCGTCCGAAGCCACGCCGCTGGCCTCACCGGTCGCCACGCCGATGGGAACACCGGACGTCGCCGGCTGATCCCGCCGCGTATGGGTAGGAATTGCCCATACGGTTTCCGGGTTTCACCGGAAGAAATGGGTAATGCCTGCCGATGCGCCGGACACGGGCCAGGGGCATCATCGAAGGTACCGAGCCAGATCGTCGGTGTCACAACGTGGTGGCGTGGAGTGGGTTCCCACCGCCGTGGGAGAGGCAGGTGAGCGTATGGGGCTTTCCGCATCCCAGATGGTGGCGCATGCCAAGGCGGCGATCGACATGGTCTCGCCCGACGCGGTCGCCACCGAGCTCCAGGACGGCACCGCGACCCTGATCGATGTTCGCGAGGAGCGCGAGGTGACCGAGACCGGGCGTATCCGTGGGGCGCATCACGCTCCCCGGGGCATGCTCGAGTTCTACGCCGATCCGTCCAGCCCGTTTTACCGCCAGGAGTTCGATCCGCATCGCCGGCTCATCCTGGTCTGCGGGTTCGGCGGGTGCTCGGCGCTCGCCACCGAGACGCTGCAGCAGATGGGGTATCAGGACGTCGCGTGCCTGGAGGGAGGTATCAACGCATGGCTCGATCAGGGGTTCCCGGTCGAGCACGACCCGTAAGCGGGTCATCGGGTCCCAAGAGGCGTCGTGTCTCCGGGCAGGTTGCCCGGGGTACACAGGAGGCAATCTCCATGAACACCATGTTCAGGGTCCCAACACGATCCCGTCCCCGGAGACGCGGGCGGGGCGCAGACCATGGCGGGCGCACTTGCCCGGCTGTGGGCTGTGTTCGTGATCAGCATGCTGATGGCGTCGATGATCCCGGCGCTGGCCAACCCTGCGCTCGCCGCGCCGGAGGCGGACGACAAGCCCGCCGCGGCGGCCGAGCAAGGCCTGCAGCCGCTCGGTGGCGATAGCGACGGTGACGGCGTCGCGGACGATAACGACAACTGTCCCGATGTCCAGAATCCCGATCAAACGGATAGTGACGGCAACGGTATCGGCGACGCGTGCGACCAGCAACAACCGGTCGATACCGACCAGGATGGTCTCGCCGACAATGCCGACAACTGTCCCGCAGGTCTTCAATCCGGACCAGGCGGACAGCGACGGTAACGGCGTCGGCGATGCCTGCGATCAGCAACAGCCGGTCGACACGGACCAGGACGGCATCACGGACGACGTGGACAACTGTCCCGATGTCGCCAACCCCGACCAGATGGACACGGACGGCAACGGTATCGGTGATGCCTGCGAGCAGAACCAGCGCCAGCTGGCCGCGAACGGAACCGTCCGGGCGGGGTTGCTGCTCTGCCCCGAGGGCACGGACACGTCGACCGCCGACAACACGACGTGCAACCTGTATGACCCGGCAAGCCCGGGGACGTTTGGCTTGCAGCCGGCGAACGTCCAGACTCCAGACGGATGCAAGTGGCGTTGCGACCTTCAATGACGTCACGCCGGAGAACGTGACGCTCTCCCTGATCGCACCGACCCTCCCGCTGGTCGAGCAGTCGATGACGGGCTTCAATCCGTTCTGCACGACCGACCAGCCCGAGCCTGGCCAGAGCAATACCAAGCCGTACGCCAGCGCCGACTCCAGCTCGATCTCGTTCGACCTGAAATCCGGCGAGACGGTGGAGTGCTGGTGGTTCGTGGTGGCCCAGACGGGCTTCGACGTCTACAACACCAAGTATGTCTGCCCCTACGGGTATGACATGACGGGCAAGATCCATGACGACCTGAAGCGAGACTGCAATCTCCAGCCATACGACGTCTCCGTTCCAGCTCCAGGCGCAGAACGACGCAGGGGGCGTTGGTCTATGACCAGACGATGGCGATCGACGGCCAGAACAGCGCGACCTTCATGGACGTGCCGGCAGGCGCAATTCGCGCTCCGCGAGATCATCCCGCCGGACTACGAGTTCATGTCGCTGTGGTGCGTACGTGCCGAGCGATGGCCAGGAGAATGGCCAGGCCTCCAGTACACGGACGTCACGCAGCAGTATCCGGGTGGCGAGGTCACCGGCTCGCTGGATAGCGGAGCCTTCTACTGCGACTGGTTCAACCGGGAGGCCCCGGCCTGGTCGTCATCCTTAAGGTGAACTGCCCCGAGGGATGGACGCCGCAGGATATGCAGACCCTGACTCGCGGCGAACCGCAGATGCACGCCACCGAGTGATCCGGTGACGTTCAATCTGCAGTGGTACTCCCCATACGTGCAGCAGGGGCAGCAGCAGACCCACCCCGACCTCCAGACCGAAACGCAACAGGGCCTTGCGCAGTCCAACCAACTCGCGCCGGGCGGTGAGGTGACGATTACCGAGGTCGTGCCCGAGGGCTACGAGCTCCGCTACATCTTCTGCCGCTACGTTTCGCTCCGCGACGTCGCGCGTGATGCTCAGCCGGGTCTCCGGGCCGTCGATGCATCGGACATCGCGCCGCAGTATGAGGACGTCGCGCCGCAGGGCGACGGCAACACCGTCGTCCGCAAGCTGGCTCCCGGTCGCGTCCTCGTCTGCGTCTTCGTGGACATGCCGACCGAGAACAACGGCACGCTCATCCTTGTCAAGTTCAACTGCCCCGAGGGCTGGATGCCATCGGAAGGTGGCCCGACGGCCAGTGACTTGGAAACCTGCACGTTGCCGGAAACTCCGGTGACCTTCGACGTCCAGCAGGGCGGGCAGACACAGTCGGCGTCGACAGCGAGTGGGCAGAACCTGGCGAGAACGGAGGCGATGGACCTGCCCGAAGGCGATGTGATGATCGCCGAGCAGGTGCCGGATGGCTACGAGCTGACCTACATCTTCTGCCGCTTCATCGAGCGAAGTGTTGATCTCGCCGACCAGTCGATGATGACCATCGCCGAGGTGCAAGACGGCGGAGCCGGCGTTGAGTCGCAAACCATCACCGACAACGGGATGCAATCCGCGATCCGTGGTGGCTACGTGCTGGTCTGTGTCTTCATCGACATCCCGGTCCAGACGTACGAAGTCACGCTGTACAAGTGGCAGTGTGATCCCGGTACGATGGCCGACCAGCCGCTGGAGTACTACCAGGGTGGCTTGCCGGACCAGGACACCGGTCCGTGCGAAACCTCCATGGCGCCGGGCGTGCCGTTCACGCTGACGGACGCCAACGGGGATACGCCATTCCAATCAGGTGATCATACGGGCGTCACCGTTCCGTTCGAGCCGGACGGAAGCGACAACTTCACCATCACCGAGGGTGAGCTCGACGGCTACGGCATCCCGTTCCGCTACTGCCTGCCGCTGAACCCGCCTGAGGACGGCGGCGCGCCGCCCGCGTGGCAGACCGGCGGGATGGGCAAGGACATCACGGTCACGGTCGTGCCGGGTGAATATAGCTACCAGTGCTGGTTCTACAACATCCCGACCGGCGGATACGGCGATATCCACCTCTACAAGTGGTCCTGCCCGGACGGCGTCACGCCGCCCATGCGACGCCGACTACACGTGGTACCACGACAACTGCACGACGCCGATGAACGGTGTCGAGTTCACGGTTGACCAGCCGGATCCGGAAGTCGACCTCAAGGCAATGACCAACGACTCCGGCGAAGAGGGCTACATCAGCTTCGGTGGTGTTCCGACGGGGACCTATCCGGTGATGGAAACCCCGCAGGACGGCTACGAGCTCGGCGCGGTGTTCTGCTACACAGCTCCGGCGCCGAACAGCATCGCTGACCCGCCGTACGAGAACTACACGCCGTCCGACGGCAGCACGATCGAGGTCGTGCTGGAGAACGGCTACGTGGTGACCTGTCACTGGTTCAACGTGCCAATGAACGACTACACGGTGACCGTGTACAAGTGGCAGTGCGAGCCTGGCACGATGCCTGACCAGCCGCTGGAGTACTACCAGGGTGGCTTGCCGGACCAGGATACCGGTCCGTGCGAGATGCAGCAGGCGGACGTCCCGTTCACGCTGACGCATGGCGGGCCGGACGTCGCTTCCTCTCGGAGATCGACGGCCATCAGGAGCCGTTCATCCCGGACGCGAGTGGCAACTTCACGATCACGGAAGGTGACTACGCGGGCTACGGCATGCCGTTCCGCTACTGCCTGCCGCTGAACA
>CAVUJR010000022.1:0-29268 GCA_963741805.1 uncultured Chloroflexia bacterium
GTCGACGTGCGCCCAATCGCGCAAGACGTGCGGGCGGACGCTGGTGGGGCTGATGATGTCGCGCACCTCGATGCCGCGCACGACCAGCGCGTCGGCGACGAGCGAGCGGTGGCAGCGCCAGGGGACAGCCTCCGCGCACATGATGGCCGTCACCTGCTCGCGTGAGAGGTCGATCAGCTCGGCCAGCGCCTCCGCGAACTCATCCGTCTGCATGTGGTCGGCATAGCCGCGGAAGGAGGCATTGCGCCAGGCGGTATTGACGGTGTCCTTCGCCGCGCGGCGTCGCCCGCCGAGCCCCGGCAGGGCGACGTAGTCGATCCCCGCCTCACCGAGACTGGCCGCGAGGGCGTCGTGCCAGTACTGCGGATTCCGGCGCGATTTCGGGATCGTGCGGATGTCCGCGAGCAGCTCCACGCCGTTCTTCCGCAGCAGGTCGATGAACTCCTCGATGGGTCGTGTGGAATGGCCGATGGTATAGATCACGTTGCTCATGCGTGCCGTCTCGCAACTCCGGGGCCGCGCGGCATCGTTGCCCGACCCCATGTCTGGGCGGGTGGTACCATGCCGGGTATTGACGGCCCCTCCCGCTCTTAACTCCTCCAGGAAAGAAGTCATGGCGTCCATCACCGCTCCAGATCGACCGCTCACCACACCATCGTCACCACCAGGCGGCGGCTGGCAGCGGCTGCGGAAGCGGATATGGACGAACCGGGCCGTCTACCTGTTCATGCTCCCTGGCGTGCTCTGGTACGTGGTCTTCCACTACTTCCCGCTACTGGGAAACGTCATCGCCTTCAAGGACTACTCGGTCTTCATCGGCATCCGCGACAGCCCATGGGTCGGGCTCGAGAACTTCGACAAGATGATCGGGGATCCGAACTTCCTGCGGGCGCTGAAGAACACGTTGATTATCCAGGGCCTGCAGCTCATCTTCGCCTTCCCCGCCCCATTGCTGCTGGCGTTGCTGCTCAACAGCATCATCAGCACCAAAACCAAGCGCACGGTCCAGAGCATCGTCTACCTTCCCCACTTCCTCGGCTGGGTGATCGTGATCTCGATGTGGCAGCAGGTCTTCGGCGGCACCGGGTTCGTCAACCAGGTGCTGATGAACCAGGGTTTCGACCGCGTCAACATCATGAACAACCCGGACAACTTCTACGGGCTGGTCGTCGCGCAGAGTATCTGGAAGGAAGTCGGCTGGGGCACCATCATCTTCCTCGCCGCGCTGACCAAGATCGACGTCCAGCTCTACGAGGCGGCGGTGATCGATGGCGCGAACGGCTTCAAGCGCATGATGACGATCACGCTGCCGGGTATCCGCTCGATCATCGTGCTCCTGCTGATCCTGCGGCTCGGCTCGATGATGTCGGTCGGGTTCGAGCAGTATTTCCTGCAGCGTAACGCCGTTGGGGCGGGGGTGTCCGAGGTGCTCGACACGCTCGTCTACACGCGCGGTATCGGGCAGGGCGACTGGAGCTTCGCGGCGGCCGTCGGACTCGCGAACAGCGTGGTTGGGGCGGTGCTGATCTTCGTCTCCAACTACCTGGCGAAAAAGTTCTTCGATGAAGGGATCTTCTAGGCCATGCAGCGTACCTCTGTGACCACCACCGGTGATGCGAGCACCACGATCGGGTCGGAGATCGTCGCCGCCGAGATCGCGTCGCCCCGCCGCAAGCGCAAGGCGTCCGGGCGGCCGCCATGGATGGAGGAGCCGTCGAAGCTGATGACGGCGCTGAAGGCACTGACGCTGGCCTCCATCGTCGTCGTGATGCTCTTCCCCTTCGTAAACGTCCTCGCCGTCTCGCTCTCCTCGTACGAGGACATCCTGGGCGGGGGGCTGGTGATCTTCCCGACACACCCGACGCTCGACGCCTACCGGACGCTGTTCAACGGCGACATCGTCGTCCGCGCCCTGCGCGTCAGCGCCGGCCTGACCCTGCTCGGCACGCTGGGGCAGATGGTCTTCACCACCACGCTCGCCTGGGGACTCTCGCGACCGAACGTGCCCGGGAGCCGGGGCATCCTGCTCATGGTGATCATGGCGATGCTGATCTGGCCGGGCATGATCCCGATGTTCCTGCTCATCAAGGAGCTGAACATGCTCGACACATACCAGGCGCTGGTCGTGCCGGGACTCATCAGCTCGTTCAACCTGATCATCGTGCGCCAGTTCTTCATCAACCTGCCGCAGGACCTGATCGACAGCGCGAAGCTGGACGGCGCGACGGAGTTCCAGGTGTTCCGGACGATCGCCCTGCCGCTCTCCAAGGCGGTGCTGGCGGTGGTGGGCCTGTTCTACGCGGTCAGCATCTGGAACAGCTGGTTCAACGCGCTGCTCTACATCAGCGATACGGAGAAGTGGCCGATCCAGCTCGTGTTGCGCCAGTACGTGCTGATGGGTGCGAGCGTGAACGCGGCCGACTTCAACCAGGCCGTCCCGCTGCCGCCGCAGTCGTTGCAGATGGCGATCGTGGTCGTGGCGACCGTGCCGATCCTGCTGGTGTACCCGTTCCTGCAGCGCTACTTCACGCAGGGCGTGCTCTCCGGAGCGATTAAGGGCTAACGCGCCCTCGCAACTGCGATTGGTGGTCGGGCTCGGATGCTCTCCTCGGGACCCGGCCACAAGGGCCGGGTGTACGCAGGAATCCTGATGCAGGACTCAAGGGCCAGATCTACATAGCACTGACATGAAGCGGGCGGGGATCGGTGTGATCCCCGCCCGCTTCGCATGTGCGCTCGATTGTCGCCGTGGGGCTAGCCCTGCGCCGCCTTGATGGCTTCCTCGTACTCGGCGCGTATGTCGTCGCCGCCCTGCGAACGCCAATCCTCGATCAGCTGATCCCAGGAGTCGAGCTCGGCGCGACCGGTCACGACCTCGGTGTACTTGTCCGCGACCATCTGGTTCAGCGGCGCGCCGTTCTCGGCCGCCGCCGGGGAGTAGATGCCCGCCGTCGGGTTGCCGACAGCGACCTTGGCCATCTCCTCGTTGAACTTCTGGGCGCGCTCGGCCTCGCCTTCGACGCCCGGGTAGAAGAAGTAGTTCTCGCTCAGGAACGGGTAGACCAGCGCGCTGCGATCCGCGAGGCCCTTCTCGTTCAGGCGATACCCGCCACCCTCCTGCTCGTCGGAGTGGACGCCCGACCTCGCCGTAGTTCAGGAAGGTGAACTCCTCGGAGCCGAACGGCGCGAAGAGGTAGTTCAGGATGCTCAGCAGCTCCTTGAGCTTCTCCTCGTCCTGCGCGGCCTTCGCGGAGATCGCGGTGAAGCCGAAGAAGCCCGGCGTGCGGTAGGTGATGCCCTCGCCGCCGTCGTACGCCGGCAGCACGACCGGCTCGACGACCGCCTCAGGCACGACCTCCTCGACGGTGTGCAGGAACCCGGTCGCGCCGAAGACGGCCGCGAAGCCGTTCTGCGACATGCCCGTCCGGCCACCCTTCATCAGGTCGACCGACTGCTCGACCGTCAGGTTGGCGGAGTCCGGATGGTAGGCACCCGCGTCGTAGAGCTCGCGCGCATACGAGAGCGCCTGCTTGTACTCGTCGGTCTCGATCGCGTTCGTCAGCGTTCCGTCGTCGTTCAGGCGCCAGCCGTACGGCACGCGGAACATCTGGTTCAGCATGAACGAGTTCCAGTCGCCACCGAACGGCGCGAGGCCGAAGGTGTCGTCCTGGCCGTTGCCATCCGGATCCTCGTTCGAGACGCCGGAGAGGAAGGTCTTCACCGACTCGCCGTCCGTCAGCTCGACGCCGAGGGTGTCCGCGAAGTCCTTGCGGTAGAAGGTCGGGTCGTTGTTACGAAGCACCGGCTTCGGCACGCCCCAGATACGCCCGTTGATCCGCACCGCGTCCCAGAGGTAGTCCGGGAACGCCGCGAGGTTCGGGTAGTCCTGGCAAGTCCGCCGGACTCGATGAAGTCCGTCATGTCGAAGAAGGCGCCCTGGTCGATCGCCTCATAGATCACCGGGCGAGCCGGCCCGGGGAGGAGGTAGAAGAGGTCCGGCAGGTCACCACCGGCGAAGACCGTCGCGATCTTCTCGCCATACCCGGAGATCGGGGTCACGTCGGCGTCGTAGGTCACGCCGAGCCGCTCCTCGAGCTGCTGCCAGTAGGTGTTGTCGTCCTTCGAGGTCGGGGGCGGCGAGTACGACAGGGTGAGCATGGTCACGGTGTCGCCGTTGCCTGGGACGCCGTCGGTCGAGGCGAAGGGCTCCGGGTACTGCGTGTACGCGACCGGCACGCCTTCGACATCGGACACGATCGCGCCGGCGGGAACCTGCGGCGTGGCGGCCGGCGATGCGTCCTGTGCGAACGACGAGCGCAGGGACGACCCGACGATCGCCGAAGCGGCGGCGGTCGCGGCGCCAGCCTTCACCACGGCACGCCGGGTGATTGATCCGGTTGAACGGCCATTTTCTATAGACATGACTTGTGATCCTTTCAATAGATCGGAACTCCGTTGCCAGTATCGTGTCGACGGTATGCAGTGTCAATCGGGAATACTCCCACCACAACGCATATCGCTTTACCCGCACGAAGACCTCCGCCACAATCATCGCAGACGCACGCCCCCTTGGGCGACCATCCCCATGAGAGGACACGAGATGAGCACCCCAACTGTCAAGACCGGACTGGACATCCTGCTGGAGCGCGGCCACGACGCCGTGAGCGGCAAGCAGATCGGGCTAGTCACCAACCACACCGCGGTCGACGCCCAGCTGCGATCGATCGTCGACTTGCTGCACGCCGATGACCGCTTCAACCTTGTCCACCTCTACGCCCCGGAGCATGGCGTCCGCGGCGCGGCGCAGGCCGGCGCCCACATCGACCGCGAGGTCGACGCCCAGACCGGGCTGCCAGTCGACAGCCTGTATGGCGAGACCCGCAAGCCGACACAAGAGATGCTGGAGGGCGTCGATGTCCTGATGTTCGACATCCAGGACGTCGGTGCGCGCTTCTACACCTACATCTCGACGATGGTGCTGGCGATGGAGGCGGCGAGCGAGGCTGGCATCCCTTACGTCGTGCTCGACCGTCCGAACCCGATCACCGGGCTGCACGCCGAGGGCACGATCCTCGACCCGACATTCGAGTCGTTCGTCGGGATCTACCCGATGCCGACGCGCCACGCCTTCACGATGGGAGAGATCGCTCGGTATGTCGCGGCGGGGAAGGGTTTGCCGGAGCCGAACGTGATCGCGATGGAAGGCTGGCGGCGCGACATGTGGTTCGACGAGACCGGCCTGCCGTTCGTCCACGCCTCCCCCAACCTGCCGACGCTGGAGTCGTACACCCTCTACCCCGGCACCTGCTTCTTCGAGGGCACGACACTCTCCGAGGGGCGCGGCACGACAAAGCCGTTCGAGTACATCGGCGCGCCGTGGGTCGATTCGATGGCGCTGGTCGAGGACCTGCGCGCCCGGAACCTGCCGGGCGTGCTGTTCCGCGCGGCGTCGTTCACACCGTCGTTCTCCAAGCATGCCGGGGAGATCTGCCACGGCGTGCAGGTCCACATCACGGACCGGGAAGCGGTGCAGCCGGTCGCGCTCGGCGTGCACCTGGTCCATGCCTTCAAGCACCTCGCCGGCTCGGAGTTCGCGTGGCGGCCGGGCGGCGCGCTCGGGATGTCTGCCGAGCTGCTGTACGGCACGAGCGACCTGCATACGATGATCGACGCGGGGGCGACGCCGGAGGAGATCATCGCCAAGTGGGACGAGCCGCTCGGCGCCTTCCTGGAAAAGGCAAAGGGCGCCTACCTGTACGCGTAGCGACAAAGTACGCTCGTACCGCCGCACCTCGTGTGCGGCGAGCAGGACCCTATCCCGGGGCATACATGAAGGGCTGATTCGCCATTCTGCTAGTATCGACAGCATGATGCGGTAAGGAGGTACCTATGATTCGTGCGATTGTCCACAAAGAGGGCGACCGGGTCTTTCTCGAAGTCGCCGCGAATGATCCCAAGGTGAGCCGGCTTCGGGACGGAGAAGAGCTCAACGTGACCATCGGCGAGCCCGCGTCCACAGGAATGTCGGACGACGAGTTTGACGCCATGGTTGATCGACTGATCAAGGAGCATCGGGACGCTCTCGACTACCTCGCCCAATGAGCGAGCAGCTCCGATATCTAGGTGTCGAGCGAATCATCCGGCTCCACCGGAGAATCATGTCCCGAATGGGTGCGCCCGAAGCGCCCCTGCGCTCACTTGCGTTGCTGGAATCGGCGATACTTCGCCCCCAGCAGATAGCCCATTATCAGGGCGCGGATATAGCCGAGCAGGCCATGGTGCTCGCTGTGGGGATCTCCCAGAATCAGCCATTCCTCGATGGCAATAAGCGAGCCGCATACCTGTCGATGATCTCGTTCCTTGAGATGAATGGCTTGCGCCTTGAGGCACAACCGCTCGACATCGCAGAACGCCTCGTCCACGTTGCGGAACGGTCGTCGGACCGCGAAGCGGCGGTCGAGGAATTCACTGCATGGCTGCGGGCGCGAATCAAACCGCTCGACACGTCGATGTAACGACCAGCCGACACGAAGCCGCGTCCGGGGAATTCCGGACGCGGCTTCGTCGCATGAGATCGCCCGATCCCCTATGCCTCCTCAAGCTCGCCGCTCTCGACGACCTCCTCCGGCTCGTCCGGCGGGTACAGCTTGCCGAGGTAGCGCGGGCTGAGAAGGTTCTCCGGCGAGAGGACCTCGTCGATCTCGTTCACCGTCATCAGCCCCATCTCCAGCACCACCTCGCGCACCGAGCGGCCGCTGCGCGCGCACTCCCGGCCGACAAGGTCCCCGGCGTGGTGACCGATGTGCCCGGTCAGGTAGGTCACCAGCCCGATCGAATTCATGACGTAGTCGCGGCAGACCTCTTCGTTCACGGTGATGCCGACGACGCACTTGTCGCGCAACGTGCGGGCGGCGTTCGTCAGCAGCCGGATCGATTCGAACAGGGTTTGCGCGATCACCGGCTCCATCACGTTCAGCTGCAGCTGCCCGGCCTCAGACGCCATGCCGACGGTAACGTCGTTGCCCATCACCTTGAAGCAGACCTGGTTAACGACCTCCGGGATCACCGGGTTGACCTTCGCCGGCATGATCGAGGACCCGGCCTGCATCTTCGGCAGGTTGATCTCGTTCAGCCCGGCGCGCGGCCCCGAGGAGAGCAGGCGCAGGTCGTTGCAGATCTTGCCGAGCTTCGCCGCGACGCGCTGACAGGCGGCGTGCATCGAGACATAGGCGCCGGTGTCCGACGTCGCCTCGACGAGGTTCTCGGCCGGGACAACCGGTAACCCGGAGACCTCGGCGAGCTTTTGCACCGCGATCTCCGCGTACCCCTCCGGCGTGTTCAGCCGGGTGCCGATCGCCGTCGCGCCGAGGTTGAGCTCCAGCAGCAGCTCGGCGGCGCGCTGCAGGTGCCGGATCTCCTCGCGCATCAGCACGGCGTAGGCATGGAACTCCTGCCCGACGGTCATCGGGACAGCATCCTGCAGCTGGGTCCGTCCCATCTTGATCACGTCAGCGAACTCATCGCCCTTCGCCTCGAACGCCTCGGCCAATCGCCCAAGCTCCTCCTGCAGGGTCTCGATGAGCATGTACGTCGCGATGCGGAAACCACAAGGGTAGGCGTCGTTGGTCGACTGGCTCTTGTTGACGTGGTCGTTCGGGTTGATGACGTCGTACCGGCCCTTCTCGAGCCCCATCACCTCCAGCGCGAGATTGGCGACGACCTCGTTCGCGTTCATGTTCAGGCTGGTGCCCGCACCGCCCTGGAGGGCATCGATCGGGAACTGGTTCATGCACCGGCCCTCGTCGAGGATGAGGTTGCAGGCACGGATGATCGCATTCCCGACGTCGCGCGGGATCGTGTGCTTCTCGAGGTTGGCGAGCGCCGACGCCTTCTTCACCATGACGATGCCGCGCACCATCTCCGGCACGTCCTGGACCTTCTCGTCGCTGATCTGGAAGTTCTCCAGCGCGCGCTGGGTATGGACGCCGTAATAGGCGTCGGCGGGAACATCCATCGGGCCGAGGAGATCTTCTTCGACTCTGTACTGGGTCACGTTGCCTGCTCCCGGGAGGGCGAGGAGGCTGGCGGACACCCGCGACGACGCGCCTCCCTCACCATGTCTATGATGCGGGCATCGTACCAAGTTTGGGCGCCTTGCATCGACTGATTTGTGCCGATGTTACAAATCGTCCTCCGGGATGACCGATTGGAGGAAGCCCCGCATGATCGCGCCGAGCTGCTCCGCATGGGTGAGCCAGATGTAGTGCGGCGCCTCCGGCAATAGCACCCAGCCGGCGTTGGGCATCAGGTGGACGACCTGCTCGGCGGCCCACGACGGGCGAATGTCCTGCCCGCCGCCGACGGCCAGCATCGGCACCGCGAGATCAGCGAGGCGCTTGAGGAGATACGGATCGCGACAGTACGCGCGAGCGCTGATTACGCCATCGAGGTTAACTTGCTTGTTGTGCGGGTACGGGAAGTCCGGCTCTGGCTCGCCGACGGTGTCGCGCTTGTCGGCGTATTCCATGTGCCAGACGCGGTCGTTCTGGACGCCGATTCCGGCCAGGTAGAGGATGCCGTCGACGCGCTCCGGATACTCCAGCGCGTAGGCGAGGGCGAGGAACGCGCCGTGGGAATGCCCACCGACGACCCATCGCTCGAAGCCGTAGGATTCGCGGATGGCATCCATGTCGGCGAGCGTCGTCATCAGGTCGTATGGGCCGTCGGTGCTGGATCGGCCACATCCGCGAGGCTCCCAGCGGATGACGCGGGCGAGGTCGTCGATGAGGTCGCTCACCGGTCCGAGGTAGTCGCTTGCCCCGGGGCCGCCCGGCGTCAGCAGCACCGGGTACCCGACCTCGGTGTCCGCCGCCCAGAGCTCGACGTCATTGACCTGGATCCAGCCTTCGCGCATCTCCCCTCCCCTTCGCGTACTGAAGGGACGATAGCATGCGCGAAGCGATGCTCTACCTACACGAAACGGAAGGAGACCCAGTCATCCCTTCAAACCCGGAAGTCTGATCCTGAAGCTACGGTCCGATACCCAACTCGACGAACCAACCCCTTTCCTCCAGCTCATCGAACGAGAATGTCATATCACCACGTCTCCCCATTTCGAGGGAGTAAAAGGTGGCATGCGGAACCTCCGCCACAAACTGGAACTTGCACTCGTCTGTGGCTTCCGAGAGAGGATCGGGCTGCAGCTCCGTCACAGCTACGACGTCTCCCGATTCATTCCTAATTGTGATCTGAGCCCCCGACATGATGTCGTCATATCCGCCCAGCCCGAAACATCCCAGCACTGCCAGGTTCATGAACTCGTCGCCGGACTCGCCGTACAGTTCAAGTGTCCCGACAAGACGGTATCGATTCGTGCCCTCGATCAACCCACCTTCTGGCCGGACGGGGAGTGGAAACGGGTCTCCCTCGTCCCGCGACAGCTCGATCTCGACAGGGCGAGCCTGTAGTGTTTCAGTCGAGTACTCCTCGGTGAAGTAGGGCGCGATCTGAATCGTGTACTGATCAGATTTGAACACAGACAGTTTGTAGGTCTGCTCGCAGATCGCTGTCTCACCTGTCATGGACCAGTCACCCTCACCCATGGGCTCCCGGCCCAGTTCCTCACCATTAGCGCCCAGAACGACTATATTCGGGTTCGCGATCAAGCCGGGGAAGCCAAAGCGACATGTCGTGTCATCTAGCTTCTCTGCCACCCGATATCCACTGGCGGTGACGTCAATCGTCACCTCAAACGCCCCAACTTCTGAGCTCGCCGAATCATCGCCTTCACCCGGCATTTCCGGAGTTGACACTGCCGGGGTTGCCGACGAGCGTGCGATAACGGATTCCTGCGTTGCGATGATTGACGCTTGGGTGGCGATGACGGATTCCTGCGTCCCTATAGTGGCTCCCTGAGCCTCGATCGTTGCTTCCAGGGCTCCAATGGTCGGTTGGGGATCCACAATCGGTGTAAGTGCGGTTGGCTCAGGTGTTGGAGGTGGGAGTGTCGGCGCTGGTGAGGGTGCAAGGGTTGGCCCGGGTTGCGCCGAGCCAAGAAATGTACCTAGGTCAATGAGAATGTAAGGTTCTGCCTGAAGATCCTCCCAAGAATAGGATCCAAGCTCTTTGTCGTTGTCGATGTCGCTGTAAACGAATGAGTACGAAGCGGCCTCCGGCAGCAGCATATGTACCTCGAAGACGCATCCTTCTTCTCCGGGCACGGGGCTCTGGTCACCCTGCACAAGGTCTCCATCGCCAACGATATGTTTGATTGCCGGCGCATACGGAGTCGGCCTGGCGATGAGCGACTGGAAGATCGCGTCCCCGGGCGGGGTGCATTGGCCGTTTTCCACCGTCGCGAAATCGGTAGACGCGAAGAGCGTGACGATGACGCTAAGATCTTCTTGGGCGACACCAGCAACCGGGGCCATGCTCCAAGCCAAGACGAGTACTGCCAAGAGCCTCCGTATCGCGCTCATCTTTTCTCCCCTACCAGCTCCCCAGCCAGCCGGAACCAATATCCTGGCGCGTAAAGGAATTCCACGCTCCCGTAAATCAGACTCTGGCTTTCACTACCGCCGCGACGACGTCGTCGCAGGCGATAACACCGCCAATATCCGAATTTGCCCGTGACTCAATTGAACCATGCCACGGTCTGCGTTCAATACGCAAAATTACTGATTCGACTGGGGTGTGGGTACGTGATTGGGAGGCAGTGTCTCAGTATTGCTCCTGCTACCGGTGCAGCAGCTTGCCGATGAGGCCGGTGTCCTTCTCGTCCTCCGGCTGGCGGCCGTCGCCCGAGAGGATGTGGCCCTGGGCGGCCTCGATGTCCTGGATCTCGTCGAGCTTGCCGTCGTGGATGCGGACGACGCGGTCGCAGAGGTCGATCAGGCGCTCGTCGTGGGTGACGAGGATACCGGCCTTCTCGCGTGAATGGACCTCGTCGGCGAGGAGGTGGACGACCTGGCGGCCGCGCTGGGAATCCAGGCTGGCGGTTGGCTCGTCGGCGAGGATCAGGTCCGGGTTGTTCATCAGCGCGCGCCCGATGGCGATGCGCTGGCGCTCGCCGCCGGACATCTGCTCCGGGTAGGCGTTCGCGCGATGGCTCATACCCAACCCGTCGAGCAGGCGGTCGGCGTGGCCCCTGGCCTCGCTATCCGACTGACCAAGCAGGCGGGAGATGAACAGCAGCTGGTCGCGTCCGCGCAGGAACGAGACGAGGTTCGCGCCCTGGAAGATGAAGCCGATCTTGTTCAACCTCAGCCGGGTGCGCTCGGCATCGCTGAGGCGCGAGATCTCCTGTTCGGCGAAGGTAATCGTGCCCTTTGTCGGGCTCAGGAGCGCGCCGGCGATGGAGAGCATCGTCGACTTGCCGGAGCCGGAGGGCCCGACGAGCGCGAGGAGCTCGCCGGCGCGGACCTCGAGGTCGATGCCCTTCAGCGCGTCGACGCGGCTTTCGCCGGAACCAAAGGTCTTGGTAACGCCATCGAGGTGGAGAACGGTGCTGGTCATGGATGCGGGTCCTTTGCGCTAGCCGACCTTGTTGATGGCGTCGAGGGGGTCAACCCGGGCGATGCGAACGAGCGAGAGCAGCGTGCCGAGCATGCCGACGACGAGCAGGATGCTGCCGTAGAGCGCCATGCTCTGCCATTCCAGCGCGAACGGCACGGCACCGTCGATCAGGAGGTCCGTGATGCAGGAGAGCGCGATGCCGATCACGATGCCGATTGCGCCGAGGATCGCCACCTGCAGCAGCAGCGTCTTCGCGAGGTAGATCGTCTTCGTGCCGATCGCCTTCATCACGCCGAGCTCCGGCATCTTTTGGAGGGTGATGATGAAGAAGAAGGCGGCGACGATGCCGGCGGCGATCACAACCAGGAAGACCTGGATCAGGATCAGGGTGCCCTGCTGCTCTGTCTGGCCCGGGAGGTTGTTCACCAGCTCGGACTGGGAGGCAACCATCACGCCATCAACCGTGTCCGGGATGGCGTCGATCGCCGCCGCGTCGCCGTCGACCAGCACGGCGCTGGCGCCCTCGCTGCCGGCCGGCCGGACCTGCTGCCAAAGATCGAAGGGCATAACCGCGGTCGGGAGGAGACGGTACTGCTGGCCGCTGGTGATGCCGATCACCTCCAGCTCGACCCCGCCCGGATCGCTGACGAGCACATCACCGATGCCGATGCCCTCGTTGGCCATCGATTCGTCGATAACGATGCCATTGTCGGTGCCGCCGATGGGCTCGCCATCGCTCGCGCCGGGGTCGGAGATGCCGCCGGGCGCCATGCCGAGCACGCTGATCCCGATCACGTCGCTGCTTCCCTGGCGCGTGACGTTGACCGCGGAGGCGCCATAGGGTTCGGCGGTGTCGATGCCGTCGAGCGCGGCAATCGCGTCGACCTCATCGAGGGGGACGGCGGAGCGATCGAGCTGGTACTCACTGCCGGACGTCACCACGATGCCGTCGGCGTTCAATGTGGCGAGGGCCTCGGAGTTGCCGTTGGACAGACCGTTGGCGAGCGCCGAGAGGATGAAGACCAGCGCGGAGACCATCACGATGACGCCGGTGATGAGCGCGTAACGGAGTTTCGAGTGCCTGAATTCCCGGAGGGCGAGAAACATGGGTGGTGCCTTCTGTACGACGCGGAGATCGTCTGTGCAGGATTAGTCACGTTTGACTATTCGGAAGTGTACGGTTTGGGTTGGTAGCCGTCAAACCCTTCTCTGTATTTATCTTTAGTATAGGTTTACTATTGAGCCACTGCAAGGGGATCCCACCGTGCCGACAAGGTCATACACAGGCCGATGCCCGGCGCCCACGAGGGACAACCGGGCATCGGCCTGTCTTGAGGGAAGTGCCGGAACGCGCCGCACCATGCGCGCCCCGGCGGGTGATCACGATCAGGGCCTACTCGATGGTGAAGAGCATCCACATGCCCATGAACGCGTGGGGCATGCCGCTCTCGCGGTCCGTCACCCAGCACATCGCGACGTAGGTGCCGGGCTGGAGATCCCAGCTCACCCACTGCGTCGTGCCGCTGGACTGGTCGCTCGAGATCGCGATGGATTCGAGCTCCAACTCTTCCAGCGTCTCCATGCCATCCGGCGCCGGCGTACCCATGAAGACGCCGAGCGTCGCCGCGACCTGGTCTTCCGTCGTGCCGTCCGGCAGCTGGCTGATATCGATCAGGTGCGGCTGGTCACCGACGTTCTGGACCTTCACCGTGTTCTGGCCGGCGGCCAGGGAACCCTCCTTGACCGTGATCGACATCTCGGCGAGCTCGATCGTCGCCGTCGTCTCCGGCTCGGCGAGGTCCGACGGCATCTCGCCGGTCACGGTCATCGGGACGGGCGGCTGCCCGAACTGCGCGCCAGCGACGAACCAGTCACCGGGTGTCAGCTCGATGACGCCGTAGGCCGTGTTCGCGCCACTGGAGGCGAGGATCGCCGGACCGCCAGCGATGTTGGCGTCGTAGTAGAAATCCGGCGGCGCGTCCTGGGCACCCTGCGCCTGGCCCATCGCGTCGTCGAGGCTCATGCCCTCGGGAAGCTGCAGGAACATGGAGCCAAACGCGTAGTCATCGGCGGACGGCGCGCCATGGACGATCACCAGATAGCGACCGGCCTCGATCGATTCCGGCACGCCAGACACCGCATCAGAGGTGACCTCCAGCTCGATCTCCGGCAGGCCGAGATCGGCAAACGGGTTAACGACCTCTGCCATCGGGCTCGCATCACCCTCCGGCGTGCTGTCTTGTGCCAGGGCCTTCATGGACAGAGGCAGCGATGCCGCAAACGCACCAGCGGCGATCACCGGTAGAGCGGTCAGGCGGGTTCGGGTCGAGATCATGGAGATACTCCTCTACGACAAAGGACGGCAAACGGAACGAGGGTGTGCCGGGGCCGGACGATCCGGCCCCGCGCGTCAGGGTCGAGCGCTAGCCCTCGACCTCGATGATCGTGTGCATGCCCATCGCGGCGTGCGGCATGTGCGTCTCCGGATCCGGGATCCAGCACATCGCGGCATACGTGCCGGCCTCGTTAATGGTCATGACCGCCCACTGCACCGTGCCGCCGGACTGGTCGTTGGAGTACGCCGCCGAGACGAAGTCCTCCTCCATCAGCGGCTCGGCCTCCGGGGTGCCGCCCATAAGGGAAGCGATGGTGGCGTCGAGGTTGTCGTTCGTGGTGCCGTCCGGCACCTTCGAAATCTCGACGAAGTGCGGCTGCTCACCGGTGTTCTCGACCTTGACGACGTTGTCGCCGACCTTGAGCGCGCCGTCGGTGACGCTGATCTCCATCTCCTTGATGGTCATGGTCACGTCGGCCTCTGGCTCCGTGAGGTCGGCCGGCATCTCGCCGGTGACCTCGAACGGGGACGGCGGCTGGGCCAGCCCGTTACCGGCGACGATCCACTGGCCAGGGGTCAGGTCGACGACACCGTAGGCCGTGGTCGCGCCCGAACCCGCCATGATGACCGGGCCGCCAGCGACGGTCGTCGTGTAGTAGAAGTCCGGCGGACCATCGGTCGCCTCACCGGCCGCGGCCGCGAAGTCGTCCATCGTCATGTCGTCGGGTACGCGCAGGAACATCGGGCCAAAGGCGTAGTCCTGCTCGGTCGGCTCGCCATGGATGATGACGAGATAGCGGCCAGCCTCGACGGACTCTGCCATGCCGGTCACCTCGGAGGAGGTGAAGTTCAGCTCGATCTCGGGCAGGCCCAGGTCGGCAAACGGGTTGGCAGTTGCGGCCTCCGGGCTGGCGTCCTGCGCCAGGGCCCTGATGGACAACGGAAGTGAGGCGGCCAACGCGCCAGCGGCAAGAACGGGGATCGCGGTAATTCGGGAACGGGTGGAAACCATCAGCAGTCTCTCCTGTCTGCATAGACCATCAGCGTCAGCCAGGTGGATCATTCACGAAGTGGTCACCTGTGACATCCCTATGGTGCCGGCTGGAGAGCGCCCGCACATCGTCAGATTGTCGTAGTTTTTCTGTCGAAATACGCCCGGTGTGCGTATTCGGCCTACGTCAAATGACGTAGAGCGACCGTTTTTGGACGTCGCCAGCGGGTTTCGAACGCTAGACCAGGCCCATGCGCATCGCGTGGGCGACGGCGGCGGTGCGGCTGTTGACGCCAAGCTTGCCGAGGATGTTGTTGATGTGCGTCGCGGCCGTGCGCGGGCTGACGAACAGGTCGTCCGCGATCTGCTGCGTGGAATGCCCCTGCGCCAGCAACGTGAGCACCTCGATCTCCCGGGCGGTGAGGTTGTGCTCCGACTCGGTCACCGGGGCGGTCTCCTCGCCGGCGGGCACCGTCAACGCCGGTTCCTGACGCTGGCGGCCGACAACTTCCCGGGCAATGCTGGTGACACGCCGGGCGAGCGCATCCGGTTGGAGGGTCTCCCCGGCAGCCACCGCGGCGGCATAGGCATCATCATCAAGCGCCTCGCGCGCGGCGTCGCGTACACGCTCCAGCGTGGCCTGGCGGAGGGGGAAGGTGGTCACGCCCACGCGCTCGCGCGCCTGCTCAACGGCCCGCACCAGCTCGGCGGCGATAGCGTGCATCCCTCGCGCGCTGCAGATCTCGGCCAGCAGGTCGATGTTCTCGACGACAGGCACCAGATTCTCCCCATCGGCGAGGAGCTGCATGCTCTCCAGGACGTACGCCGCCGCCTCGACCGGCTTGCCTTCGACGAACGCGATGCGCGCCCGGCCGTTATAGGCGCTGCCGAGCAGCTCCGGGGCGCCGAGCTCGCGAAAGAGCGAGATCGCCTCCGCGACGGAGTCGTGCGCCAATGTGAAGTCGCCGAGCATCATCGCGGTCTCGGAAAGGTTGAGGAGCGTATACGGGATATCACGCTGGCTGCTCATCTGTCGCTGGAGGACGAGCGCGCGCTGGTGGTATTTCTCTGCCTTGGCATACTCCCCGATCTGGAGCAGCAGCGCGCCCGTATTCGACAGGTTCAGGGACAAGGCCGAGATATCGCCGACCTCGACCAGGTACCCCCGGCTCTCCTCCCAGTACCGCAGCGCATCCTCCACCTTGCCCAGGAAATACGACACACTGCCGAGATTCGCCAGCGACACAGCCATGCTCCGCGCGTCGCCGATCGATCGCGCCAGGTTCAGCGCGCCCTGGTGAAGGCCCAGCGCCTCCTCGTACGCGCTCCGGTCGTGCGCGACGGTCGCGAGGCCGATCATCGCGCGGCACTCGTTCCCCGCGTCGCCGATCGCCGCAGAGAGGTGGCGCGCCTGGGTAAACAGGCGTTGGGCGACGTCGAGGTCGCGCTGGTCCTCGGCAAGGTATCCGGCCGCGAGGAGCGCCTTTGTGCGGTGCTGCGTGAGGTGGTTGCCATGCGCGGCGAGCGCGGCATCCAGCCAGCGGCGACAGTCGGTGATCAGGCCACGCACGGCGCAGAACCGCCAGATCGCCCCGGCGAGCCGAAACACGAGCTCCGGATGCCGATGGGCAAGCGCCCATTCGATCGCGGCGCGGATATTCCCGCGGTCCTCATCCAGCCGATCCAACCAGACGTCCTGGTCCTGCTGCACGAGGTGCGGCTCGGCCATCTCGCCCAGCGCGGTCATCACCTGGGCGTGCGCGAGGCGCGCGTCAGCCTCCTCATCCAGACCCTGTAACCGCTCCAGGCCGAACTCCCGCAGCGTGCGCAGCATCTGGTAGCGCTCGGTGTGCGCATTGCGCGGCAGGCGGCGCACCAGGCTGCGGTCGACCAGCGTGCCGAGCACGTCGATCGCGACGCGGTCGGTCGAGGCGCTCTCGAAGACCGCTTCAATGGCCTCCAGCGAGAACTGCTCCTCAAAGACGGAGAGCAGGCGAAAGAGCCGTTGCTCTTCCGGCGCGAGCAGGTCATAGCTCCAGCTGATCGCCCGGCGCATCGTGCGCAGGCGCTCCGGCATGTCCGGGCGCTCACCGCCGAGCACGTCCAGGCGATGGCTCAGGCGCGCCAGCAAGGCCGCCGGGGAGAGGACGTTCGAGCGCGCCGCGGCCAGCTCGATCGCGAGCGGGATCCCTTCCAGATAGCGACAAATCTCCGCGATCGTGGCGGCGTTGGAGGTGTCGACGTCCAGGTAGGGGTTCACGGCGCGGGCCCGCTCCAGGAAGAGCGCGACCGCCTCGGAGCGCTGGATAGCCTCCGGGTCTGCGTCGCCCGGCGCCGGGGTCGCGAGCGCGCCAAGCGGGAAGAGTTGCTCGCCGCCGATGCCGATCGGGGCCTGGCTCGTCGCAAGGATCGTCACCCCCGGGCAATGGGCGACCAACTTCTCGACAGGCAGGTGGATGTCCGGGATCTGCTCGCAATTGTCGAGCAGGATCAGCACGCGACGATCCTGCAACGCATGGAGCAGCTGGTCGTCGTACCCGGCGCTGATGTCCGCGAGAAGGCCGAATTCCTGGCCGATGGCGGGAAAGACGAGCCGGCAATCCTGCACCGCGGAAAGCTGGACGAAGGCGACGTCATCGTCGTACGCGTGGCGCACGCTCTCGGCCACAAGGAGCCCGAGGCGTGTCTTGCCGACGCCTCCCGGGCCAGTGATCGTCACGATGCGGTGCGCACTATCGAGCAGTAGCCCGGTAAGTTGCCGCACCTCACGCTCGCGCCCGATCACAGTCGTCAAGAGGACCGGTAGCGGCGAGGGGGTTCTCGGCATTCCCGGCTGTGTGCTCATCGATCAATCATCCCGGCACCGGTCACAAAGAGACGGCGCATGTACCTGGAGGTGTGCGTGTACGGCGTCACAGCGAGTATTCTCCCCCTTCCCCGCGCATCGCACAAGGCATGGGAGAAAGCCGGGGTATACCTCGCGTCAGGGCGCGGGATGAATGATGCCGTCGCGAAGGGCCTGGGCGACCGCGGCGGTACGGCTGGCGACGCCCAACTTCGCCATCAGGTTGGCGATGTGGGTCGAGACCGTGCGCGGGCTGACGGAAAGGGCGCGGGCGATCTCCGGCGTCGACTGTCCGCTGCCAAGCATCCGCAGGATTTCCAGCTCGCGCGCGGTCAGCCCGTAGTCGGGCGCATCCTCCGGCTCCTCGGCGCGAGGCCAGGTGAAGTCCGGCTCGTCGATGCGGCGGCCGACAGCCTTGCGCGCGAGGATGCTCGCCCGGACCTTCATGCCGTCGATGTCGAGCGCCGTGCCGCGCTGCCGGGCGAATCCAGCCGCCTCCTCACCGAGGACCAACGTTGCCTCGTGCGCGAGACGGTCGAGATCGCCCGCCCCGACGACGGGAGCGACGTTGCCGTGCTCCTCGCGCAGGCGCGCGGCGGCAGCGAGCAGCTCGATCGTACCGGCGTGATCCCCGGCCACGCCGCAGGCCGCTGCCAGCGTCTCCGTCAGCTCCAGCATCCGCATCGGCTCACGGTTCTCGCCTAGCAGGCCGAGCGCATCGAGGACATGGGCCGCGGCCGCCCGGGCATCACCTTCGCGGATGCTGACGGCGGCCAGGCCGAGCACGGCGGCCGCATCGTAGACGGCGTTGCCGGTCTCGCGCAGGATTCCGCGGGCCTCGGCATAGTGGCTGCGTGCGGCGGGGAGGTCACCACGCAGCAGGGCATTCTCGCCGGAGTTGATGAGCGTGTTCGGCAAGTGGCTCCGGTTGTTGATGCTCCGCTGCAGGTCCAGCGCGCGCTGCAGGTGCTCCCGCGCTTCATCGATCCGGCCGAGCGCGTTCTTCACGCCACCAAGGTTCGCCTGGACTTGCGCCTCCATCATCTGGTCGCCGGCCTCGCGGTTGAGGAGGACCGACTCCTCCCAATAGACCAGCGTTTCCTCCACCCGGCCCTCGACGTAGGAGACGAGGCCGAGGTTGTTGGCGGCAATAGCGACATCGCCCGGCGTCCCGACGCGGCGGGCAAGCTCCTGCCCGCGGGTGTACATCTCGGTCGCGCGCGGATAATCACCCCGATCGTACGCGGCGATGCCGAGGCCACCGTAGGCACGCATCTCGGCGACCTCATGCCCGATCGCGGAGGCCAGCGCCAGCGCCTGCCGCATCCAGCGCTCACCGGCGTCCCGATCGCGGTGGTAGAGCAGCGAGAGATACCCCGCCGCAACGAGCGCGTCGGCGCGGTGCCATGGTGAGATCGTGGAGCGGCCCGTGAGGGCGGCAGCAACCCATGCCCGGGCGTCGGTGATCATCGCGTAGTTGCCAAAGAACCGCCAGATCGCGCCGACTATGCGGGCAACATACTCCTCATGACCGGTCGCGAGCGACCAGTCGATGGCGGCGCGGAGGTTGTCGGTCTCCAGCGCGAGCCTCGCGAGGCAGGCGGCCTGGTCGCCCCCGCGCAGCGACGGCGCGGCCACTTCGGCGAACGCTGCCAGCCAGGCGGCGTGCGCGTCCCGGGCCGCGTCTTCCTCACCCAACCGGGCGAGCTCCGCGATACCGAAGGCGCGCAGCGACTCGAACATCTCGTAGCGCGGCGCGTTCCCGACGGCGACTTCCCGCACGAGATGACGTCGTCGCAGCTCCTCGAGGGCGGCGTCAACCGTCTCGGGATCGGCCTTTCCGGCAACCGTCCGAGCCGCCTCCGGCGAGATGCCGGTGAAGACAGAAAGGCGCCGGAACAGCCGCTGCGCATCCGGGTCGAGCAGGTCGTAGGACCACGAGATCGCCGCCCGCAAGGTGCGATGGCGCGCATCGACATCGGCCCGACCGGTGCCGAGGATGGCGAGGCGGTCATCCAGCCGCCGGAGCAGCGCCTGGGGCGACAGCAGGTTCGACCGGGCGGCGGCAAGCTCGATCGCCAGCGGCAGGCCGTCCAGCCGGCGGCAGATCTCCGTGACCGCCGCCAGCACGTCGTCATCCACGTCCAGATGCGGGTCGACCATGGCGGCGCGATCGAGGAACAGGCGCACGGCATCGGACGCCCGCGCGTTGTCGGTGCCGATGTCGGGCAACGAGAGTGGCCGCAAGCCAAACGCGTGCTCGCCGGCCACGCCGAGCTCCACCTGGCTCGTCGCGATCATCTTCAAATCCGGCAACCGTGAAAGGAGGCGGGCGACCACCGGGGCAACGTCCGCGATCTGCTCCAGGTTGTCGAGCACCAGCAACGCGGGACGGCCCTGCAAGGCGTCGATAAGGGCCTTTTCGCCTTCGCTGCGAGGCTCCAGGTTGAGCCCGATCTCGCGCCCGATCGCCGGGATCACGCGCTCCGCCTGCCGCACCGCCGCGAGCGGCACGAAGATGGGATCGAGCGCCGCGTCGGCATCGGCCGCGAGCGCGATCGCCAGGCGCGTCTTGCCCACCCCACCGGGCCCGGTGATCGTGACCAGGCGCACAGCGGGGTCGCCGAGCAACACCCGTACCGCGCCAATCTCGCGGTCGCGGCCGAGCATGGATGTAACCACGACGGGCAACGTCGATCTCCGGCCTGCCGCCGTTGGCGCCATCACCCCTCTCCTTACCAGCCAACCGCGTGTGGCGGCCGCAATCCTTTCGCCTGATGTCGTTCCATCTTGCCTGTCTCCACGGGAAAACTCAACTCCCCACGCGCCGCCCGGCGGGCAAAGGCGGTACCATTGGCCCGGTCGTGCCGCCGTCCTCGCGGCGGGCACCCATCTTCCATCCGGCGACCGCCTGGCGGCGCACATTCCTCAGGAGAACACCGCGTCATGAGCAGTTTGCTCGGCGACCTCACGGGCTGGGTGACAAGCGTCATCGATCGGCTCGGTTATTGGGGCCTCGCGTTCCTCGTCGCGCTGGAGAACGTCTTCCCGCCGATCCCCTCGGAGATCATCCTGCCGTGGGCCGGATTCCTGACCGGGCAGGGGCGGATGAATTACCTCCTCGCGGTGATCGCCGCCACGATCGGCTCGCTGATCGGCGCGCTGGCGCTCTACGCGGTTGGCTACTACCTGGGCGAGCGGCGTGTGCGCTGGATGATCGTGCACTGGGGCAAGTGGCTCGGTTTTAAGGAAGAAGACGTCGACAAGGCGGACGAGTGGTTCGACCGTTTCGGCGGTATCGCGGTCATGACCGGGCGCGTGATCCCGATCGTGCGCAGCCTGATCTCGATCCCGGCCGGCCTGCGCAAGATGCCGATGGCCACATTTGCCTTCTACACCACCCTCGGCAGCCTGGCCTGGAACAGCGTCCTGATCGGCGCCGGGTGGGTGCTCGGCGACAACTGGGACGAGGTCGAGCAGTATGTCGGGTACCTGCAGTGGATCGTCATCGTCGCCGTGCTGATCGTCGCGGCCTGGTGGATCTGGGCCCGCATCGTCAAACCACGGATGGCGGCCTGACGCATCGGCACCCGGCGCTTGTCCCCGCCTACGCCAGCCCTTCGCGGACGGCGTAGGCGACGGCGCGGGTCGTTCCCCGGGTGGATCTCTCCCGGGAGACCGGGCGACTCGATCGGCTCCTGAACCATATCCCTTTCCGCAAGGGCACGAAAGCGCCCCGCAGGGTAGCTGCGGGGCGTTGCTGTGACGGCGTGAGCTGACGCCCCCTCAGGGTCGTCAATTCCTGTCAGTCCGTTTCCGAACGGGAGCGCCAGGAGCGGTGCTCCTCCTCGCGGGCCTTGGTGCCGGGATCGAACAACGGCATGAGCAAGACGGCGAAGACGAAGGCGATCAGGTAGCCAAGGACGATACCGACAGGATGTCCGGCATCGAAGACGACGCCGGCGAGGACGGAGCCCAGGAAGAGCGTGATGTACGCGACGGCGAGCATGAGCCCAACCGTGCGCTCGGGACGATGCCAAAACACGTATGGTGACCCCCAACGGATCCGGCGCCACGGACAATTCCGTAGCGAGCCCTATCTTACTCCCGCTACCTGGGAATTACATGTGACCACGCGAACCTTCTGCTGTCGCATGGGCCGCGACGTGGCTCCGCGTATCCGTCTGCTCCCGATGGCGTGCCCGCCACGTCAGTGCCAGGGACACCACGACCGCGACGGCGCCCGCGACCGCTCCGGCCAGGAACGCGATCGTGTAGCCGTGATCCGTCGGCAGCTCACGCCCCGCCGGGATGGAGGTCGAGAGCACGGCGATGCTCGCGGCGGAACCGATCGAGCCGCCGATTGCCCGCAGGACCGTGTTGAGACCGGTGGCGGAGCCGGTCTCCTCTGGCGGCACCGCCTGGATGATCAGGGCCGGCATCGCCGCGAACGCCGTGCTGATGCCGAAACCGTTCAGCATCATCAGCGCCCCGATCTCGGGTGCCGTGCCCCGTCCCATCGCCAGCATCAGCGCGGTCAGGCCGCTAATTCCAACCCCGATCGGCATCATGATCGCCGGCCCGACACGGATATGCAGCCAACGCGAGGTGAAGTTCGAGGCCAGCGTGCCGAACGACGACGGCATGAGGATGAACCCGGTCAGGATCAGCCCGGCGTGCATCCCATACCCCACCTCCGGCGGCGACTGGATAAAGCGGTTCACCAGCGAGGAGATACCCTGCAGGCTCACCCCGAGCAGCAAGGCCATGATGTTCGAGCTCATCACCAGCGGGTGCCGCGCCAGGCGCAGCTCGACCAGCGGATTCGTCACCCGCAGCTCCCACCAGACCCACGCGCCGCCGAAGACGAGGCCGACCCCCAGCGAGAGCAGCGTTGGGCCGGAGAGCCAACCCCACACACGACCCTGGCTGATCGCCAGCAGCGTCCCGACCAACGCCACACCCAGCATGACAGCGCCAGAAACGTCGAGCCGGCGCGGGGCATGGGGTGAGGCGGACGGCACGATGCGGATGATGAGCACGATCGCCAGGATGCTGACGGACGCCGAGAACCAGTACGCGGCCTGGTACGACGCCAGCTCCGCGATGGCGCCGGTGACCGGATAGCCCGCGCCAACGCCGAACGGCGTCGAGATCGAGAGCAGCACGATACCGTTACGCGCTCGCTCGGCGGGGAAGTAATCCCGCGCCACGGAGATCGCCATCGGCACGATCCCCAGCCCGGCGCCCATCATGCCGCGACCGACGATGAAGGCCGGGAACCAGCTCACGGTGGCGCAGATGACGCCACCGAGGGCGACAAGCCCGATCGTCACGACGATAACGTTCTTGCGATGCGGACCGTCCGCCAGCCGCCCGACGAGCGGTGTCAGCACCGCGCCGATCATCAGCGGTCCCGTCAGGATCCACTGGGCGGTTTCCAGCGAGACGCCTTGCGCCTCGGCGATGGTGGGGATCAGCGGCGCGCCGAGGACCGAGACGACGGAGAGCACGAGGGTCGCGAACACGAGCACCGGCATCAGCCAGCGCGCCTGGAGGGGCGTCAATGGTGGGACGGCGGATGTCGGCGGCATGCAACGGGACCCTTCGCGGACGGGCGAGCGGCAACGTCATTGGCGCCGGTGCGATATTCCTGTTCCTCATCCTACCGCGATGCCGCGACAGGGCAACCGGGCACACAAAAGCGGGCGCCCGGTTGACCGGACGCCCGCGTTGCTTATCGCTCGTCGATGTCGCTCAGTTCGCGCTGAACGGGCCGGAGATGTCGCCCGGGCGCCGGGTGATCGTGCCGGCCGGGGCGACCATCACGTCGCGCGGCAGCATGTGGTTGGCGCTCAGCCAGGCATGCTCCTGCGGCGTGACCCACGAATAGCCGTACTCGCGGCGACGGATTTCGATCTGTTCTTTCAGGATCGCGACATAGGCGGAGGTTTGACGGTGAAGCTTGCTCGCCGGATCGGGGTTGGCATGTCGGACAGTCATGACTGCACCTCGTGGATAGGACGGGATGGAGGCGGGATCGGTCGCGACACGACGTTGGGCCGGACACTCATCCCATACAGGATACCCGGACCGTGTGGCACCTCGCCCCACCCGATTGGACGGACTCTTGCCGGTTCATCACGTGGCGGATGCGATATCGGACTCGTATCCCCGAACCCATATATGCAATTCCTGGGCCACCTCAGCAATGTATACAATGCGCACAAGACAGATTGCCGCCGGTGATCCCGTCCATGGTGCCGTGCCGCCGGGAGGTGTTGTCAATTCACGTCGTAGTAGTACAAGCGGCCATCGCGGGTCTCGCCATCGCCGACGGTGTAGGTGATCTCGTCCGTCCCGATCTCGTCCGCGTCAGTCGCGAGGCGGTGACCCTCGCCGGGCGCCACACCGCTGATCGTCACGGCGCCTTCGACGCCGGTCACGAGATACGCGCCGGCCGTGTCGCGCTCGAACGACGACAACGGCACCTGCTCCTCGGACTCGCCGATCACCACCATCACGTCTGGGCCAGCCGCCAGCGTCTCCGCGCACGCGCCGGGGTCATCGTGCGGGATCACGCCCTCCGGGCATTGGAACAGCATCAGGCGGAGCGTGCCGGTCCCCTGCTCCGGCGCGGTTGTCGGCGTGGGGTCTATCGTCCAGCTCGCCCCGCCCTCCTGCTGTGGTTGCGGGTCAGAGAGATAGACATCGATCGCGCGAGACTCCCCGCGTAGCAGGAACGCGGTCGCGGAGTTCCCGGTGATCTCCTCGGCGTCCCCGATGATCGTCGCCGCGCCGAAGCCGGTCGTCGCGAGATCGACCGTCACCTGCGCCTGGGTGTAGGCGGGCAAGCCGGTGTAGCGGAAGGTTCCACCCTGGCGCGTCAGGTAGTCGGCCATCGGGACGCCACGCAGGGGCGGCGTCGCGATCGTCAGGCCCGGCATGTCGGCATCCATCGGCGCGCACGGCGACACATCGACGGCGGGGTCAACGCCCTCGCCGCAGGTCCAGACATTCACCGTGAGGTTGTTCTCGGCCGGCATGATCAGGTCGACCGGGCCATTCCAGAAATACACCGTAACGTCACGCGTCTCGCCTTGGGCAAGATCGACCGCGCCATACCAGCGCAACAGGGTATCGACGCCGGTAAAGGTGTAGGCGTTGTAGTTCTCCGGGAAGAAGTTGACGAAGCCCATGTTCGCAACCCCGTCGACCGGCTGCGGGTACGGGATCGTGTAGGAGCCGTCGGCGTTGCGCGTGAAGTCGCTCACCGGCGCGGCCTGTTCCGCCCCGAAGGTGACCATCGCGGAGGCCGGCGCGTCGACGACCTCGGCGCAACCGGCCGGCGGGGCGGTCCAGTCACCACCCGGCGGGCAGGCAACGAAGGTCACGTTCACCGTCGCGTACGGCGCCGTTGCCTGCGTCGCCGCCGCCGGGATGCCGGGCACGATAGTGGCAAGCAAGAGCGCGAGGAGCGAGAACAGGGGTGTGAGTGCGGAGGAACGTCGGGACATGGGACTCTCCTTGGGGCGCAGGGACGGCACGGTATCTGGCATGACGTTGGCAAGATCAGGGCCAAACAACGGCGACGCCCCCGGTGGCTGGACCGGGGGCGTCGCGTTAGTCGATCCGGAGCAACGGATCGGGGTATCGGTTTAGGCGCCGGGGGCCGGCGTGCCGGGCACGAAGTCCTGGTCGCGAATCGCGCGGACGACCGTGCGGTGGTCGTAGAGCGCGACGCTCGCGTCCCACTGGCCGCCGCAGGTGACCATCGTGATCACCTCGTCCTCGGTCGGGCCCAGTGCCTCGGCCGGCGGCTCCTCATCGATCGGGAACGCCTGTTCCCACTGCACGATGTAGCGATAGGTCTCGCCATCATCGCCATCGAGCTCGACGACATCGCCCTCCGCCAGCGTATCGAGCAGGAAGAACGGGCCTTCCGGCATGTTCCACCAGTTCAGGTGACCCGCGTACAGCCCATTGCCTTTCTCCCCGAGCCGCCCGGTCTCCTTGTACCAGGTGATGTAGTCGGCACCGGTCGGCTGCTGCATCTCACCGTCGATGATCTCGAGGTACTCGATCGGGTAATCGACCCCGATCGACGGGATGCGGATGTGCATCGGCACCGCGCCACGGGCGCATGCCACCGGTGTGCCCGGCAGCACGCCTTCCGGCGTGGCCGACGGGGTCGCCGGGTACATGCAATCCACGGCAGGTGTGCCGGCCGGCGAGCCGACCGGGGTGACCGTCGCGTCGATCGGAACCAGCGTCTGCGACGCCATTGCCCCGTTCAGCGCCACGGTGCCACCGCCAACGGCCAGCGTACCGATTGCCGCCCGCTTCAGGAACGTCCGCCGGGAGACGGCCGACGCGCCCGCGAGACCCAGCATGCCGAGGATCGACGCGCTGAATTCCGTCCGCAGGTCACCGCTGCCCGCGCCTGGCTCAACACCCGTGTTCGGGTACTTCGTCGGCGTGGTCGGAGGCGGCTTCTGCGGCGTGCTGCAGTTGTAGACGTAGACCGTCGTCTGCTGGTTCACCGCGATGCCGATGTTGCCACCGGGCGTGATGTTGCTGGACTTCATGAGACAGGCGGTCTTGCCCGGCTCGACCAGGCGGTAGTCGCCCGGATCGAGATTCATGAAGGTCACCTGGCCGGATGCGTTCGTCGTGCCGCTCTGGACGGTCATCCAGTTGGCGCCGTTCCACATCTGGAGGTCGAACGCCTGCCCGGTCGTGTTGGTGAAGCAGTTCACATCGGAGACATACGTCTGCGTCGTGCAGTCGAACTTCTTGACGAGCATCCAGCCGTTCTGCGGCATCGGGATGTTGTACCAGTAGCACTCGATGGAGTCACCACCGGCGATCGGGAACGCCAGGTTCGGGCCGACGCTCAGCGGCTTCGGATGCACCGAGCTGGTGTTGATCCCGACGCAGTCCCAGACGAAGACGCTCTCGTAGCCGGAGGGCACCATCTCGGAGAGGGTGTAGTCGCCTGGGGCGAGCCCGCCGAAGTAGACGGCGCCGTTGATCGAGTCACCGGTGTTGCTCTGGAGGTTCACCCCCGGATCCGGCTGGTCGAGCACGAACGTAATGCCGTTCAGCATCGTCGCGCAGTCCACCATCGGGTTCGCGCCCCACGCGTACGGGTCGTAGCCCTCCGGGCACTCGTACTTGTAGACCGTGATCTCACCGGGGCCGAGGTACTGGTTGTACCAGTTGCAGAAGAAGTTCGTGCCGGGGTACGTGATCGTGGTGTTCAGCACACCGTTGATCGTCGCGACCGGCTGCGGGAAGGCGTCGACCACCGCGCCGTTCACCATCGCGGTCCAGCCGCAGACAACGTACGGATCGGGGTTGTATCCCGGCGGGACAGACTCGGCGATCGAGACGGCACCCGTCTGGACATCGGTCCACTGGACCTGCCCACCGGCAGTGGTCAGCATCCGCGGCCCCATGCTGTCGGTCAGCGTGAAGTCCACGCCGTTCATCGGCGCCGTGCAGTTCGTCTGGTACCACTCCGGGGTGCCGTCCGGTGTCGCGCCCTGCGGGCATTCCCACTTGATAATGGTGACCGTGCTGTCCTGCCACGGGATGTTGTACCAGAAGCACTGGTATTCGAACGCGTATGTGCTCGGCATGACCGAGATGATGCCGCCTGGCGACTGGACCAGCGTCGGAGCATCCGGCTGCGGATCCTCGCCATTGTTCTGGCAGAAGACGACCGGCAGGCCGTAGCCGTCCGGGATGTCCTCGGCGATCACGAACTGCTCACCGGGGTACACCATGACGTTGTCAAGCTGGACGCCGTCGATCTCCGAAACGAACGGGGTGGACCCGATCGAGTCGGTCAGCGTGAACGGCACGTCCGGCATCTGCGTCGCGCACTCGGCACTGTAGTAGGAGCCTTCCTGGCCGTAGAGTGTTCCCTCGGGGCACTGCCACTTGTAGACCGTGATGGTGCCCGGCGTCTCCGGGATGTTGTAGAACCAGCACTGGTAGCTGGTCTCACCCGGCACGACCGTGACGGTGATGTCCTTGCCCATCCCGCCGGTTTGCCACGCGGGCGGCGCGCCGCCGTCCTCGGGCATGTTCAGCGGCAGGCAGTAGCGGAACGGCATGCCGTAGCCCGCGTAGTCACCTTCCGTGATCGTGAAGTTGCCACTCGCGTCCGGGATGAACGGCTCCTGATGGCCGTCGATCTCCGAGAGGAAGCCGACGCTCGGCCCGCCATGCGTCAGCGTGAACGGGACGTCCGCCTGCTGCATCTCGCACGGACCGGTGTCCTGGTCCGGCAAGCCACCCTGGTAGTACTCCAGCGGCTGGTCAGGCATCGTGCCAGGCTCGCACTGCCACTTGTACACGGTCACCGTGTAGTCGTTCATTGGCACGTTGAACCAGTGACAGGTCACCACGTAGCCGTTCTCCAGCACGACCTCGATCGTGCTGCCGTCGGACGGCGTGTAGTTCTCGTACGGCGGGTCAGCGATGCTGTTCGGCGCCGGAGCTGTGTAGCAGAACACCGCGCCGAGCTCGTAGCCGTCCTGCGGGGTTTCCATCACCGGATAGGTCCCTGTCGGAACACCACCAAAGCTGATGTAGCCCGCTTCGCCGGAGTCGTTGGTCATTGCCTTGAGGTCGACTTCCGGATCCGGCTGGTCAACCGTGAACTCGACACCGTTCATCGGCGTCGTGCAGTTGTCGTGGTACCACGTGTAGTCGGCGTCGCTGGGCGGCGTGACGCCGTCCGGGCAGGACCACTTGTAGAGGTGGATATCGCCGTATCCGCCGGTCGGGATGTTGTAGAACCAGCACTGGTAGCTATATTCACCCGGCACGACCGTGACCGTGATGTCCTTGCCCATCCCGCCGGTCTGCCACGCGGGCGGCGCGCCGCCGTCCTCAGGCGGGTTCAGCGGCAGGCAGTAGCGGAACGGGATGCCATAGCCGTCGAGCTCACCCTCGGTGATGGTGAAGTTGTCGCTTCCGTCCGGCTCGAACGGAACGGTGACGCCCGTATGATCACCTGATTGGAATGGCGTATCCCCGTTGGCGTCCGTCAGCGTGAACGGCACGCCCGGCGCCATGGAGGTTTCGCACGGACCGGTGTCCTGGTCCGGCAAGCCACCCTGGTAGTACTCCAGCGGCTGGTCGGCCATCGTACCGGGATCACACTGCCACTTGTACAGCGTGACTTCGTACGTCTGGACCGGGATGTCGATGAAGACACAGACCAGCACGTAGCCACCACGGATCGCGGATTGCATCCCGTTGTCGGTGATGGTTTGCGACTCAACGCCGGCTCCGCCGTCTTGCACCTCGGCGATGGTCATCATCGACTGGTCGGCGAGATCAACACTTCGCTCGATGAAGCGGCAGAAGATGTAGGTCAGCTCGTAGCCATCCGGCACCTGCTCGGCGATCATCACATCGCCTTCGGGCAGGTCCATCGCCTCCGTTCTCGCCAGGTTCTGCCCACTCGCTGTCGACGCCGACTGTGTCTGCCCGCCCTGCTGGACGTCGAAGGTCACCGGAGTTTCCGGCAACGTGCAGGTTTCCAAGTCACTGGCCGTCGGGCCA
>CAVUJR010000023.1:0-30617 GCA_963741805.1 uncultured Chloroflexia bacterium
CGACCTGCGGTCGATGTCCCGGACATTTCAGTCCGGGACTACTGACGGGGCTTAGGCGCTTGGCGAAAGGCGGAAGCGCATGTGGAAGTTGTCGAGCGTGGAGGGCAGGGAGCCCGGGCGCATGGTGGCCGCGTGGCGCGAGACCAGGCGGGCGTCGTGGCGGTCGATGAGGGCGGCGAGGAAGGCGCTGGTCGTGAGGAGGACGACGTTGCGGCCGGGGCAGATGCCGGGGCCGTCGCTGAACGGCACGAGCGGCCAGTCGCTGGCGGTCTTGCCGCCTTCCCATATCTCCGGGGCGAAGCGGTTCGCGAACGGCAGGCGCGTCTCGTCGCGGTGGAAGTACGGCGCGAAGATCAGCAGCCCGGTGTCCTTGCGCAGCATGTCCTCGCCCAGTTGCGTCTCGCGCGTCGTCTGGCGGAGCAGCAAGGGCGTGGTGGGCCAGAGGCGGAGCGATTCCAGCACCGTCGCGCGCAGGAACGGCAGGTATTGGCGGCCGCTCGCGTCGCTGGCCAGCTCCTCACGCGCCCGCGCCATCGCGTCCGGATGGCTGGCGAGGAGCGCGAGGGAGCGGAACGTCGTCATGCCCGCCGGGTCGTAGGCGAAGAGCCATTGCGGCACCTGCTCCCCCGGGTCGGCGGCGTCCGCATTCGGGATATCGCGGAACATGCCGGCCAGGCTGTCCGGCGCGGCGCTATCGATCCGCTCCTGCAAGCGATGGAGGAAACGGGCGCGGAGGTCCTTCTTCATCGGCTTGAAGAATGCCCAGTTACCGTCCTTGCGAAGCCGGAAGCTCATGTCGGTCAGCTCGGTCTCGTCGCGGGCGTCATCGCCGAACACGACGCGACGGACCATGCGGAACCAGGCGTCGAAGAACGGCCCGTAGGCCAACTCGCCGGTGTCGCCGGTTTGGGCCAGCAGCGCCTCGGCCTCCTCCGTTGCGATCCGCACGAAGCGGTCGGCGTGGTGGTGCACCGGCGCGTTCGTCTGCAGGGCGTCCTCGTTCAGCTGGCGTCGGACCGTTCGCGCCTCGCCCCGCGAGATCAGCGATCCTTTCGGCTCGAGGTGCGAGAGGGCGCCATGCTTCTCGGTGCTGTCCGTCGTAAACGGCTCCGGCGTGCCGTCCAGGATCTGGCCGACCTGCGCCGGGTCCAGCACGATCGCGCGGCGGATACCCGGCACCGGGAGCTGGAGCGTGACCGACCCATAGATGTCCCGCAGCGACTGGACGCGCCGCACCGCGCGGGCATCGAGGTCGAAGCGCTCAACCAGGCGCACGACTGACGGGCGGCGGATGATCGGGCCCTTGGCAACGGTGGGGATGACGACATCTGCGAGCAGTTTGACTGTGTCGGGGAAGGATGCGGTGGCGACGGAGTGCTTCGTGGTCATAAAGAGGAGGGTGTCCAATCGATGTGTCCCGGATGACGGAACACCGGCGTCCCGCCTGACAGGCATCATGCAAGGCAGGTGCCAGATCGCCCGTACGCGCGGTCACGCTACAATCGACCCGGGTCCCAGCGAGCAGCAGCATCATGATGGAGCGGGCATGGCGGCAGGAGACACGCATCACTACGCGGTGACGGTGACATGGACGGGCAACACCGGCGAGGGCACGGCGACGCCGACCTCGTACAAAAAGGATCAGGAGCTGGTCGTCGAGGGCAAGCCGCCCATCGCGGGGTCGGCGGATCCGGCGTTCAAGGGTGACGCGAGCCGCTGGAACGCGGAGGACCTGCTGGTCGCGGCGCTCTCGCAGTGCCACCTGCTCTGGTACCTGAGCTCGGCGGCGAAGCGGAAGATCGTCGTGAACGGCTACGTCGACCGCGCCGAAGGCAGGATGGCGATGAACCGGGACGGCAGCGGCCAGTTCACCGAGGTCGTGCTGCGGCCACAGATCACACTGGCGCCAGGGACGGATGTCGGGAAGGCAGATGCGTTGCATCACGTCGCGCACGAGATGTGCTTTATCGCGCGGTCGGTGAACTTCCCGGTGCGGACGGAGGCGACCTACACCGTCGAAGACTGACGCGCCGACCGCTGTGGCGCCTCGCTTGCGGTGCGTCCTTATCCATCGTCGAACGCGTGCAGGAGGGCATCATGTCAACCGGATCGAAAGTGCTCATCGGGACCATTGCCGGCTTTTTGGCGGTCGCGTATTCGTGGATCTTCCGCGCGCAGAAGGTGCAATCGCGCCGGACGGAGCCCGGTGAGCGGCCTGGAGAGCCACGGCACTGGTAGCCGTCCAGCCAAGTTCAGCCCGCCTGCCACCCAGACAACCTCGTCACCCTGAGCGAACGCGAAGGGCCCATCGCGAAGCGAAGCCGCGAGCACACGGGTTCACAGTGACACACATGACCTCGCCTTCGCGATCATCAGGCACGTCTACACCCTGCAAAACCGCTTCGCGTCGGGTTCCCGGGCGAGTCCGCAGGAGTCGAAGCGCAAGCGACCCGTTCGCTTCTCTCAGAATGACGGACTTGGAATACAACAGGAACGCGGATGGCTTGTGGGCCACCCGCGTTCTCGTTTGCCGTAGCGAATCGGGATTATCGCTCGTCGATCGGCGTGAACTTCCTGGTCGGCGCGGGGCCGACGTACTCGCTCGCCGGGCGGATGAGGCGGTTGTGCTCGCCCTGCTCCAGCACGTGCGCCGACCATCCGACGCTGCGGGAGATGGCGAACGCGACCGGGAAGAAGTCGCCCGGCAGACCGACAGCGGCCAGCACGGCCGCGCTGTAGAACTCGACGTTCGTGTACAGCTTGCGGTCCGGCTTGCGCTCCATCAGCATCGCCAGCGCGCGCTCCTCGGTCTTCAGCGAGAGCTCGAAGAACTCCGGCGTGGAAGCCTCGCGAGCCATCTCGCGCAGGATCTCGGCGCGCGGATCCTCGGCGCGGTAGACGCGGTGCCCGAAGCCCATCAGGCGCTGACCGGAGTCGAGCGCGTGGGTCAGCCACGGCTCGACGTTGTCGGCGGTGCCGATCTGGTTCAGCATGTCCAGCACCTTCGCCGGAGCGCCGCCATGGGCCGGGCCCTTAAGGGCGCCGATCGCGCCGGTGAGGGCCGAGGCGATGTCGGAGTTCGTGGACGCGATGACGCGGGCGGTGAACGTCGAGGCGTTGAGGCCGTGATCCGCGAGAAGGACGAGATAGGTGTCCAGCGGCTTCCAGTGGCTTTCAGTCGGCACCTCGCCGTGCAGCATGTAGAGGAAGTTCTGGGCGGTGTTCAGGTCCTTGCGGCCCTGGATCGGCTCCTTACCCTCACGCAGGCGGAAGAACGCGGCGGCGATCGCCGGAAAGGCGACGGAAAGCTCCACCGCCTCGTCGAAGGTCGGCAGGTCATCGTAGCGGCCATCGCGAACGGCGCCGAAGAGCGACACGCCGGTACGCAGCGCGTCCATCGGGTTCGCGTTCTTCGAGACCTGGCGCAGGCCGTCGATGACCTGCTGCGGCAGCTCGCGATACTGCCCGGAAGACTGGTTGAATGCATCGAGCTCGGCGCGGTTGGGCAGGTCGCCCTTCCAAAGAAGGTAGGCGACCTCCTCGAACGACGCCTTCCCCGCCAGCTCGTGGATGTCGTATCCGCGGTAGACCAGCTTGCCTTCATCGCCGAAGACATGGCTCAGCTCGGTCGCGGCCGCGATAACGTCATCGAGGCCGTTGACGAAAACCTTGGCGGTATCTGTCATGGGGTGGGAACCCTCCTCATCGATTGGTGGAAACGATCCTCATCGACCGTGCCCGGTGGTGGAGCTGGCATCGTTCGGGACGATTCCCTCACGATGGCATCGCCGAGGGGCGACCTGGCGCGGCGTCCCACGGATCGATGCCTTTTCCGTGCATGTATGACAATGCGCCCACGCGGGCCCGCATCATTCCATGCCGAAATCTCATGGCGTCATCCTACCACGAACATCCGCAGCCGCCCCGACATCGCCCGCCCGTTCTTCGTGAACCGCCCCATCGGGCAGTGCCTCGTTGACACACCCTTTGACCCCTGATAGAGTACGTACACCTCAGCCTTCCCTTCTGAGGCCACCGGCGGCGGTCGCGGAGTTCCATCCCTCTGCGCCCGCGGCCCGGTATTCCCCGGACAGGGAGGACACCGTTCCAACGATGCATGCCGAACCAGATGATCGCGACGCGCGGGCCCGCTCCAGCGCGGTATCGCCGTCTCTCCGCGCCTTCTTCCGAAACCAGGAACGCTGGCTGGAACGCCTTGCGACCGGTGATCCCGATCCCCCTTACCCGCACCCACGCATCGTCCACGATGAAACGGTGACGACGATCCGTACAGGGCGCTCCGGCGTGATGAGCCTGACTACGGAGGATGCGGCATCGCGCGACGACCTCCCGGCCATCGAGCGGTCGCTGGCGTGGCTGCGACGCCACGGCCAGTGCGATGTCCTGGTCTGGTCCATGCTCCAGCGGCCGGCGCTCGAGCTCGCGTTGCTGGCGCGGGGCTTCGAGCCGTCGTTCCGGCCGACCTGGATGACGCGCTCGCTGCAGGAGCCGATCCCGGACGCGGAGGTGCGGGGCGTCACCGTCCGGATCGGCACGCCAGAAGACCTCTCGGAGCTTGCGGCGACGATCTCGATCCCCTATCTCGTGCCGGAGCAGGTCGCGGCAACGCGCGCGCTGGCGCTGCATCCGGACCGTCGCGTGGTCTCCTGGCTGATCGCGCGCGATCGCTCGGGTATCGCCGGCCAGGCGATCGTGCACCTGACGGACGAGAGCGCCGGGCTGTTCAACGTCGCGGTCCACCCCCGGGCGCGGCGGCGCGGTATCGGCCGGGCGCTGACGACGGCGGCGATACAGGTTGCGCGCGAGGCCGGTGCCTTCGAGATGGGCCTCAACGCAACGCCCGAGGGGTTGGCGCTCTACGAGGAGCTCGGCTTCCGGCACATCGGCGAGGGCGGCACGTGGCTCCTCCCTTCGCGCCGCTCGCTGATGGTGCCGGCGCCATACGACGTGGAGATCGCCGAGGCGTTGGGACGAGGCGATATCGCGGCGCTCGACGGCGCGCTGATCCCGCCACGCCTGCCCAACGGCGACCTCCCGATGCAGTTCGCGGCGCGATTCGGCCAAACCGATGCCGTGCGATGCCTCCTCGGCTCCGGCGCGGTTCCGGAGATCCTCGCGTTATGGGATTCCGGAATGACGAACGAGGCGCTCAGCGCGATGGCCGACCCGGCGACGAGGGACCGCCTCTCCGGCCCGGAGCGAGCCACGCCGCTGCACCACGCGGTGCGGCGGGACGATGCGGTTCTGGTCGAGCGGCTGATCGAGGCGGGCGCCAGCCTCACGGCGCGGGACGCCCAGTTCCGGGCGACGCCGCTGGAGTGGGCCGAGCACCTCGGGCGAGAGGAGATCGCCCGGATCCTGCGTCGGCATCGGTAACCTCGCTCACCGGGCGAATCACCAGCAAGTTTTCAGGTCCTGATCAGGTTCCCCTCAGGTGACCGTCCTATCGTCAGAAGGCGCCGGCAAGACCCGGCGCCCATGTCGAACAGGAGTATCACCATGGCGACACGCGCGCCTCATCCCCATGCCCGTTTCCTCCTCCGGTCGATCTCGCGATGACGAGCACACCGACAATAGCGGACACCAATCACGAGCGGCCCCGGACCCCCGGCCCGCCACAAGAATCGGTGACACCCCGGCTCCTTCGACCCGGCCCCGGGGAGCGCGAATCCCTCGCGGAGTATCTCCAGGACGGCGGATACGCACCTGAATCGTGGGCATGCTCACCGACCCAAATGATCGACCGGGTCACGGCAAGCGGGCTTCGTGGACGGGGCGGCTCCGGCTACCCGACCGGTGACAAGTGGCGCGCGGTGGCGAGCGAGCCAGGAAAGCGGGTGGTATTGATCAACGCCGCCGAGTCCGAGCCGGCCAGCCGCAAGGACCGGATGCTCATGCGTATCCGGCCACATTTGGTGATCGAGGGCGCGCTGCTCGCGGCCCACGCGATCGGCGCGGACGAATGCATCCTCTATACGCACGACCGCTCCGTGGAGGCGTCAATCGACGAGGCGCGACGCGAGCTGGAGCGCGCAGGCGCCCGGTTGCCGCGATGGCGATCAGTGGTCGCTCCCGGGACGTACGTCGCGGGCGAGGCGAGCGCGGCGGTCAACTTCGTGAACAAGCACGACGCCAGGCCGACCACGAAACCTCCACGCGTGCATCAGCGCGGTGTCGGTGGGCGGCCGACACTCGTCCAGAACGTCGAGACACTGGCCAACGTGCCGCTCATTCTCCGCAACGGAGCGGGCTGGTTTCGCTCTGTCGGAACGCAAGACCTGCCGGGAACGGTCCTGCTGACGCTGGGCGGGGGAACGCGACGCCAAGGTGTCTGCGAGGTCCCCTCCGGCACACCCTTGCTCGATGTCCTGGTGGGCCAGGGTGGCGGCATGCCGGATGGCCTGCAGGCCGTGCTGCCCGGCGGCTACTTCGCCGGCTGGCTCCCGGCCCGGGCTGTGGACGAGGTCACGCTGGACCCCGCGAGCCTGCGCGCATGGGGCAGCGACCTCGGCTCGGCGGCAATCACGGTGGTCCCGGAGAACGTGTGCGGGCTGTGGCAGGCCGTGCGGCTCCTGCGCTTCTTCGCGGACGAATCGGCCCGCCAATGCGGCCCCTGCACCTTCGGCACCGCCGCCATGGCCGACGCCCTGGAGCGGATCACCCTGGGCCGGGCGCGGGCCAACGACCTCGAGCGGTTGCATGTCTACGCGGAGCAGATGCTGCCGCGTCGGGGCGCCTGCGGCCACCTCGACGGCGCAGCAACCGCCGCGCGCACCGCGCTAGACGTCTTCGACGACGACATCCAGATGCACCTGCATCACGGCGGCTGCGGCCGGCCGATGCGGTGTGTCCTGCCAGGTTTGGAGGACCATCATGGCACGCACTGACCACCCGTATCGCCTGCGCGTGCGGGTCGACCCCATCCGCTGCACCGCGTTCGGCTTTTGCGCCGAGTTCTGCCCGGAGCTGTTCGACCTCGACGAGTGGGGCTACGCATGGCTGCGACAGGACGAAACGACCAGCGCCGCCGAGAGCCTGGTGCGGGAGACCGCGCGCCTCTGCCCGCGAAAGGCGATCCTTGTGGAACAGATCGAGCCGGCGGACACCTGGACGCCCGATGACGCTCGCCGGAAAGGGGTTCTGTGATGCCAGGACAGCGCAACACCGAACCAGGCGCGTTCGCCTTCCTGCCCCGTCGCGAGGTGTCCCGGCGGCAGCGTCTGCGGCTGGCCGGGCGCATGCGTCTCGTGCGCCGTGCGCTGCTCGCCAGTGGGGTCATCGGGACGATCGGCTTCTCGCTGCTGGCGGACCACCAGACCCAGGCGACGTGGGCGACCGCCGACGCGACCGAGACACCCGCCGCGACCACGGCGAAAGATGGCCAGTCGGTCACCGGGAACTTCTTCGAGGGACAGGCGAGCGGCGTCACGGTGACGCCAACGCCGTCGGTCACGGCCCCGGCACGGGCGGGAACAACAAAGCGGCCAGTGATCGCCCTGCCAACGGTCGTCCCCGCCGAAGCGGACAAGCCGGCATCGTCGATCTTCGCGCCACTGCTGCCCGCACCGAGCCATACCACCCGGCGCTCGCACTCGCACTCGTCCTAGGGATCAGCCATGCAGATGACCATGCAGGGCAGTGTCACACAGACCGCGCCAAACGCCGCGGCGTTCCATGCGCTGGGCACAGAGATCGAGGTGATCGTCACCGACGCGGAGCAGCTCCCGGCGATCGTGGAGCATGTCCAGCGTCGGATCGATGCGATCGATCGCACCTTCAGCCGCTTCCGTGTCGACAGCGAGCTGTCCCGGCTCGAGCAGCTGCCGAACATCCGCCAACCGGCCTCGCCCTTCTTCCTGGAGCTGCTGGAGTTGGCCCTCCGCGCCGCCCGGGCCACTGGTGGCTGGTTCGACCCGACGATTCGTGACGCGCTTGAGGCAGCCGGGTACGACCGGAGCATCGACCTCATCGAGGCCGAGGGTCCCGGCGAGAACCGGCCAGGGCTGCCGGCAGGGCAATGGGAACGCATCCGGTTCGACCGCGAGCGCCGGTGGGTGATTATCCCGGACGGTGTGCGCCTCGATTTTGGCGGGATCGGCAAGGGCTTCGCGGTCGATGACGCCCTGCGAACCCTCTCGCCACACCACTGCGGCGTCCTGATCAACGCCGGAGGCGACCTGGCCGTACGCGGACCCGCACCAGCGGGCGGCTGGCTCTGCGATATCTCCGCGGCGGCCGGCACGCGGGTAGAGACGAGCGTCGCCATCCACGAGGGCGCGCTCGCGACGTCAGGACTTGGCCGGCGGCAGTGGGTTCGGGACGGCTCCCACCTGCATCACCTGATCGATCCGCACACCGGCGTGCCGGGCAGGAGCCCGTGGCGAACCGTCACCGTGGCGGCGCGGGAGTGCACCGCGGCGGAGGTCGCCGCGAAAGTCGCCTGGTTGAAGGGCGACGACGGACCGGTCTGGCTCACCGGGCTTGGCCTCGCGGGCCGCTTTGTTGCCCGCGACGGGACGATCGTCTCCGTAGGCAGCTGGCCCGGCGAGGAATTGGATACATAGGGGACCGATGGAAAACACGCACCTGTACTGGTATATCGCGCGCGGCAGCGGCATCGTCGCCTACCTGTTGCTCACCGCTTCGGTGGTACTCGGCATCGCGCTCAGCCGCCGCTGGCACAGCGCAAGCTGGCCACGCCTGGTCGTCCACGAGACGCACCGCTGGGCGACGATCACCTTCTATCTCTTCCTCGGGGTTCACGTGGTGACGCTGCTCCTCGACGCCTACATCGACTTCTCGGTGGCGGACGTACTCGTCCCCTTTGCCAGCGACTACCGCACGCCCTGGCTGGCCCTCGGGATCGTCGGCGCGGAGCTGGCCCTCGCCATCGGCGCCAGCGTCTGGGTGCGCGACGCTATCGGATACCGCGCCTGGCATGCGCTGCACGGCCTTGCCTACCCGATCTTCGCCGCCTCACTCCTGCACGGCCTGCAAACGGGTACCGACACTGGCACACCGTGGATGACGTCGATCTACGCCGGAAGCCTGCTCGCGGTCCTCGCGGCGACCATCTGGCGCACCGCCAGGATTCCACGGCTCCAGGTGCCGCTGATCGTGGGAACGCTCGCCTCCCTCGCCTTTCTCGTCGTTCGCTTCACCTAACGGCCGCACGCGATCAGGGAGAGAGTCGCAGGGGGTGCCGGACGTGGGCAATGCCGAGGGATACCGTCCCGTTGGCAAACCGGACACGGGCGATATCGCCGTCCATGGCTACCGGAGCGTCGGCGCCGTCATCACCGACGCCGAGCACCCGCTCCACCATCAGGCGCTGGCCGGTCGCCAGCACGAGCACCGGCACCGGCCCATACACCGGCGTCACGGCGTGGATGAAGCGCGCGGCGCGCTCCGCATCCCACGACGTCGGCACGACGAGGTCGTCCGCTACCGGCATTGGCGCGTAGGTGGCATCCTCCTCGCGCTGGGGCACCGGCGTGACCGTGCGCTCCGGTGAAGTGCGCAGGACATCCAGCACCATGCCTGCTCCGATCCGCGCCAGGTCCCGCTCAAGCGATGGGATTGTGGAGCCGTCCGGGATCGGGACGCGCTCCTGCGCGATGATCGGTCCGGCATCGAACGCCTCGTCCATCCGGTGCACGGTGACGCCGGTCTCGCGGAGCCCACGCCGGAACGCCCGGAAGACCGGCTCGGGTCCGCGACCGTCCGGAAGCAACGAGGGATGGACGTTCAGGCATCCGCGCGGCGGCAGGTCCAGCACCCACCGGGGCAGGCGCCACGGGAAGCAGGCAACGATGACCACGTCCGGCGCAAGGTCCTGAAGCCAGGAATGGAACGCGGGATTGGCGAGCGCGGCCCGGTCCGGCAGGTCGATTAAGTGCCTCCCATAGGCGCGCATGGGATCCTGCTCCGGCGTGCGCCCCGGCAGCACGACGGCCGCGAGGTCGATGTCCGGCGCCGCACGGAGCGCATCGAGGACCGGACCGGAGAAACCGCAGCGCATGGCGAAGAAGACGGTCTTCAGGATCCCCTTCTCGCCGTGCGGTTGGCTCACACATCCCTCCCCTTCGTCACCAGGTTCCGACATGGCCTGATGGTACACTCGAGGTCTCGACATCGCCCCCGACGCCCGACGAATTCGGCGCCCGTGAGGCAGGGAGGAGATCCAAAACATGGCACGAATGGTGAACTGCGCCAAGCTGGGCCGCGAGCTGCCGGGGCTGGAGAAGCCCCCGTTCCCCGGCGAGCTGGGCCAGCGCATTTACGAGAACGTCTCGGCCGAGGCCTACGCGCTCTGGCAGCCGCACATGACGATCATGATCAACCATCTCGGGCTCAACCCCGCCGATCCCGAGGTGCGCAAGATGCTCCGCCAGGAGATGGACGACTTCTTCTTCGGGGAGAACGCGCAGCTGCCCGAAGGATGGGTGCCGCCGGGAGCCGCGCCCACCAAGGGCGGCGGCGTGCCCCAGCGCAAGTAGCACCCGACCTCAGAGTCGCTGCAGGGAGAGCACCGGGTCGATCCGGAACCGGAGCCGCTCGTGCGCCTCGCGCAAGGCCGCTTCCGCGTCCCCGGCCGTTTCGCCTCGCGCGAAGATGAAGCCGAGATAGCTCTCCCCCTCCGGCAGCGGCACGATCGGCTGGTTCAACGGCGCGGTGATCTCGATGCCGGTCACACCGGGTACCCGCCGCGCATTGGCTAGTCCCTCCACGCCTCGGAACATGCCTCGAGCGGGAATCGGGATCATCATCACGCCGACCCCTTCCCCACCTCGCGTCGCGGACTCGACGGCGAGCCCGGCCGCGTGGCGCAGGATCAACTCCTCCAGCGACATCCCCGCCCCGAACTCCAGCACGCTCGAGCAGAGGCCCCCGATGGAGCGGCCCGCCAGCTCGATCAGCCAGATGTTCCCGGTGGCGAGATCGACCCGCAACTCGGCATGGACCGGCCCCTGCCGCAGCCCGATCGCCCGGGCAGCGTCGGCCGTGCGCGCGGAGATCGCCGCCTGCACATCGTGATCGCAGGCGTGACGGCGTGACGTAGATCGTCTCCTCGAAGAACGGCCCGTCGAGCGGATCCGGCTTGTCGAAGAGCGCCAGCGTCTGCAGCGAGCCGTCCGTCAGGAGTCCCTCCAGCGCGACCTCGAAGCCCGGCACGAACCCCTCCACAAGGATCGCGTTGGCATCCGCCGCCATCCCGGAGGCCTCGATGATGGCGCGGGTCCGCCGAAACGCGGCGGCGAACTCCTCCGGCGTGTCGGCCCGGATCACGCCACGGCTGCCGGAGAGCAACAGGGGCTTCACCACACACGGATACGCGACGTCGCCGATGATCGTCGCCGGGTCCGTGTCGGCGGGGAAGCATCGGTACTCCGGCACCGGGACGCCGCCCGCCTCAAGCCGCTGGCGCATCACGAACTTGTCGCGCGCGGCGAGAGCGGAACCGGGGTCGTTGTGCGGCAGTCCCAGTTCGGCACTCGCCTGGGCCGCGATCAGCGCGCCCCGATCGTCAATGGCGAGGACGGCGCTGACCGGCGGCCCTTCGGCGTTGCGCGCCCGGGCGAACGCGACAATCTGTCGCACCGCCACGTCCGGCTCGGCAAAATCCAGCCAGAGCCCGTCGCCCGCCTCGGGCACGAGGGGCAATGGCAGGTCGATGGCCCGCACGAGATCGAGCCCGATCCGCTGTGCGGCCGCGGCAGAATGCTCCGCCACGATACGAGGACGGACTCATCAGGGCGATCACGCCTGGAACGCTGTCCGATTCTCGCCCGGTACGTTCACGAACCATGTGCCGCCTTTTCGAGCCGCGTCGGATCTATGCCGGACGCGGCGCCTTCGTCTCATCCTTCACATGGTACGGCACGTCGACGGTGATGACGCCTCGCTGGAACAGGAGCGCGGCCTTGATTCTGAGGGCCGTCTGGTTGTGGAGCAGGTGCTCCCACCAGTGGGCCGGCACGTACTCCGGCAGCACCACCACGATCACATCTGTCGGGTGAACTTCCCGCATCGCATTGATGTACATCATCAGCGGGCGTAGCAGGGATCGGAATGGCGATTCGATCACCACCAAATTCCCCCGGAAGCGCCCCTTCTTCCACAACGCGTGGAGGTGCTCGGCCTGCTCCTCGCTGTCGGTCACGTTAACGACCGCCACGTGATCCGCGTCGGTGATCGCGAGAGCGTAGGCAAGCGCCTGCTGCGCCGCCACACCGAGCCCCGCGACCGGGACGATCGCGCGGAAACGAATGGCGGCTGGGTTCAGCGGTGTCTCCGGATTGCTCTGCTCGGATTCTTCGAGCGCCAGGTAATGCTGGTGAATCTTCCACATCATCCAGACCAGGATGGGGATCAGCACGAGCACCATCCAGGCGCCGAGCATAAACTTCGAGACCCCGACGACCAGCGCCACCGCCCCTGTGGCCAGCGCCCCGGCACCGTTGAGGACCAGCAAGAACTGCCAGCCCCGCTCCTGATCCCGGTGCCGCCACCATCGTCGCACCAGCCCGATCTGGCTGAGCGTAAACGCGAGGAAGACACCGACGGTGTAGAGCGGGATTAGGCCCGTGACGCTGGCGCCATAGATCCAGACGAGCACGCCTGCGATGGTGGAGAGGAGGACGATCCCACCCGTGAAGGCCAGTCGATCGCCACGGTAGGAGAACTGGCGTGGCAGGTACCGATCCTTCGCGAGCACCGACGCGAGCCTGGGGAACCCGTTGAATGCGGTGTTGGCGGCCAGGATAAGCAGGAGCGCGGTGGAGAACTGGACCAGGTAGTAGTACCAGCCTTCACCAACGAGCGCGCGTGTCAGGACGCTGTTCACGCTCTCAACCTCGGACGGGTCCGGCACAACGCCCAGCCGTCCGGCGAGGAAGCTAATCCCCAGGAAGATCGTCGCGAACAGCACGCCCATGGTCACCAGCGTGACCTGGGCATTTCGCACTTCCGGCGGCTTGAAGGCCGGGACGCCGTTGGAGACGGCTTCCGTACCGGTCAGGGCGACGGACCCGGAGGCGAACGCGCGAAGGATCAACAGCAACGCCAGCGGCTCGGTCCCGTGACCTTCCAGCCAGTTGGCGGGCGGCGTGTAGTCGGGCAGATTGCCGGTCATTGTGCGGATCATCCCGTATCCGAGCAGGCCCAGCATCGCAACCACGTAGACAAAGGTGGGGACGCTGAACACACGGCCGGACTCGCTGATCCCCCGCAGATTGACGATGGTCATCAGGATGATGACGACGATCGCGACAGCGACACGCGCGTCGTACAGAGAGGGAAAGGCGGAGGTGAGCGCCGTGACGCCGGCGGACACGGAAACCGCAACGGTCAGGATGTAGTCGGTAAGAAGGGCGGCGCCCGCCGTCAGCCCCGCCCACTGGCCGAGGTTCTCGTGCGCGACGACGTAGCTACCGCCGCCATCCGGGTAGGCGCGGATCACCTGCCGGTAGCTCAGCACCACGATCGCGAGCACCGCAAGGATCGACAGGGTGATCGGCATCGTCAGCGACAGGGCGGAGACACCGGCGAGCACCAGGACGCGCATAATTTCTTCCGTCGCGTAGGCGGAAGACGAGATGTTGTCCGACGCGAAGATGGCCAGTCCACGGGGAATGCTGACCCGTTCCATGAGCTCGGCCGCGGTCGGGATCGGCTTCCCGAAGATGAACCGCCGGGCGTGATCCATGGGCGACCGTGTCGACTCCGCTCCGGGCCGTGGCGTGATCGTCCCCGGTCCAAGTCGCTGGAAATCGGGGTGCGGCCCGATCCGAATGAACTGGTTGCCCGATCGCCCGCCGTGGACGATCTGCCGCCAGGACAACCCCGTATCATCGAGGAACGCTTGCTCCCGCGACAGGGATAGGTGTTGGGTTTCGGCCACCTGCTCGTCAGGCGGCGTTTTGGCATCGTTTCTCACGCCTGGATATCCTCCCCATCTACGAATGTGGGCCCTCATGCCCTGGCCGGGTGCATGAACGCGGGGAACGTCGATGGAGCACGACGCCACCGGACGGCGACACGGTCAGGGCGAGGCCACTTGCACGGGCAAGGTCACACCACGCCAGGAGCTCGGCATACGTTGGGCGACGCCGGAATTCGAGGCGGACGGACGTCACATCGTCACTCTCCAACGCCATGCCACAGAGGGCCGCCACGAACTGCCGTGATACGCCCATACCGTTACCCGCGAACGAAGCTGTGTCCTTCACCCCTGCTCCCTTCACCACCGACACCGGCACCTTCACCGGTATGGCCCAACGAGCATAGGGCCCAGGTCATCAGAGGGGCGTTAGGAATCGGCGCTGTCGCATTAGAATCCTGTAAGAATCCTGAAGGGCGTCAGGAACCGACCTTGAGGCGATAGCCGACTCCCGGCTCGGTCACCAACCATCGGGGCCGGGTGGGGTCATCCTCGATCTTTCGCCTGAGGTAGTTGACGTAGACGCGGAGCTGCTGGGTGTTCTCCGCGGCGTATCCGCCCCACACACGCTCCAGCAGGTACCGGTGCGTGAGCACACGGTCCGGGTTGCTGGCAAGCACCTGCAAGAGGTCGAACTCCGTGGGGGTGAGATGGATCTCATCACCATCCTTGATCACGATATGGCGGGAGAGGTCGATCTCGACGTCGCCGAACGTGACCACGGGATTGTCGGGCGCGCCGGTGCGACGCAGGACGGCCCGCAGCCGGGCAAGGAGCTCGTCGATGCCGAACGGCTTTGTCAGGTAATCATCGGCGCCCTCGTCGAGCGCCGTGACCTTGTCCCGCTCTTGCCCCCGGGCTGAGAGCACGATAATCGGGAGGGATGACCAGGCCCGCGTCCGGTGCAGCACCTCGAATCCGTCCATGCCAGGCATGACGAGATCGAGAATCATGGCATCCGGAAGATAGGCCGCCAACGCGGTCAGCGCCATCTCACCGTCGTTCGCCACCTCGACCTCATACCCGTGGCCGGTGAGCGCGGTGCGAAGCGCCCGGCGAATTTGGGGCTCGTCATCGACCACGAGAACCCGTTCACCACTCATGACGCGGATATCCCTGCCTTCTCGAGTGGAAGCCTGATATGGAAGGTCGTGCCCACGCCATCCCCACTCTCCGCCCATAGCTCCCCGCCATGTGCCTCGATCAACCCACGGCTGATCGTCAGCCCGATCCCGACGCCACCCACATGATCGGCGTGCGCGGCCCGATAGAACCGCTCGAACAACCGATCCATCTCCTCGGATGGAATGGCCGCTCCCTCATCGTGGACCGCAAGGAGCAGTGACTCCCCTTCCTGGCGTCCTGATAGCGTTATCGGGGTCCCGGCAGGAGTGTATTTGATGGCGTTCTCCCCGAGATTCATCAGGACCTGCGCGATCTGGACGTAATCGATATAGGCCAGCGGGAAGGTCCGGATCCAGATCGACCTCGATCGGGTGATCGCCGGCTACCGCGGTAAGGCGCGACGCGACATCGGCGACCAATTCCGCGATGTCGTACCACTCTCGATCCGGCCGGAGCGCGCCTCCCTCGATGCGAGACAGGTCAAGCAAATTCCCCACCATGAGGGTCAGGCGATCAGTCTCCTCGTCCACGGCCTGGAGAAAATCGATCCGCGAGCGCTCGTCCCAGGTCACCGTCTCATCCAGCAATGATGTCACCGACGCCTTGATCGTGGCGAGGGGGGTACGCAGCTCGTGGGAGACGGCCATCAGGAGCGCCGACTTCAGCGCGTCCGACTGGACCAGGACCGCCGCCCTGCCGGCCTCTTCGGTGAGCTGTGCGCGCTCCAGCGCCAGGGCAGCCTGATTGGCAAAGGCCGTCAGGAGCTGGACGTCGGAACCATCGAAGCGATCTTGCCCTGGCCGGCTCACCTCCAGGACACCGATCGTTCGGTCGGCGGTCGCGATGGGGAGGTAGAGTGCGCTGCGGGTCGGCCCGAGGGAGGAGGGTCGTGATGCGCCGCGCCTCGGAAAGCGGAGGCGTGGGTGGCCGATGGCTTGCCGCGCGAGCGACTGATGCGCCAGCACCCATGTCGCCATGGCGAGAGTCTGGCGGTCGATATGGCCAGGGACCGAAAGCGGATACCGCGCACGAACGCGCATTGTATCGCCATCTGGGACAAAGATGCGGCACTCCAGCGCCCGGTAGACCTCAACCACCTTCTCGACAATGGTCAGGAGCACAGCGTCGAGCGTCACGTCCCCGATCAGGGCGCCGTTGAGCTCATACAACAGTGCGGTCCGGCGCTGCTCCTGGACGGCAGTGGCGGTCCGCTCCCGAGCGCGGGCGACCAACCGCCCGGTCACGGTCGCGACCCCGAGATAGATCACGAGCGCCAGCAGGTACTCGCGATCCGCAACGGCAAACGTATGGAACGGCGGTGTGAAGAAGTAGTTGATCGCCAGGAAGGAGAGCACGGCGGCGAGAATCGCTGGCCCGGCCCCGAGCGCGAGCGCCATCGTAAAGATGACGAGCAGGAAGATGAGCCCCACGCTGAGCAGATCCAACGGCGGCCCGACCGTGCGCAGGGCGACGATTGTCGCGACGATGACGGCTGCCGACATGACATACGGAAGGGTCGCCCAGATGGAATGGGCTCCCCGGCTCGTCGCGAGGGATGCCGAAGTGGCCAATAAAGCGGAAATCGGGGATGCACCTCGCTCTTCATGGTTGGCCTCTTATCATCCCGGGCTCAACCCTTCCCATAGTCACGCGCCTCATCAGCCCCGGTAGCGCGTGCTGTAGTAGAGCGCTGCGCCGAAGACATTCAGGAAAATGAAGACAAGGAACCAGTCGGTACGGGTCACGGGCGGCCAGGAGAACGTCCCCGACCAACCCCGGCGGCAGCGTCGCGTCGTTCACCATCGCCCGGAACATCCACGCGTAGAACACGACAAGGATCACGACCGGGATGACGGCCAGGAACTGGATTCCTGTCATAAGCCCTCCCGCAACAACGAGGTTTGCGCGACTGCTCCACGAACGCCTCGACGGCATGCCGCCCTGATCGCCGCGAGACGCCACTCGGCTACGCGGGCCCCTCGGACTGCTCCTTGGCGTGCGCGGTGGACGCCCGGGTCGGCTCGTGCGTTTCCAGGGACGGATCCGGCAGGTCCTGATCAACCACGCTGGTGCCCGTCGCCGCCGGGGTCCACGGCCGGCGCGGGTCGATCCGCTCGGCGAGGACCTCGACGATGTTCTGCGTTGTGCGCTCGGCGAAGTGCTCGATCTGCTGGTGGCAGGACACCCCGGCGACGGCGACCTTCACGTCCATCGGCGTCTCGCGCAGCGCCGGGAAGAGGCGCTCCTCCCCGACTTTCCGCGAGATCTCGTAGTGCTCCGTCTCATACCCGAACGACCCGGCCATGCCGCAGCACCCCGCGCCGCTCTCGGTCGGGCGGCAGCCGGACGCGTTGAGCATCGCCATCGACGGCTCGACGCCGATCATCGCCTTCTGGTGGCAATGGCCGTGGAAGAAGACCTCCGGTCCGGTGTTCGTCTTCCAATTGATGCCGAGCTCGCCATCCGCCTCCAGCTTTCCAAGGAACTCGTCGATCATGTAGGCCTGCGACGCCACCGCCTTCATGTCGGGGTCGTCCGGCAACAGGTCCTCGTACTCGTCGCGCAACGTCAGGATGCAGCTCGGCTCGGTGCCGACGATCGGGATGCCGTCCTTCGCGTAATCCGCCAGCACGGAGACGTTCTTCCGGGCGTTCTTGCGCGCTGCCTCGATCAGGCCCTTGGAGAGCATCGGGCGGCCGCAGCAGGCGCGGCGCTCCTCGATCACGACCTCGAACCCGGCTGCCTCGAGCAGCTTCACCGCCGCGATCCCGACCTCCGGGTAGTTGTATGTCGCGAACGTGTCGTGGAAGTACACGACCTTGCCGCGCGTCACGGGCGCCACCGGTGTGTGCTTGCGGTGGGAACGGTAGCGGTGGACGAAGGTCCGGTTCTGGAACGGCGACAGCTTGCGGTCACGGTGGATGCCGATCGCCGACATCACCGGCTTCGCGACCGGCGAGTTCATCATCACGTTCGCCAACGGGGCGACCGGCGCGGCGAGCTTCGAGAGGCTGTGAATATTGCCCATCATCCGTGCGCGCAGCGGCACGCCCTTCTTGTCGTAGTAGTGCGAGAGGAACTCCGTCTTGAGCTTGGTCATGTTGACGCTGGACGGGCACTCCGTCGTGCACGCCTTGCAGGAGAGGCAGAGGTCCAGCACCTCGTATGTCGCGTCGTTCGCGAAGTCCGTTGGCGAAAGCAGGTTCCCGGCGAGGGCATTGCGCAGGGCATTCGCGCGGCCCGCGCGTGGTGTCGTTCTCGTCGCGCGTGGCCATGTAGCTCGGGCACATCGTGCCCGAGTGCGTCTTGCGGCAGACCGCCGCGCCGTTGCACATCTCGACCGCGCCGATAAAGCCGCCCTCGTGGCTGAAATCGAGTCGCGTCTCGATCTCGATCGGACGGTATTTCGGGCCGTAGCGCAGGTGCTCCATCATGGACGGCCCGTTGACCTTCTTGCCGGGGTTCATGATGCCGTCCGGATCGAAGATGCCCTTGAACTGCTTCATTGCCCCGTACAGCTCGGGGCCGAAGATGATCTCGTTCAGCTCGGAACGCTGCAGGCCGTCGCCATGCTCGCCGCTCATCACGCCGCCGAAGCGGTGGGCCAGCTCGGCGGCCTCGTAGGCGATCTCCTTCATCGCCTCGACGCCGGCGATCTCCTTCAGGTTCAGCAGCGGGCGGACATGGAGGCAGCCGGCGGAGGCGTGGGCATAGAACGCGGCGGTCGTGTTGTAGCGCGCGACCATCTGCTGCACGGCGCCGACGTACTCCGGCAGGTGCTCGACCGGCACCGAGACATCCTCGATCACCGGGATCGGCTTGGCGTCGCCGCGCACGCTCATCAGCAGGCCGAGGCCCGCCTTCCGCACGTTCCAGACGTTCGCCTGCTGCTTCGGGTCCAGCAGCACCTGCGGGTCGGTCATCAGCGGGATGCCACGATCCGCGATGTGCTCGACGAGGCGGTCGCATTTCTGCTTCAGCTCGCGCTCCGACGTGCCGTAGAACTCGACGGCGAGGATCCCGGCCGGGTCGCCATGAATGAACTCCACCTGCCGCGCGTAGGCCGGCTGCTCCCGCGTCAGGCTGATCAGCATCCGGTCCATCAGCTCGATCGCGGACGGCTCGACCTCGAGGATCGCGTTCGTCGCCTCCATCGCCGTGACGAGGTCATCGAACTGGAGCAAGACGAGCGCAGTACGCTCCGGCACGGGCACGAGGTTCAGCGTCACGCTGAGGGTCGTCGCCAGCGTGCCCTCGGACGATGCCAGCAGCCGCGCCGGGTTGAACGCATCGTCATCGGTGAGGAACTGGTTCAGCGAGTAGCCGGTCGCGCGGCGCCAGTGCGGCGGGAAGTCGCGTTCGATCAGTTCGCGGTGCTCCTCGCGGAAGGCGATCAGCTTCTTGAGCAGGCGGCCGGTGGCGTCGTTCGCCTGCGATCGGGCGATGTGCTCCTCCATCGTGCCGGGGCCAAGCTCGACCGTCTCGCCGGTCGGGAGCTGGGCGCGGAGGGAGACGACGTGGTCTGCCGTCATGCCATAGAGGATGGAGTGCGCGCCGGAGGCGTTGTTGCCGATCACGCCGCCGATCGTCGCGCGGTTGGACGACGACGGATCCGGTCCGAACATCAGCCCATGCTGCCGCGCCTGGCGCGAGAGGGCGTCGAGATTGATGCCCGGCTCAACGGTCGCCGTCGCGGTCTCCGGGTTCAGGCTCAGCACCCGGTTCAGGTACTTCGAAGTGTCCATCACCAGCGCCGCGCCGACGGACTGGCCGGCGAGCGACGACCCGCCGCCGCGCGGCAGGATCGGGACGTTGTGGCTGGCGGCGAGCTCCATCGCCCCGATCACGTCGTCGGCCGAGCGCGGGACGACGACGCCGACAGGATCGATCTGGTAGTTCGAGGCGTCCGTGGAGTAGAGCATCCGGCTAACGCGGTCGAAGCGCACCTCGCCCTGCAACCGGGCGGCGAGCTCGGCCTGCAGCACGCTGGCGGTCTCGAAATCCGCCGGGCGCTCCCAATCGGCTTTCCGGGGGCGGGTGTACGCGGTCGAATGGGGCGCGGGGCGATGGAACACGGCCATAAGGGGCACACTCCTGAAGCCTGGCGGACGGGCGATGGTCTTGGCCCCGAGTGTAGCACCGGTCGCTCGTGCGTCTATCCCCGTTTATGCGACGGTTGAAGCCACAGACTCCCGACACAGCCGCGCCACCCGCTTCGCGAGCGCCATGATCGTCAGCGACGGCGGGTTGCCCATCGAGCGAGGCAGCAGCGAGGCGTCGGCGACGTAGAGGTTGAGCGGCAGGCGATCGTGGTGGAGCGTCCCTGCTTCGCGTTCGGTCAGCGGCAGGGTCCCGCCAGGATGGCCCGCGTTGACCGTGCCGAGGACCACGTCGTCCGGCGCGATGCCGAGCTTCCCGAGGATCTCCGTGCAGAGGGCGACCCCATCCCGCATGCGTTCACGGTCACGCTCCGACAGCGGTTTGCGGACCTTCCCGGCGTGGACCTCACCCTCCTCGGTGTCGGCGATCTTGACCATCAGCGAGACGACGTCCTCGGCCGGGTAACGCCATTCCTTATTGAAGAAGAAGCTCAGGTAATCGACGTACGGCGAGACCATGTACCCCTCGCGCTGGACGACGAACGGCATCTGCACCTCATGACACTGGTGGCACCCCGGCAGCCGCGCCGCCACGCACAGGACAGTGTCGACGAAGAGGTGCGGCTCGGTCGGGATGCCGGAGCGGTCGAGGATGGCCGGGGTGCCCAGCCCTCCGGCGGCAAGGACGACGAGATCGGCCGGATGGAAGCGGCGGAGAAGCCCCTGGCGCGACCAGACGCCGGTGGCGCGGCCGCCCTCGATCGCCACGCGCTCGACGCGGCAATTCGTCTCCAGTCGCGCGCCGTGGGCGATCGCGTCCTCGACGAAGCGTCGGCTGTCCCACTTCACCCCGGCGGGGCAGCCGAAGATGCAGCGCCCGCAATGCCGGCAGCGTGCGTAGTCGCCCATCTTCGGTGTCGGGAACGGGTCCAGGCCCATCGACTCGCAGATCCCGAAGAGCTGGCGCGTGATCTCCCGCCACCCGTCCTCGTGCGCGGTCGAGATCGGGATTTCTTTCGCCAGCGCGTCGAATTCGTCATCGAGGTCGATGCCGATCGCGCGCAGGTCGTCGTCCATGCGCAAGGCGTTCCCGGTAAAGATGGTGGACGTCCCGCCAACGCCGATGCCGTAGACGAGGAGCTGGTCCTCGGTCGGGAGGATGCGCAGGTGGGGGAACACGAGCCGGGTCTCGCGGGCGTCGAAGAGGAGCCCGGTCGCACGGACGCGCTCCAGGGAGCGAACCGAGCGGCGCATCGGTGTGAATGGCGCTCCCGCCTCGAGCAAGGTCACGTCGAAGGCGCCCTGTAGCGCTTTCGCGGCGGTCGCGCCGCCGGGTCCGGTGCCGACGACGATCGCGGTTGGTCGGTTCATGACGGTTTCTCCTGCGTGAAGCAGGCCAGGCAGCGGTCGGCCCCCTCGGTAAGACGCTGGCTGAACTCGAGATGACCGCCACCGGACAGCCCCGCAAGGACGCCCTCATCGATCGCGGAGATCAGGCGGCAGACCTCGGGCGTGTAGTAGTCGCGGAAGAAGCACCGCCGCACGGTGATCTCCCCCCGCGGGGTGCCGCTGAAGTCGATGTCGATCATGCGGTAGAGCGTGCGGGCGGCGGCCATGGTGTCCGCGACACCTTCCACGCCCAGCAGGCGACGCATCCGCTCGCCCAGCGCGAACGCCTCCCCTCGCAGGCGCGTCTGGAGCTCATCCAGGTCGCGACCCTCTCGGAAGGCACGCTCGGCCTCTCGTCGCGTGAAGCGGGCGTAGGCCGCGAGGCGGTCGTTCCTGGATGCGCCGTCGAGCGCCGGGACATCACTGCCGAACCCGGCCGCCGTCGCTGCGGCGAGCTCGTCAAGGACGCGGTCCCGCACGAGACGGGGCGTATGGAGCGCGAGCAACGTCGCCACGATGTTCATCGCGCCCCTCCCACCAGCCGGCGCACCTCCGCGACGAATGGCTCGGTCACGTGCCCATCCGCGCCGTAGAGATCGGCAATGGTCTGGGCGAAGCGCTCCTGCAACGCACCCCGGCGCAGCTTCAGGTTCGCCGTAAGGTCGCCATGCTCGATCGAGAGATCGTTCGGGAGAACGAGCCAGCGCCGGACCTGCTCCGGGTGGGACAGTCGCGCATTGACCGACGCGATCGCCTGGGCCAGCGCCACGTCGTCGACCGCCTCGCCACCCGACCAGAGCAGCGCCACACAATAAGGCCGCCCCTCGCCGACCAGCAGCGCCTCGGCGATGCCCGGCAGGTTCCGCAGCAGCGACTCGACTTTCGCGGGCATGATCTTCTTGCCGTAGGCGGTCGCGATCATCTCCTTGCGGCGCCCGGAGATACGCAGCCTCCCCTTCTCCGTGATCTGTCCGAGGTCGCCCGTCACCAGCCAGTCGTCACGCAGCGGCGATTCCAGCCCCGGCTCGAAGTAGCCCGGCGTCACCTGCGGGCCGCGCACGAGGATCTCGCCATCGATGATCCGGACCTCTGTGTCCGGAAGCGGTGTCCCCGCCGTGCCGATGCAGTTCTCGCCGGAGCGGCTCATGGTCACCAGCGGCGCTTCCGTCAGGCCGTAGGCGCTGTGCAGCTCGATCCCCAGCTCGTGAAAGGAGCGTTGCAGCGTCTCCTCGACCGGCGCCGATCCCGCGATGAGCTGGTCGCACCGGTCCATGCCGGCCTTCCGTAGCAGGCCGCGACGGACGACAGGCCGCGCTGCGGCCCGGATGGGGCCCGGTTGCAGCCCAAGGTACATCTGGCCAACCCGGCTTTCCTCAAACCCCTCCCACAGCTTCTCGAAGACACGCGGGACCGAGAAGAAGACCGACGGCCGGACCATCGGCAGCGCCTGCTGCAGCTGGCGGAACTCCTCCAGGTAGGTGATCGTGACCGGCGCCGGGAGATAGTAGCCACCGTACGCGGCAAGCATCCCCTCCACGACGTGGTTCAGGGGCAGGAACGAGAGGTAGCGGACGGGGCGGGTGCGGGTGCGCCAGGGCAGGAGTGCCGCCATCGTCTCGCCCATCCACACGAGCTGGCCATGCGTGAAGACAACGCCTTTCGGCGTGCCCGTCGTGCCAGAGGTATAGCGGATCGTCGCCAGGTCGCTGAAATCAACGGGCGCGGCTTCGGGAGCCGGTGTCCCGGTGCCTGCCTGGAGGAACTCGTGCCAGCCCAACACGGAGCGATGGATCGCGGGAGGCGCAGGCTCGCGCCAGAACGAGACGACCGAGACGGGGCTCGCCAGCTCGTCCAATCGCGCGAGGATGGCCGGCGCCCCGACCAGCAGGAGGCTGGCCCCACACGCCCGCAGGATCGCGTCGATCTCGGCGGGCGGGCTCGTGTAGTAGAGCGGCACGCTGACCGCGCCGATCATCCCGATCGCGATATCCAACGCGAGATAGCGCGTGCTGTTCAGGCCGACGATCGCGACGCGATCACCCTTGCGGATGCCGAGCGCAACCAAAGAAGATGCCGCCGCCAGGGACTGGGCGCGAACATCCTCAGCGGGCCGCGCGACCGACCGGCCCTCGATGAAGTCGCGGTATCCCACCGGCCGTGAGCGAGACCGCATCCGGATCAGCATCTGCTCGTGGACCGTCCGCCCGGAGCGATGCAGGAATCCCTTCCGCGTCGCGTAGGCGAGCATGCTCGGCAGGATCGACGGCCAGTCCGGCGCGATCGGCCCGAGCAGGCCATCTGTGTTGTCGCGCAGGAAGTCGCGGCGCTCGTCCGAGTAGGGAAGCAGCGGCAGGAGCTTGCCCAAACCCACTGAACTGAATCGTCCTGCCAGTCCGGCGGCGTGCAACACCGGCAGGAACCGGGCCTTCGGCAACCGCACGCCCAGCTCCCGGCTCGCGTGGTCCCGTGCGGCGTCCAGAAGCTGCCCCATCGTCGGCCAGGCATCGGGCGGCGTGGTGAGATGGAACGTCTTGCCGGAGGCGAGCGGGTCGAACGTCAGCCGAACCACGGCGTCCGCGACCAGATCGACCGGGACGAGGTTCAATCGAGCCGCTCGCCGCACCGGGACGACCGGGAGGGACGCGGTCAGGTAGCGGCGGAGCAGCGGGTAGACGGTGTTGAAGGTCGAGATCGTGCCGGTCTCGCTATCGCCGACGATCATGCCTGGCCGGAAGATCGACACCGGCAGGTCCGACATCGCCTCGCGGACGAGCGTTTCCGCCTCATATTTCGTCCTCTCATAGACGTTCTCGAACCCATCGGCCCCAGAAAGCTCGTCCTCGGGAATCTCACCTTGCCGCCGCCCACAGACATAGGCCGTCGAGACCACTCCCAATCGGTCCAGGCCGTGATCAGCCTGCACGGCTCTCGCGAGTTCCAGCACCCGGCGCGTGCCATCGACGTTGGTCCGCCGCGCCTCCTCCAACGGCGCATCCAGCCTCAGGTCGGCGGCGGCGTGGATGACCCGGCTCAGCTGGCGCCGCAAGGTGCCGTATGTGTCGGCGTCGAGGCCAAGATCCGGCAGCGTCACGTCGCCCGGAACGGCGTCGACCCGTGACCCGATCGCCGCGACAAGCTCCGGCCAGTCCGACCACGCGCGGGCCAACCGTCTCCGGGCCTCCTCCCGGTCACCCGCCCGGACCAGCGCCACAAGCTGCAGGTCGTGGGTGGCGAGAAGCTTCCGGGCGATCCAGGGGCCCAGATTCCCGGTCGCCCCGGTCAGCAGCACGCATCCGTTCATGACGCTTCTCCCCATCCATGCTGGGCCAGGAACGACCGCAGCAGCTCGCGATTGTGTCGTGCTGCCGCCAGATGCCGCTCGTAGCCCCGCCGCAGTTGCTCACGAGCCGGGGCCGGGTCGGCGAGCAGGGCCTCCACCCGGCGCGTCAACGCGACCAGCAGGTCGGGGTCGTCGGCCTCGAAGAACGACTCCTCAGCCAGTCCGAGCTCCGCGTAAAAGCTCTTCAGCCGGAGATCGTGCCCCACGGCAACCTGTGGCATACCCCCCTCCAGCGACAGCACCGCGCCGTGATAGCGCGAGGTGACCAGCAGGTCGAGGCTCCGCAGGATCGTCGTCATCTGCGACGCGTTGTACTCGCGGGCGGAGAAAATCCGGGCCTGGTCGCCGTGGGCCATCGCCGCGTGGATCTGCCGGCAGAAGGGCTCGTCCAACCCCTCCATCGCCATCAGCGCGACCGATGCACCGTGCGCCTCGGTCAACTGGTCAGCCAGCGCCGCGTAGCCGGCCGCGAGGGTGGCCGCGTCCCGGCGGCGCTGCGGGGAGTCGGAGAAGTAGTACGGCCAGCGGTAGCAATCCTCCTTGCGGCCCCACAGGCGCATGCGCACCGGCCAGAGGTGGACGTTGACCGGGCAGAACCCGACAACACGCTCGCGCGCCTCCGGCCAGGCCCGGCGCAGTAGCCCCGCGTCCGCCGAATCGGGCACATAGGTGAAGGCGTTATCGGCGGTGATGGCCATCGGGGCGCGCACGCCCCAGCGGCGCAGGCGGTCGGCCGCGGCGGCCGACCGGGCGATGATGAGGCTTGTCTCGCTGGCCTCCTTTTTTACGAGCAGGCGATTGAACGGCGACCGGATCTCCCCGGCGTCGACGGCATAGGCGAGGCAGGGTTTGTCTTCCCGATCGGCGCAGTGGGTCGACCACAGGAAGAGCCAGAGCAGCGCCGAGGCCCAGGTGTCCATGTATGCGCTGCCCTCAACGAGGACGACGATGTCGTGCTCGTCAACGAGGCGGCGGACCGCGACGGGGAAGAGCGGCGGGATCGACACGATGCTCAGAGTCGGCGTCTCGTGCAGGTATCGGCGGAGAACGCGCTCGTTGAGGGTTGGCACGGTGAGATGCGCGTCCGGGCCGAGGACCGCGCGCAGGTCGGCGATGTCCGCCTGGAGCAGGGCCTCCGCGCCCGTGTTGGTGGCGCCGTTGTACCCGATCAGCAGCACGCGCGGCGCCGGACGGGTCGACGCGTGCGGAGCGGCCGGGATCGGGGCGGCGGCCGGCGGTGGTGACAGGGTGGTGCGCATGGCGGGCCTCCAGATGGCATGGCGGGCTGGGATACCAGAGGCGTGGTGACAATAGGGACCCGATGATGCGTGGGGATCGCGTGCGCGGAGGGCGATGGCGGAACCCAGGGCCAGCACGCAGCATGGGAAACGGTTCGCCTCGCCCGTCCGATGGTTGGCGATCCCGACGCTGTCACAGTAACCAGCCGGGGATTGCGTCCGCGACAGATTTCGGGCGCCGAGGGTGCCAATTCCGTGTCAGATCGGGGGGCGAACGGTATGGGGATCACCACGCCCTATACTCTAGGGGAGACCGACGCTCGCCACACCGCGCACACGAGGAACCGTCGCCCTATGGATACCGTTGTCGTCATCATCGTCCTCATCACCCTGTTGGTGCTCTTCGGGGGTGCCGGGTGGTTCTTCGTGCGCGAAACCGGCGTCGAGAACGCGAAACTGTGGCTCACAAGCCCGCGTCAGATGCGCCAGATCATCAGCCCCTTCCGCAACGGCGGCGAGACCGCCCCGGAGGAGACAGAACCGGCCGATCGCACCACTCCGCTTCCGTCTCCCTACCCGATGGTTGACGACAACCGCCTGCGCGCCCTCGCCGAGGAGCTGCGCGGCGAACTGACCCGCGCGACGGGGCGGACCCGCGACTTCGACGCCCGCCTGAGCCGCCTCGAAGAAGAGGCCACGGCGACGAAGGCGCTGCCGGAGACGTTGCACCAGACGGTCGACGACCGCATGCGAGACGTCGACCTGCGCGTAAAGAAGCGCTACTCGCGCCTGCGCTCGGAGCTGAACACGATCCGCCAGGCGGAAACACCGCACGCGACCCGCCGGGCCGACTCACTCTCGGACATCTACCTCCGGCTGGCGCGCGTCGACGCGGCGCTGGCGGCGGTCGTGAACCCGATGCTGCTTCCGGGCGAGCCGCTGCGCGTGCCGGAGACGCTCTTCGACGACACGCTGGTGTGGGATAACTGGGCGGATCTCGGCGAACGCGCCTACGAGTTCGGCGAGATGTTCAACCAGAACCGGCTGCTGCTCGACGTCGAGCTCGCCGACAAGGTCGAGGCGTTCATCTGCACCCTGCGCGAGGCGCTGACGGACACCATCTACCCTGTCGTCCGCCACAACTCGCCCACGACCGCCCAGAAGGCGCAGCTGAGGACCGGACTGGAGCGGGTCGTCAACGCGATCTCGCCACTGCGCCGGGAGCTGGAGAACGCCTTCCGCGTCGTCAGCGCCCAGCGCCTCGCCGCCCATGACGCGGACGACGATGACGATGATGACGACGAGATCCCTACCACGCCTGACGATCACGGCCCGACCATGTCGTAGACCCGCACCTCGTGTGCGGGTTTCTCGTGCCGCATGCGCCGTGACGAACCTCGCCCACGTCAAAGGCCCGTTACGGACGTTTCGTCTGCGGCCGGCTCCTTCTGGTCCAGCGAGAACCACGGGTTCAGCATCTTCCCGAACAAGGCGATCGCCGGCCGTCGCTGGTGGGCAGTCGATCAGCAGCGGCCGTGCGCCGGTCACAGGGTAGAGGTTCACGCTGTCGTGGTGCGGATACTCCACGTAGACCACGAAGAGGTGCGGCGAGAGCCGGCGAGCGGTTGAAGGCCGGGTCATGGCGGACCTCGATTCAAGCACCGTCGCCGCGCCGGGCGGCGACCTGTGGCCTCCCCTCAATTCCAGGAACCGGCTGGCGCGCGGTAAAGATCAGCCTGGCATCGTCTCCCGGGTAGGTGATCGTCGTGCCGTCGACGTGCGCCCAATCGCGCAAGACGTGCGGGCGGACGCTGGTGGGGCTGATGACGTCGCGCACCTCGATGCCGCGCACGACCAGCGCATCCGCGACGAGCGAGCGGTGGCAGCGCCAGGGAACAGCCTCCGCGCACATGATCGCCGTCACCCGCTCGCGTGAGAGGTCGATCAGCTCGGCCAGCGCCTCCGCGAACTCCTCCGTCTGCATGTGGTCGGCATAGCCGCGGAAGGAGGCGTTGCGCCAGGCGGTATTGACGGTGTCCTTCGCCGCGCGGCGTCGCCCGCCAAGCCCCGGCAGGGCGACGTAGTCGATCCCCGCCTCACCGAGACTGGCCGCCAGGGCGTCGTGCCAGTACTGCGGATTCCGGCGCGATTTCGGGATCGTGCGGATGTCCGCGAGCAGCTCCACGCCGTTCTTCCGCAGCAGGTCGATGAACTCCTCGATGGGTCGTGTGGAATGGCCGATGGTATAGATCACGTTGCTCATGCGTGCCGTCTCGCAACTCCGTGGCCGCGCGGCATCGTTGCCCGACCCCATGTCTGGGCGGGTGGTACCATGCCGGGTATTGACGGCCCCTCCCGCTCTTAATTCCTCCAGGAAAGAAGTCATGGCGTCCATCACCGCTCCAGATCGACCGCTCACCACACCATCGTCACCACCAGGCGGCGGCTGGCAGCGGCTGCGGAAGCGGATCTGGACGAACCGGGCCGTCTACCTGTTCATGCTTCCCGGCGTGCTCTGGTACGTGGTGTTCCACTACTTCCCACTGCTGGGCAATGTCATCGCCTTCAAGGACTACTCGGTCTTCGTCGGCATCATGCGAGAGCCCATGGGTCGGGCTCGAGAACTTCCACAAGATGATCGGGGACCCGAATTTCCATCCGGGCGCTGAAGAACACGTTGATTATCCAAGGGCTTGCAGCTCATCTTCGCCTTCCCCGCCCCTCTGCTGCTGGCGCTGCTGCTGAACAGCATCATCAGCACCAAGACGAAGCGCATGGTCCAGAGCATCGTCTACCTCCCCCACTTCCTCGGCTGGGTGATCGTGATCTCGATGTGGCAGCAGGTCTTCGGCGGCACCGGGTTCGTCAACCAGGTGCTGATGAACCAGGGTTTCGACCGCGTCAATATCATGAACAACCCGGACAACTTCTACGGGCTGGTCGTCGCGCAGAGCATCTGGAAGGAGGTCGGCTGGGGCACCATCATCTTCCTCGCCGCGCTGACCAAGATCGACGTCCAGCTCTACGAGGCGGCGGTGATCGACGGCGCGAACGGCTTCAAGCGCATGATGACGATCACGCTGCCGGGTATCCGCTCGATCATCGTGCTCCTGCTGATCCTGCGGCTGGGCTCGATGATGTCGGTCGGGTTCGAGCAGTACTTCCTGCAGCGTAACGCCGTTGGCGCGGGGGTCTCCGAGGTGCTCGACACGCTCGTCTATACACGCGGTATCGGGCAGGGCGACTGGAGCTTTGCGGCGGCCGTCGGCCTCGCGAACAGCGTGGTTGGGGCGGTGTTGATCTTCGTCTCCAACTACCTGGCGAAAAAGTTCTTCGACGAAGGGATCTTCTAGGCCATGCAGCGTACCACTGTGACCACCGCCGGTGATGCCAGCACCACGATCGGGTCGGAGATCGTCGCGGCCGATATCGGGACGCCCCGCCGCAAGCGCAAAGCATCCGGGCGGCCGCCCTGGATGGAGGAGCCGTCGAAGCTGATGACGGCGATGAAGGCGTTGACGCTGGCCTTCATCGTCATCGTGATGATCTTCCCGTTCCTGAATGTCCTCGCCGTATCGCTCTCCTCTTACGAGGATATCCTGAGCGGCGGGCTGATCATTTTCCCGACCCATCCGACGCTCGACGCCTACCGGACGCTGTTCAACGGCGACATCGTCGTCCGGGCCCTCGAGGTGAGCGCCGGCCTGACCATGCTCGGCACGCTGGGGCAGATGGTCTTCACGACCACGCTCGCCTGGGGACTCTCGCGACCGAACGTGCCCGGGAGCCGGGGCATCCTGCTCATGGTCATCATGGCGATGCTGATCTGGCCGGGCATGATCCCGATGTTCCTGCTCATCAAGGAGCTGAACATGCTCGACACGTACCAGGCGCTGGTCGTGCCGGGGCTCATCAGCTCGTTCAACCTGATCATCGTGCGCCAGTTCTTCATCAACCTGCCGCAGGACCTGATCGACAGCGCGAAGCTGGACGGCGCGACCGAGTTCCAGGTCTTCCGGACGATCGCCCTGCCGCTCTCCAAGGCGGTGCTGGCGGTGGTGGGCCTGTTCTACGCGGTCAGCATCTGGAATAGCTGGTTCAACGCGCTGCTCTACATTAGCGATACGGAGAAGTGGCCGATCCAGCTCGTGCTGCGTCAGTACGTGCTGATGGGCGCGAGCGTGAACGCGGCCGACTTCAACCAGGGCGTGCCGCTGCCGCCGCAGTCGCTGCAGATGGCGATCGTGGTCGTCGCGACCGTGCCGATCCTGCTGGTCTACCCGTTCCTGCAGCGCTACTTCACGCAGGGCGTGCTCTCCGGCGCGATTAAGGGCTAACGCGCCCTCGCAACTGCGATTGGTGGTCGGGCTCGGATGCTCTCCTCGGGACCCGGCCACAAGGGCCGGGTGTACGCAGGAATCCTGATGCAGGACTCAAGGGCCAAATGTACACAGCACTGACAT
>CAVUJR010000024.1:0-139181 GCA_963741805.1 uncultured Chloroflexia bacterium
TACATGACACCGCGCCCGCAGTACGTGTATTTCCCGGGGGGCGGCGAGGTGACGGATTCTGTCGCTCCCCTGGTGTTCAACTGCTCCCACTCGATCACGGCCGAGGTCGAGATCCCTGCTGCTGGCGCGGAAGGGGTTCTCCTGGCGGAAGGGGGACGATTCGGCGGTTACAGCCTGTACATCCAGGATGGCACGCTGACCTACGTCCACAACTACGTCGGTCTCGAGGAATACCGGGTGGAGGCGCCGGATGCGGTGCCGACCGGCGCGCATACGTTGCGGTACAGCTTCGACGTCTCTGGCGAGCCGGACTATGCGGTCGGCAAGGGATCGCCCGGAATCGGACGGCTATTCATCGATGACGAGATGGTGGCCGAAGCCGATATCCCTGTCACGGTCCCGCTCAACTGGGGGCTTGGTGAAGTTCTCACCTGCGGTTACGACAAACGGAGTGTTGTCACTCCTGCCTACGAGCCGCCGTTCACGTTTACCGGCACCCTCCATCGCGTGGTGGTGGACGTCGACCTTGAGAACGCGCGGACGGGAAGGGGAGGGCCAATCATGTTTGGCCCGCATGATACGGACTCGCTATTCCACGTCTCTGTTAAGTGACATAACGGTCTTGGTTTCCGGTTAGGGCTACTCGGAGACAGATGAAAGGAACCAGTTATGGACGGCTCTCGCTTTGACCGCCTGACCCGCCGGTTGGCGGATCGTACCACCCGACGCAACGCCGTCGGCACGTCGCTTGGCGCCTTCGCCCTCGGCGGCTCTCCCTCGCCGCTGGCCAGCGGGCCACACCCGAACCCGTGGCCTCGCCCACGGAGAGGAACCCGTGTTTATGTTCGTGCAGACCTTCGCCTCGGGCCGCGGTGACATCAACCCGGGCGCCGGCACCCCGGCAGTGAACGGCACACCTACCCCGGCCGGTGGGGCGAGTTTCCTCCTTACGCTGGAGGGGCACACCGGCCAGACCATCTACTTCTCGGACCGGCCGGACCGAGTCGTCGGCGCTACTCCCACCGACGACTTCCTGGAGGGGTTGGGGTTCTCCCCGGACAACCCGCCGAACGCCGCTTTGGTCGCCGAGTTTGAAAGCGGTCAGGGCGTGGTCGTGCTCGAGTTGCTCGCCCCGAGCTATAACGCCGGGACTGGAGCCCTGGTCTACGGCGCGGAGGTGCTCGACGCCTACGAGGGCGGCAACCTTGAGCCGGTGACCCATGACCAGCTCGCCGAGCGGCTACCGGCGGAGTTCGGCCCGGCGGCGCTCTTCATCGACGACTGCTATGACCTGGCCGATTGTGACTACTGGGACCATTCGACCGAAAGGCAAAGATATGCCGGCCCGATCCCGGGCGGTCCGTACGGCCAGTGCTGGCAGGGCTTGTTCAAGGGCGGTTGCGAGCCCTGCTGGGAATGGGAAACGTGGGAGTACCTGGCCGGGCTGTGCAACGATGCGTACCCCGTGTGTAAAGGAGAATGTTACGCCTCCTAGGAACCACCAAGCACCATGCCGGCGAAAGGACCTGTCATGGACGCCTCCCGTTTCGACCGCCTCACTCGCCACCTCGGTGCCACCGCCGCACTGCGATGGGCACCACCCTCGCCGCGCTCGCGCTGAGTGAGCTGGACTCAGTGTCCACTGGCCAGCAAGTCGCCTCTGGCCGCGGTGAGCTCAACTCCGGCGCTGGCACCCCGAGCACACAAGCGGCACGCCCGAGCCGGTTGGTGGGGCGAGCTTCCTGTTCACGATGGAGGGGCATACGGGACAGACGATCTACTTCTCGGACCGGCCGGAGCGCATCGTCGGTGCAGTGCCGACCGCGGACTTCCTGAAGGGGTTGGGGGTCTTGCCGGACAAACCACCCAACGCCGCGCTGGTGGGAAAGTTCCGAGCGGAGCAGGAGGTGGCGGTGCTCGAACTTATCGAGCCCCGGTATGACGCCGAGGCAGGCACGCTGGTCTACGGCGCGGAGGTGCTGGAAGGGTGCGAGGGCGAAAACCTCACTCCCGTGCTCGCCGAGCAGGTCGCCGAGCGATTGCCGGCGGAGTTCGGCCCGGCGGCACTGTTCATAGACGACTGCCCCGGTATGACCAGATGCGTCCACGGTTTCGCGGACTGGATCGATGTCTGCGGCCCGATCCCGGACGTCAGTGCCGGCAGGGCTTGTTCAGGGGCTTGCAACTACACCGTGGACTACCTGAACGGCCTCTGCAATGACGCCTACGGCTCAGATTGCCACATCTAGCCACCATGCCGCTCGACGGTTCGAAAAAGGAACTGACTCATGGACATCTTCCTTCTCATCATCCGCCTAGCCCTGGTCGGAGTCTTCGGTCTCGCCGGAGTGACCAAACTCGCTGATCTGGCCGGCTCGCGCGAGGCCATGAAAGGATTCGGGGTGCCACCTCGTCTCGCTGCCCCTGCTGGGCTCGCCCTGCCTCTCGTCGAGCTGGCGATTGCCGTGCTGCTGCTCCCGCTGGCGACGTCCTGGTGGTCAGCGTTGGCCGGGCTGGGGCTGATGCTCGGCTTCATTGGCGGTATCGTCTACAACCTCCGTCAGGGCCGCCGGCCCAATTGCCATTGCTTCGGGCAGCTCTACTCCGCCCCGATCGGGCGCGAAACCCTGGTCCGCGACAGCATCTTCGCCGCGCTCGCGGCCCTTCTGGTGCTAGCGGGTCCGGACGACCAGGGCGCGAGCCTCGTCGGCTGGGTGGGCGACCTCTCCACCACCGAGCGCGTGCTACTGGCCGGCGAGCTCGTGCTGCTCGTCGGGCTCGCGGCACTCGCCTGGGTCGTCGTGCAGCTCCTCCAGCAACAGGGCCGGCTCCTGCTTCGCCTCGAGACGCTTGGAGGCAATCCTGGTGCAACCGCCCGTCCACCCATGCCGGAGATCGGCCTCCCGATCGGCACGCCGGCGCCAGCCTTCGAGCTCCCAGCCGTCGATGGCGGCCGGGTGAGCCTCGATGACCTCCGCTCGGAGGAGCGCCAGACCCTGCTGATCTTCGCCGATGCCGACTGCAGACCCTGCCAGGCGCTGCTGCCCGAGGTCGCGCGCTGGCAGCAGGAGCATGCCGACGCCGTCACCATCGCGGTCGTCAGCCGCGGCTCGATGGAGGCCAACGGGGCCAAGGCGCGTGAGTACGGGTTGGAGCGCGTGCTCGTGCAACAGCGGTACGAAGTGGCCGAGGCATACGCCTCGCTGCCCACACCGAGCGCCGTGCTGATCCGCGCCGACGGCACGATCGGCTCGCAGGGGGCGGTGGGGCCGGACGCGATCCGCACGCTGGTCGCCCGCCTCACGGGCGCACCGTTGCCCGCCCCGAGCCCGCCACCAAACGGCCATGCCGCCGCGCCGTCGGCCCCGTCCCGGATCGGAAAAGCGGTCCCGGACGTCGAACTGCCGGATCTCGACGGCGTGCCGGTGCGCCTTGCGGACTTCCGCGGTGAAGACGTGCTGGTGCTGTTCTGGAGCCCGGACTGCGGTTTCTGTCAGCGAATGCTTGGTGACCTCAAGGAATGGGAGGCGATCCCGCCGGCCGGAGCGCCACGCCTGCTCGTCATCTCGCGAGGCGAGGTGGAGCCAAACCGGGCGATGGGTCTGCGCGCCCCGGTTCTGCTCGACCAGCGTCTCGCCACGGGGCAAGCGTTCGGCACGCGCGGGACGCCGGCCGCGGTGCTGATCGATGCGGAGGGGCGCATCGCGTCCGACATCGCTGCCGGCATGACGGCTGTGCTTGGCCTGCTGCATCACGAGCCGGCTGGGGTCCAACCGGCATGAGCAGGAAAGAGATGAGTATTTCGTGGATCGCTTTCACTGTTCGTCACATCATTGGTCATCCGGGTGATGACCAGCAAAGGAGCCAGAGATGGACGCTTCCCGCTTTGACCGCCTGACCCGCCGCCTCGCGGGCCGCACCACGCGCCGCACTGCTGTCGGCACCTCGCTCGGCGCCCTCGCCTTGGGCGCACTGAACTCCGTCGCCGCTGGCCAGCAGGCCACCCCCGAACAGGTGCCCTCCCCCACGGATGCTGAGAAACCCGTCTTCTTGTTCGTGCAGACCTTCGCCTCGGGCCGCGGCGAGGTCAACCCGGGCGCCGGCACCCCGGCAGTGAACGGCACGCCCACCCCGGCCGGTGGGGCGAGTTTCCTGCTGACGCTCGAGGGGCACACCGGACAAACGATTTACTTCTCGGACCGACCAGATCGCATCGTGGGAGCCAGTCCGACCGGGGAGTTCCTTGACGGGCTGGGGTTCGGCGTCGAAAACCCGCCGAACGCTGCCCTCGTCGGTGAGTTCCGGGCCGGGCAGGGGGTCGTGGTCTTGCAGTTGATCGAGCCGATGTACGACCTGGACAGCGGGACGGTGACTTACGGCGCCGAAGTACTGGAGGGTTTTGAGGGCGAGAACCTGATGCCAGTGCTCGCCGAGCAGGTGGCCGCGCGGCTCCCGGCGGAGTTCGGGCCGGCTGCCCTCTTTATCGACGATTGCCCGGATCTGACGGCGTGTATGTACAAGTCTCCGAACGGCCTCAAGTACTGGATTGGCGACATCCCGGGTGGCCCTTACGGCCAGTGCTGGCAGGGGATGTTCCAGGGCGGCTGCGAGCCCTGTTGGGAGTGGGAGACATGGGAGTACCTGGCCGGACTCTGCAACGACGCGTACCCAAGCCTGTGCCACGAAGCGTGTTACGCCGCCTAGCAGACGCTAGAGCGTAGCGATCGGGAAAGGACCCTGTCATGGACGCATCACGCTTCGACCGCTTCACTCGCCATCTTAGTCTGCGTACGACTCGCCGCACGGCGGTGGGAACATCTCTGGGTGCTCTTGCCCTAGGTGCCCTCGACCACGTTGCCGCGGCCCAGGCCACGCCTGCGCCGGAAGCCAGCCCTGGCCCAGACGACGGCGTACAGCCGACCTTCCTGTTCGTGCAGACCGCAGCTTCGGGCCGGGGAGAGGTTAACCCATTGGCCGGTACTCCGGCGGTGGAGGGCACACCCACCCCGGCTGGCGGCGCAAGCCTGCTGCTCACGCTGGAGGGCCACACCGGGCAGACCGTCTACTTCTCCGATCGGCCCGAGCGTATCGTGGGCGCCACCCCCACCGAGACATTCCTGGAGGGGTTCAACTTCGCTCCCGGAAACCCACCGAACGCCGCCCTTGTGGCCGAGTTCCAGGCCGGACAGGGTGTTGTCGTGCTCGAGCTGATCGAGCCGGTCTACGATCCCGACGCCGGCACGCTGGTTTACGGCGCGGAGGTGCTGGAAGGGTACGGGGGCGACAACCTGACTCCGGTGCTTGCCGAGCAGGTTGCTGCTCGGCTTCCCGCCGAGTTCGGACCGGCTGCTCTCTTCATCGACGATTGCCCGGATCTGACCTATTGCTGGGACACGAATACCGTCGGCGAAATCCCGTCCGGCGTAGTTGGTGATAGTGGGCGTGCGCGGCTCGGCCCGATCCCGATTGGTCCCATTCCATCGCGCTACAACCTGTGGTACGGGCGCTGCAACGTCACCGACGGCAACTGGGCCGACGGCATAGCCAGCTGTGCGGGGGCATACCCTGCCGCCGATGGTGGGATCTGGATCGGTACGGAATACGACCCGTGGCCGTGGTTGGAATGATCAATGGTTGAAGCGGGGGTCACGTGGTCGGAAGGCCACGCGACCCCCGCTCTCGAAGAATGATCACCTGCTGCCGGATTCCCTTTCTAAGGCGGCGGGGAAGAGACCGAAACGTACTGCAAGGTCCGGTTGCCGGCACAGTCGCGTCGGGGTGTGACTCTACCGGATCCGCTGTTGTTCAGACCGTGCCACCGGTCGCCGCTTGAGCCAAGAGTCGGTTGCTGTCCCTTTACCGGAAGAATATCCGCTCTCGAAAGGACCTCCTATGGACGCTTCCCGGTTTGACCGCTTGACCCGCCGATTGGCGGATCGTACCACCCGCCGCACCGCTGTCGGCACCTCGTTCGCCGCCCTGGCTCTCGGCGGCCTCGCCCCGCACTCCGTCGCGCGCCAGGCCACACCAGGCCTCGGGGTGTCCCCGCCCGCCGAGGGAGAGAAGCCGGTTTTCATGTTCGTGCAGACCTTCGCCTCCGGGCGCGGTGAGCTCAACCCCGCCACCGGGACGCCGGCAGTCGCGGGAACTCCCACGCCCGGCGGCGGCGCGGGTTTCCTGCTGACACTGGAGGGGCACACCGGGCAGACGATCTACTTCTCGGACCGACCGGACCGCATTGTCGGGGCCACCCCCACCGACGACTTCCTGGAGGGGTTGGGGTTCTCCCCGGACAACCCACCCAACGCGGCGCTGGTGGGGGAGTTCAAAGTGGGGCAAGGCGTGGTCGTGCTCGAGTTGCTCGCCCCGAGCTACGACGCCGACACCGGTACCCTCACGTACGGGGCGGAGGTCCTCGACGCCTACAAGGGCGGCAACCTTGAGCCGGTCACCCACGAGCAGCTCACCGAGCGGCTGCCGGCGGAGTTCGGCCCGGCGGCGCTTTTCATCGACGACTGCCATGACCTGACAGACTGCTACTACGTGGGACCCAACAACACGGTAGTCGAGCCGGGCCCGATCCCGGGCGGCCCGTATGGCCAGTGCTGGCAGGGCTTGTTCAAGGGCGGCTGCGAGCCCTGCTGGGAATGGGAAACGTGGGAGTACCTGGCCGGGCTCTGCAACGACGCCTACCCTGTCTGCAACGGAGGATGTCAGGCCCATTAGGGACTGCCTGCAGGCTCCCCTCCAACGGCGAATGCGGGGCGAGGCGACTACGGCTTGGAACGAACGCTTCCACCACTGTGTCGCACCAGATCGAGATGGCGCGGGACTGGTTGGGGTGCTGGACGGGTCGCACCATCACCGCACGCTCTACGCCTGCAGACGAGGGGCGCCTCGACGACGGCAGAGCCGCCTCGACGGCGGCAGAGCCGCCTCGCTGGGGCTGCTGGCCGCGAGCTGGCTGGCTCACGGCCAGCGTGAGCCGGGAAAGAGGTGCAATCCGCAAGAAACCAGCGCCATCCGCCGCATGATCGGTCATCGCTGTGGTGACCAGGAAAGGAGAGCCTCATGGACGCCTCGCGCTTTGACCGCTTGACCCGCCGCCTCGCCGGGCGCGCCACTCGCCGCACGGCGCTTGGCGCCGCGATTGGCGGGCTCGCCACCGGTGCCCTCGCACGCGGTGGCGCCGCCCAGGAGGGCACGCCGGCTCCCGATGCGACACCTGCTGCCGAAGGCGAAGCCCCCGTCTTCCTCTTCGTGCAGACCTTCGCCTCCGGGCGGGGCGAGCTCAACCCAGGCGCCGGCACCCCGGCCGCGAGCGGCACGCCTGTGCCGGGTGGCGGGGCCAACTTCCTCCTCACGCTGGAGGGGCACACGGGACAGACGATCTACTTCTCGGACCGCCCGGACCGGATCGTCGGTGCTGCCCAGACGCAGGAGTTCCTGGACGGTCTGGGGTTTGCGGCCAGCAATCCGCCAAACGCGGCGTTGGTCGGCGAGTTCCGGGCGGGGCAGGGGGTCGTGGTCCTGCAGCTGGTCGAGCCGGTCTACGACCCGGACAGCGGCACCCTGACCTACGGAGCCGAGGTGCTGGAAGGCTATGAGGGCGAGAGCCTGGTGCCGGTGGTCTCCGAGCAGGTGGCCGCGCGACTGCCGGCAGAGTTTGGTCCAGCGGCGCTGTTCATCGACGATTGCCCAAACTACACGAGCTGCATGGTGGAGGTCTGGGCGTCGTTCGGCGGGGACCCGGTCTTCGTCGGCTTGGAGAGCGTCGGCCCGATCCCGAACGGACCCTACAAGGCCTGCTTCAGCAAGGACACGATCACCTGCGCGCCGTGCGACACCACCCTGCAGAAGCTCACGGATCTCTGCAACGCTGCATACCCCGACGTGTGCATGGGGAGCTGCGCGCCCGGCTCGTAGTGCCAGCAGGAGAAGGACCTGATGCGCTCACCCGGTAAGCGATGCGGGTGCGTGACCGGTACCAGGACCATCCTGGACCAGCCACCCACCCGCGTGTTTGGGTCTAGTTGGCCGGGGTGGCCATGCTCGGTGTGGCCTCGATCGGGGCGAAGCAAGCGTCCGCGCCGCCTTCCTCGAACGTGGCCGTATCGCAGTAGACGGTCTCTGGGTAGTACGGCCCCATGATGGCCGACGCCTCCGCGGCGGTGGCATCCGGAGAGACCGCCCAGCCGGACTGGTCGTAGAACGCGTCGGACGGCAGCACGTGGCGCAGGCCGATGAGGTCCGGGTATGCCGGATCGGCTCCCCGCAACCACGCCACGCCGTTCTCGGCCGTGGCGTTCGCCGGCCGGTCCTCCGGCTGCGAGACGACGAGTGTGTAGGTGCCATCGTCCGCAATCGGTACGTCCTCATCCGGGATGCACGACGCGGCCGGATACGGTGGCGTGTTCGCCCCGGTGCAGAACGACCAGTAGCGCACGTCGACGTCCTTTCCGGGGCCGGACCGGGGTGCCATGCCGCGAATGACCACGACCCGTCCCGGTTCCCACGCGACCGGCGCGGTGAGGTAGGCGGCGTCCGGGTTCGGCGCGAGACCCTCGAAGATGGTGCGGGTGAACTCGGGCCGGGCATCGCCACTCGCGGGGGTCGGTGGCGGGGGCACGACCTCGAGGATCGCCTTGATGCGGGCGTTGAAGAACTGATACCACCCGGCGGTCTCCTCGGCGGAGCAGGACGGCAGCATGCGGCGCTCGCCATCTGCCGTCTCCAGGCTGAGCGCTGGCTTCCCCACCCCAGCGGTTGGGTCCGTGCGGTCATTAGGCAGGTAGACGCGCTGGATGAGCACGCCGATCACGCCCTCGGCCCCCTCCGGATGCGCCGGCAGGATGTTCGACTCCAGCGGGACCGGGGTGGCGTTGACTGGCGCCGTGCCCGTGACACGGACCGTCCAGTGGCGCTGGGCCAGGTCATTGCTCGCCTGGCCGCCGGTGTTCGGGTTAACGCTGCCAGGGTCGGGGGCGATGTTGATGTCGGGTATCCAGCCGAGCACCTGCAATCCCTGCCCACCGGCGGCGGTGCCGTAGTACGTCACGAGCGAGGAGAAGCGGGCGAACGGGTACGCGCCCTCGATCACGAGGGACTGCCCGGGGGCAAGGAAGTACGGGGTGACGAAGTAGGCTGAGGTGCCTTCGGGATAGAAGATGTTGAGGTCATTCACCGCCACGGTCACTGGCCAGGAACAGACGTCGCCCTGGCTCGCGCGCTTGAGTAGCGTCTGGACGTCGGCGGGTGTCGCGGCAGGCGTGGCCTCCTGAGCAAGGACACCAGGGAACTGCAAGCCCAACAGCGATAGTGAAAGCATGAGGACAAGGAGCTTGCGCATCTCGATCACCTTTCTTCGCGATCGATAACGAAAATCCGTCGTTACTCGATGCGTGGGAACACATCCATGAAGTCCTCCTTCATGCTGACCACTGTCCAGTCATGGACGCCGGCCAGCTCAAGCGCCGTCTCCGCCCCCTCGTCGTAGGCGTATTCCCGTACGTCATCGTCGTGATGGACGAGCAGTCCGAGAAATTGGCGGTTCTGCTCCTGCGCGTAGGCGAGCATGGCGACGTCTCCGTCCGAGTTTCCGCCCACCAGGATCGGCTGCCGGCCGATCTGCATTTCGATGCGCACCGGCTTGCCGGGCCCGTCCGTGAACGGCTGGTCGACCGCCGCCTGGCGAATCAGGACCAGGCCTTCACCGGTGGTCTGGTAGTCCAGCTCGACGGCGCTGCCGATGACGTTGGCCCGCGGGATTCCGTAGAATTCCTCCGAGATCCCGCGCACGAAATCGCGGTCGCCGCCGGTGCAGATGTAGACCTCGAAGGCATTGGCCTGGAGCAAGCCAATCAATTCCACCATCGGCTGGTAGATGAGCTGCCGGTATGGGACCTGAAGCTCGGGATGCTGTGACGATTCGAAGAACGCCTGAACGATCGCTTCATACTCGGCCGGTGTCATGCCGGCGAACGGCTCCATGAGGGTCTCCATGAAGGCGTTCACGGTCACCATATCGCCCGAATAGACCGCCTCGATGAGCGTGCTGAAGAAGCCGGCGTCTTCTTCCCAAACCGCCTTGTACGGCTGAATAGTGCGCAGCTCAGGGTAGGCATCTGCCTGTTCGCGAGCGTACTCCCGCAGGAACTCCAACTGGGGGAGCGGTATCTCGCACCACAAGGTGCCGTCGTTGTCGAACGCGGCGATGCGGGCTGCCGGCTCGACATAGGCGCTGCTCCCGGGCTCAACCACAGAATCGATGAACGCGAGGATTGTGTCCCTGGCATCGCCATCGTTCCAGGACGGCAATCGATCGCTCATGATGCCTGACCCGTCCGAAGCTGGAACCGGTGTGCTCGCGATTGCGTGCGGAAGTGACGCCAGCGCAGCGAATGCACCCGAAGCCGCTCCTGCCTTGATCGCATTACGGCGTGAGATCAGGGTGGTGAGAACCGGGGATCGCTTTGGAGAACAGTGCTTGACCATGGAGGGCCTCCACGGTGGGGCTTTTCCTCACCTAGAAATACGGATGTAGGATAAAAACCGAAAAATGACTCACGATATGGCGTTCGTTATCATCATTAATCCATGATAGTTGAAGTACGTCAATATGTGTTTATGTAATAGTCCGCCAGTTCCAGTCGGTAAATCGTCCCGACTGCAGAGGAGGGGCGTCATTGGTATCGAGTGCATGTGCACTCATTGGCGGGCTTCTCTGCTCCACCACCCACATGTCTCGCGGTTAAAACGAATACACTTCCATAAGAGAAGGTGAACGGGCGACAACGGCGCCGTACCGGGGAGAGAATGGCGATGGCCACGGACAACGGACAGCAGTATGACGTGATCGTGATCGGCGCGGGGATCAACGGCGGCGGTATCTTCCGCGAGGCCGCCCTGCGCGGGCTGAAGACGCTGCTGATCGAGAAAGACGATCTCGGTGGCGCGACGACGGCCACCTCCAGCCGCCTGATCCACGGCGGCCTGCGGTATCTCGAGCACTACGAGTTCGCCCTGGTGAGGGAGAGCCTGCGCGAGCGCGAGCGACTGTTGCACGCCGCGCCGCATCTCGTCACGCCGCTGCCGCTGACGTTGCCGATCTACAAAGGGCACAGCCGAGGCCCGTTTATGATCGCGCTCGGGATGATCGCCTACGACTTCCTGTCCTATGACAAGTCCCTGCCAACCGCGCGGGTCTATACCAGGGAGCAGGCGCTGCAGCAGGAGCCTGGGCTTGAACCGGAGGGACTTCGGGCGGCCGCGCGCTACTACGATGCGCAGGTGCTCTACCCGGAGCGGCTCGTCGTCGAGAACGTGCTCGACGGGATGGCGCATGGCGGCGAGCTGAAGCTGCACACGAGAGCGACCGGTATCCGCACCGAGGGCGGCGTTGTTCGCGGCATCCAGTACGTCGATGAGGCGACAGGCGAGAAGTGCATCGCATACGCCGACATGACGGTCAACGTCAGCGGCCCGTGGATCGACCGCGTGCTGGGTCTCGCCGGTGACTTCCCGCGCTACAACGGCGGCACGAAGGGGAGCCACATCGTGGTCGACCCGTTCCCCGGTGCACCCGAGGATGCGCTCTACATCGAGGCGCGGCAGGATGGCCGGCCGTACTTCATCATCCCCTGGAACGGGCTCTACATGATCGGCACAACCGATATCCGGTTCGATGGCGACCTGGATCGCATCGTCGCCAGCGAAGAGGAGATCGCCTACCTCCTGAAGGAGACGAACATGGCGATCCCGGAGGCGGGCCTCATGCGCGACGACGTGCTCTACACGTGGGCTGGCGTGCGGCCGCTGCCGTACCAGGCGGAGGGCTCGACGGGGGCTATCACTCGCAAGCACATCATCAGGGATCACGAGCCGAAGATATCCGGGCTGCTCACGATCATCGGCGGCAAGCTGACGACCTACCGATCGCTCTCCGAGGAGACGGTCGACGAGGTCGAGAAGAAGCTTGGCCGCAAGGCGCACAAGAGCCCGACTCGCTCGACGATGCTGCCCGGTGGCGCTGAGGACTATGACGCCGCAAAGACCGCCTGGAAGCGGTCGGCCCCGTCGTGGCTAAGCGCGGAATCCGCCGACTGGCTGCTGAAGGTGTACGGCATGCGGGCGCGGGAGGTCGTCGCCATGGCCGAGGCTGACGAGTCGCTGCGCGCGCCGATCCTCCAGGGGCATGCGGCGATCGCCGCGGTGATCCCGTTCTCCTTCGCGAAGGAGCATGCGGTGACGCTGGCGGACGTGATGCTCCGCCGGTCGATGCTGGCCCTGGAGCGCGACGCGGGTCTCCCCATGGTCGAGCCGGCCAGTCACATCGCCGCGTCCTCGCAGGGATGGGACGAGGCTCGACGCGAGACGGAAGTACAGGCGTTCTGCGACGAGATTGGCAAGCAGCTGCCGCGCGCGATGGTGTCCTGACGCAAGGGCGGGGGACCGCTGGATGGTCCCCCGCAACGGACCCTTCCCGACAAACTGTCGACGCAAACATGTACGTACATGTTGCCCTGCCTCGTTAACATTGCTACTATGATGGGGTCGATAGGCGGATACGGGAACGAGACATTCGCTTCCCGAGCGAATTTCGCTCCATATCCTACGATATTCATATACGAAAAATGAGGTGAATGGGTCATGAGCGGCATGTTTGTCAACGCCGATACTTCAGCAGTGCGCCCCAGCACACTGGTAGCGGAAGCACTTGTGAATGGGCACGATCTGCATCAAGTGGAACGACGCGCGAAGGCGCTCGGTATCCCGCAAGATCTCGCCCGGATCGTGACAGCCGTTGGCTGTCGATGTCGCGAGCAGGCGGCAACAACCTCGTCCAGCAGCTCCGAGGGGGATAGCTCCCAGCGGAACTGATGCCCCTCCGGGCGAGGCCCAGCTTTTGACCCCCGTCTTTTCCATGTGCTACCTTTAACGACCGAGATCGCCTCTGGCGGTCCGTCTTTCATGCGCTCCGCAGGTCGCGTTGGCCAGCGGCGAAGCGCGAGGTCCGAGGTCGCGTCGCGATCGGTCGGGGTGGTGCCATGGGGCACGCCGGGGAGCGTCAGTGCCGCTCCGCACTTCCGTGCTTGTACGCGTTCGTGTACCGCATGAGGGGCGCACCGACGGGCAACGGGTTCCTCGCCCGGCGCCGCGGTGCTGACATGCAGATGAATCGTGCGGGCCGTGAGCCCGATCGTCTCCGACCAGGGAGTACTACACCGTGATCAAGCTTCGACTCCGTCGCATGGGTGCCAAGAAGCGCCCCTTCTACCGTATCGTCGCCGCCGAGCACAGCTCGCCGCGTGATGGTCGCTTCATCGAGGTCGTCGGCTACTACGATCCGCTGACCGAGCCCCCGACGATCAAGGTCAACGCCGAGCGCGCGCAGCACTGGCTGGATAATGGCGCGAAGCCGTCGCCGACGGTCGAGGGCCTGCTCCGCAAGTCCGGTGCGATCGACGGCACCAAGATCTACACCAAGGAGTTCGCCCGCAACGCCGGCATCGACACCACGAAGCCGGCCGCGAAGGCTGAGGCCGAGGCGAGCGCCTAAAGAGACCACGCGAGAGCGGTAGTCACACGGGGGACGGCACGTGGACGAGCAGACGGCACCGCAGGCATACGACGAGGATGTGGCGGAGGATCTCCCTGAGGAGGACCTGCCCTACGACGATGGTGGTGAGGACGATTTCGTCCAGGACGCCGTCGCCTCCGTGGTGGACAGCGGCGATGAGCCGGTCGAGCAGATCCGCGGGCTTGTCACCTGGCTGGTCCAGGAGCTCGTCGACGAGCCCGAGAACGTGAACGTCGATGTCGTCGAGCGGGGCTCTTCCGTGCAAGTGCAGGTGCGCTTGCCTGAAGCCGACCTCGGCAAGATCATCGGCCGCGGTGGCCGCATTGCGAAGTCGATCCGGACAGCGCTGATGATCGTTGGATCACGGCACCATATGCGAGTGAGCCTGGACATTGAAGGACTCGAACCTTCCTGATAACCCAACGTCGCCTGGATCACGCACCAGCGGGGAGCCGGATTCCGGCTCCCCGTCCGTGTCCCCCGCGTCCGTGAATCGCGCTGAAGCCGGGCGCGCCCGACGCCGCTCCGCGCCAAAGTCGCTGGCGGAGACGCGCGGGCCTGACCCCGCGACACCATTGGCCGATGTGCGGCTCACGGTTGGCCGTCTGGGCGGGCCGCATGGCGTGCATGGTGAGATCAAGCTGCGCCTGTTGACGGACGATCCGGACAACCTCAAGGGCGTCCATTCCGTCTATCTCGGCGACCGCGATACCCCAATCGCGCTGGAGTCCCTCCGCTTGGTGAATGATGGTGCCCTGGTGCGTCTGGCCGGGACGGATACGCCCGAGGACGCGGCGAAGCTCTCCGGGCTGGCGGTGAAGATCGCGGCGACGGATACCCGGCCGCTGGAGGAGGGGGAATATTTCCTGTTCCAGATCATCGGGCTGAAGGCGGAGGACGAGCGGGGTGAGCCGCTGGGAACGGTCATCGACATCATCGAGACCGGCGCGCACAACGTGCTCGTTATTGGCGAGCGCCCGGGAACCTCGGAGACGTTGCTGGTCCCGAGCCATCCGGAGTTCGTCCTCGAAATGCTCCCCGAGGAGCATCGCATTGTGCTCCGGCCGCCGGTGTACGAGTAGTCTTCACCTCGTCTTTATCATCGGCACCAACACGAAACGGCCGGGGAGCGCTCCCCGGCCGTTACGCGTGCAACGGGTTGTCGGGCGAGCGCGGCATGTGTCGTTGCGCAAAGGTAGGCAAGAGAGCCTGCCCCGACGTTACGGACGGTCGCCTGATGGTGACATCCGGCGCAGCGTCTCCGCGATGACCATGGCGGCGCGTTTGCCGACCTCCGCGACTGGTAGCGCGGAGGAACTCTCGTCAAAGATGGAGGCGACGTAGAACTCGCTGTTCGAGATGTCTTTCACCGCAAGGAAGGGCACGCCGTGGAGCGTGGCGATCTGCCCGATCGCGGCGGCCTCCATGTCTTCGCAGAGCGAGCCTGTGCGCTCGTGCATCGCATCGAGGCGTGACGGGTCCTGGAGCCAGACGTCGGCCGAGGCGATCGGGCCGACCCGCACCTGCGGTGCCTGCTCTGCCTGTTGCGCGTCCAGGCGGTGCGCCTCCGGCCAGGAGGGCAAATCCACCGCTTCGGCGGCTTGCCTGGCGAGCGCGACGAGATCCGGGTCGCAAACGAGCCCGGAACGTGGCTCCGATTCGCCGGGCACGGTGAAGGGGACGTCCAGCGGAATGATCTGTCCGTCCGGCGCGAATCGCATGCGTCCCTGGTGGATCAGGTCCGTGCCGATCACCACGTCGCCCGGGAACAGTTCACGAGAGTGAGCGCCGGTGCAGCCGAAATTCAAAATTGCGCGTGGCTTCCAGGCCGCGATCGCGTGCTCAGTCGCCGCGGCTGCGCTCACCATGCCAATGCCGCACTCGATCATCACGATGGGAAGGTCGTCGACGTCGGCGGTCCATGTTGGCCAGATATCGTGGTCCTTCCGCGCGATGCCGGGCAGCAGGGCGTCGAGATGGACGCGCTCGCTCTCCATCGCCACGATGACGACGACGGGCTGCCTGCGCTCGAAGCGAACCGCTTCCCGGATCACAGGAACGCCAGCCCAATGGTCACGAGCAGGATGGTGGCGACGACGCTGCTGATCATCCCGAAGCGTCGGTCTCCCGTGCGGAAGAAGCTGATCGCGGTCCGGATCGTCATCACAATCGGCGTCAGGATCATCACGCCGATACCGAGTCCGATAAAGCCATTCGGGTGCAGGTCCAGCATGTCCTGGATGATGTGATCCAGCGGTGGCAGGCTGCTCGAGAGCGGTGTTTGGCGGACCAACGCGATAACGATGCCGATGCCGACAAGCGTGAACGAGAGCAGGTATCCGATCCGGTAGAGCGTGACCGTATTCTCACGAATGTGCGCGATGTCCTTGCGCTGTGCTGGTGTAACGGCGGACTGCTGCATAGTGCTTACTCCCCGAATCCGATGCCGAACGCGCTGAGGACCATCGAGATCCCGAGGTAGACCATCACGACGACGAAGACGCCGACGAGCCTGGCGACCTTCAGCCGCTTGGTGAGGTGCGAGCCGAGGTTCGAGCCCAGCAGCACGCCGACCATCGCCGGTGTCGCCACCTGGAGGTCGATCTTCCCGGACTGGTAGAAGACCGCCGCCGTGGCGACAGAGGTCATGCCGACCATGAAGGAACTCGTGCCCGCGGCCGCCCGCAGCGGGATCTTCATGATGAGGTTCATCACGGGCACCTTGATCACGCCGCCGCCGATGCCGAGCATGCCGGAAAGGATGCCAGCACCCGTGCTGACACCGACGCCGATCGGGATACGCTCCGGCAGGTACTGCACGCGCTCGCCCGTGGTGCCCTCGGCGTACGAGTCCATGAGATGAAGCGGATCGGGCGCGTCGTCAGGGACGTTTTCGACGGCAACGGAGTGAGCGCGGAGCACGCTCCAGGCGGAGTACACCAGTACCACGCCAAGAAGGGCCTTCAGGACGTTCCCGTTCGCGGCGACGGCGATCACGGCGCCAAGGATGGCGCCGAGGGCGGTGCTCATCTCCATCAGCATCGCCAGGCGCATGTTCACGAAACCGTTCTTGAGGTGGCGCGTGGAGCCGACCACCGAGTTGGTGACCACGGCGATCGCGCTTGCCCCGACGGCGATCTTCGGGTCGACCCCGAGGAACAGCGTGAAGAGCGGGACGATGAAGACGCCGCCGCCGAGTCCGAGCATGCTGCCCAGGATCGATGCGCCTGCCGCGGCGACCGCGAGCAGGATCGTGTTCGTTACATCCACAAGCTCTCCTCTGTGTGTGACCCGCCCGGGAGGCGCCCCCTCGCGCCCGTCCCGAATCAACCGAACAAGTATCGCACCATTCTCCGAACGCGTAGATGATGCGGTGGCCGGTGTCATGCGCTATGATGGCTGCGAGCCGGGTTGGCCGGCAGCACGTTGAACAAGCCACTCTTCGCGTCTCGACTTCAGGGGAAGCCGGTGTGAATCCGGCGCTGTCGCGCAACTGTAACGGCTGTCCATGGACGGTCGAAGCCAGGCTACCTGTCCGAAACGCGTCTGAGACCCTTCGCGAAAAGAGGGTGCAGGACACAGTGTCTCCCGGAATAACCGTCCGGGATGACCGCCGGATCGTTTCCGGCGTCTGGCCCGCTCGCGAGAGTGGGCTTTTTCTGTTAATGGCAGGAGAGATGACACCCATGCGACCAGTCTTCCGAGTGATCGCGATGTTATGGCTCGCGTTGGCGGTGATGATCCCGGCACGTGTCTCGGCACAAGACGGCACATCGGCCGCCACCCCGGACCTGAACGGGATGCCCGGCCGGGGTGGTGACGTTCAGGCCGCCACATCGTGGCTGATCTCGCAGCAGATGGACAACGGCGCCTTCCCTGGCATGAGCGGCGAGGCGGATGCCGGCACGACGGTCGACGCGATCATCGCGCTGGCCGCCGTTGACGCGCGCGGCATCGACATCGGCTCGGCGATGGATGACGCCGTGGCGTACCTGTCGTCGGAGGACGTCGCGCTCGTCTACGAGCAGGTCGGTGTCGGTCAGGCGGCGAAGCTCGTCCTCGGTCTGGTTGCCGCTGGTGAGAACCCGGCCGACTTCGCAAGCACCAACCCGCTGTCGATCGTGCAGAACGGCCAGGATGATGCCACCGGCATCTACGGCACGGGCATCTACGACCATGCCTACGCGCTGATGGCGCTTGCGGCGACCGGTACCGACGTCCCGACGTCGGCGATCGAGGCGCTGGCCGCGACCCAGACCGACAATGGTGGTTGGGCGTTCGATGCGTCGATGGATGCGACGGCCGCCGACAGCAATACCACCGCAATGGTGATCCAGGCAATGGTGGCGACGGGCAACGGTGATCACGCGGCTGTGCAGGGTGGTTTGGAGTACCTCCTGACGGTACTGGACGACGAGGGGGGCGCCGGCTACGCGCCCGGCTCGGAGGCCGACGCGAACTCCACCGCCCTCGTGGCGCAGGCGTATCTCGCGGCGCAGGGTGATGCCACGACGATGCTGGCCGGGCTACAGCGTTTCCAGGGCGCGTCGGGCGCGTACTTCTACCAGTACGCTGACCCGACGGACAACCTGTTCACGACGGTGCAGGTGATCCCGGCGTTGGCGGGCTACGCGCTGCCGCTGGTCCCGGCCGCGATAGCGACGCCGATGGCCCTTGAGGTTCTGCTCGCCGCATGAGCTTTCGCCCGCTGCTCCCCTCACGGGTCGCGCTCGCGATCCTGATCATGGTGCTCCTGCCGGCCGCTCGCGTGACCGCGCAGGAGCCCAACCGTGCCGGGCTGGTCGTCGACTATGGCGACGGCCGGATGTCCTATGCCGTGATTCCCTTTGACGAGGACGAGATCAACGGTATCGACCTGTTGAACCGGAGCGGGCTCGACGTGGTTACGGTTGGATTCGGCGGCCTCGGTGACGCGGTGTGCCAGGTGGACGACACGGGCTGCCCGGTCGGCGACTGCCGCAGTCGCCTGTGCCAGACATCGGACCCTGAATCGCCGTTCTGGCAATTCTCGAAGCTCGACGGCGACGAGTGGCGGTTCGTCGCGACCGGGGCGTCCGGCGCGTCGGTTTTGGATGGCGATATCTACGCCTGGTCATGGACGGGCACGCCGCCCGAACTCCCCGCGCTGACTATGCCGGAGCTCGTCGAGCGCGCCGGCGGGGACCCGGACGTCGCCGTTCCAACCAATGTCCTTCTGCGAACCGAGGGCGCCGGTCCTGCACGCGCCGATGAGGGTAGCTGGCTTTCGCGAGAGCCGTGGGCGGTCGTCGGGCTTGGCGCCGTGGTGATCGTCGCGGGCGTGCTTGTACTGCGGTCGCGGCGTATGGCGGCGACGGACGTCGATGCACGCTGACCGGCTGGACAGCCGTGCCTGGCTGGTGTGGGGGCTTGCCGCGATGCTGCCGATGCTTATCGTCCGGCATCCCCTGATCGTGCTTCAGATGCTCGTGATCGTGATGGCGGTCCGCCTGACGTGGGCCGGACGCCTTGCGCACGGGTGGGGCTGGATCGCGCGTGTCGCTGCGGTGTTTGTGCTGGTCAGTGTGGTATTCAACGCGCTGACCGTGCATGCGGGGCGGCAGGTCCTGTTCACTATTCCGGCGTCCGTGCCCCTTCTCGGTGGAGTCGTCACCCTCAATGCCGTCGTCTACGGGCTGGTGACAGGCATAGCCGTGCTCGTCCTCGTGCTGACCGGGACCACGATCGCCGCCGGGCTCTCGTGGTCGGACCTGGTGCGGAGCCTGCCAGCCAGAATCGCGCCGCTGGCGGTGGCGGGGTCGGTCGCCTGGTCGTTCCTGCCGGGGGCATCCCGCGCGTTCGTCGATATTCGCGAGTCGCAGGCGTCAAGAGGGCATCGCTTGCGCGGCGCGCGGGATGTCCCCCAGTTGGTCGTACCTCTCATCGAGGGCGGCCTGGAGCGAGCCTTGACGATGTCGGAGGCCCTTGAGGCACGCGGGTTCGGCGCCTCAACCGGTGCCGCCGTAACGGCCGACTCCGCGGCGCTGGCCGGCCGTCACCCTCGTTCTTGGCCTGGTGACGGCGGCCTATGCCATCGCGCTCGGCCGGGTGTCGATCGCGCTCGCGGGCACGGCGCTGGCTGTCGCTCGCCGCGCTGATGCTCGCCCGTGGCGGAGAACGCGGTGGGGCCAGGGTGCGATATCGGCCGATGCACTGGTCCATCGCAGACCGCGCCGTCGCGATTTCGGCCGCCGTGGCCGCGCTCGGGTTCCTGTGGCGACAGGCGGTCGGGTCGCACCCGGCATTCAACCCCTATCCGGAGATCACGATGCCGCCGCTTGACCCGTGGATGGTCCTGTTCCTGGCCCTGTTGCTCGCGCCGGCGGCGATCGCGCCGGCATTCGGAGGACGGCCATGAGCGCGCTCGCGGCGGAGATGCTCAACGTCCACTACCGCTATCCCGGCGACCGGGACCTGACGCTGGACGACCTGACCTGGGAGATCGATGAAGGCGCTTTCGCGCTCCTGATCGGGAGGTCGGGGACGGGCAAGTCGACCTTGCTGCGATGCCTCAACGGGCTGGTCCCGCACTTCTCCGGCGGGCAGTTCGGCGGAATGGTCCGTGTCGGGACGCTGGACACGAAGGCGTTCGCGCCCCGCGATCTTGCCCGGCATGTTGGGTTCGTGTTTCAGGACCCGGAATCGCAGATGCTGACGGACCGGGTGGACGATGAGATCGCGTTCGGGCTTGAGCAGCAGGGGCTGCCGCTCTCCACCATGCGCAAGCGAGTCGAGGAGATGCTCGATTTGCTCGGCGTGGCCCATCTCCGCGATCGATCGCCGGCGACGCTCTCCGGGGGGGAGCGCCAGCGCGTGGCGATCGCCTCGGCGATGGCGACGCATCCGTCGATCCTTGTCCTCGACGAGCCGACGAGCCAGCTCGATCCGTGGGGCGCGGAGGAGGTGATTGCGGCGGTCGGGCGTCTCAACGATGATCTCGGCCTCACCATTGTGTTGGCGGAGCATCGCCTTGAGCGCGTGCTCACGTCGGCCGACACGGTGCGCCTGCTCGCTTCTTCCCGTCGGTCGGTCGACGGTACGCCGGACGAGATCGCACGCGTCGTGAACCCGGTTGCCTTGCCGCCTGTCGCCGCGCTTGGCCGGCAACTGGGTTGGGATCGCATTCCGCTGACGGTGAAGGCGGCCCGCACCCATCCGGAGATGCGCGTGCTGGTCGAGCGGCTTGGCGGCCACGAGCCGGCGCCGCTTGCCCGCGTGCCGGGCGCGCCGGTGCTTCAGCTCCGTGGGGCGAGTACGTCCCATGGAAGGGCGACGGTGTTCCGGGATCTCTCGATGACCGTCCATGAGGGCGAATTCGTCTCGCTCATGGGACGGAACGGCAGCGGGAAGACGACGCTGCTACGCGCGCTGCTCGGCTTCCAGCCGCTGACATCCGGGCAGCTGATCTTCGACGGGCGGGACCGAACCGGCGCGAAGGCCGATGCGCTTCGTGGGGAGATCGCCTACGTGCCACAGCAGCCGTCGTCACTGTTCTTCCACGAGCGGCTCTCCGACGAGCTCCGGTACACCGCGCGCCAGCGTGGTTTCACGGTCGACATCGACGAGATCCTGGCGCGAGTTGATTTGGGCTGGGCGGCGGAGCGGCATCCCTCTGACCTGAGCGTGGGGGAGCGCCAACGCGCCGCGATCGCGACCGTGCTGGCCGGGCGGCCACGCATGCTGGTGCTCGATGAGCCGACGCGCGGCATGGATCCGTGGCACAAGCGCCAACTGATGCGGGTACTGGACCGGGTGCGCGAGCAGGGCGTGGCTATCCTGATGGCCACGCATGATGTCGAAATGGTCGCGCACGTTGCCGACCGCGTGATCCTGCTGGGAGACGGCTCGGTGGTGGCGGAAGGGCGGCCCGATGAGGTGCTGTCCGGGTCGCTGTCCTTTAGCACGCAGGTGAATAAGGTCCTCGGCGGGCGATGGTTGACCGTGGAACAGGTGTTGGATGCCGTCGCCCGAGGCTGACGGATTGCCACCGCACATCGCGACGTTGAATCAGCGGGGTTGCATTCGAAAACCGCACGAAGTTGCGTACAGCCGGCCCTTGTGGCCGGCTGTACGCAACCAGATGGATCCGAGGGCCGATAGCGTCAATGTGGGGTTGACGCTCCGCGTTTCATGCGCGAGCGGGTGACGCCACTGGCAGCGGCGATCGGCGTGCCGAGGACGGGCTCGTTCGCCGGGCGCTCGGTCGTCTCGGGGGCGAAGGCGCCGTCGTGGTACCAGTTGTTCGGGTCCCAGATCAGCCAGCCAGAGAGACCGAGGTCGTTCACGGCGTCGATCTGGGCGCGCACTTCCGCCTCGCCATACTCGCGCATGTTCGGCATGTTGAAATCCTGCAGCCAGGGCCGGAACTTCAGGCGGTTGCCGTTGAGCTGGTTCACCGCCAGTCCCATGCTGATCTCGATCGTCTCGTACGGGAAGTCGTTCGGGTGGCCGTCGAGCGCCATCGAGCCGTTCGGCCAGTGCGATGGGTAGACCATCGGACTGAGAAAGTCGAGATGCTGGGCGAGGTGATCGAGGTTTTGGCCGATGCCGAGGTCATCCTCGACCATCACGGTGTAGCCGAAGATGTCCGCTGAGAGTCGGGTCCCGGTCGGGATGAGCCGCTCGTAACTGCGCTGCAGGAACTTCTCGATCGCCGCCTCACGGTTCTCCTCCGAGTTCTCCAGCCCGTAGTTCACCCGCGAGAGGTCGCCGTCGGTCGGGAAGCGGATGTAATCGTACTGAATCTCATCGAAGCCGAGATTGGCGGCCTCGACCGCGAGATCGATGTTCGCGTCCCACAGCGTGTGGTCCATGGGGTTGACCCAGGCGATGCCGTTCATGTCTCGCCAGAGATCGCCGGTTACGGAGTCCTTGACGGCGAGGTCAGGGAACGACTCGGCAACCTGGCTGTCCTTGAACACGACCAGGCGTGCGATGGTGTAGATCCCGTTATCGTGGAATCGCTTGAGCAGCGCCGGAAGGTCCATAACCGGGTTGACGACGCCTGCATCGTTGAAGAGCTTCACGCCTGAGTCGTAGTAGACGAGCTCTTCCTTGATATCGATCACCACCGCGTTGACCTCGGTGCGATTCGCGATGTCGATGAAGCGGTCGATGTCCTCGTCGTTATAGGAGAGATTAGGGTTGAAGTAGAGCCCGTGGATTTGCTGGATCTCCAGCGTCACATCGAGGACGCCGCCACCGTCCGGGACCTTCAGGTCTTGCGCGAAGTAGCCAGGAGCAAACACCGTCAGGGTGCGCGTTGGCAACGATAGCGCCAGGCTCGAAGACGAAGTTGCCGTCGGCGTCGGTAAATGCATAGGTCTTTCCGTCGGTGACCCATCCGCGTTCGATCGGCTGGCCATCGATGTTGCGGACGGTCCCGGCAACCTCACCCGGCCGCTCTGGCGCGCTGGCGCGAACCGTTGGTGTGCCCGCGGGGGTCGCCGGTGTGGATGCCGCGTCCGGCTGCGATCCGGCTCCCGGTTCCGGCGTGGTCGGGGCGACGTTGCTCGGTACTTCCTTGAGCGTCAGTTCCTGCGTACGGGCGTAGCCGGCGTCGAAATCGCCGCTGACCGTCATGTAGCCCTCGCGCTGGACCATGATCGTCTGGCGATCCTCCAGCACGTCGAGGATGACTTCGCCATCAGCATTCGTCTGGTACGTCTTCTCACCATAGCTGACGATCGCATCCTCGACCGGCGCGCCGGCCTCGGTCACGACGGAGAGGGTGAGCACATCGCCGCGGTCGCTGATGCGGTTGGCGAGCGTCGTGCCGAGCACCGCAAGGGCGGCGACGAAAATCACGCCATAGACGATCGGGGCCCACGGGATGCTACGTTGGCCGGGCGATGGCAGGGCTGGATTGCGTGACATGCAGATGGTCGTCCTCTGGCGCGAAGCGGCCCTGTGCCGTTCCGCGGAGCCGGATAGGGTGGTGGGTCGGGCACGCGGGATCGTGTGGTGGATTCCCTCATCGTGCGCGATGCAGATCAGGTGAGAGGGTACCATTCCGCGGCCCGCCCGGGCGATATCTGGCGAAGTTTCGTCGCGGGCATCGACAGCCTGTCGATTATCGACTTGCGAGGCTTAACGCCTCGGCATATCGGGTAATTAGGTCCAAGTTGTGAACAATTAGACAATCTTGGCATAGCCGCACAGGTATACGACAATAACGCCACGGTTCCTTCAGATATCGTATACAGGCGACGGAAGCCCGAGGCGGAGATCCGGCGGCTAGCCGGTGCTAGCCGTGTCCGCAACGGCATCTTCCTCTTCGGCGTCGGCCAGCTCATCGTGCCGCAGATGGACAATGTCTCCCAGCTGCTGGCGGAACCAGAGGTTGACGTCGGCCTCCTCGATGCTGCGGCGCAGTGCCGACGCCCTGCGGTGTCGCTCCTGCACGGGCATCGTCAACGCCTCGAAGATCGCCTCGGCCGTGCCCTCGATATCCGCCGGGGAGACCACCAGCGCGTGTTCGCCGAGCTGCTCGACCGCGCCAGCGCCCTCCGAGAGCAGCAGCACGCCGTTCCGCTCGTTCACGAGCGCGCCTTCCTTCGCGACCAGCGCCATGCCGTCCATCAACGAGTTCACGATGAGCAGGTCGTACCACTTCATCGCGGCGAGCACGCGCGCATATTTCTCGCCCATGATGAGCTGGATCGGCTGCCAGCCGGTTTCGACGTTGGCGTACTTCGCGTTGATGCGCCCGACGATGGCGCTGATGTCGTCCAGGTACTTCTGGTACTCGGCAACATCCATGCGCGAGGGTTGGGTGATGGCGATGAAGTTCACGCGGTCGCGGAACTCCGGGTGCATCTCCAGGAAGCGGTCGAAGGCGAGGAAGCCGCGGATGATGTTCTTGCTCGGCTCGGCCCGGTCGGCGCGCAGGATCGTGTATTCGTTCCAGTGCGTCGGGAGGTAGCGCTCGTAGGCTCGGGCTTCCTGGCTGTAGGCGATCTTGCGCACGGCCGCCGGGTCAATTGAGATCGGGTAGGAGCGGATCTGCGTCGTGCGTCCGTCCCAGGTCACCTGGCGATTGGTGTAGTCGATCTCGCAGCCGGGAACGTAGGCCTCACAGGTGTACATGAAACTGCGGGCATGGCTGCTGGTCTGGAAGCCGACGATATCGCAGCCAAGCAGCCCCTCACAGATGGCCTGGCGCATCTCTGCCGGGAGCAGCCGCCAATAGTCCGGGTCTGGCCAGGGAATATGCACAAAATGCTGGATGATCGCTTGCGGGCGCTGCTCGCGAATCATTCGTCCAACGAGATAGAGCTGGTAGTCCTGCAGCATGATGATCGGCTCCTCTTTGGAGCCGGCCTCTTCGCAGGCCGCCACGATCTGGTCCGCGAACAGCTGGTTCACCTTCACGTAGCCGTTGCGCCAGGCATCCCACGTCTCGTGCGTGATGTCAGGGGCGCGCGGTGTGTCCCACAGGTAGTGCTGCAGGAACCACAGCAGCGGATTGCTGATCTCGTTGTAGTACTGGTTGTAGGAGCGTTCGTCTGGCACGACAAAGCGGAGACGGAACTGGGTGCCGGTTTCCTCCGGAGGCACGAACGATTGGCCGTGACGCTGGGCAAGGGTCCATCGGGCGCGGTCACCGCCGCTCATGGTGGCGGCGATCCAGATCGCTTGCTGGTCCTGGAGCACGGTCGAGATCGCGGTGACGAGCCCGCCGCTACCCTGGCGCGACGTGAAGCGGTCGTCGCCGACCTGGGTGAACGACACCGGCCCGCGGTTCGAGGCGACGATGAGGGGACGCTCGCTCATGATCTCGGCGATGCGCGCATCGGTCGTCTCCGATAGCTCGCCTGGGGAGCTACTCAAAGATGCCGGATTGCTGCTCGTGGTCGCCATGATGCGTGCCTCCTTCTCTTCCCGCCCGTCATGCCCCGTTGGATGCTGTGTCGTAGCGTCAGCATGCGCGGGACCTCCGCTTTACGCAAGTGCGCTTTGATGCATATACCAAACACCCTGCTTCGCACGTTTCATGCGAGGCAGGGTGCCGGTTACGCGTCGATTATCGGAGCGAGGTTACTCCTGGACGGGGTAGCCCTCGTCGTCGAGCTCCGCCTTGATCGTGTCGAGCGAGATCTTCGACGGGTCGAAGCTCAGGTCGACGCGCTTGGTGTCGGCCGAGGCAACGACCTTGTCGATGCCCTCCAGGCCACCGAGGCGGTTCTGGATCGACATCACGCAATGTCCGCAGCTGATGTCGGGGGCGGTGAGAGTCACGTTCTCGTGTGTTGTCTGAGCCATACTATGTCCTTTCTGTACGATGGCGATCGCCACCGTGTCCTGTGTTGCCGCGAGGTCCATGCCATGAACCGGTTACGCGGACGATCTTCGTTGATTCCGGCCGCACCGGCGCGGGGCATCCCGGTAGGGACGCCACCCGCGTTAGTGCGTCATTGAATCCATTGTGTTGGTGCCGTCGCTCACGGAGAATCCCATCCCGGCCTGGTTCGCCAGCCACATCGCCAGCGCACCGATCAGGAGCGCCATCAGGCCGATCGCGACGAGGTAGCCGGAGTCCCGCAGTCGTTGCCCCAGCGGCGGATGCAGGATCTCCTGCGGACTTTGCGGCGGCCGGAAGCCCCGCAGGCGCAGCGCGTTGGTGACGACGCTGACCGAGCTCATCGCCATGGCGGCGGCGGCGATCATGGGGTTCAGCAGGATGCCGAACGCGGGGTAGAGCGCGCCGATGGCGATCGGGACAAGGGCGATATTGTAGGCGAAGGCCCAGAACAGGCCCTGCTTGATCGTAGCGACCGTCCGGCGTGAGATCGCGATGGCGGTCACGATCCCCCTCGGGTCCCCGCCGATCAGGGTGATGTCGGACGAAGCCATGGCGACGTCCGTGCCGGTGCCGATCGCGATGCCAAGGTCCGCGCTGGCGAGGGAGGGCGCGTCGTTGATGCCATCGCCGACCATCGCGACGGTTTTTCCCTGCGCCTGCAGCTCGCGCACCTTGTCGGCCTTGCCGTCCGGCAGGACCTCCGCGAGCACGTTGCTGATGCCCACTTGTTCCGCCACGACGTTCGCCGTGGTGCGGTTGTCGCCCGTGATCATCCAGACGTCCAGGCCAAGGGCCCGCAGGTCCGCGATGGTCTCGCGGGCGTCGTCCTTCAGCGCGTCGGCGATACCGATCACGCCGGCCGGCTGCCCGTCGATCGCGACCATCACCGGGCTCGCGCCATCGGCCGCCACCGCTCCAGCTGCGTCCCGCAGCCCGGCAACGTCGACAGCGTTGCCGGTCATCAGCGATTCGTTGCCGATGATGACGCGGCGGCCGTCGACCGAGGCGATGATGCCCTGGCCGGTGACGGAGTCGAACATCGTGACGGGCGGCAACGCCAGCCCCCGGTTTCGCGCGGCGGCGACGATCGCCTCGCCGAGCGGGTGTTCCGACGACGTCTCGGCCGCGGCGGCGAGCCGAAGAATGTCATCCTCGGCGAATCCGTCGATCGGGTGGATCGCCGTCACGGTCGGCTTGCCGTGCGTGATCGTGCCGGTCTTGTCCAGCACGACCGTATCGACCTTGCGGGCCATCTCCAGCGCCTCGCCGCCACGCACCAATACGCCGTACTCGGCAGCCTTGCCGGTACCGACCATGATCGCGGTCGGCGCGGCGAGCCCGAGGGCGCACGGGCAGGCGATGACCAGTACCGAGACCAGCGCGGTCACGGCGTAGGCGAGGACCGGATCCGGCCCCCAGACCAGCCATCCGGCGAACGTCAGCGCCGCGATCACGAGGACCGCCGGTACGAAGTAGCCGGAGATCTGGTCGGCGAGGCGCTGCATCGGGGCCTTGGAGCCCTGCGCGTCCTCGACGAGACGAACGATTTGCGAGAGGACGGTGTCCCGTCCAACCTTTGTCGCCTGGAAGACGAACGAACCGGTGCCATTGATCGTCGCGCCGATGACCTCGTCACCGGCGTTCTTGGTGACCGGCATCGACTCGCCGGTGAGCATGCTCTCGTCGACCGTTGAAGTTCCCTCGGTGACCACGCCGTCGACCGGCAGCTTCTCGCCGGGTCGGACGCGGACGAGGTCGCCGACCATCACGCTCTCGGTCGGGACATCCTGCTCGACGCCATCGCGGATGACGCGGGCGGTGTCGGCGCGGAGATCCATCAGCTTGCGGATCGCGTCGCCGGTGCTCTTCTTGGCCCGCGCCTCCATCCAGCGGCCCATCAGGATGAGCGCGATGATGATGACGGCGCTCTCATAGTAGAGATGCGTCGGGATCTCCCAGCGCTCGGCGAGCTGCGGCCAGAGCGTGACGAAGGCGCTGTAGCCGTAGGCGACGCTGGTGCCGACGGCGACGAGCGTGTTCATGTTGGTCGCGCCGTGCTTCAACGCGGCCCAGGTCGCAGCGTAGAACTCGCGCCCGGCCCAGAACTGGACGATCGTGGCCGGGATCAGCAGCAGCGGTGCCAACGTGCGCTCGCTCATCGGCAGCGGCACGTACATCAGGACCATCATCACCAGGCCGATGGCGAGGCTGACGAGGCTCTTGCGCTTGAGGTCGGCGATATGGGCGTCGCGCTTGCGGTCCCGTTCCTCCGCCTCGCGCTCGGCGTCCGTCGGGCCCTGCTGCACGGCAGGGGCGGAAGCCGTCGGGGCAGCCACCGGCGCCACGAACGAGATCTCGCCCGGCGTGTAGCCGGCCTTGGCGACGGCGTCGCGGAGCTGGTCGGCGGTGACATCCGGACCGTAGGCGACAGTCGCCTTCTCGGTCGCGAGGTTCACGTTCACCTCGCTGACCCCGTCCACCTTCTCCAGCGCCTTCTCGACACGGCGGACGCACGACGCGCAGGTCATACCGGCGACATCGAACGTGGTCGTGCCACCGCTGCCGTGGACAGGCGCCACCGGTGCCGCCGGGGCGGGGGGCGTCAGACTGATTTGACCGGGCGTATAGCCGGCCTTCTCGACGGCCTGGCGGATCTCGTCCGCCGTCACGTCCGGCGCGTACGAAACCGTGGCCTTCTCCGTGGCGAGGTTGACATTGACGTCCGAAAGCCCTTCGACCTTGCCAAGGGCCTTTTCGACACGGCGCACGCACGAGGCGCACGTCATGCCGCCGACCTCGAACGAGACGGTGCCTGGGGCCTGCGTCGTGCTGCGTGCTGGCGCGATCGGGGCAGGGGAGGGCGCGGCAGGCGGGGCCGCGAGACGAATCGGGCCCGCCTTGTAGCCGGCCTTCTCGACAGCCTTGCGCAGCTGCTCCTCGGTGACGTCGTCGCCAAGGGCGACGTTCACCGACTCGTCGATGAGGTTGACGCGGATGTCCGAGACCCCCGGCACCTTGCCGAGCGACTTTTCGACGCTGCGCACGCACGAGGCGCAGGTCATGCCCTCGACGGGGAAAGACGTGCGACTCCCGGTTTTTGTGGATTCTTGCACCATTGTGGTGATCCCTGTTGAAACACGTGTGGGCAGTGGGCCACCTATCGACCCCCTTCGCCACTTTATCACCTCGCTATTATACCCTATGGGGGTATTTTGTCACCCCCGCGCGACGTACCCCGGGCCGATAACGGGTCCAGTCGGGGCAGCCGGTGATGTACCATTAGGAGACGTCATTTGGGTGCGGAGCTCCATGCGAACAGCCCGGGGTCGTCTGGGTCCGGGTCGATCGAGACATGCTCCGGTAGCCCGCAGGAGGACCTTCCATTGGTGGACCGATCTCGCCCCCAATCCGCACGTCGCCCTGGTATCGCCCCACGACACGACGCCACCGCTGATGAGCCGCGCGCCAAGGCGTCGCAGGACGGAGGGCGCACCTGTCCGTGGTGCGGAAGCGACGACACCACGTTCTACAAGCGTGGCCTGACCGGCCCGACCGATGAGCGCGACCAGTACGTCACCTGCAATGACTGCGGGCGCCTGACCTACGAGATCGTCTCGCGGACGAACCGGGACATGCGCGTTGGCCAGTTTCGCGCCGGTGGGACGTTTCGGGATAACGCGCGCCAGACGAAATACACGATCAGCCGGGTGCTTAAGGTGGGGCTCAACGAGTTCCTGCTCTACCTGAAGCCGGTGCTGCCGGGCGCCGACGAGCGCTAGCGGTCGCCGCCACGACCTGGCCGATACCACGACATCACGACCACACAACACAAGGACGAGTACCCCATTACATGAGCGATAGAACCCTGACGGATACGACCGCGGCGGTCGCCACCCTGGCGAGCGAGGTGGATCGACGCCGCACCTTTGCGATCATCTCCCACCCGGACGCCGGCAAGACGACGCTGACCGAGAAGCTGCTGCTGTACGGTGGCGCCGTGCAGCTCGCCGGCTCCGTTACCGCGCGCAAGACGCAGCGCCATGCCGCCTCGGACTGGATGGACATCGAGAAGGAGCGCGGCATCTCGATCACGTCGACGGTGCTCGCCTTTCCCTATAAAGGGAAGCAGCTGAACCTGCTCGATACCCCCGGCCACCAGGATTTTTCCGAGGACACCTACCGCACCCTGACCGCCGTCGACAGCGCGGTGATGGTGCTGGACGGGTCGCGCGGTATCGAGCCCCAAACGCTGAAGCTCTTCGAGGTCTGCCGTCGCCGACACACGCCGATCTTCACCTTCATCAACAAGGTCGACCGGCCGGCGAAGTCCCCGCTTGACCTGATGGACGAGATCGAGCAGACGCTTGGGCTCGCGACCTACCCGCTGAACTGGCCGATCGGCGACGGGCAGGATTTCCGCGGTGTCTACGACCGGATCACGAACACCGTGCAGCTCTACGAGCGGACCGAGCACGGCTCCAGACGCGTGCCGGTGCACGTGAGCGACCTGAACGACCCGGCGCTGGCGGAAAAGATCGGCGACGACCTGGCCGGGAAGCTGCGCGAGGATATCGAGCTGCTCGAGATGGCGGGCACACCGTTCGATCTCGACGAGGTGCTCGCCGGACGCCTCACGCCGGTCTCGTTCGGGTCGGCGCTGACGAATTTTGGCGTCCAGCTCTTCCTCGACACCTTCATCGAGTACGCGCCGGGGCCGAAGCCGCAAGAGACGACCAGGCAGACGATGCAGCCGGTGGACGATCGGTTCTCCGGCTTCGTCTTCAAGATCCAGGCGAACATGGACCCTCGCCACCGCGACCGCGTGGCGTATTTCCGTGTCGTGTCCGGCAAGTTCGAGCGCGATATGGACGTCTGGCACCCGCGTCTCGGCCGGAAGGTGCGCCTTTCTCGCGCAATGCGCCTGTTCGGGCAGGATCGCGAGATCGTCGAGGAGGCGTACGCGGGCGACGTGGTCGGGTTGATTAGCACGGGCACGTTCACGATCGGCGACACGATCAGCAGTGAGGATGTCGGCACGTTCTCCGCGATGCCACGTTTCCAGCCGGAGCACTTCGCGCGACTGCGGCACGCCAGGGCCGACAAGTACAAGCAGTTCCTGAAGGGCATCACGCAGATCGAGGAGGAGGGCGGAATCCAGCTCTTCTACCCGGTTTCCAGCGGCTCTCGCGAGCCGATCATGGCGGCTGTGGGCGTGCTGCAGTTCGACGTCGTGCGCTCGCGGCTGGAGTCGGAGTACAACGTCGAGACGATCATGGAACCGCTGACGTTCTCGGCCGCCCGCTGGGTGACCGGTGACGATGCCGAGATCAGCGCGATCGGTAACGGCCGCGGCCGCATGCGCGCCGAGGACCGCGAGGGCCGCCCGGTGATCCTCTTCACGACCGAATGGGACCTGCGCTACGCCGAGGAAAACGCGAAGGACGTGACGTTCTCCGCGCTGGCGGGCATCTAGACGAGCAAGACGGGGGGCGGCGCATCATCGGCCGCCCCGCATGAGAAGGAGACACCATTCATGGCAACCGCTCCGGCCACCGGCGCCCTCCCGCGCTGGAACCTCGACCAGTATTACCCCGGCCTCGACTCCGACGGCTTCCGCGACGCCTTCGGCGAGATGAAGTCGAAGGTCGGCGCATTCTCCAGCATCGTCGACGAGATCTCCGCGGACGGCGCGAGCGTCGACCCGGTCGAAGCCGTCGACCGCGCGCTCGGTTCGCTCAACGACCTGCTCGATGATGTCGGGCTGATGATGTCGTACCTCTACGGCATCGTCTCCGTGAACTCGCGCGACGAGCTGGCCCAGCGCTACCTGAGCCAGGCGCAAATGGCGCTCGTGCCGTTCCGGCAGGCGAATACGCGCTTCACCGCGTGGCTTGGCCAGCAGGATATCGAGGCGGTGATCGGCGCATCGGAGATCGCGAAGGACCACGCCTACCTGCTACGCAAGGCCAAGCTCGAGGCGGAGCACCTGATGGCGCCCGCCGAGGAGGCGCTCGCCAGCGAGCTGACGCTCTCCGGCGGGTCGGCGTTCGGCAAGCTGCACGACGATATCACCTCCCAGATCATGGTGCGTTTCGAGAAGCGTCCGGGTGAGACCGTGGAGCTGCCGATGAGCGAAGTGCGCAACCTCGCCATGGACCCGGACCGGGACGTCCGCCGCCGCGCGTTCGAGGCGGAGATCGCCGCCTGGAAGCAGTGGGAGACGCCCATCGCCGCGGCGCTGAACGGCGTCAAGGGTGAGCACACGACGCTCGCCCGCAAGCGCAATTGGGACAGCGTGCTCGACCAGTCGCTCTTCCAGAACCACATCGACCGCCAGACGCTCGACGCAATGATGCAGGCAGCCCGCGAGGCGTTCCCGGACATCCGTCGCTACTGGGCGGCAAAGGCGACGGCGCTCGGCGTCGACACGCTGATGTGGTACGACGTCACCGCCCCCGTCGGCGATGACACCCGCGCATGGTCGTGGGACGAGGCGATGGACTTCGTGCTCGAGCAGTTCGGTAGCTACTCCGATGCGATGCGGGACATGGTCCAGCAGGCGATCGACGAGGCGTGGATCGACGCCGAGCCGCGCGCCGGCAAGGTCGGCGGCGCCTACTGCTCCGGCACGCGTGACGGCAAGTCGATGGTGCTCTCCAACTTCACCCCGTCCTTCGACGGCGTCAGCACCATGGCCCACGAGCTTGGCCACGCGTATCACAACGTCGCCGAGAAGGACCGCACCGCACTACAGCGGGCGGAGACGCCGATGACGCTGGCCGAAACGGCGAGCACGTTCTGCGAGACGATCCTGCGCAAGGCGGCGATTGCCAGCGGCAGCGAGCACGAGAAGTTCGCGATCCTCGAGGGTGCGCTGGTCGATGCCGGGCAGATCGTGGTCGACATCAGCAGCCGGTTCCTGTTCGAGCAGTCGGTGGTCGAGGCCCGCGTTGACCGCGAGCTCTCGGCGGACGAATTCTGCGAGCTGATGCTGGACGCCCAGCGGCAGACCTACGGCGACGCGATCGCCGCGGACGGCCTGCACCCGTACATGTGGGCGGTGAAGGGGCACTACTACAGCCCGAACTTCGCCTTCTACAACTTCCCGTATATGTTCGGCCTGCTCTTCGGTCTCGGCCTGTACGCGAAGTACCAGGAGGATCCGGAGACGTTCCGAGACAACTACGACGACCTGCTGTCCTCGACGGGCATGGCGGACGCCGCCGAGCTGGCCGGGCGCTTCGGGTTCGACATCCAGACGCCAGACTTCTGGCGCTCCAGCCTGGACGTGATCCGGCAGGACATCGACGAGTTCGTCGCCCTGGTCGAAAGGACGTACGGCGCATAGCACTGCGCAAAGGTTCGGATTGCTATGCTGGAGGGGCGGGTGGCGGTGATCACTCGCCCCTTCGTCGTGCCGGTGTACATCTGGTGCACGAGTTGAGGCAACGCGATGCCACTGCCGAGGGCCATTGCCCGATCGAACAAGCGTTTCGCGAACCGCCTCGTCCGTCCGATTGCGAGGCGATTGCCGTTCCTTGCGGTCGTGCACCATGTCGGGCGACGCAGCGGCCGCCACTATGCCGTTCCGGTCAACGTGTTCCGTGACGGAGCGGACATCGTTGTGCCGCTGACATACGGGCCTGGGAGCGATTGGGTCCGCAATGTCCTGGCCGTCGGGGAGTGTGAGCTGGAGCATCAGGGGCGCCACATGCGCATGGTCGACGTTCGCATGGAGACCGACCGCGGGAAGCCGTGGGCCCCATGGCTCATCCGTCGCATTCTCGGCGCGCTCGACGTCCACCTCGTGGTGCGCATGCGGAAGGCGTGACCGCCGCTATTGAGTAACGCGTCCACCGAATCGACCGTTGGCCCGCGTAGTCCCGGCCTTGATGGCCGGGTTGTGTGTTGTCCTCCGAATGCCGTCCGAAAAGAAACCTTCCCGAACGATGACGGCGGCGTGTTGTACCGGCGGTTGCGTTTTTCATGGCCAATCTGCAAGAATGCGGGCAGATCGCACATTCCATATCCCGGTGACGTCTCGGTTTTCCAGTTTCTGTGCTGGATTCCTCGACGATACCGACTTCGCTGGGCCGGTCGTCGTTGCCTTCGCGGGAGCGCTGTCGGCGATGTAGGAGGGAAAGGCTCGCACCGGATCGAAGAGCTGCAGAGGACGATCAGTGGACGAAGCGTCAGCCCCACCAGACCGGGCGGCGTGAGAAAGGATCGAAACCATGAGCGACGAGCGAACGCAGCAGTTGATCAGGGACGCGAAGGCCATGCGCCTCTCCCGGCGCAGCATCCTCCGGAGGGCCTCTGCCCTCGGACTCTCCTCGGCGGCCGCGGGGCACGTGCTGACCGCCTCCGGGAAGCCGGCACCCAGGCGAGCCGCTCCAGCGTTGCTCCAGGGCAGCAGCCTGAACATCCTCGCCAGCACGGCGTTCGTCCCCGCGGCACAGGAGTACTTCGCCGAGCAAGCCAAGACCTTCGGCGAGGAAAACGGTGTCGATGTCACTGTGGACTTCGTGAACTGGCCCGATCTCCAGCCGCGGACGACCTCCGCCGTGCAGGCCGGCGCGGGTCCGGACATCGTCGAGCTGTGGGATACGATTCCCTATCTCTTCTCCGAAAGCCTGGTCGACGTCTCCGACATGATCAGTTCGCTCGAGGAGGCGCAGGGCGGCTACTACGAATGGGTCGTCAACACCGCTTCCGTCGACGGTCAATGGCTGTCCATACCGCACGGGACGTCGTCGATCGCCGTCGCCTACCGCAAGAGCATGCTGCAGGAGGCCGGGCTCGAAGACCCGGAGAACAACTTCCCGAAGACGTGGGAGGAGCTTTTTGCTCTCGGCAAAAAGCTCAAGGAGAACGGGCATCCCATCGGGCAGTCCCTCGGGCAGAGCCTGGGCGATCCCCCGAACTTCTGCTATCCGTACATGTGGTCCTATGGGTCCAAGGAGGTCGAGGAGGACGGAACGACCGTGGCGTTCGACACACCGGAGTTCCGCGATGCGATGGACCAGTTCATCCAGGCGTGGACCGATGCGTTCGACGAGACCGGGCTCGGATGGGATGACTCGACCAACAACAGTGCCTACCTGTCGGGCCAAATCTCGATGACGCAGAACGGGTCCAGCATCTATCTCGCCGCGAAAGATCCGGAAGGCGAGAACTCGAATCCGGAGATCGCGGACGACACCTACCATGCGCCGTTGCCGGCCGGTCCGGAGGGGCAGTTCGCGGTGCTCGGCAGCCGCTCGATGGGCATCATGAAGTACTCGGAAAACCAGGATGCTGCCAAGGCCTTCCTCGAGTGGTGGTTCCAGCCGGAGCAGTACTCGTCGTGGCTCGATGTCTACGAGGGATACATCATCCCGCCCGGACCGGCCTTTATCGAGGACCCTGTCTTCACGGAAGATCCCAAGCTGGCCGAGTTCGTGAAGATCGTGGATATCGGCAGGAATAAGGGGTACGCCGGCCCGGCGAACCAGAAGGCAGCGCAGGCCGCCGCTCAATACATCGTGGTCAACACCTTTGCGGATGCCGTGCAGAGCGGTGATGCGGGAGCGTCTATCGAGCAGGGTGCGCGCCTGCTGGAGCGCGTCTACGGTCGCTGATCCGATGTGTCACGCCGGATGGGCCGCGACTCCAGCGGCCCATCCGGCTTCCGGTACGCGCGTTTGGCCGTAACTCGTGAGGACGCCTGTGGCAACCCGATCCGTGGCGCCATCCGCCGTGAAAGAGCCTATCGTGGTCCGGTCGCCGGACCCGCTATGGAAGCGAATCCATCAGCGCGAGTCGACCCTCGCCTGGTTGTTCCTCCTCCCCGGCCTGACGGTCCTGGCCGTCTTCATGGCCTACCCGTTCGCCTACGGCGTCTATATCTCCATGACCGATGCCTTTGTGGGATTCGCGGGTGAGCAGTTCATCGGGTTCGATAACTACCGGTACCTGCTGGATGATCCGATCTTTCGGAAAACGGTGCGGAACACACTCGTGTACGGATTTGGCACCGTGCCGTTCAAGCTGGTGATCGGCCTTGGTTTGGCGGTCGTGCTGAACCAGCAGTTCCGCTTCAGCCGATTCTTCAGGGCATTCCTGTTGCTGCCGTGGATCGTGCCAACGGCGATCAGCAGCCTCGCGTTCCTCATGCTGTACAGCGGGGTGCTGAGCCCGATCTCCTGGGTGCTGGAGAACATCGGCCTGATCGAGGGCAACATCAACTTCCTCGGCGATCCGGTCAACGCCATCGTGTCCCTCTGCGTCGCCAATATCTGGCGCGGCGTGCCGTTCTTCGGCATCTCGATCCTCGCCGGGTTGCAAGCCGTGCCGCACGAGTTGAACGAAGCGGCGGCGCTGGACGGGGCGAACGCATGGCAGCGGTTCTGGTCCGTAACATGGCCGGTGATCCGGAATATCACCCTGATCGCGACGCTCTTCTCGGTGATCTGGACCTTCGCGGACTTTCAGTTGATCTATGTGCTGACCAAAGGTGGACCGGCCAACTCGACGCATATCTTCGGCACGTACGCCTACCAGGCCCTGAGCTACACCGACCTCGGGATGGCCGCCGCGATCGCGCTGTACATGTTCCCGTTCCTGGCGGTGTTGGCGATCCTGCTGCTGCGCTTTATCCGGACGAACGACTGACGTTGCTCCTGGATTCCCCGCTCGGTGTCGACCTTCGATCGTTCGGGGCCGGCCTCAACACGGACAAGCGTCGATGAGGAGACTCTCGTATGGCGATGGTTGGAGCGAACAAGAGGCGAAGTCGCTGGATGGGGCTCTATGTCCCGCTAGCCCTGTTCATGATGTTCCTGCTGTTCCCGTTTTACTGGATGCTGGTCGTTTCGCTGAAACCGAACGCGGACCTGCTGAACACGTCGATCAACCCCTTCATCCTGACCAGCATCACCTTCGACCACTACAGCTACCTGTTCACCGATACGTCATTCCTGCGCTACACGCTGAACACGTTTATCGTCACGATCGGCGCGACGGTGATCTCACTCGCGGCGAGCATCCTGATCGGCTACGCGCTGGGGCGATTCCGCTTCCGGGGCGGCAGCTTCATGGGCGCCTTGATCTTCCTCGCGTACCTGGTGCCACCGACGCTGCTCTTTATCCCGCTGTCACAGGTGGTGGCGAACCTGGGCATCTACAACACCTATTGGGCGCTGATCCTCACCTATCCGACGTTCCTGATCCCGTTCGCGAGCTGGCTACTGATGGGGTATTTCCGTACGATCGCCATCGACCTCGAGCACGCGGCGCTCGTCGACGGCGCGACGCGGCTGGAGGCAATGCGGCATGTGATCCTGCCGCTCGCCATGCCGGGCGTGCTTTCGGCGGGGATCTTCTGCTTCACGCTGGCGTGGAACGAGTTCCTGTACGCGCTGGTCTTCATGGGGTCGGGGAAGATGAAGACGGTCCCGGTCGGCGTCGTGACGGACCTCATCCGTGCGGACGTTTATTTTTGGGGCTCGCTGATGGCGGCCGGAATCCTCGGGTCGGTGCCCGTCGCGGTGGCGTACTCGTTCTTCGTCGACAACTACATCTCGGGCATGACCGCCGGCGCGACGAAGGGGTAGGGAACCCACGCCTTTGTCGTCTGAGACCGGTATCGACCTGCCGCCCATGTCTCGGGCACGGGGCCCAAGATTACGGGATCGGGGACGCGGCCGGGGACGCGGACGGCGTGGCCATCGGCGAGGCGACCGGAGTGGCGCGTTGCGTTGCGGTGCCGAGCGGCTCGATGGGGAGAGCTGTATCCCAGCCCCAGTGCACCCAGCCATCGTCATAGACGCGCAGGTTGTGGTACCCGGCGAGGTGTAACGCGAGCCAGACCTGGCCGGTTTCCGTGCCGAAGCGCCCGTAGATCACGATCTCGCTGTCCGGGCCGAGGCCGAGCGGCGCGAAAACCTGCCGCAACTCGTCCGGGGATTTGAACGTCCCGTCGGCACGGACCACGGACGTCGACGGCACCGACCATGAGCCGGGGATTTGGCCGACGCGGATCGTCTCGTTCACCGTGTCCTGCCGCTGCTCCGGCGTGCGGGCGTCGATGATCGTGAGCGCCGGGTCGTCGAGGCGTTCAGCCAGCTCACCGGTCTCGATCTCGTTCGCGGCGATCCACGTTGGTGTGGGATCGGTGACGTTCTCCAGCGACGCTGACTCGGTGGAAGAGGGGTTACCCGCGCCGATCCAGGCGCCATAGCCGCCGTCCAGAAGCCACGAGTTCCCGAACCCGTTCGTGCGGAGCAGCCAGAGGAACCACGAAGCGCGCTCGCTGGCGTTGTTGTCGTAGACGACGATACGCGCGTCTTGCGGATACTCCAGCGTCAGGGATTCCTCCGCTGGATCGCTGAGCTTACCGCCCTCTCCATAGTTGGCGGCGTGCCATGGCATTGCGTCCTCCCACCAGACGTGGACCGCCCCGGGGATGTGCCCCTGCGCGTATACCTCCTCGTCAGAGAGGTCGATGATGAGGTCGATGGTGCCGAGGTTGCTCGCCAGCCACGGGACATCGACGATCAGGTCCGGCTCGCCCTCCAGGAAGGGCGTCGCGGCCACCGCCTCGACTCGCTCCGGCGGGGTTTCCCGGTCAATGAACACGGCGACGGCGCCGAAACCGAGCACGAAGAGCAGCCCGATGGCGATCATGGCGGCGTAGTCCTTCAGGATCGGACGCATGGGCTGGCTTTCCTCCGGGGTGCGCGGGGACGCGAATCAACGAGGGCAATGATACGGGACGCGGCACAGGAACGCCCCGGTCGACGATCGACCGGGGCGTTCGGGGGGTGTCTTCGACTGGTGGGGCGGCGATCAGCCGTTGCCGGGTTCAATCGTGTAGACCACCTGGATTGTGACCACGATCTCCGTGGTGCCTGGCGAGACCGGCACGGCTCGCGAAGCCTCCTGGGGGGCGGAGGCCATGACGGCGTCCGACATCGCGTAGTCCTGCGCGGCCGGGGATGGGGCGGATGTCTCGTTCAGGGAGAAGACGCCGGTAATGATCGCGCCGGAGAGGCGAGCGTACTCGTCGGCCTTCGTGCGGGCATCGTTCACCGCCGCCTCGCGGGCCTGCGCCATGTATGGCGACGGATCATCGACGAAGAACGAGATCCCGCCGATGTAGGTCGCGCCAGACGTAACACCCTGGTCCAGCAGCGTGCCGACCTGGTCGAGGTCGCGGATCGTGACGTCGAGCGACAATGTGACCTGGTAGTAGTCGATGCCGACGACGTTCCCGTTCCGGTCGTACTCATTGACCGGATAGACGTCGTACGACGCGGTGCGGATGTCATCCTCGGTGACGCCGTTGTCGACGAGCATCGCGGAGAGCTTCTCGACGTTGGCGGTGACCTCGTCCTGCGCCGTCGACAGCTCCTTGTTGCGACTCTCGACGCCGAACATCACGCGAGCGGTGTCCGGGCTGGCGGTCACGCGGCCTTCTCCGGAGACGGAGATGAGGCGGAGCGAGTCGACGTTCGGGGTGGAACTCTGCGCGCTGGCCGCGGGAACGGCCGTCACGAGGAGGGCGAGCGTCAGCAGGGTAAGGGGGACCGCCCGGAGCCACACTCCGGTTTTCCTGAGCTGTGTCATGGTTGTTCCTTGCGTCTAGTGGCGGGGTTCTCCGCCGCGAATGGCCGCCGACATCCACATCCAGGTGCCGCCGAAGAAGAGGGCGACGACGCCGATGACGATGGTCGCGATCTCCACGTTCGTCAGGCCGGCGTTCGTGGCCTCGATCGGCGCCGGGGCTGACTCGTGCTGGAGCGACGCGTTCGTGCTGTCGTGCGCGGACGCCGCCTGCCCCTGATCGACCACCTCGCCTCGCTCCTGCGGCGCGGATGCCGGGTTTGATTCTCCCAACGAGCCGGTGCCGCCTGACGTTTCGCCGGACTGCATCGACGTCGATGCATCGAGCGTCACCGTGTCGTCCTGCGGGTTGAGGACGAGCGTCGCGCCGAGGATCAGCACTGCCAGCATCGCGGCGACGCTGAGCGCGCGGACAATCGGCAGGAGCCGCACGATCGTGCTGGTGGTACCTCGCTCGTGGATCGGCGTCGGCTTTTTCGCCTGCTCGGGTGTGAGGGTGAAGGAGCGGGGCGGCGTGATCTCCGGCAGCTGGCCGAAGATGGTGGCGACGGCGCGAAGCTCATCGGCACGTGTCGCGCACAGCTCGCAGCTCACGATGTGGTGCTGAACGAGCGCGTTTTCTTCCGGTGTCGCTACGCCATCGATCCATCCGTTGAGGAGGTCATCTCCGAGATGGGCTGGTCGGTCTGTCATCGTTCAAGGTCCCGGACAATGTTCGCGAGCGGGGGCCTGGCGTCGGAGTGGTGCATACGCGGCGTGACTCCAGGTCCGTCGGTCGTTGTCGATTCGCAAGGTGGCTACCTTGCGTTGGATAGCCGTCCTGGCTACCTGTCGTTAAGACGAGCGAAACGTTCGACGAGTTCCATGCCCCCCGGCGAGGCGCGCAGGTCTTCACGGAGACGCGAACGGCCCCGGCTGATGCGGGATTTCACCGTGCCGACCGCGACGTTCATGATCTCGGCGATCTCATCGTACGGGTAACCCTGCACATCCGAGAGGACGATGGCGAGGCGCTGGTCTTCCGGGAGAGCGGCGAGCGCGGACTCGAGGAACGCGCTGAGCTCGCCGCGCGTTGCGAAGCTCTCCGGATGCTCCACCGCGTCCGCCTGCGACGTCCATTCCGTCTCCGCCTCGAAGGGCTGGGCGTCGAGCGATTGCGCGGGACGCCGGGCCTGGGCGCGCAGGATGTCATACGTGCGGTTGGTCGCGATGCGCAGGATCCACGGCCGGACGATGCCGCCCCGGAAGCTGTCGATGCTGTTCCAGACGCGGATGAAGGCGTCCTGCGTCGCGTCCTCGGCGAGGGCGCCGTCTCGCAGCATGCGGTAGCAGACGCTATATACCGCCCGCTCGTGACGGGTGACGAGCTGGTTGAACGCGTCGATATCGCCGCCCTGCGCGGCGTGCACCAGTCGCAGGTCGTCTTCGTTCTGGTCGATGGCCGTGGTGGTCATGGGCTCCTGCGTGCTCTCCGCTCGTACCGGCACATGCCTGACGCGGTCATGGATCGGGATGGTCGACGATATGGCCCTGATCTTTGACCATGATAGGGGAACCGGGAGCGTCTTTGCGATCTGGCGACGATCTGCGAGGATGGATCCGGACACGCGGCGATGGCGTTTCGACACAGGAGCAATTGTGATGACTGGCAAGGCATGGAAAGACGAGCTGGACGCCCGTCGGGACGATCATGTGCAGGAGCTGCTCGAGCTTGTGCGCATCCCCAGCGTCAGCACCGACCCGGAGCGGAAGGACGATGTCCGCGCCACGGCCGAATGGGTTGCGAAGCGGATGGAGACAGCCGGCGTGCCGGAGGTCAAGATCGTCGATTCGGCCGGACATCCGGCTGTGGTCGGGCGCTGGCATGCGCACGACGACCAGCCGACGATCCTCATCTACGGCCACTACGACGTGCAGCCGGCGGAGCCGCTGGAGCTGTGGGACACCCCGCCGTTCGAGCCGTCGGTGGACGGGGACACGGTGTATGGCCGTGGCGTCTCGGATATGAAGGGCAACCTGCTCACGGCGGTGCAGGGCGTTGAAGCTGCCGCGAAGGCCAACGGCGGCGTGCCGCCGATCAACGTCAGCTTCATTTTTGAGGGCGAGGAGGAGATCGGGAGCCCGAACTTCCGCGCGATCCTGCAGAAGGAGAAGGAATTCCTGCATGCGGACGCCGTGATCTCCGCTGATGGCGGGCAGTTTGGGCCGGATACGCCTTCGCTTGGTGTGTCCCTGAAGGGTCTTGCCGGGGTCCAGATCAACCTGACCGCGGCGAACACCGACCTGCATTCCGGCTCCTACGGCGCGTGGGTGCCGAACGCGGTGCAGTCGCTGGTCAAGCTCGCGACGACCTTCCATGACGAGAACGGCCGCGTGCTGGTCGAGGGCTTCTACGACGACGTCCGCGAGCTCACCGAGGAGGAGCGTAACGAGGTCGCGAAGCTGGCGATGGACGAGGACGAGGAGAAGCGCAAGCTCGGCGTCGACTCACTCTGGGGCGAGGCCGGATACACCGCGCGTGAGCGGCAGTGGGCGCGCCCGACGGTGGACTTCAACGGCATATGGGGCGGCTTCCAGGGCGAGGGCATCAAGACCGTGACGCCGCGCGAAGCGCACCTGAAGGTGACATGTCGCCTCGTCGCCGACCAGGACCCGGCGAAGATCGTCGAGCTGCTGAAGGCGCACGTCGAGAAGCACTGCCCACCGGGCGCGAAGGTCGAGGTCGTCGGGCTGCCGGGCTCGGCGCGCCCGTATGCCGCCGATCGCAGCCATCCGGTGTTCGCCGCCGTCACGGATGTGCTGAAGGAACTGTACGGCACCGACCCGGTCATTACGCGGAACGGCGGAACGGTGCCCGCGACGGGCATCTTCCAGGATGAGCTCGGCGTCGAGACGGTCACGATGGCGTGGGCCGCGCCGGACAGCAAGGCGCACGCGCCGAACGAGTGGTACAGCCTGCGCGACTATCTCCGTGGCCGCGAGGGCTTCGCGATGCTTATGAACCGGCTGCGCCGGTAAGCCCAGCGACGTGGCTCCATGACATGAACGCCGGCAGGACACGCGCCTGCCGGCGTTCCGTATTGTAGAATGTATACGAGACATCGTTTCGCGCCGGAGCACCGGTGCCCCGGCGCGCCCGGATGACAGGAGTCTCGTCATGCCACGGCATCGCGTCGCCGCTTTACTCTCGCTCCTCCTGGCCATCGGGATCACGCTTGCCGCGATCCTTGGCCCACTGATCACGGACACGATCCGGTTTCATTTGCCGGATTCCCTGGTCGTCCAGTACGAGGGTGGGGAAGTGGTGACCCTGGTCGTCGTGGTCCCGCTGCTGCTGCTTGCCGCCGTCCGCTGGCTCCGGCAAGATCCGCTGGCCGCGCCGCTTGCGTTCGGGCCGGCCGCCTACGCGGTCTACACGTTCGTCACCGCCATCGTCGGGCAGGAATACGGTCGCTACCCGGGCAATGCCGAGCGAGCCTTCTTCCTCTACGCCGCGCTCATCGCCCTCGGAGCCGCCGTCGCGATCATTGCCCTGGCCGAGTTGCTTCGGTACGAGGCGCCGGAGCCGCCAGCCGGTCTGCGCCGGGCGACCGCTGGTGTCTTTCTCCTGGTCGCAGCGTTCTTCGCACTGTCATGGACTGCCCAGGCGGTCCAGATCTATCGCGGCGAGATGATCGAAGAGTATGAGCTCGGGCCGACCCTGTTCTGGCTGGTCAAGATGCTCGATCTCGGCTTCCTCGTGCCGGCGATGCTCACGATCGGCGTCGGCCTGCTCCGGCGTAGCGCCTTGGCGATCCGCATGGCGTACGGCATGGTGCCCTACGCAGTTTGCATGGCCGGGGCGATCCTCGGCATGAGCGTCGCGATGTGGCTGGAGGACGATCCCTCTGCCAGCGTGGGGATGGCCGTGTTTCTTTTGCCGGTCACGCTCGGCCTCGCCTGGCTCGCCGCACGGTGGCTACTAGCCTATCGCCCGGTGCCGAATCGCGGAGAGCGACTGCTCGGGCACTCAACACTCGGGACAGGACATGCCGGATAAGCACAACATTGCCCCTTCACGACAAATCGATGATCTGCTCGGCGACTTTGCTGCCATGTTCTCGCATGGCGGTACGCCGGTGCCTGCGGTCCAATTGGACGGTGACCCGCCGGTCGCGTTGCGGACCGACGATCCCGTTGCCCGGGCTTACGAGCTGGCGCTGGACATCGTCGGCCAGCCGGATGCCGAGGCGATGCGTCGGCGACTGGTCGACGGCGCGCGAGATCTGTTCGGTGCGCGGTCGGCCGCGCTTGTGGTGCACTCCGGGATCGACGAGGAGGCCTCCGTGCTGTTGGGGGGCGATCCACCGGTCCCCGGCGTCGAAGGGTGGCGGACGGACAGCGCCTGCCCGGTCACCGGGAACGCCAGCCTTCCGGAAGCACTTCTCGTCAACCGGAACTCGTTCCATGGGAGCGGCGGCGCCATGCCGCCCGCGCACCTGTCGGTCCAGGCGGTGATGGGCGTGCCGCTGGGGGACCACGGGTTCCTGTACCTGGTCGACCGGGAGAACGGTGAGGGGTTCGGCAAGGACGACCTGGCGCGCCTCACACGGCTGGCCTGGTATGTGGCCCAGGCACTCAACCGCGCCGAGGGCAGAACCGGGCTCGCGGCTGCGCAGCGACGGATCGAGGCCCAACTCTCGCAGCTGCGGATGATCATGGATACCTTGCCGGCCGGGGTGCTCGTGCTCCTTCCGCCGGACGGTCGCGTCGAGTTGGCCAACAAGACCGCCGTACAAACCATGCTCGGCGACGAGGCCCACGAGGGAGCAGACCTGCGCGTGTACCGGGATTTCACGTGGTACCGCGCGGACGCCACGGAGCTGCCCCGCTCGGAGCATCCCGGCATGATCGCGTTGCGCGGCGAGATTGTTGGGAACCGCGCGCTGACTCTGCAGACGAAGGCCGGGCAGCGCATCCCGGTGCGGGTTCAGTCGACGCCCATCTACGATGATGAGGGGCGGGTGGCGCGGGCAGTTGTGTTATTCCTCGATGTCGCTCGCGAGCGTGTCGCCGAGCAGATCAAGGATGACTTCCTGTCGCTCATCTCACATGAGTTCCGGACGCCGCTGACGGCGATCCATGGAGGCGCGATGCTGTTGTCACAGCAGGGTGAGGCGATGGACGACGAGATGCGCCACGAGCTGCTCCAGGATATCGGCGAGGAGAGCCTGCGGTTGGACCGTATGCTCGGCAACCTGTTGAGCGTCTCGGAGATCATGGCCGGGCGCTTCCAGGCATCGACGGAGCCGATCCTCGTTGTGCCGCTGGTGCTGCCGATGATCGAGGAGTTCCGCGACAAGGCGCAGGGTCACGCGTTCACGCTAGTGGTCGACCCGGACCTGCCGCCGGCCGAGGGATCGCCGGAGCTGCTGAAGCAGATCTTGCGCAACCTATATGAGAACGCCGTGAAGTACTCGCCCGGTGGGGGTGAGATCCGCACGCATATCTGGCGTCACGAAGATCGGGTCTCGATCCGGGTCATTGACGAGGGGCTCGGTATTGCCGAGGAACATGTGCACCACGTGTTCGAGCGCTTCCGGCGCCCCGGGGCGGACCCGACAGTGCGCGGGATGGGTCTGGGGCTGTATCTCAGCCGGTTGCTGGTCGATGCGCAAGGCGGGCGAATCCGCGCGAGCTCGGATGGGCCCGGCATGGGCGCGACTTTCGAGGTCGAGCTGCCCATGGTGCCAGATTGGGAGGATGAGCATGATTCGGACGATGACGACGGGGTGGAGTAACACCATGGCCGTACACAAGCACCTGATTCTCGTCGTCGATGACGAGGCCCCGATTGTTCGGCTGGTCAAGGCGAAGCTTCTCCTCGATGGCTATGAGGTGCTCACCGCCTCCCGTGGCGACGAGGCGCTTAGCATCCTGCAGCTCCAGACGCCAGACCTGATCGTGCTGGACGTGATGATGCCGGACATGGACGGTTTCGAGACCCTGCGGCGCATCCGCCAGCATAGCCAGGTACCGGTGGTGATGCTGACCGCGCGCGGCAGCGATTCTGACAAGCTGCAAGGGCTCCAGAGTGGCGCTGACGATTACATCACCAAGCCGTTCAATCCGGATGAGCTCGAGGCGCGCATCGCGGCGGTCCTGCGGCGGTCGGGAGGCGGCCGGTCGTTGAGCACGGAGTCCGTGCTGCATTACCCGGGGCTGGAGATCGACCTCGAGCGCAAGACCGTCCGCGTGCAGGGTGAGGAAGTTCGCCTTAGCCGCCGCGAGTGGGAGCTGTTGACGCAGCTGGCGGAGAATGCCGGTCGCGTGATGATGCACGGCGAGCTCCTGAGCCGCATCTGGGGGCCGGAATACCGCAATGAAACGCAGTACCTCCGCACGTGGGTCAGCCGCCTGCGTGCCAAGCTGGAGCCGGAGGACCAGAGCCTGACGCTGATCACGACGTACCCGGGCATCGGCTACCGGTTCGAATCTCCCGAGAGCACCTGACATCGTTACGGGTTTGGCATACGCCCGTCGCGAACGCGCATTCCCCTGACATGGCCGCCGGCTACAGTGGTGGTGGGTCCGAACGACACCCATGCTGAAGCCATACAGGTGATAGCCATGCGTTCACTCCATCGTCCCGATGTTCCGCTTCTCCTTCGCCTGGCCCTCGGCGCGACCTGGATCGCCGGTGCGGTCGTCAACGCGATCTGGACGCTCCCGAACGCGGAGTCGGCGTGGAGCGATCTCGCGGACAACGCCACGTTCACTCCGTACCGGTGGTTCTTCGATACGATCATCGGGTCCGCTCCAACGCTGTGGGGGGGCATGCTCATCCTCGGCGAGCTCGGGCTCGGCATGCTGTTGCTCGCGCGTGACCCGTGGGCCCGCTACGGGCTGGTCCTCAGCGTCGCATGGAGCGTCTTCCTCTTCTTCCTGATCTGGCCGTATACGCTCTCGACGGTCCTCTTTGGCGGGCTGGCGGCCATGCTGCTGCGCGTCGAGCACCCGCGAGGCCTGCTGGATGTGCATCTTCGCGATCGGCCGATGATCCACGGAGGCTCGCGATGAGCGTTTTGCAGACAGGGTATGGTCCGGGACACGCGCGATCGCTCGGCTCGCTCGTGCATCCGGGCTTGCTCGCGTTGACATCGTTCTCCGCGCTCACCGCGATCGGGGGCGGGATCGGCCTCTTGATCACCGGGCTCGGGATGCCGAAGTCTCAGCTCGAGGGAACACCGTTCGACAGCTTCCTCGTGCCAGGTCTGCTGCTCGCGATCGCGGTTGGCGGGAGCCTCGCAACAGCCGCCGTTTCGCTGCTCCAGCGTGTGCGGTGGCAGGGCCGGATGGCGATGGTGAGCGGCGGCGTCATGCTTGGCTGGATCGTCGTCGAGTCGCTCATGATCCATGACGGCCGCCCGCTGCAGATCGCCGTGGCGATCACGTCGCTGCTCATCCTGCTTCTCGGATGGTTGCAGACGCGACAGGATGAGACCGCCTGACGGTCGCTCTGCTCCGCGTCCTGCCTGTACGGACATGTGTTTCCGCTATCGCATCCGCTGTAGACTCTTCCCTGACGAGTTGTGGCCCATATCGGGGGATGTAAGGTCACGCCAGTAGCCTGGCTCGCGTTCGGCGTGAGCGCGGGTCAACATGCGAGTGGGGAGTCACGGTGGATTACGTCGTCTATGGAACTGGCTACGGCGCGACGCTCATGCTGCTCGGGTACGCCGTTCGGACCTGGGGACCCGGATGGCGTTTCCGCGAGGGCGAGGAGGGCGCCTACGATCGGCGCGAGTACGCAACCGCCCGCGCCTCGTGGACGCGGTTCACGGCCGGCCTCGGCGCGGTGATCGCGACCGGCGGCGCGGCGCTCGTGCTCGCGACATTCCTCCTGATGCTGCTGGACCCCGGCAACAGCATCGGCAACATCGTTGCCCTGGTCGTCACCGGCCTCATGCTAATCGGTGTGGCGGTATGGTCGTGGCTCTACGTCGAGAAGTTCGGGTCGTGGGGTGTTCTCTCGCTCCCGAACGCGCTGTCGAGCTACCAGCCGCTGCGCTATGACAGCGGTGCCCCGCGTGCTGACCGTCCGGAGGAGGCACGGGAGCCGGCCGAGGATGATGACGAGCTTGTCGGGGATGAGGTGTACGACGTCGCTCGCGGGTCCGCCGACCACGATGAATATGAGGACGAATACGAGGTCGACGAATTCGCCGCACGTTCTTCGAAGTACGAGCTGCATCATCCTTCCGGTGACGACGACGAGGATGAGCGCGACCACGAACCAGCCTTTGTCGAGGATGACCGATTCGAGGGTCAGTACGCCAAATACGAGGCGCACGCCTTCAGCGACGAGGCGCCGCTCGAGCCAGAGGATGGCGACACCGGCGTTGAGGAGATCGAGGAGTACGTCGAGACCCTGACACCGGAGGAGGTCAGTGCCGATATCGCTGATCTCGATGACGACGAGCATGAGCGGGTCGCCGACACGTCCCTGACGGGCACCAGGACGGGTGAGGACGACGCCGGGGTGGACGACCCGTTTGAGATCCTCCCCGAGGCGCACGACGCGACAGACCTGCTGCCACCAGCTGGGGACGACGACGATGGGTCCACTGGCGGACGCGAGGCGGCCTTGCGGCGACTCCGCGAGCGGCAAGCGCGGCAACGCGGCGAGCGCCAGAGCGACGACGCATGATCAGTAGAGCGCAAGCGGCCCGGGGACACACCCGGGCCGCTTTTGTGCTTTTGCGGCGGTCCGGTTCTTCGCGTTATCCGCTGGCGGCGGCGCGGCGGGCTCGGGCGAGGGGTGTGAGGAATTCGATGCCGCGCATCACGAGGTCGGCCAGCAGGGCGAGGATGACGATCGCGACGATACCGGCCATGACCTTGGCCGGGTTGTTCGTGCTGATGCCGGAGAAGAGAAGCTCGCCCAATCCACCAGCAGCAACCCAGCCTCCGAGCACCGCGAGTCCGATGACCGTGGTGAGCGTGATGCGGACGCCGGCGAGGATGACCGGGAGTGCCATCGGCAGCCAGACCTGCCGCAGCACCTGCGACGACGTCATGCCCGTCCCCCTGGCGGCTTCCAGCACAGCGGCATCAACGCCGGTCAACCCGGTGATAATGTTGCGCACCAGGAACACCTGCGCGTAGAGCACGAGCAGGATCAGGGTCGGGCGCAGGCCAAGCCCCTGGGACGGGATGAGGAAGGCCAGCATCGCGAGGCTGGGGACTGTATAGAGCGTCCCGACGACCCACAACACCGGCTGGCGCAGAGGGCGCCAGACGACACCGACCACACCCAGCAGCAGCGACAGCGGCAGCGCCATAACGAGGGCCAGGACGGCAATCCGCAAATGCTCGACAGCCAGCTCAAGAACGACGTCGGAGTGTTCGAACAGATAGTCCAGATACATGGCGCTACCGCTCGACGGGCGCGCCGGCGCGCGTGATGGCGTTCATCGAGAGCGTGCCGATCGGCGTGCCTTGCTCGTCCTCGACGATCAGATACGGCGCCGCCGTCTCGACGAGCACGCCCAGCGCCTCGCGCAGGAAGGAATCGGCGTCGATCGAGGGCACATCCTGCCGCTCGTCCGGCAGCGGTTCCATGGCGGCCCGCGCCGGCATCAGGCTGAAGCGACGCAGCACGTCATGGGAGCCGACAAGGTCCGAGACGAACTGATCGGCCGGTTCACTGACGATCTCAAGGGGTGTCCCGACCTGGACGATCTGCCCACTCCGCATCACGACGATGCGGTCGGCGAGGCGAACAGCCTCTTCGATATCGTGGGTAACAAACAGGACCGTCTGCGAGATACGGCGGTGGATACGGCGCAGCTCGTCTTGCAGGCGACTGCGCGTGATGGCGTCGAGCGCGCCGAAGGGCTCGTCCATCAGCATCGTTGGCGGTGACGCAGCGAGGGCCCGGGCGAGACCGACGCGTTGCTGTTCGCCGCCGGAGAGCTGGGCGGGGTAGCGATTCGCGTAGTCATCCGGTGGCAACCCGACCAGGTCGAGCAGCTCGCGAACACGCTCCTGGATGCGGGCTTTGTCCCAATTGAGGAGTTTGGGCACCACCGCGACATTCGCGGCGATCTTCATGTGCGGGAAGAGACCGGTCTGCTGGATCACGTAGCCGATTTGCCGGCGGAGATCGCTCGCCTTCAACGACAGCACATCCACACCGTCAATGGATATCGTGCCATCGCTCGGCTCGTAGATGCGGTTGATCATCTTCAGCAAGGTCGTCTTGCCGCAGCCCGAAGGCCCGAGCAGAACGACGAATTCGCCCGGGGAAATGTCCAGATCAACGCCATCCACGGCGGCCTCTGCCGTGCCCGGATAGCGTTTGGTGACGTTCCGCATCGTGATCGCACTGCCGCGGACGGTCGATGACGGTGCAGGAGCGGCTGAAATGGGACACCTCCGGAGCGGAACACCACACGTCAGGGATGACGAGGGGTGAGGCGATCACCTCACCCCTCATCTGCGGTTTAGCCGAGGAGGCCGTTTTCCTCGAGGAAGGATTGCGCGACGTCAGCCGGCTCGGCCTTCTCATCGCCGTCGACGCGCCAGTTGAGACCGGAGAGAACCTCGTCAGTCAGCAGCGTGGTGACGCCGTTGAGCAGGTCGCTGATCTCCGGGTAGGTCTCGAGCAGCGACATCTGGATGACCGGGGCGACGTTGTACGGCGGCCAGAGACCCATGTCGTCCTCCAGCAGCACCAGGTCGTAGCCGCTGATCTGGCCGTCGGTGCCGAACGCGAGGACGACCTGCGCCTCATCGTCGAGGAGTGCCTGGTACTTCAGGCCCGGCGCGACCGGCAGGACCTCCATCGACTCGAAGCCCTGGCCGTAGACGCGGATGAGGCCGAGCTGGCCATCCTCGCGCTCCGGGAAGTCAGCCGGTGCCGAGATGGTGTACTGGTCGGCAACTTCGGCCAGCTGCGAGATCGTGGTGATGCCATTCTCCTCGGAGAACGAGCGCTTCACCGCGAGCGCCTGGGTGTTGTTGGCCGGCGAGCGCTCAAGCCAGGTCAGGTTGAACTGGGTCTCATACTCGCTCTTGACACGATCGTAGACGACCTGCGACAGGTCATTGCCGGCGGCCGGGGTGGCGCCCATCGATGCGGAGGCCTCCGGCGTGGCACTACCACCGCCCATGACCTCGTCCAGCGGGATTTGCAGGACCTCGGTCAGGCCGGTGCCGGTGTACTCGGGGTACATCGAGATCTCGCCCTCGACGAGCGCCTGCTGAGCGACCTGCGTGCCGCCGAGGTTCATGCGATCCTCGGTCGGGATGCCGGCGTTGTCGAGCACCTTCAGGTACATCTGCGCGAGGATGAACTGCTCGGTGAAGTCCTTGGAGCCGACGATGACCGTCTCACCATCCTGCGCGGCAGCGGTGTTCGCCATGGCGGCGATACCGGCACCGACAAGCGGCACGGCAGCGGTGGACTTCATAAATGTGCGGCGGGTGATCATGTTCGAGTTTCCTTTCGTGCCCACGGTCATGGCGCCGTGGTTCGCGGCGGGGTGACGAGTCGCTCGACACCATTGAAGATCGCGTCTGCCAGGAGCACCAGCAGCACGATCGGGATCCCTCCAACAAGGAGGTACGTTGTATCGAGGAGCGAGATCCCGGTCAGGATGTATTGACCGAGCGATTTCGCGCCCACGAATGAGGCCAGCGTCGCGCTGGCCAGCAACTCAACAGCCGCCAACCGCATCCCCGCGATGATCACGGGAAGGGCGAGCGGCATCTGGACCCTCAGGAACACCTGCGCATCATTCATGCCGAGCCCACGCGCGGCTTCGAGAACCGGCGCGTCGACATTTCGCAAGCCGGCGAAGGTGTTCATGATCAAGGCGGGAGCCGCGAGGACGATGAGCGCCACGGTCGCGGGGAGCTGGCCGAACCCGAGGAATGGATAGAAGAGAAAGACCAGCGCGAGGGAGGGGATGACGCGAACGGCGGCGAACGCGCCCGCGGCCTGGGCCCCGAAGCGCGGCATGCGCGAGAAGAGCACGCCAAGCGGGATGTAGATCAGTGCGGCGATGGCGAGCGCGGTGAAGCTGAGGCGCAGATGGGCCACCAGCAAGTCGATAAACCGATCAGGCCGTTTCTGGATAAATTCGACAACGTCGGTGAGCCAGCCCAAGGAAATCTCCTGCGTCGGGAAGTGCGCTATGCCGAGACTATCACACGACTCGTGCCATAGCGGTAGCCACTCGTCCCGCCGTCACGTTGTCGGCACGGTCGCCGACGAAATTGAGCATCTTTGACACACCTCTGTAACAGCCCCCGGCCTACACTGGGGGCGGGACCAGAGTGCCATTTCTCGCCGTACAGACACACCCGGAAGCCAGGAGTCAGCACATGTTCTTTCGACGACGCGACACCAACCCGGTCCAGCCGGTGGCCGACGGGGTCATTATCTCGGCCCAAAGCGTCTCCAAGACGTACGACACCGGCTCCAGCCAGGTCCATGCCCTGAAGACCATCGACTTCGAGGTCCATGGCGGCGAGATGGTCGGGGTCATGGGCCCCTCCGGCTGCGGCAAGACGACGCTGCTCAACTGCCTCTCGGGACTGGACAGCGTCGACGATGGGCGCATTCTCATCGAGGGCGAGGACATCTCGCAGATGAGCGACAGGAAGCGCACGTCATACCGCGCCAAGCGGATGGGCTTCATTTTCCAGGTCTATAACCTCCTGCCGGTGCTGACAGCGGTGGAGAATGTTGAACTCCCCCTCCTCGTTGGTGACCTGAAGGCTTCCGAGGCGCGAGAGCTGGCCAGGGCTGCCCTGGCCAAGGTCGGGCTCCTCGACTGGGCAGATCACCGGCCTGCGGAGCTCTCCGGCGGCCAGCGCCAGCGCGTGACCGTCGCGCGGGCCCTCGTCAACTCCCCCGCGATCGTCTGGGCAGATGAGCCGACAGGCGCACTGGACTCGGCTGCGGCGACGGAGATCATGGATCTCCTGCAAGAGCTCAACCAGACGCAGCGACTCACGATTGTGCTCGTCACGCATGATCCCGGTGTCGGCAACATGTGCGACCGCATCGTTCGTATGCGCGACGGTGAGATCGTGGGCGAAGAGACGATGGCGCACGGGCTCCAGGCGTCGGCGCAGCCAATGCTGGGCGGTGCCCTCGCGGCGCCACGGTAAGGATCGCATTCGCGTCTCGAACGTCTCCCACGACCAAGGACTCGCACCATGGAAAGACTTTTTGGCGTCCCAATGAACAGCATCATGGTCGTGATGCTGGCCCTGCTTGGGCTATGCCTGCTGCTTGTGGCATTTATCGCCTGGCGACGCCCGGTGATCTTCAAGCTGGGTGTCAGGAACATTCCCCGGCGCAAGACCCAGACATCGCTCATCATCGTCGGGCTGATGTTGGCGACGTTGATTATCTCCGCGGCACTGGCCACCGGCGACACCATGAACAATTCCGTCAACGCGGCGGTCTACGATCTCCTTGGTCCGGTCGACGAGCTGGTGGTGGCTTCCTACGATGAGTCGGGGGAGGGCAGTGTCGACTCGATGATTATGGACACGCTCCCGGCGGAGAGCGTCGACACGGTGCGTGAGATCCTCGCGAATGCTCCGGTAGACGCCGTGGGCGGCGCCTTACTGACGATGGGGCCGGTCATCAACCTCGGGGATACCGCGGTTGACGGGACAATGGCTCCCCAGGCCATTCTCGATTCCGCCACCGCGTCCAACCCCCAGGTCTATATCCTCGGGGCACCCCAGCAGGTCTATGACGACGTCGGAGGCCTGGACCAGGTCGACGGGACGCCGATCGACGTCACTACCCTTGGTGCAGACGAGGCATACATCAGCCAGGAAGCGGCCGACGACCTTGGCCTCGCCCCCGGGGACCATGTCGGGTACTTCCTTGGCAATCGGTTCTACGGCGCAACCGTGCGAGGCATCGTGCCCAACACGGCCCTCGCCGGTGGCATCAACCCGAACGCCGCCTCGATGATCGTCGGGTTCGAGCACTTGCAGCAAATCACCGGAAACGAAGGACGCATCTCGGCGATCTTCGTTTCCAATACCGGAAATGCCCGGGATGGACTCGACGGTTCCGACGAGGTTTCGGGGATCCTGGAAGAGAACCTCGGGTCGCGGGACATGGGCGTCGTCCCGATCAAACAGATGAACGCCGACAACGCGGAGCTCACCGCGAGCCTCTTCGTCACGATGTTCGTTGTCTTCGGCCTGTTCTCGATCGCGGTCGGCATCCTCCTGATCGTCCTGATCTTCACCATGCTCGCCGCCGAGCGGCGTGCCGAGATGGGGATGGAGCGAGCAGTGGGCGCCCAACGGCGCCAGCTGATCCAGCAGTTCATCGCGGAGGGCGCGGGCTACACCCTCGTCTCGGGGCTGGTTGGCACCACGCTCGGGGTCGGTGCCGCATGGGTGATCTCCCAGGGAATGGGAGGGCTGACCGGAGGGCAGTTCTCGCTGGATCTCTACGTCCATCCGCGGTCGCTCGTCATCGCCTATAGCCTCGGCGTGGTCATCACGTTCCTGGCGGTGATCCTGTCCTCCTGGCGGGTGAGCAAGCTCAACGTGGTCGCGGCTGTCCGGGATATCCCGGAGGTCTACCGGGCCAGGCGCCATCGACCGCAGCTGATTTGGGGACTCGTCGCCATCCTGGTTGGCATCGCGTTCGCCGCGATGGGATGGAACAACGGAACGATCACGCCGTTCCTGATTGGAACAACCATTATCCCGTTCGGCCTCGCGTCCGTGCTCGCATACTTCGGGGCCAACATGCGAGTGGTGTTGACGCTGGTCGGGGCGTTCGTGCTGGCGTGGTGGCTGCTCCCGAGCGATGTCCTGGAGCGAATTGTCGGCGATCGTTTCGACGCCGGCGGTATCGAGCTGTTCTTTATCTCGGGCATCTCGATCGTTGCCGCGTCGACGATGATCATCATGCAAAACATGGAGCTCCTCCTCTCGCTGGTGCAGCTGCTTGGGCGCCGGTTCCGGGGCATGCTGGCCTCGGTTCGGCTCGGCGTGGCGTACCCGCGGGCGAACGCGGGCCGGGCGGGCATGACGATCGCGATGTTCGCGCTGATCGTGTTCTCGATCGTCGTGATGGGCACCATGAACTCGATCTTCTCGCAGGCTTTGCTCGCGGATGACGCGAACGCGGGGATGCAGATCCGGGTGGATGTGCCCATGGCCAACCCGATCGACGACTTCTCGGCGGCGCTGAACGACGCCGGGATCGACACTTCGCAGTTGGGGCCTCCAGGCCGCGTGGATGTGGCGGGGTCCCTGCTTGACCAGCAGTACGTCCGGAACGATGACGGCAGCTACCGATGGGAATCCGGGTTCCTGGTGCGGAGCATGGATGCCACATACCTGGACGACACCTCGCTCCGGTACAGCGCCCGTGCCGAAGGGTACGACTCCGACGAGGCGATCCGCGAGGCGCTGAAGACAGAGTCGAACGTCGTGGTCATCCCCTCGTACCTGGCGGCGCAAGGGAACGATACGGCCGACTTCTCCTTCGGCGGAATGACCGGTGAGCGATTCGAAACCATTCCCGCTGAAGGTACGTTTGAGCCGCAAGAGATTCGCATGCGAGGATCTTCGGGTGATGTATTCGTCCTCAAAGTGATCGGCGTACTGGATGCCGACTACACGATGATGTTTGGCTACTACGTCGGCACACCGGTGATGGATCGGCTGATCCCGCCTGGTGAGCCGCGGTTCGTTTCCTACTACATGAAGGTGGCGGACGGAGCTGACCCGGGTGTGCTGGCTGCGGACATTGAGCGCGAGCTGCTTCCCTATGGCGCGCAGGGTGTTGATATCGAGCAGGAGATGATCGATAGCCGGCAGCAGCAAAGCACCTTCATGCTTGTCATGCAGGGGTTCATGGGGCTCGGCATGATCGTGGGCGTGGCGGCGGTCGGCGTGATCTCGTACCGGGCAGTCGTTGAGCGGCGGCAGCAGATCGGCATGCTGCGGGCGCTCGGTTTCCAGACGGAAACAGTCGCGCGCGCGTTCGTGATCGAAACCGCTGTCGTCGTCATACTTGGATCGCTCTCCGGTGCGATCCTTGGGCTCATCCTGTCGTGGAACCTGGTGAATGATCCTGCCACGACCGGTGGCATCGGTTCGGTCGAGTTCGAGGTCCCTTGGGGCACGGTGATCAGCACGGTCGGCATCGCCATCATCGCCGCGCTGATCATGTCATGGTTCCCGGCGCGCCAGGCGTCGAGAACGCTGCCCGCGGAAGCGCTGCGTTACGAGTAGGCGCACCGGTCACGTGATGTGCTGGCGAGAGGTCATGCCCGAGTGGGCGTGGCCTCTCGCCGTCCGCACGGGAAGGCTGCCGTCTTGTACCATGAACCCATCATCGCCATCCCGCCGAGGACGGGGTGGGCACCACAGACAGCAGTGAAGGTACGCCAATGCAACGACGAGTGAAGATCGTGACGACGCTGGGCCCGTCGGTCAGCAGCCGGCAGCGCCTGCGGGAGCTGCTCGAGGCGGGCGCCGATGTCGTGCGCGTCAATGCGGCCCATGGGAGCGAAGACGACCGCCTGAACATCATCGAGAACGTGCGGGCGGTAGCCGAGGAGATGGGCCGCTTTGTGCCGATCCTCTTCGACCTGCGCGGCCTCAAGATCCGTACCGGACCGCTGCCGGAGGGCAAGAAGTTCGTCCGGATCCAGGAAGGCGACCAGGTCCGTCTTGTCGCCGGTCCGGTCCCGACCGAGAACCGCACGCTCGGCATCAACTACGACAAGGTGTTGGACGTGATTTCGCCGGGTTCGCGCGTGCTGATCTCCGACGGGCTCATCGAGTTGCAGGTGCGCGAGGTTCATAGCGACTACGCGCTCGCCACCGTCGTGCGCGATGGCCAGCTCCTGAGCCGCCAGGGCGTGACCTTGCCGGGCGCGCCGATCGTGGGTGGTGCGTTGACCGACGTTGACCGCGCGGATATCGCGTTCGCCGTGAAGAACAAGGTCGATTTCCTCGGCCTGAGCTTCCTCAACGACGCGGACGACCTGCGCAAGGCGCGAGAGATCGCCGCCGAGCATGGCGACGACGTTCCCGGCCTGATCGCCAAGATCGAGCGGCCGCAGGCGCTGGCGAATATCGAGGCGATCGCGGCCGAGGCGGATGGCGTCATGGTCGCTCGCGGTGACCTCGGCGTGCAGCTGCCGCCGGAGCAGGTGCCGCAGGCGCAGAAGCGCATCATCAGCGTCTGCAACCGGCTCGGCACGCCGGTGATCACGGCGACCCAAATGCTGGAGTCAATGATCACCCAGCCAGTGGCAACGCGGGCCGAGACCAGCGACGTCGCGAACGCGGTTTGGGATGGTACTGACGCCGTGATGCTATCGGCGGAGACAGCGGTCGGCAAGTATCCGCTGCAGGCCGTGCGGACGATGGACCGCATCATCAAGCAGGTCGAGCAGGAGGGTCCGATCCGGTCCAGTGCCTCCCAGGAGCCGCACTTCGACGCCCAGAGCGAGGATTCGGTGTTCGCAGATGCGATCGCACGGGCGGCCTTCGCGCTCTCCGACCAGACGCCGGTGGAGCACCTTGTTGTGCTGACCAAGACCGGTGGCAGCGCGCGGCGCATCGCGAAGTACCGGCCGAAGCCGTCGATCGTGGCGATCTGCGAGAACGAGCGGATCGCGCGGATGTTGGGCCTCAACTGGGGCGTCGAGTCGGTCGTGCTGGACTACGCGGACGACCCGGACGAGGCGTTCCGCGGATCCGGCGAGGCGATCATCGAGGCCGGGCTCGGTAAACGCGGTGAGTTCGCGCTCATCGTCGGCTCAATCCCTGTCTTCAAGCAGGCTGGCCGCACGAATCTGGTGCACTTCCGCAAGCTGGGCGACTAGGTTCATACAGGGGCAAGAGCGGCCGCAGCGGGAGCGGGATACGAATTTTGCGTCATTGAAACGGTCGAGGGAGGGCACGATGTTCTCCCTTCACTATGCTCGCCCAAGCTGAAAAGCGACATATCCCATCAGCTCGGAAGGAGAGCAAGGAGCGCTTCCGCGAGCCGGATGCCAAGCGCGCGGACATTTGTGGACGGGCATACAATAGGGACGGGACCGAAATACTCCGCGCTGCATATCCGGAAAGGACCCTGTCATGGTCGTTTCCTCTCACCTCGTCACGGACACATCGTCGTGGCGCACCGTCTACCGAGCTGGTGCGCTCAGTACAGGACTCGCCGTCGCGCTCTATGTCGTCGCGCTGGTGCTCGTGTTCGCGTCGGACCTCGCTCCCACGTCTGGCGGGGCGGACATGTTGGCCTACATCGACGCCAACCGGACCCTCTACATCGTCAAGCAGGTGCTCTGGCTCTTTCCGGGCGTGCTTTTGATGGTGACGTTCGTCTCGCTCACCGTGGCGCTGATGGACGTGAACCGATCATATGCGCTGATCGCAGGTGTCATCGGTGTCGCATCGTGGGCCGGGACATACGCCTGGCCGACCAGCGGCGAGGGCTCGTTCGTGCTCCTGATGCTGAGCGACCGGTACGCGGACGCGACCACCGATGCGGACCGTGCCGCGCTGGTTGCCAGCGCCGAGACGATGATGGCCTATAACGATGCACCCGCCGCGCTCGGAGTGATGCAGGCGCTCGGCGTGCTCCTGGTCTCGGCGGTAATGCTACGCGGTATCTTCCCTCGCGGTCTGGCGTGGCTCGGCATCGTCACCGGCGCGGTCGGGATCGTTTGCGAGGCGCTGCGGCCGTGGCTGGGCATGGTCTATTCCACCTATGGCATTCTGCTGTTCGCCTGGCTGATCTGGGTCGCCCTGGCCCTCTGGCGCATGGCTCATGAACCAGACGGCGCGGCGGCTTCGTGAGTCAGACACGTTTCGCAGGATGCAAGAAGCGGGCACGAACGTCCAAGCGTATGGTGGTCGCAAGCACGGTCGGGAGTGCCGCGCTTTCCAGGCATGCGCAGGAAAGGACGACAGTCGGATGAAGAAGATCACCCCGTTTCTCTGGTATGACGATGCCGCCGAGGATGCGTCGACGCTCTACGCGTCTCTCCTCGAAAACAGCGAGATCACCGACGTCAGCCGCTTACCGGACGAGAATCCGGGGAGCCCCGGCAAGGTGACGATCGTCTCTGCGCGGTTGGCCGGCCGCGACGTGCAGGCGATGAACGCAGGTCCTGATCACCTGTTTACGCCATCGTCGTCGATGTTCGTTGGCTGCGAGACGGTCGAGCAGGTCGACCGCCTCTGGGAGGGACTTTCGGAGGGCGGCGTGGCGCTCATGCCGCTCGACGCATACCCGTTCAGCGAGCGTTTCGGCTGGGTGCAGGACCGCTACGGGCTTTCGTGGCAAATCTCGCTGACCGGTGAGCGTCAGTCATTGACGCCGTTCCTGATGCTGACCGGAGCCAACGTCGGCAAGGCGGAGGACGCTGTCGGGTTCTACACGTCGCTGTTCCCGGACTCTGGCATCGACAATGTCGCGAAGGACGACAAGGGCAACGTGATGATGGCGAACTTCCGGCTGATGGGCGATCCGTTCATCCTCAACGAGTCGGACTACGATCATGGCTTCACGTTCACCGACGCGTTCTCGCTGTCTGTGCTGTGCGAGTCGCAAGACGAGGTCGATACGCTGTGGGAAAAGCTGACCACTGAGGGTGGCAAGCCGGTCCAATGCGGGTGGCTGGAGGATCGCTACGGCGTGTCGTGGCAAATCATCCCCGAGCGGTTGATGACGCTGATGAGCGACCCGGATCCGGATAAGGCGGGGCGCGTGGTCCAGGCTATGCTGCAGATGGTGAAGATCGACATCGCGGGGCTTGAGGCGGCGTATGCGGGAGAGACGGCTCCCGCCTCCTAGCACCGCTCAAACCCCTATGGGAAGGAGTTCACAATGTGGTGGCACGACCTGTTATGGGGCATCTGGAACGGGCTGACCGCATGGATCGTGCTGATCTTGCACGTGTTCAACGCGTTGGAGGGCCAGCCGGTCTACGACGCGTTGCGTCAAGGAAACTGGTACGACTTCGGCTTCCTGCTGGGAGCCGGGTCGCCGTTCCTTGGCATATTCAGCGGAAGCAGGAGCCGACGCGAATAGCGACGGCAGGCCGGACTCTTGTGTCCGGCCTGCCGTCGACGTATCGATTCCCAAGGTCAGCGCGACCACGCTTTGGCGAGCTTCGGGTGTGACATGATCTCGCGGCGACGGTCGGGATCGAAACCCGGATCGCGGCGAGCTTCGAACGCCTCGCGCACGGTGATGCCGAGCGGATCGCGCTCGACGATCGTGATCTCACCCGACGTCGGCGCCATGCCCGGCTCGATCACGCGCACATACCAGCCCGATAAGGCCGTGTGGATGAGCTGGTTCGAGAGCTTCTTCACGCCGGAATGCAGGTTGAGCTTCGAGCAGGGCCAGCGCGGCTGGCTGACCTCGAGCAGGACATCGCCCCAGCGCAGGCGGTCGCCGATGTGGATGGTGTCTTCGCCGAGACCGGCCACGGTCAGGTTTTGCCCGAAGGCGGCGTGGATGCCGTCGCCCGCATACCCGATCGAGTCCCGCCAGAACGGGAAGTTGTCGGCCGAGTAGCAGTAGACGGCCTTGTCGAGACCCCCGTGGTTAACGAGGTCCGCCTGGCCATCGCCGGCGATGTTCGTCGCGGAGACGACGACGGTCCCCGTTCCAACCGGGCGCTTGCGGATGCCGCTGGTGATGATCTCCCCGTGCCGTTCGGCAAGCGGTGCGGGGAGGCCGACGTTGACGTCGAGCAGCCGGATCGCCGTCATTACGCTCCCTCGATGCCCTGCGGGCCGGCGATGCCGATCGCGAGGCGGTCCGGGTCGATGTGCGTCGCCATCGCGCGCATCAGGTCGTCCTTCGTCAGCGCGGAGATGATCTCCGGGTAACGATCCAGGTAATCCTGGCCGAGACCGAAGCGCTCCAGCGTCAGCAGCAGGTTGGTCACCCCGCCGAGCGACTCCAGCCCGAGCGGGAGTGAACCGATCAGGTAACTCTTCGCGTCGTTGAACTCCTCGTCGCTCACCGGTTCGGCGCGGATGCGCCGTAGCTCCTGGTCGATGCCTTCCAGTGCGCGGCCGATGTTAGCCGGATCGACGCCCGCGCGGGCGTTCCACATGCTGTTCTCGATGCCGCCGGAAAGCGACGACGTCGCGTAGTAGGCGAGCCCGTTCCTGTCCCGCACCTCAGCGCCAAGCCGGCCCATCAGCCCGAGCTGGCCAAGAATCAGGTTCGCCAGCTGCAGAGCGTAATAGTCCTCATGCGCCCGCGGTACGGTCGGGTAGCCGAGTGCGATGTCCGCCTGGCTTTTGCCGCGAATCACCCGCGTCGCCCGTGAGGTTTCCGGTAGCGGATCGACTTCGGGCGCATCATGCGGCGCGGGGATGTCGTTGGTCCAGTCGCCGAATGCCCTGGTGAGCTTCTCGACCGCCTCCTCGATCCCCTCGATACCGCCAACGAGCGCGATGGTGGTCGCGGTCGGGCCGAAGTGGCGCGCGTGATATTCCACCAGGTGTTCGCGGGTGATCGCCTGGACCGATTCCGTCGTGCCGCTCGTTCGTAAGCGGAAGGGATGCCCCTCCGGATAGAGGAGTTCCTGAAGCGCGAGCGACGCCATCGAGCCAGTGTCCTGCTCTGTCTCGCGGATGCCGGTGAGCACCTGCTGGCGGACTTTCTCCAGCTCCTCCTCGGGGAAGATCGGGTTGCGGATGATGTCCGCCGTGATCTCCAGCACGCGGTCGAGATCTTCGGCAAGCGCATGCCATCCGACCTCGATCGCCGAGCGACCGGTCGACGCGCCGACCATGGCGCCGAGGCGATCGGTCTCGTCGTTGAACGCCTCAAACGTCCGGTCTGCGGTGCCACGATTCAGCATCGTACCGGTCAGCGAGGCGCGGCCGGGGATGTCGTCGCCCGTCGCGGCGTGGCCGGCTCGAATCTGGACGGTTCCGTTAATGGAACCGTCGCCCGGCCGGGGCTGGGCGAGGACGATGATGCCGTTTGGCAACTCGGTGCGAACGAATCCGTGCGAGGAGACCTCCGCGCCGCTCAGACCGAAGATTTTCGGCACGAATGGCTCGGCGGCGACCTCCAGTGGCAGGTCCGCGCCGGCCATGGTGACCGACTCGTCCGGCAACTGCCAACCGATGGTGCGCTTGTCCTTCACGAGGTAGGTCTGCGCGACGCGCTGGACATCCTCCGGCGTGACGGCGTCGAACTCGTCGGCGAAGGTGTCCACCCGCGCGGCGTGGTCGAGGATCTCCATGTTCCCGAGCCAGAACGCCTGGTTCGTGACGGTCTCCTGCGAGTAGACGTACTGGGCGCGGATTTGCTTGCGCGCCTTGGTGAACTCTTCATCACTCGGCGGCGTCTGCTTCAGCCGCTCGATCTCGGTTTCGATCGCGTCCTCGATGCGCTCTGCCTCCACGCCCGGCAGCGCGGTTGCGGTGAACGACCAGAGCGACTCATCGAGTTCCGGTGAGGCGCTGGAGCTGGCGGAGCGGGCGAGACCGGTGGTGACAAGAGCCTTGTAGAGGCGAGACGAGCGGCCCATTCCGCCACCGCTGCCCATGCCCATCGATTTCGCGCCGGAGAGGATCGCGTCGGCGACCATGAGCGCGGGGATGTCCGCGTGCTTCGCGCCGGGGATCTTGTATCCCATCATCATGTACGACGCCGGGGACGGGCGATGGAGGGTGATGCGGCGCTCGGCGTGCTGTGGGCCGCCGGGCGCGACCTCCGGCACCGGGATATCCGGATTCTCGATGGACCCGAACGCCTCGGTGAGCTTCTGGGTCATCTCGTCGGCGTCGAAGTCGCCGACCACGGTGACGAACGCATTGTCAGGGCGGTAGTAGGTCCGATAGTGGTTGTACAGATCGTCGCGTGTCATGCGACGGAGATCCTGCTCGTAGCCGATGACGGAGTGGCCGTAGGCGTGGTTGTGGAACGCGGCGCCGATCAGCTCCTCGTAGAGGTGGTAGGTCGGCCGGTTCTCGGCCCCTTGCCGCTCGGAGAGGATCACGGTGCGCTCGGAAGCGACCTCTTCCGGGTCGTACAGGGAGTGGGACATGCGGTCAGACTCGATCGCGATCGAAAGGTCGATCTTGTCCGCCGGGATCGTTTCGAAGTAGGCGGTCCAGTCGGTCGAGGTCATCGCGTTGAGGTAGCCGCCGACACGGGATATCTCGCCGAAAATGGCGCCCTTCGGTGTCGTTGGCGTGCCCTTGAATTGCATGTGCTCAACCCAATGGCTGACGCCGGTGCGTCCGGGCAGCTCGTTGCGGCTGCCGACGCGGTACCACGTCCAGAACGAGACAACCGGGGCGTCGTGTTTCTCCTGCAGGAAGAGGGTGAGACCGTTGTCGAGCGTGACGGTGCGACGGGGTGGTGGAATGTTCGGCACGGGTGGTCCTTCAGGTCGTCGCCGAAGCGAGCGGATGGCAGTCTGCCGGCAAGTATAGGGTGCCGGCATCGCAGGGCACCCGCCGTGCGGCTACAATCTCGAGAGAGATGCGGTGACGACCCGGGCGAGCGCTCGCCCGGCCAAGGCGCAACCAGAGAGGAGCGTTTCCCGTGCAGATCGACCCCAGGCCGCTGTATCACCACGGCATCGTGGAGCGGGTCATTGCCTACCTGCAGACCCGTGATCCGGAGCTGTTCCCGTTCGCGGCGCGGTTCGACGAGGCGCGGGAGCGAGCGTTCGTCAACGACCTTCGAATGGGCCTGAGCGACATTGTCGAGAGCGGCAGCAAGCGCGGCACCTCGGCCTCCGGCTACATCACCAGCGACAGGCGCCTGATCGGGATCGTCGAGGATTGGGCGGCTGCGAACGGCGGCTGGCCGCTGACGCAGGACCCCACCAACGCCGACGGCCTCGGTGGGGCGGCGCCGTTCGACCCGGAGCCGCTGTCGAGCCGCTAGAGGGAGACGAACGACAAAAGGACCACCCGCGTTGGAACTTTGCCGCGGGTGGTCCTTTTTCTTGCGTCCTTATGGGAAGCGATTGATCCGGAACTCCGCGTGAGGTTCTGACTCTGGCTTCGTGACGAGGTCGGCAAGGTGCTCGCCGATCACCGTCGCGAACTTGAAGCCGTGACCGCTGAAGCCGGCGGCAATCGCGACGTTCGCGTGCTCCGGGTGCCGGTCGATGATGAAGTCCTGGTCCGGTGTCATCGTGTACATGCACATGCTGGTCGCGACGAGGTCGCCGGAGACACCATTCATGTGCGACGTAAAGAAGTCACGGAAGTCCGGGAGCATATCTTCGGGATTCACGTTGCGGTCGATCTCGTCCGGGTCGACGACGTTGTAGTCGTTGTGGATGCCCATCTTGAGGCTGTCCTCGCCGACGGCGGGTAGGCCGTAGAACTCATGGTCACCAGATTTGGCGATGAATCCCGGGAATGCAGTCCGGTGTAAACAGCGAGCGGTTGTGGACGTGGAACCACATGACCGGCTTGCGCGTCACGTCGAGCGGCAATCCGAGGTCCGCCAGCATCTTCCCGGCCCAGGCGCCGGCGGTGACCACCAGGCGATCACCTTCATAGGTTCCATTCGCGGTAGTGACCATCACGCCGTCGTCTGTGGCGGACCACTGCGTCACCGGCTCGTGGTCGATGATCACGCCACCCGCTTCGGTGAGCTCCTGTGTGAGCGCGCGGAAGACGGGCTCAATGACGAGGACTCCGCCCTCCGGGTCGAAGCAACCCTCCCAGTCCTCCGGCACGTTCCAGCCGGGGAAGCGGCGGTTGATCTCGGTGCCGGTCAACATCTCGTGGGGCAAGTTGTGAGCGACGGCCGCCGCCTGGGCGCGGCGTGCGTGACCGCCATCGGCGCTCCCCATATCGAGGCAGCCGCAGCGGATCTGCATCTCGATGCCGGTACGCTCCTGCAGCTCCGAGAAGAGCCGGTCCGCCTCGAGCGTCCACGGGACGTAGCTCGCGCCTTCGAAATAGGCGTGGCGGAAGATCCGGGTGTGCCCGCCATGGCTGCCGAGCTTGTGCATGTGGCCGAATTGCTCGAGCACGATCACCGAGTGACCGCGACGGGCAAGGGCCCAGGCCGCCGCGGTGCCCATGGTACCCCCGCCGAGAACGATGACGTCTGCGCGCTGACTCTGCATTTCACCCCTGCCTGTATGCCCGATCCCGGTATGTGTGCCAGTTGACTCCAGTCAGTATCGCCTGACCCGGGCAGGTGGAGAAGACCTTCTCTTGCCTGCCGAGAGAAGTGATCTCGTTGCATGTCCATTGGAGCCTGGGTCATTTGCCGGAACCCATGGTCAGGCCCTGGATGAAGTAGCGCTGCAGGAAGATGAACAGCAAGACGGTCGGGATCACGGCGATCAGCGTGCCGGCGAACTGGATGTTGTAGGCCTGGATGAACTCGCCCCTGAGGCTCGCGAGACCCGTAGTGACCGGCTTCAGCGCATCGCGCTGGACGAGGATCAACGCCCACAGGTAGTCGTTGAAGATCCAGGTGAACTCCAGCGTTGCGAGGGCGGCCAGCGCCGGGAGAATCAACGGCAGCACGTGCTGGCGATAGATGCGGAACTCGCTCGCCCCGTCGATCCGGGCGGCGTCGAAGATCTCGCCGGGGATCGTGCGGATGAAGTTGCGCAGCACGAAGGTGCAGAACCCGATCTGGAAGGCGCCGTGGAAGATGATCAGCCCCCAATAGGTGTCGTACACGTTCAGGGTGTTGGCCAGCCGGTAAACCGGCAGCATCAGGATCTGGAACGGGAGCAGGCTGCCGCCGACGAACGTGAAATAGATGATCAGGTTTCCCTTTGAAGCGAAAACGCGCCAGCGCGAACGCGGCCAGCGACGACAGCGTGAGGCAGAGGATCAGCGCCGGGATCGTGATGATGAACGAGTTGCGCATGTATCCGCTGAGGCCGCCGTTCTCCCACGCCTCGGGAAAGTTGCCCCATTCGATCGTCGACGGCCAGCTGAACGGGCCGTGCATGGTGATGTCGTCCAGCGATCGTACCGAAGTGATCAGCGTCATGAAGATAGGCACGAGCCAGATCAGCAGGAACGGGATGACGAAGGCGTAGTAGAGCGCGATCCGGACCGGTCGCCAGTTGCGGCGCTTCCGGTATTCCGGCTCAACGGCGTGCGGGACGGACGCAGATGCGGTGGCCATGTCAGTACTCCATCTCCGTCCGAATCATCCGGCGCAGGTAGGTGAAGATGAACACCATGCTGATCAGCGCCAGGATCGTCGCGATCGCCGCGCCGTAGCCCATGTTGTAGTTGTTGAACGCTTCGATATACATCATCTGGGCCAGCACGTTCGACTGGTTGTAGGGTCCGCCCCGGGTCATGATGTTGACGAGGTCGAACGAGCGCAGGGCATCGATCACCGAGATGACGACGATGATGACCGTCACCGGCTGCAGTTGCGGCAGGACAATGTCGCGGAAGGATCGCACGGTGGAGGCGCCGTCGACGCGGGAGGCTTCGACGAGGGTCTTGTCGACGCCGTTGAGCCCGGCGAGGTAGAGCAACATCACATAGCCGACCTGGCGCCAGAGCCCGGCGGCGATGATTGCCCAGGTGACGAGGTTCGGGTCGGCGAGGAACCCGATCGGCATTCCCTCACGCCCGAGCCTGGACAGGATCTCGTTGAACAACCCGTAGGGCTGGTACATCCACGACCAGATGATGCCGATGACAACAGTGGAAACGACCATCGGCGAGAAGAACCCGGCTTTGAAGAAACGGGTGCCAGGAAGGTCGTTGTTCAGCAGCAGGGCCAGCCCAAGACCGGCCACGATCGGGATCGTGATGTAGGCCACGAGCCAGCGCACGTTGTTGAAGAACGACGTCCAGAAGATGTCATCGTCGAGCAGGCGTTGGTAATTCGCGAGCCCGACCCAATCCTGGCGGGAGAGCCCGTCGGCGTTGGTGAAGCTCATCCAGACCGAATAGAACATCGGCCCGATCACCCAAACGCCATAGAGCAGCAGCGGGAGGATCAGGAAGAAGAACGGGGTCAGTGAATGGGCACCGAGGCGGCGTGAGCGCCGAACCACGGCGACGCCTGAGGCTACCGGTGCGAGGGGAGGGTTTGCCATATCTCTGTCCTGTCGCGTTCCTGGTCCAGGGCGGCAGCGGGACGCCCGGGGCGTCGTCACACGTGGACGTCGCCCCGGGGTGAACTGGTGCTACGACTCGGACTCGTAGACGCGCTTACGTTCCTCGTCGAGCCGGTCGAGGATCCCGTCCAGGTCGTCCGGGTTGTTCCAGAACTCGACGAAGGCGGCCATGCCACGCTCGGCGAGATCGGGGTGAGTATCCCGGTCGTAGAACTGGGCGATGTAGTCGGCGCCCTGGAGCATCTCCAAACCCTTTCGGGTGGGTTCGTTGTAGAGGTCCAGCGGGACATCCGGGTGCACGGCGGGATCGCCGCCTTCCTTGACGTTCCACTCCTCCGACTCCGCGCTGCCGAGGTAGGTCAGGAGGGCTTTGGCTCCATCCGGGTTCGGGGCGTTGGCCGAGGCGAAGTAGCCATCAGTCGGGGCGTCCTCCCCCACCGGGATACTCTCGTCGATGATCGGGAACTGGAAGAAGTCCAAATCATCCTGCGAGTCGTCCGGGAAGCTGTCATAGAGGAACCGGCCCATCAGGTACATTGCGGCGTCGCCCTGGACGAGCGGCGTGAGTGCGTCCTGCCAGGCGTAGGCTTCCGGCTGGGGGATGAATGCTTCCTTGTCGAGGAGCTCGCGCCAGCGGCCAAAGGCGTCCTTCACCTCCTGCGAGTTGTAGGCTTCCTTGCCGTCCATCAGGCTGATATGGAACTCGGGACCGTTCTGGCGCATGTTCAGGTAGTCGAACCATGCGGCGGCCGTCCACGGCATCTGCGTGCCGATGGTGATCGGCACCTTGCCGGCTTCCTTGACCGTGTCGATGACGGTGAGGAACTCGTCCCATGTCGTCGGCGGCTCGAGGCTCATCTCCTCGAACATGCTTGGCCGATACCAGACCGCCCAGTGGTAATACGACGTGGGGACGAAGTAGTACTTGCCGTCCTCACCCTTGGAAACGGAGCGGATGCCTTCCGGCAGTGCGGTGTCCCAACCGTTCTCGGTGAACAGGTCATCGAGCGGCATCAGGAGGCCGTTGTTCGAGAAGAATCGCATCCGGTTCCCGGCGAACCAGGTCAGGACATCTGGCGGGGTGTCTGATGCGAGATAGGTGCGGATCGCCTGCTTGAAGTCCTCGTGGGCGGTGGTGTTGACCTCGACCGTGTACTGGTCCTGCTCGCCGTTGAAGTTCTCGATCTGGCCTTCGAGTCGCCGTCGCGGCTCCGGATCGCCGGCGTTTGAGGCGAGGTTGACGACGCTCGCGTCCTGCGCCATGACGTTGAAGCCGAACGGACTGCCGGCCACGCTGAGCCCGGCCACACCGGCCCCGAGTGCGGTTACGCGGCGACGCGACATGCGAGCCTGGATCAAACGGGAATGCGCATCGAACATCTGAAGATCCTTTCAGTTGCTGATCCTGGGACGGCGCGACGCTGCCCCTCGACCGATGAAAGACCCTTGATGCGTCTCGCGACTACGTTTCCTGTATTGCGTACAGTCGACGGTATGAGATTATGGCATCAGGAAGAGCGTACGCGCGATTTCGATAGATTGTCAATCGCCGCCGGCGTGGTTCTTGCTACCCTTATGGGTGGGACAGGAAACGATACCGCGCCCGCATGGCGATGTCTCTCGATATACCCGGTTGCGTCCTACCGGCCACACCTCTGTGGGGCCGGTAAAAGGGCGACCCCATGCGACGATAGAGGAGCGAAGAGCGATGACCAGGGCAAAGGAAACACAGGAACAGGAAACACGCGTGCTGGTCATCGAGGACAACTCGGCGGTTCGTATGATGTTCGAGGAGCTGTTGGCGGATGCCGGGTATCATGTTGTTCCGTTCGACGATCTGCCCGATCTAGGAGAGGTGGAGCGTCTGGAGCCGGACCTGATCCTGCTCGATGTCGTGATTGGCGGCGACCGGTGCGGGGTTGAGTATTTGCGGACGCTCCGCGCCGTCCGGGCGCTGCAGCGGGTTCCCGTCATCGTCTGCAGTGGCGATGTGCCGATCCTTGACGAGCTTTCGGCGTTGCGGCCGCCACTAGCGACGGCTGTCCTGCGCAAGCCGGTCGACTTGGCGACATTCCTGGACACCGTGGTGTGCGTGATGCAAAAGGGGCATCCGCCGATGGACGCGAAGTCCTCGGAGGGTCGTCGCTCACGGTCGCGAGGATTCCTTGGGTCGTCACACCCGGGGCATGGAACGCCGCGCCGCCGGGCCGCCGGCCGCAGCCCCGAGATTCGGGCATGGCTGCTCGGGAAGGTCGGCACGCTGCACCACGATGGCGCGCAAGAGCCATAGTTACCGGGATGGCTGAAACGGAAGGGGGCACCGTCGCGTGACGATGCCCCCTTCAATGTGTCTCATGACTTTCGCGCGATATCGACCTTCGGTCGGTCGGGTCGACACCCGGTCAACCACTACGTGTTTGTCCCCGACCTAGCGGAAGCCCTCGGTGACGGCGTGCTTGCGGTCGTACCAGGGCAGGTCCTCGATCGGGTCCTGGTTGCCGAACTGGCGCTCCGGGCGGTCGACCGGGGCTGCCCACTTCACGGCGTTGCCGATGACGGTGCGGATCTCCTCGTTGTAGTAGGTCGCGTAGGTCTCGTGGCCCGGGCGGAAGTAGAAGACCTTGCCGGCGCCGCGCGTGAAGGTCGCGCCGCTGCGGAATACCTCGCCGCCCTGGAACCAACTGACGAAGATCAGCTCGTCCGGCGCCGGAATGTCGAAGTGCTCGCCGTACATCTCCTCCTGCTCGAGCTCGATGTACTCGCCAATGCCGGCCACGATCGGGTGTGCCGGGTTGACCACCCAGAGGCGCTCCTTCTCGTCGGCCTCGCGCCACTTCAGGTCACAGGTTGTGCCCATCAGCGACTTGAAGATCTTCGAGAAGTGCCCGGAGTGGAGGACGATGAGCCCGGCTCCGGCGAGGACCCGCGCCTTCACGCGCTCGACGATTGCGTCGTCCACCGCGCCATGTGCCCGGTGCCCCCACCAGACGAAGACGTCGGTGTTGTCGACCACGTCCTGTGTCAGCCCATGCTCCGGCTCGTCGAGGGTCGCCGTGCGTGCCTCGACGCCCTCGATAGCGTTCAGCCCCTCGGCGATCGCGCCGTGGATGCCGTCGGGATAGAGTTTGCCGACCTCTTCGTTGTGACGCTCGTGCTGGTACTCGTTCCAGACGGTGACGCGGATTGGTGTGGACATGGTGATGGGTCCTTTCCGGTGGCGCGAATCGCGCCAAAGGAGGACATTGCGGCCATTGTCTGCCCGAATCAATGACCCAGGCGGCCGCACATCCTCCGCTACAGCACGTACGCAAACGACGTGGGCTTGCGATCAGGCGTTGGTGTCGACGATCTCCTCGTCGATGATGACCTCGCGGCCGAGCTCGGCGGAGCGGTAGATGGCGTCGATCAGGCGGACGCGGTCGAGCCCCTCCTGGCCGCTCGGGGTCAGCGGCGTTCCTTCGAGAATCGCATCGACGAAGCCATGAATGATCTCGGCGTGGCCCTGGCGGGCGACGAGGCGCGGCCTGGCGTCCATCGTCGTGTCGCCAAAGCCCTCGTATATCTCCAGCGTATCGGTCAGCGCGTAGTTCTTCGAGAAGATCCGCGCTCCCTTTTCCGAGCCGTACAGCTGGACGCCGAAGTCGTCGCCCATCTCCGTGAAGGCCGCCCACGAGGCTTCCAGCAGCAGCGTGCCGCCATCCTCCAGTCGCAGGAACGCCGTCGCGAGATCCTCGACCTCGTAGGTCGCGTTTCCGCCGGCGTCGGACGTCCGGCGCCCGACCCAGCCGCCACGGCCGGTCGTGCCGATCTCGGCGTATGTGTTGGCCGAGACGGCGGTGACCTTCGGGTTGCCGAGGATGTAGAGGATCATGTCCAGCACATGCACGCCGAGGTCGATCAGCGGGCCGCCGCCGGCTGCCTCCTTGGACGTGAACCAGCTGCCAAGGCCGGGGATACCGCTGCGGCGCATCCACCATGCCTTGGAGTAGTAGATGCGGCCAAACTCGCCGTTCTCCACCGCGTCGTGTAGCAGCTTCACGTCGTGGCGAGTGCGGCGCTGGAACGAGATGCCGAGCAGCTTGTTCTGCCGTTTGGCCGCCTCGACCATCTGCACGCCTTCCTCGGCGTTGCGCGCGAGCGGCTTCTCGATCAGCACATGCTTGCCGGCCTCGAACGCGGCGAGGGCGACCGGCAGGTGCAGGATGTTCGGCACAGCGACGCTGACTGCGTCGATGTCGTCGTCCTTGAGCAGGTCCTGGTAGTCGCGGTAGACGCGCGGGACGTCGAACTTCTGCGACAGCGACTCGCAGCGGTCGGTATCCAGGCCCGCGATCGCGACGACCTTCGCGCGCGGCTCCTCGGCGTAGCCTTCGAGGTGGAAGATGCCGGCGCCGCATCCGATCACGCCGACACGCAATTGCTCTTTCTCTGTCACGTGTGCCATCTCCGGTGATGTTCATCCGCCGGCTCCGTAGCCGGTACGGTGGGTTTCGAGCGCTCCGTATGTCACTGGCAGCATGTCACCATGCCGCCTCATCGACAAGGGCGAGCCGCCCATCGAGCGCGGCGATACAACGTCTATGCCACGAGCGTGAAGACGACCACCTCAGGCGGGCAGTTGAAGCGCACGGGCGGCCGGTACATGCCGATCCCGTTCGAGACGAACAGCGTCATGTCGCCGAGCGTGTAGCGGCCGGAGACGTAACGCTTGCCGAGCTTCGGCGCCGCGACGGGTCCGAGCACCGGTAAGCGGACCTGGCCGCCGTGGGTGTGCCCGGAGAGCAGCAGGAACGGCCCGAAAGGCTCCACCCGCTCCACGAGATCGGGCTCGTGCCACATCGCGATGCGCGCGGCATCGGGCGGGACGCTGGCGAACGCCTGCTCCAGTCGCGCCGATCCAAGCAGCGCGTCATCGATGCTGATAAGCCACAAAGGGCCCTTTCCGGTCTGGATCTCGACCGCCTCGTTAGTCAGGATGCGGATACCGGTGGGCTCGAACATCTCCATCACCCGGTCTCGCACGTTAGCGATGTCATGGTTGCCCAGCATGCCCCACGCGCCGATCTTCGCCGTTGCGGCCATGCGACGCAGCGGTTCCTGCACTTCGGAGAGATAACGTGGGGATTCCGAGATGTAGTCGCCACCGAAGAGCACGATGTCGGCGTTTACGCGCTCCAGCATGCGGATCGATGGCTCCAGGGCGGAGGCGGGGAAATGCGGGCCGACATGGAGGTCGGTCGCGAAGGCGATCGTCACGCCATCGAGGTGGGCATGGGCGCGCGGGAGCTGGATGAACTGGTGATTCAGGCGCGGCTGGAACGGATGGACGAAGCGGGAGTACAGCCCGCCGGCGATCGCCATGCCGGCGACGGTTGCGGAAGCGACGATGCCGATATCGCGGAATGGTCGTCTCACAGGCCCATCAGTCCCTTCAGGATCAAGCCGAGGGTGACGTACAGGCCCCAGCGCTGATGCAGCTTCGTCGTCGCGCCAACGGTGACGCTGCCGTCCGCCTCGGTCGTCGCCCGCTTGACCAGCTGTATGTTGTAGAAGGCGATCGGGATGACAACGATGCCGCCCAGCAGCGGCCAGTAGTCTGGCCGGAGGGCGATGAGGAGCACGATCAGCGCGATCGGTGCGAGCACGAAGGCGATGTACTCGCGGACCGCCCAGGCGCGGCCGAAGGTATTCGCCAGGGTGTGCTTGCGATGCTGGAGGTCGACCTCGGCGTCCCGCATGTTGTTCGCGTGGAGGATCGCTGCGGCGTAGGAGCCCATCCCGCTGGCGAGCAGGAACGAGGCGAGCGTCACCGTGCCGGTGTGGACGTAGTAGGCGCCCATCACCATCACCCAGCCCATCGCGACGAACACACCGAGCTCACCGAGCCGGTTGTAGGCGAGGGGCCACGGGCCGCCGGTGTAGAAGAAGGCGACGCCGGCGCCGATTACGGCGAAAAGCACGCCGAGCCAGCCGAGGTGGACGATGACCGGTATACCCAACGCAAAGGCCAAGGCGAACGCGACGATCATGCCGTTGCGCAGGTCGCGGTCGGTCAGGTGGCCGCGCTGGAGCATCCGGCCGGGACCGAGCAGTTGCTGGGCATCGACGCCGGAGACGTGATCGAAGTAGTCGTTGGTAAGGTTCGTCCCAACGTGCGTCAGGATCGACAGGAGCAGCATCAGGATCGCGAACGGCCACGACATCGTGCCGTCCTGCCAGGCGAGGGCCGAGGCAAGGACGATCGGGATGACCGAGATGGTCAGGCTCCACGGCCGGACGGCGAGGAACCAAATCTTCCAGCGGGGAAGGGTGGCGGTTGCCACGAAGAAAGCCTTTCCTGAGGATCAGTCGTCGGCGCGCCAGGGCACGACGACGCGTTCGAGCGTATCGATGACGAGTGTCAGGGCCCAACCCATGATGCCGGTCAGGACGAGGCCCACGAACATCTGCTTGATGCGCAGCGTCTGGTAGCTCTGCCAGATCATGAACCCGATGCCCTTGTCCGCCGCGAGGAACTCCGCGCCGACGATGACGACGAGGGCGAACCCGAGCGAGAGGCGCATGCCGGTGAAGATCGCCGGGAGGCTGCCTGGTAGCGCCACGGTCCAGAACAATTCCCACTTCGACGCCCCAAGGTTCCGCGCCACGTCGCGGTACTGGGAGTCGATTGAGAGCACACCGCTCATGGTGTTCAGCGCGACGAGGAAGAAGATCGAGATGGCGACGATCATGATCTTCGAGAGCTCGCCGATCCCGAAGGCGATGATCACCAGCGGCAGGATCGCGATCTTCGGGACCGCGTAGATCGCCGACGCAATCGGCATCAGGAAGACGCGCACCGGCCAGAACAGGCCCATCGCAAGCCCAACGACCACGCCGGGGATTGTGCCGAGCAGGAACCCCATCAGGATGCGGTAGAGGCTGATCCCGATGTCGCCGAGGAGGTCCTTCTCCGTGAAGAGCTCGACGGTGGTGTCCCACAACGACGACGGCGCCGGCCAGAAGAGCGGGTCGATCGCTCCGGCCCGGGAGAGCCCTTCCCAGATCAGGAGTACGACCAGCGGACCAGCGATCGTCAGCAGCAGTTCCGTGGTGCGCCGTCGCCTCATCCCCGGAACGCACCGCCGGAATCGACCTCGTCGCGGAGGGTCGTCCATGTCGTCGTGAAAAGCTCGGCGAATTGCGGGTCGGATCGCACGTCGGTAAGGCTGCGCGGTCGTGGGAAGGGCACGTCGATGACCTCCCGCACGGTTCCGGGATGGGCGCTCATGATCACGATCTTGTCGGCGAGGATCAGGGCTTCGTCGATCGAGTGCGTGACGAAGATGACCGTCTTGCCGCTCTTTTCCCAGATGCGCAGGAGCTCTTCCTGCAGGATGAAGCGGGTCTGCTCATCGAGCGCGCCAAAGGGCTCATCCATGAGCAGCAGGTGTGGATCCATGGCCAGGGCCCGCGCGATCGAAACGCGCTGGCGCATGCCCTCGGACACCTGGTGCGGCCAGGAACCGGCGAAGCGGGTCAACCCAACGAGGTCGAGCAGCTCGTCGGCGCGTTCTTTTCGCTCCTGCCGGGACATGCCTGAGAGCCGCAGTCCATAGGCGACGTTGTCGCGCACGGAGAGCCACGGGAACAGCGTTCGGCCGTGGAAGACCATCGCGTTGGTCGCCGGCGAGCCGCCCGGCAGGACGACATCGAGCGAGCCGTTCGTCGGCTGCTCAAGCCCGGCAACCATGCGCAGGAAGGTCGATTTGCCGCAGCCTGATGGGCCAACGATTACGACGAACTGCCCCGGCTCAACAATGAGATTCATATCGACGCAGGCGTCGACCTCGCCAGTGCGGGTCACATAGCGGCGGGACACGCCGCGCGAGATCACCCGCGCGCCGGTCTCGTCCGCTGTCGTGGTGGCTGGGCGTTCAGGCGCCTGGACCATAGGAAACGTCTGGCTCCGGATTCTGCTATTGGCCGTCGAGCAGGGCGACGGCGTCGTCGATAATCGACTGCTCGATAACGGTTTCGGGGTCGATCGTGCCGTCGAACTCCAGCAGGTCGCGCTCGGCGAAGAACTCCTGCAGGGTCACGAGACTCTCGACATTGATGTAGCCCTCGGTCTGGTAGACCGGGCGAACCGAGGCGGCGACCAGCTCGATCGGCACGCCGGTGTACTTGTTGATGATCGTCAGGTTCAGCGGATCGTTCGGGGCGTCCACCAGATCGCGGCAGGCCTGCAGGTACGCAGCGACAAAGCCGACGGCCGCGTCGCGGTTCTCCTCGATCCAGTTCGCGTTCGCATAGACGCCGGTGACCTGGATGCCCTGGACCGGGAAGTCGTCCGAGATGATCACCGCGATGCCCTGCTGGACGGCCTGGGTCGCCAGCGGCTCGCCGATGATCGCCGCGTCGAGCGCGCCGGAGTCCAGCGCGGCGACGGCGTCCGGGAAGGTGAGGTACTGCAGGTCGACGTCGCTGATCGTCAGGTCAGCCGTGCTCAGGGCTGCATCGAGCCAGTACTCGGTCGCGCCAGGAGCGTTGACGGAGACGCGCTTGCCCTCGAGGTCAGCCGGTGACGTGATCGTACCTTCGTCGTAGGCCTTCTTCGAGGTCATCAGCGGCGTGGTGACCGGGTTCCCCTCTTCATGGCCGGGGGCGATGATCTTCAGCGGCAGATCCGCGTCGATCGCGTTCCAGAACGCCGCGCCGACGCCGGAGATAGAGACCTGGAGATCGTTTGTCGATGTGAGGACGGTCAGGTCGGTACCGCTATTGATCGGGCTGATCTCGACGTCGAGGTTCCGCTCCGCGAAGTAGCCCTTTTCATAGGCGACGAACATCGGCGCGTAGATCATCACCGGCAGCGAGCCGAGCTTGACCGGCGTAGCGCCTTCTGGCACCTCGAAGGACGGGATCTCGACCGGCTGGATCGCGGCGGGCGAGGCCACCGGGGAGCCTTGCGCCGCGAGACGACCCGCGTTGGCGACAAGGCCGGACGCCGCAAGGGCGCCAGCGAAGGTGCGACGGTTCAGGGAACGAATGAACATGGACCGGGAACTCCTCTCGGCGTGGGGCGTCGTTGCCCAGGCTCGGACCGCTTGCTGGAGAACGCACAGGAACGGTGCGCTGGCCAGCCGTTTGTGGCCAGGCGCACCGGGACCGGACTAGGAGACCGGCTGCAGGTTGATCATCGGCTTGTAGGCGCTGGCCGCATCGTCCGGCTCGTCGAAGATGCCGTTCTTACGGTCTTCAATGACGGCATGGATCTCCTTGGTGAGCTCCTCGAGCATGTCTTCCTCGAGCACGTTCTTCACGATCTTGCCCTTGCGGAAGATGATGCCCTTGCCGTTGCCAGAGGCGATGCCAACGTCGGCGTCGCGCGCCTCGCCTGGGCCGTTCACGACGCACCCCATGACGGCCACGCGGATCGGCTCGGTGATCGTCTCGAGCACCTTGTCGACGTCGTTGGCGAGCTTGAAGAGGTCGACCTCGACGCGGCCGCAGGTCGGGCAAGCGATCATCGTCGCGCCCTTCTGCCGCAGCTCCAGCGACTTCAGGATCTCGTAGCCGACGAAGACCTCTTCCTTCGGATCGGTCGTCAGCGAGACGCGGATCGTGTCGCCGATACCCATCGCGAGCAGGGTGCCGATGCCGACGGCGGAGCGCACGGATCCGGCGCGCGGGGTGCCGGCCTCGGTGACACCGAGGTGAAGCGGGTAGTCGTTCGGGAGTCTCGCGAAGCGCTGGTAGGCCTCGAGCAGGACCGGGACCTCGAACGCTTTCAGGCTGACCTTGGTGTCATAGAAGTCGAGGTCTTCGAGGATCTTGATATGGCCGAGGGCGGAACGGACCAGCCACTCCGCACGGAGCTCGACCTGCGTGGCGTTCTGCTGCGCCATTTCGTCCACGAATTCCTTCGTCATCGGGGCGACGGAGCCGAAGTTGACGCCGATGCGGATCGGCACGCCACGCTCTTTTGCCTTCGTGACGACCTCCCGCACGTCCTCTTCCTTGCGGATGTTGCCCGGGTTCAGGCGGAGGCCATGGATGCCGGCGTCGAGCGCCTTCAACGCGAGCGTGTGCTCGAAGTGAATGTCGGCGATGAGCGGGACGGGTGAGTAGGGCACGATGTCCGGCAGCGCCGCGGCGGCCTTGCGGTCCGGGACGGCGATGCGGACGATCTCGCAGCCGACGTCGGCGAGGTCCTGGATCTGGGCAAGGGTGGCCTTCGGGTCACGGGTGTCAGCGGTGGCCATCGACTGGACGCGGATAGGGTTGTTACCGCCGATTCCGACGTCTCCAACGTGGAGCACGCGGGTCTTGCGGCGAGGAGCGATGAGCGACATGGATGGGGATGCCTCCGTCAGGACTGGGTGCGGGCGTGGTGCGAAACCCGCAAAATGCGTTCTCTTCATCATACGACGTTTGTCCACGAGCCGCCGTGACGTCAGGGCAGGATGGATTGACCATCCAGCAGGCGCGACACGTCGCCGAACGCGATGAAGAACATCAGCGCCAGCAGCAACATCATGCCGACCAGGTGGACGACGCCTTCCTTCTCCGGAGCAATCCGCTTGCCGCCGCGCAGGATCTCGATGATCACGAACAGCAGGCGGCCTCCGTCCAGCGCCGGGATCGGCAACAGGTTGAAGATGCCGAGCGAGATCGAGATCAGGACCGTCAGCTGGATGATGATCGGCCACTGGCTCCCTGGCGCGGAGTCCAGCAGCTCGCCGGTCAGTTGACCCATGCCAATCGGGCCGGTGAACTGGTCCAGGCCGACGTCACCGGAGAAGGTCGCCTGCAGCGAGTCGACCGTGCCGGAGATGATCATCGTGAACTCCCCCCAGCCCTCCTGCACCACCTGCGACGCCGGAACGTCCTCATACAGGATGGAACCGAGCGGATCGATGCCGGTGCCGGCAAAGCCGGATTGCGACACCGCGCCAAGCCCGACCGCGACGAGCGGGTCGCCGGACGGCGTCTGCGACAGGTCCGGAATGCGCAGCGTGGTCGTGCCCTCGATCACCTCGCTGCCGGTATCGCGCACGTAGGCCAGCTCGACCTCGCCGCCGCTTGCCGCCTTCAGCGTGTCGACAAACGATGCGCCGGAGGCGATGGGTTCGCCGTTGACGGCGGTGATCTCGTCGTTCGCGTAAAGCCGGGCGTCGCTGGAGATCGAGCCGGACTGAACGTTGCGGACCAGGATGCGCGGAGCGGGGACGTCCATCGTCGCCGTGACCGGCGCGCCGTCGCGCTCGAGCGTGATCGAGACCTGACCGCCCTGGGCCGCGTTCATCAGCCCCTGTGCCTGGGCGAAGGCCTCGATCGGTGTCCCGTCGATTTCCTTGATAACGTCTCCGTTTTGGATGCCCGCGTCGGCGGCCGGGGAACCCGGAGCGACAGAGCGGACAGCGACTTCACTGAGGCGGCCGTCGGTGAACATGATGCCGGTGGCGCCCTGGCCTGCCGGCGGATTCTTGCGCGGCGTTACGGTGGTGTCGACCGTGTCGTTGCCGCGCTGGATCGTGACGGGTACCTCACTGCCGGCGTGCTGGTTGACTGCGGCGACTACGTCGTTGGCGTCGACGACCGTCTCACCGTCGACAGCGACGATCCGGTCACCCGGCTGCCATCCGGCGCTCGCTGCCGGGGATCCACTGGCGACATCGCCGATGTACAGGGGCGAAATCTGGGTCGGGACGCCCTGCGTCGCGACGAGCATGATGGAGAGCACGACGGCCGCGATCAGGTTCATCAGCGGGCCGGCGAGCAGGAACCAGGCTCGCTTCCATGGCCCCACGGCGTTCATCGAGCCGGGTGAGGTGTCCTTGCCGTCTTCGCCCTTGACGCGCACGAAGCCGCCGAACGGAATCCAGTTCAGCGACCAGAGCACGCCCTTCCACCGCCAACCCTTTGCGCGGGGCGGAAGGCCAATGCCGAACTCCTCGACGGTGACCCCGACACTGCGGGCGGCGAAGAAGTGACCGAGCTCATGGATGATGATCAGGAATGCGAGAATCGGGATGATCGCGAGATAACTCATGCGGTGACGTGCCTTGCAGGGGTGACGCGCCGGGATCCGGCGGGTGCGGGGTGTCGAACGGGGTGGGGGAGTGATGCGCGGCATGATGCGACGCAGTGCAATGCTATGCAAATGATACCAAAACCGGCCGACTGACCGGGCAATGTCCTCTCTGCCCCTTGAGAATGGCTGCCGGTGCGGTGATGCGCGAAGATTCGGGCGCGGTGGCCCTGAATCGGATACCATGGCCGCGGGCAACAGGATTTGTATTCTGCGCACGAAAACGGAGTTGACGCGTGCCCGCATGTCCCCTATAGGTACCGCGTGGGACGGAGAGGCCGCAGGGCGAGCAACGGGGACGTTGCGTGGCCCGGTGCGCGTTGCGCGGCGGCATGGAATGATGGCGCTTGCCGCGCCCGTACCGGAATCGGAGGTTCCAGATGATCATCGGCATTCCCAAGGAAGTCAAGAACAACGAGAACCGCGTCGCCGCGACACCTGCATCGGTGCACGAGATGATCTCGCACGGCCATACCGTGCTCGTTGAGGCGAACGCGGGTGCCGGAAGCGGCTACCCGGACGGCGAGTACGCCGCCGAGGGCGCCATGATCGTGCACACTGCGGATGCGGTCTGGTCCGACGCGGATATGATCCTGAAAGTGAAGGAGCCGGTCGAGGCGGAGTACGGGCTAATGCGCGAGGGACAGGTGCTGTTCACCTACCTTCATCTCGCCGCCGATGAGCCGCTAACTCGCGCGCTGGTCGAGCGCAAGGTGCAGGCGATCGCCTACGAGACCGTGCAACTGCCGAGCCGGCAGCTTCCCCTGCTGACGCCGATGAGCGAGGTCGCCGGGCGTATGTCGATCCAGGTCGGGGCGACCTATCTGCAGCAAACGAACGGCGGCAAGGGCATCCTGCTCGGTGGTGTGCCGGGCGTGTCCGAGGCCGAGGTCGTGATCATCGGTGGCGGTGTGGTCGGCACGAACGCCGCGAAGATGGCGCTTGGCATGGGCGCGAACGTGACAATCATCGAATTGAACGTCGAGCGGCTGCGCTATCTCGACGATGTGCTGCACGGCCGTGTCCATACGCTGGCGTCGTCTCGCAAGAATATCGCGGTGTCGCTGCAGAAGGCCGATCTCGTTATCGGCAGCGTGCTGATCCCTGGCGCGCGGGCGCCAAAGCTGGTCACCGCCGACATGGTCGACGCTATGAAGCCGGGCAGCGTGATGGTCGACGTCGCGATCGACCAGGGTGGGTGCTTCGAGACGTCGAAGCCGACCACGCACAGCGATCCCACCTACGTCGTGAACGATGTCGTGCACTATTGCGTGACCAACATGCCCGGCGCGGTGCCGCGCACGGGCACGCAGGCCCTCACGAATGTGACGACGCCATACGCGCTCGCCATCGCCGACAAGGGTTGGGAACGGGCCTTGCGTGACGATAAGGCGCTCGCGCTCGGCGCGAATGTGATCAACGGCGACGTGGTCTATGGCGGGGTGGCTGAGGCCTTTGGACTGCCGCTCACGACGCTCGATGACGCAGTCGGCGGCAGGACTCTTGCGTAAGAATGTGGCAAGCGTTTCACTTTTGTGACAGCGCCATCCCACAAGACATGTCATAATGCGAATGGAGGGTTCTGCCGCCATTGCGGCAAGACTGGGGATCGTTGTGAAGGAAATTACGGCTATGGAACAGCAGGTCACGCGTTATCTGGAATCGTTGCAGGATGAACGCAAGTTCTCCGTGAACACTATCTCTGCCTATCGCAACGATCTCAGGCAGCTGACCGACTTTCTGCAGAGGTCCGGTGATGACTCCGGGCTGGAGCCGATCTCGTCGTGGTCTGATTTGACCGACGAGCTCTTCGCGGCGTTCCTTACGTACCTGCAGGATCGCGAGTATGCCCAGGCGACGGTCGCGCGCAAGACCGCGGCGAGCAAGTCGTTCTTCGGCTACTTGTTGAACACCGGCGTGTTGGAAGAGCCGGTCGGGGCGGACGTCGCCTCGCCGAAGGTCGCCAAATACACCCCGACGATCATGAGCCGTGAGGATATCAACCGCCTGCTTGAGGAACCTCTCCGCGACGAGCCGAATCGCCCGGAGGCGATTCGCGACCGCGGCATGCTGGAGGTCCTTTACGCGACGGGCATGCGCGTCGGTGAGATGGTGGCCCTGAACGTCGGCGATGTCGATCTGGAGCAGGGCAGCGTTCACTGCATGGGCAAGTCGGGCCGCGAGCGTGACGTCGATGTCGACGGCCCCGCGCTGTCGGCGCTGCGGGACTACCTGAACAACGCGCGCCCGTACCTGGCGGACCAGGACACCGAGTCGCTGTTTGTCAATCACCGCGGTGGTCGCCTGACGCGGCAGGGCTTCTGGCTCATCCTCAAATCGTATGCCGAGCACATCGGTATCCACGGGATCACGCCGCACACGCTGCGGCACACCTTCGCCATCCATGCCTTGCAGGATGGCGCGACCGTTGTCGAGGTGCAGCGCATCCTCGGGCACGTCAGCTCATCCACGACGAATCTCTACGTCGAGCTGGCGGAAGCGGAGGGCCTGGCCGCCTCGTAGGCCCATCACCCGCGCCACCAATCCAGACGCTCTATAGTTGTGGGAGCGATAGGGAGATGATCGGCGGTATTTCGATACCGCCGATCAACGTGTAACAAGGACATCCAACGACAATGAGTGAACAGAGCACGCCCACCCGCGCCGCCACCATGGACAAGATCGTCGCGCTGAGCAAGCGCCGCGGCTTCGTCTACCCCGGCTCGGACATCTATGGCGGCCTCGCCAACACATGGGATTTCGGGCCGCTGGGCGTGGAGCTGCGCAACAACATCAAGCAACTGTGGTGGAAGACGTTCGTCCACAAGCGGCGCGACATGGTCGGACTCGACGCCGGGATCCTGATGCACCCGCGCGTCTGGGAAGCATCCGGCCACGTTGTGAACTTCAACGACCCGCTGGTCGACTGCAAGACATGCAAGGCGCGCTTCCGCGCCGATCACCTGCTGGAAGAGAAGCTCGGCATTACCGACGCCGAGGGCAAGACTCCGAAGGAGATGTCGGCGATCTTGCACGAGGCGAACCTTGCCTGCCCGAACTGTGGCAACCGCACGCTGACCGACGCCCGCCAGTTCAACATGATGTTCAGCACGACGATCGGCCCGGTCAGTGAGTCCGGGACGAAGGTTTACCTGCGACCGGAGACGGCGCAGGGCATCTTCGTGCAGTACAAGAACATCATGAACACCCAGCGCGTGAAGCTGCCGTTCGGCGTCGGCCAGATCGGCAAGGCGTTTCGCAACGAGATCACGCCGGGGAACTTCATCTTCCGCGTGCTTGAGTTCGAGCAGATGGAGATCGAGTACTTCGTCAAACCGGACGAGGCGCCCGCGGCGTTCGAGCGTTGGCTCGACGACATGCGGTCGTGGGTCGAGTTGATCGGGTTAGATCCCGAACACGTTCGCACGCGTGAGCACAGCCATGACGAGCTGTCGCACTACTCCGACCGCACGATCGACTTCGAGTACAACTTCCCCGGCTCGATGGGCTGGAAGGAACTCTACGGGCTCGCCAACCGCACCGACTTCGACCTGCGGAGCCATCAGGATGTAAGCGGTGAGGACCTGCGTTACTTCGACCAGGCCGCCAACGACCGCTACCTGCCGTATGTGATCGAGCCGACGTTCGGCGTCGACCGCACGATGATCACTGTCCTGCTCGACGCCTATGACGAGGAGGAGACGGTCGACGTCAACGGCAAGGCGGACAAGCGCACTGTGCTCCGCATCGCTCCGCGTCTGGCGCCGTACAAGGCGGCGATCCTTCCGCTGGCGAAGAAGCCGGAACTGACGTCGGTCGCCTGGGAGCTGTTTGAGCGGATCCAGGATGAGACTGGCGCGCTGGTCGACTACGACGAGACGGCGAACATCGGAAAGCGCTACCGCCGGCAGGATGAGATCGGCACGCCGTTCTGCATCACGGTCGATTTCGATTCGCTGGAGGATGGCGCGGTGACGATCCGCGACCGCGACACGATGTCGCAGGAGCGCGTGGCGATGAGCGAGGTCGGCGCGATGCTGGCGGAGAAGATTCGCTAGACCTACACGATGGTGATGAGTGACGCGGCCCGGAGGGTTTTTTGCCCTTCCGGGCCATTCTGTTCCCGGTCAGGTGTCGCGTCCGGCCATGATGTCGGCCATGGCGTGATCGTCCGGGGCGTTACGCTCGCGGAGGCCGTCGATCGCGCCGTTCCGGTCCGCGTCGGTGCGGTTCTGGCTGGCTTTCCATTTGCCGACGATGCGGCTGATCGGGATCTCGATGCCGACGATGTCCTCCAGCATGCCGCGCAGGTACTCCTGAGGGGCGTCGCCCATCTTCCACGCCGGATCGTTCGCGCGCTCCATCGCTTGCGTCAGCCGACCGACCGCGCCACGCGTCCACTTCTCGTCGTCGTGCACGATGAATTGTCCCCACGCGTGAACGACGGCGTAGTTCCACGTTGGCACCACCTCGTGCGTCTCCGCCTTTGTCGGATACCAGTTCGGGGTGATGTAGGCACCAGCCGCCTGGAAAATCACGAGGACCTCTTGATCCGCAGCGTCCCTCCACAGCATGTTGTTGCGTGCAACATGGCCGATCAGCGTCCCGTGGTCACCGTAATGACCGTCGAGCAGCAGCGGGAGATGGTGCGCTTGCAAGCCGTCTAGCGTGGTCGCGACGAGCGTGGCCAGCGGGTGGGCGTCGATCAGCGCTTTCAGCCGCGCTGGGTCGTCTTCGCGGAAGTGCGGTGGCAGGTACGTCACGACGGGGCTCCACATCTTGACCATGGTGACAACACATTTGGTCCAGCATACGCTGCCGGCGACAGGAGGACATTTCGACCAGCGTCGGCATGGCTTGCTGGGTTGCCGATGGTGGAGAGTCTTCCGCTACGGTAAGCGAAGCCTGATCTCGCTCACCTCGTCGGTCTTATATGGCGTTTCGTCCTCGGCGACCACGGCGAGGCCGTCGCGCTCCAGGGCGTTCGCGAGTTCGACGAGCCAGGTCATGTGCTCGTCGGCGAAGTCGTCGCGGAGCAGGGGGCCGATCTCGGCGAGCGCCATGCCCTCGCCTTCATGGGCGCGGAGCGCATCGACGATCCGCCCACGGAAATAGCGATTCGTCTGCTCGAACGGGACGCTCCTGGTCTTGCGCGCCGTCTTGCCGTTTTCGGCGAGCGCGGCCTGGATTTCCGGGAACGCGGCGCACTGATCCTGGAGCGGGCAGATAAGGCAGAGTGGCTTGCGCGCCGTGCAATGCAGCGCCCCGAACTCCATGATGCCCTGGTTCCAGTTCCAGGCGTCCCCCTGGGGCATCACCTCGGCGGCGATCGCGAGGACTTCCTTGTCGCTGGCGGTCGGCTTCGGGATATCGACGCCAACGAAGAGGCGATGGATCACACGACGCATGTTCGTGTCGATGAATGCGACGTCCTGTTCGAACGCGAAGCATGCGATCGCCCCTGCCGTGTATGGACCGATGCCGGGCAGCGCCAGCAGCTCCTCGACGGTCTGGGGGAACTCACCACCACGCTCGACGACCGCCTGGGCGGTGCGTTGCATGTTGACGGCACGCCGGTTGTAACCGAGGCCTTTCCACATGCGGATGACGTCGGCGGTCGGCGCGGTGGCCAGCTCACGGACGGTCGGGAAGGTGTCGAGCCAGGCGTGGAAGTAGGGCCTGACGCGGTCGACCTGCGTCTGCTGGAGCATGATTTCGGAGACCATGATCCGGTACGCGTCGCGTGTCTGGCGCCATGGCAAATCCCGCCGGTTGGCATGCCACCACGCGAGGAGTCCAGAGCGGACGGCGGATATCTTGTCAGGCGAGATGTCGGTCATTCAATCACTTCGTAGAGTCAGCCTTTGTGACCGACTCTCACTCTAGCGGAGTCGGCCACAGGTGCCGACTGTACGGGACGACGGACGGTGCCGGTCCAGCATCGCGGTCCACTCGTCGAGGACGCGTGCGCGGAGCTCGTCGAGCGTGCCGCTGTTGTCGATGACGGCGTCGGCGCGCTCGAGTTTCGGCTCCAGCGGCGGCTGGGCGGCCACCCGACGGCGCGCCTCCTCGGCATCGACGCCGTTGCGCTGCATGATGCGGCGGACCTGTACCTCCTCCGGCGCGGTGACGAGCCAGACCTCGTCGCAGACCTCGGCGTGGCCGGACTCGATCAGCTTCACCGCGTCGATGATGATCACGCCGTCGCGGATGGCGCCCACCCGGCGGTCGGTCTCCATGATGACCGCCGGGTGCGTGAGCGCGTCCAGCTCTTTCAATTTCGCCGGGTCGCTGAAGACGATCGAGCCGAGCGCCTTGCGATCCAGCGAGCCGTTCCCGGCGATGATCCCATCACCGAAATGCTCGGCGAGCGTCGTGAGGAGCGGCTGCCCGGGTGCGACGAGGTCGCGGTAAACGAGATCGGCGTCGATGTGACGCGCGCCCAGCTCCCGCAGGATGCCGACGACGGTGCTCTTGCCGGTCGCGATGTTGCCGGTGACGCCGAGCACGATGCGCGGGTTAGCCATTGACGACCGCGAGCTCCTCCGCCTGTGCGGTGAGCGTCTCCCACTCGCCGTAGACATCGTCCAGCTCGGTCTGCACCTTCTCGTATTCCGCGCCGAGTGCCCCGATCGCGTTGAGGTCCTGATCGGCCGTGGCAACGGCGATGGCATCGTCCAGCTCGCTCAGGCGGCCTTCGAGCTGGCTGATGCTGCGCTCGATCTTCGCCAGCTTCTTCTGGACGTCGGTCTCGGTGCGCCGCCTCGGCTTGCCCTTCGCGTTGACGTCGACGGCACCGTTCGCCCCGTTCGCCGTCATTTCGACCGGGTTGGGCTCGGGCTTCGACGACGCCTTTTCCGGTGCGGCGGCCTGGGCCGCGCGGCGACCGAGCTGCCGCTGGTAGTCGGTGTAGTTGCCCAAGCGAGAACTGCACGCCGCCGTCCTCGACGATCCAGAGCTTCGTCGCGATCCGATCCATGAAGTACCGGTCGTGGGAGACGAAGAGGATGGTGCCGTCGAACTCGCTCAGCATCTCCTCCAGCGACTCGCGGGCCATGATATCGAGGTGGTTCGTCGGCTCATCGAGGATCAGGAAGTTCGCCTGCTCCAGCAGGAGCACCGCCAGCGCCAGGCGCGAGCGCTCGCCGCCGGAGAGGTCGGAGATGTGCTTGTAGACGTCGTCGCCGCTGAACAGGAAGCGCCCGAGGTATGTCCGCGCGTACTCCTCGGTCATCGCCCGGGTGCTCTGGATCAGTGAAAGTGGCGAGCCGTTGCCCTTGCCACGTAGCTGCTCATGCGACTGCGCGTAGTAGCCGGGAACGACGTTCGTGCCATAGTTGAACTCGCCCTTCAGCGCCGGCAGGGAGCCGACGAGCGTCTTGATCAGCGTCGTCTTCCCCGCGCCATTCGGGCCGAGCAGGCCGATGCGGTCGCCGCGCTCGATGGTCAACTCGGGCGTGCGGATCAGCACCGCGGGCCCTTCCGGGTCGCGGTAGCCGATATCCATCTTTGACGAGGTCATGACCTGACGGCCGGAGCGGACGTTCGCCGCCAGCTTGATCCGCATCTGGTCATGGTCCTGAGGGCGGTCGATCCTCTCCAGCCGGTCAAGCTTTTTCTGCCGACCGCGCGCCTCGCGGTAGCGTTGGCCCGCGCCGTATTTGCGGATGAATTCTTCCTGCCGGGCGATGAATTCCTGCTGCTCCTCGTACTCCTTGCGACGGCGTGTCTCGCGCTCCTCGCGCATCGGCAGATGCCTGGCGTATGGCGCCGGGTAGTCTTCCAGGCGGCCAAACGAGAGATCCATGGTGCGCGTCGTCACCCGGTCAAGGAAGTAGCGGTCGTGGGAGACAATCAGGCAGGCGCCGTTCCATCTTCCCAGGAACTCCTCGAGCCATTCCAGCATCTCAAGGTCAAGGTGGTTCGTCGGCTCGTCGAGCAGGAGCAAGTCCGGGTCAGCGAGAAGCGCCTTGGCGAGGGCCACACGCGTCTTCTGGCCACCGCTGAGCCGCGCGACAGGATCGTCGAACTGGTCTTGCGTGAAGCCGAGGCCCTGCAGGACTTCGTCCGTGCGATGCTCGACGTCGTAGCCACGGGCCGCCTCGAAGTGGACGCTGAGGCGGTCATATTCCTCCATCAGGGCGTCGAGATCGTCGTCGGCGTCCGCCATCCGGTGCTCGATCTCGCGCATGCGCTCCTGCATCTCGAGGACGTGCGCAAATGCGAGACGAGCCTCCTCACGAAGCGTGTTGTCGCTGGTGAACCGGGCTTCCTGCGGCAGGTATGTGATCCGCAGGCCGGCCGCGGAGACGATCTCACCATCGTTCGGGTGCTCGATGCCGGCGATGATGCGGAGTACGGTCGACTTGCCGGCGCCGTTGACGCCGACGAGAGCAACGTGCTCGCGTTCCTGGATCTGGAACGTGACGCCCGAGAAGATCTCGTCCGTAACGTAGGTCTTGGCGAGGTTGGAAACGGTCAGGATGCTAAGTGGTGGCATGATTGGTCTTCCGGCGTGGTGGGCGAACAGGCATGACGAAGCGGCGTCTGGCGCGGGCGCGGCAGGCGCGTCGGATCATATGGCGATCGTCATTGCGTCCGTTCGGTCACGCGGGGGTCCTGTGGGGATGTCATCAGGGGTGGCCCTGATCGCGAAAACGGTCAGGCACCAGTATAACAGTGGCGTGAAGATGGACTTCGGAGCCGTCAGGCAGCACGCCGGGCGCGGCGAGAGCGCTGCGCGCGAGTGAACATGTCGATGGATAGCGTCGCCAAACCGATCCAGACGAGTCCGAAGCCGACCCAGCGCGGCCCGGGAACGACCTCGTGGAAGATGAGCACGCCGACTATGAACTGCCCGACCGGCGCGAGGTACTGCAGCAGGCCCATCGTCGTGAGCGGGATGCGGCTCGCGGCGGCGGAGAAGAGGATGAGCGGCACGGCCGTCGCGACGCCGGACGCCATGATCAACATCGTGTGCGAGGGACCCTCGGTGAGAAACGTCCCGGTGCCGGTGATCTGGAACCAGGCAATACCGGCAAGGGCGAACGGCGTCAGGACGATCGGTCTCGACGGTCATGCTCTCCAGCGCGCCGAGATGGGCGCCGATGGATTTCTTCATGTAGCCGTAGAGGGCGAAGCTCGTCGCCAGCGAAAGCGCGATCCATGGCGGCCGGCCGTAGTCGACGGTGATGATCGCGACGGCGACCGTGCCGAACCCGAGCGCGATCCATTGGAGCCGGCTCATGCGTTCGCCGAGCAACAACACGCCCATCAGTACGAGAAGCAGCGGGTTGATGAAGTAGCCAAGCGAGCCTTCGACGACGTTGCCGATGCTCACGGCGTAGATATACACGCCCCAATTGATCGCGAGGAAGAAGGCCGCGAGCCCGAGCAAACCGAGCCGGCGTCGGTTGCGCAGCAGTGGCCGCAACCACGAGAGATCGCGCTTCCACGCCCATATCGCCACGGTGAGGAGCAGCGACCAGACGATGCGGTGAGCGAGAATCTCCCAGGCCGTCGCCGGGGCCAGCGCATGGAAATACAGCGGCAGGACGCCCCACATCCCGTAGGCGAGGAAGCCGTAGATCGTGCCGATGTGGATGCGCTCTTCCTCGGCGCTGCGCGGGATGGCAATGCTCTTCTGCGACACAATGGGGGCCTCGGCATGGGTGGAACCGTGCGACCCGAATCTCCCGGCGCCGCATCGGACATTGTAGGGCGCATGGCGCGGGGTTGCGATCGTCGCGCCACATGCGAGAATGCCACGAAGACAGGGACCTGGAGCGCGAGAGGGAGCAGCATGTCAGATGTTTGGCCGGTCGGAACGGGGCGGAACGCCGAGGGCGCGATGACCATCGGGGATGTCGCTGTGCCCAACATCGTGCGGGAGTTCGGGACGCCGGTCTACGTCTACGACGCGGCAACCTTGCGCGGGAACATGCGTGCCACGCGTGAAGCGTTCGCGGAGGCCCTTCCCGGCAGTCGCGTCGTGTACGCCGGCAAGGCGTTCCTGGCGAAGGCGCTTGTCCAGATGCTCGTCGAGGAGGGGCTCGGCCTGGATGCCGTCTCCGCCGGTGAGTTGTACGTCGGTCTCAGCGCCGGCATGCCGCCGGAAAAGATGTCGCTCCATGGCAACAACAAGGGCATGGACGAGCTTCGTATGGCGATCGACGCCGGGATCGGCAAGATCATCGTCGACAACGTCGACGAGATCGCGATGCTCCGCGAGCTGACGGACGACCGTGATGGGACGGTCACTGTCCTCCTGCGCGTCAACCCGGGCGTCGATGTGCATACCCACAAGAAGATCAGCACAGGCATCGCCGATTCCAAGTTCGGCCTGCCAATCGTCGATGGCCAGGCGGCACGCGCGGTCGGGCTGTTGGCGGAGGCGCCGGGGTTGCACCTGGCCGGGTATCACGCGCACATCGGCTCCCAGCTGTTCGAGCCGGACGCGTATGTCGACGCGATCGACGAGATCCTGCGCTTCGCCGTGGAGATGCGTGAGGTGTACGGCATCGAGCTGGAACAGCTCTCGCCGGGCGGTGGCTTCGGTATCGCCTATGTCGATGCCGACGACCCACCGGCCATGACCCAGTGGGCGACGACCCTGGCGACAGCCGTGACGGACGGATGCGCGCGTCACGGGTTGCCGGTGCCGATCGTCACCGTGGAGCCGGGACGGTCGATCGTCGGCCGCGCGGGCGTTGCTGTCTATACGGTCGGGACGCGGAAAGAAATTCCCGGCGTGCGGACGTATATCTCGGTAGACGGAGGGATGGCCGACAACATCCGGCCAACGCTGTACGACGCGGTTTATACTGCGGCTTTGGGCAACCGGGAAGGCGACGGGACGACCGAGAAGGTCACCATCGCCGGGAAATACTGCGAGTCAGGCGATATCCTTATCGAGGACATCACCTTACCAGTTCTGCATCGCGGGGATGTACTCGCGATTCCGGCGGCCGGGGCCTACAGCCTTGCGATGGCGAGCAACTACAATATGTCCTTACGACCGGCCATTGTCATGGTGGAAGAGGGACGGGCCAGAGTGATCCGGGAGCGCGAGACGTTCGAGGATCTGCTCCGGCTGGATCGATAGCCGGCCATCTCGAAGGTGGGAGAGTCACGTGAAGGACGAGCGCGGGCAAGCCAGGAAGATCGACGATCAGGAGACCACCTCGCTTGCCATCGACAGCGAGTCCCAGGATACGGACGACGCCATCGAACAACGGCTGGAGGAATTGGCCTCGCTGGTCACCGAGCCCGATGAGGCTGAGCTGGAGTTGGGCGAGGAAATCGAGCTCGAGGAGCTCGATGAGGACGACGTGTCCCCCGTTGATTACCGTAGCAGTATCCCCCGCGGTTCGCAGGCGGACCACGACGTGTCCAACTTCACGCCCGAAGACCCGGTACGCATGTACCTGCGCGAGATCGGGCGCGTGCCATTGCTGACCGCGCAGCGCGAGATCGAGCTGTCGATGGCGATGGATCTCGCCGACTACATCGCAACCGTGCGTTCGCGGCTGTCCTCGACCGGCGCGGTTGAGCCAACGGCGACCGAGATCGGGATGGCGGTCTGGTACGCGTTCAAGGCGGGATGGCCGATCGCGCGGGACCTGTGGACCGAGATCGAGGCCGGCGCCCCGGAGGATATCCCGCAGGCTTTGGCGCGCGTGCTTCCGATAACCGGCGTCGACCCGGCGGCAATCAAAACCGTCCGGCAGCGCTACGACCTCACCGAGGCCCAATTGGAGGAAGAGCTCCGCCTGCGGCGTGTTGAGTGGGATCTGCTGACAGAGTCGATCCGCGTTGCACTCGGTGTCGACGTGCCGTGGCCGTCCGACGAGGCGGTGCGCACGTTGTGGGAGAAGCGCGAGCTTCGCCAGCAGCGGCGATGGTTGGACATCGAACAGGCCGGCAAACAGGCGAAGGTATCGCTCACGGAGGCGAATCTGCGCCTCGTGGTGTCGGTCGCGAAGAAGTACATGGGCCGCGGCCTGAGCATGCTGGACCTGATCCAGGAGGGGAACCTCGGCTTGATCCGCGCGGTCGAGAAGTTCCAGCATCACAAGGGTTTCAAGTTCAGCACGTACGCGATGTGGTGGATCCGCCAGGCGATCAGCCGCGCGATCGCGGACCAGGCCCGCACGATCCGCATCCCGGTGCACATGATCGAGACGATCAACAAGATCTTCCGCACCAGCCGGCAGCTTCAGCAGGAGCTCGGTCGGGAGCCCACGCGGGAAGAGCTGGCGAAGGCGATGGACATGACGCCGGAGCGCGTCCAGGAGATCCTGAAGCTAAGCCAGGACCCGGTCAGCCTCGAGATGCCGGTCGGCGAGGAAGAGGACAGCAGCCTCGGTGATTTCATCGAGGATGAGAAGCTCCCTGCCCCGGCCGAAGCCGCCGGTCGCCAGCTGCTGCGCGAGCAGGTCGGCGCAGTACTGGAAACCCTCACCGAACGCGAGCGCGATGTGATCACGATGCGGTACGGGCTGGAAGACGGCCGCAACCGCACGCTCGAAGATGTCGGTCGGCAGGTTGGGGTGACGCGCGAGCGCATTCGCCAGATTGAGGCAAAGGCGCTGAGAAAGCTGCGCCACCCGAGTCGGGCCAAGATCCTGCGGGACTATCTCGACGAGTGACGTGATACGCTGTCCGCTGCACCAACGCGCATGGGAATGGCACGGAGCATGCCCCGTGCCATTTGCGCGTATCTTTATGCGTAGCTAGACGTAAGCACCTGGATGATGAGGATAAGCGATGCCCCTGGTCGATACTGCGAAAATCTATGTGAGGTCTGGTAAGGGCGGCAACGGCTCGACCCACTTCCGCCGCGAGAAATATGTGCCGAAGGGCGGACCGGACGGCGGAGATGGTGGTCGTGGCGGTGATGTCATCTTCCGCGTCAAGGACAACCTGAACAGCCTGCTCCCGTTCATCTACACCTCGCGCTTCATCGCCAAGGACGGCGGCGCCGGCACGGGCCAGCAGAAGCACGGCAAGAACGGCGCGCACGTCTACATCGACGTCCCGCCAGGCACGGTAATTTTTCGCGAGGACACCGACGAGCAAATCGTCGACCTGACCGACCCGGGCGAGGAGTTCGTCGTTGCGCGGGGCGGTAAGGGCGGCCTCGGCAACGTGCACTTCAAGACGTCGACCCGTCGCGCGCCGCGCATCGCCGAGCTGGGCGAGCCGGGGATCGAGTACGAGCTCCGCCTTGAGCTCCGCCTCATCGCCGATGTCGGCCTTGTCGGGCTGCCGAACGCCGGCAAGTCGACGCTGCTGGCCTCGTCCAGCCGGGCTCGCCCGAAGATCGCCGACTATCCCTTTACGACCCTGCAACCAAACCTCGGTGTCGTCGAGGTCGGCGGTCCGGGCGGCGAGGCGTTCGTGATGGCGGATATCCCGGGCCTGATCGAGGGCGCTGCCGAGGGACATGGGCTGGGTCACGAGTTCCTGCGCCATGTTCGCCGTACGAAGGTGCTGCTCCATGTGCTCGACGCCTCGGGTGGTCTTGAGGGGCGCGATCCGCTGGACGACTTCCGGACGATCAACGAGGAGCTGTTCGACTTCGACCCCGCGATGCGCAGGAAGCCGATGCTGGTCGCGCTAAACAAGGTCGATCTCCAGGAAGCGCGCGATAACCTCCCGCGCCTGAAGGAGACGCTGACCGGCGAGGGCTTTGAGCTGTACGAGATCTCGGCCGCGACCGGCGAGGGCGTGAAGGAGCTTCATAACCGCGTCGCCGAGGTCATGCGCGAGATCCGTGAGCACGAGGCCGAGGAGAAGCGGCTCGAAGAAGAGAAGCCGAAGCGCCGTGTTTACACGATCGGCGATGTCGACGAACGCGCCTGGGAGATCGAGCGGGAGGACGAGAGTATATACCGCGTCACCGGCGTCGGGATCGAGCGCTTCGCGCGGATGACGAACTTCTCGCAGTGGGAGTCGTCCGATCGTTTCCAACGCGTACTCGAGCGCGCCGGCATCCTCAACGAGCTGGGCAAGCGGGGCGTGCAGGACGGCGATACCGTCCGCATCGGCGACTTCGAGATGACCTGGGGCGACGAGGACGAGGAGAATCCGAACCTCGCGATCGATGAGCAGCGCGTCGAGGCGATCATCGAAGAAGAAGAGTCGGAAGACGACCTGACCGAGGGAGACAACATCGCCGTCGAGGTCTGGGAAGGCGAGGACGACGAGGAGTAGTCACACCAGGTCGCATTGCCATAGACAACGAACCCCGGTCACATGGCCGGGGTTCTGTCGTTCTGGCGCCTTTTTGGGTGAGCAAGCACTACCCGTCGATCTCGATCACCGTCGATTGCGCGACGCTGTAGATGCCACGGTAGGGCTCCGGAAGCAGAGCCGCGACGCGACTCATCATGTAGTGTGTCGCCGACTCGGCGTTGGTGCGCACGCCGTCGATCTCGGCCGGAACGGAAAATGGCTCGCCGAAGGCGATCCGCACACCCGGATGTCCGGGATCCGGCATCGCGTCGCTGCGGCGATGCTGCTTGGCTCCGTTGAACGGCAAGCGCTCGGAACCGGTTATCGCGCAGGGCACGATCGGGACGTTACCGCGCACGGCGAAGAGTCCGGCTCCGGGCAGTACTTTGTGGATGTTCATCGAGAGCGATCGGGTTCCTTCCGGGAAGATGCCGAGCCCGTAACCCGCCGCGAGCACAGCCTGGCCGTGTCGAATCGCCTCACGGTCCATCTTTCCGCGGTTGACGGGAAACGCGCCGACCCAGCTGATGATCTGCCGGATGACGGGCACCTTGAACAGCTCGATCTTTGCCATGTAGTGCACACGGCGCGGACAGGCAGCCGCGGTGAAGACCGGATCGAGATTGTGCAGGTGGTTCGAGACGAGGATGAAGGCGCCGTCCGCCGGGACGTTGCCCGCGCCGTGGACACGGAGCCGAAACAGGAGCTTTAGCAGCCCCTCGACGGCCCCCCGCACAACGCGGAACGTGCCTCTCCGGATCGTGCCCTTCGTGACGTCGATCTCAGGTCGCGAGGTGCTCATCGAACGCCGTCCCAGCGTTCGCGCACGATACGCTCGATCTGCAGCACGACCTCATCGATCGTCAGACCGTCGGTCTTGATGCGGATTGCATCGTCTGCTGCGCGGAGTGGGGCAGTGGCGCGCGTGGCGTCCTTGTAGTCACGCTCCCGGAGGTCGTCCAGCACCGAGATGTAGTCGAGATCCTCGCCCTGGTTTCGCATGTCGTGGTAGCGGCGGCGGGCGCGCTCCTCAACGCTCGCGTCGAGATAGATCTTGGTGCCGGCCCCCGGCGTGACGACCGTGCCGATATCCCGGCCGACCATCACGACCTGTCGACCGTCGGCGATCGTGCGCTGCATGTCGAGCAAGGCACCGCGTACCGTCGGATAGGCGGAGACGCGGGAGACGTTGGCGTCGATCTCCGGCGCGCGGATCGCCCAGGTGACGTCCTCGCTGTCGAGCAGGACGTCGACCAGGCGACCGTCCTCGATCGTCGCCGGTCGGAGCTCGATGGTGCAGTCGCGCGCGAGGGATGCGAGTGCCATCTCGTCTGCCAGGTCCGTGTTGCTGCGGAGCGCGACGAGTGTCACGGCACGGTACAGCGCGCCGGTATCGAACAACAGGATCCCGAGCGTGTCGGCAAGCTCGCGCGCGACCGTCGACTTACCGGCGGCGGCCGGGCCGTCGATCGCGATGACCTTGCGGTGATCGAGTGTCCCCACGATCTCTCCTTCCATTGGTTCGCGAGTCATTCCGCTGCGGTCCTCCGCCCCCACGGCGAGCGGGCCCGGATGGCGCGCCGCCTGGGCCAAAGCCGGTGCCCTCGCGGCGGTCCCGGGGCTCTGGTCTCCCGCCCTGGCCATCCCGACGATCGGGGCGACCTCCTTGCCGCTCGTCGCGCCGTGGAGCATCGCCGTCACGAGGCGCTTGCGCCCGGTTCTCCTGCTGCTGGCGGAAGCGCTGCGGATGGCGGATAGTCGACATGTGCTGGAATCCGCCGACCGGCGTGAGTTGTTGCGGGCGCCGGGAGTTCATCTCTTCGGCATCCTGCGTTGGCAAGCCAACCGCCTCGTAGAGCTGCACCAGCTCGCCGGGTGTCAGGTCACGCCAGGCGCCGTTCGGGATGCCGGTCATCGACAATGGGCCGATGCGCACGCGGCGGAGACGGTCGACATTGATACCGACAGACTCCATCATCATGCGCACCACGTGATAGAGCCCCTCGTGGATGACGATCTTGATGATGATGCCTTCCGGGGTTTCGCGTAGCAGCCGGCACTCGTCCGGAACAACGACGCGGTCCTCGATGAGGATGCCCTCGCGCAGGGTCTGCATCTGGCGGTCGCTCGGCTTCCGGTCGGTAATGACCTGGTATTCCTTCGCCAGCCGGTAGCGCGGATGCATGACCCGGTTCGCGACCTCTCCGACATTGGTGAGCAGGATGATGCCCTGGGTCTCGCGATCGAGCCGGCCAACGGGGTAGACGCGCTCCTCGACCTCGACGAGGTTCATCACCGTCCAGCGCTGCTTCTCGTCGGAGACCGTGGTGATGAAGCCGCTCGGCTTGTTCAGCACGATGAAGCGGGGCTTCTGCCGCCGGACGGGTTTGCCGTCGACGCGGATCTCGTCTTTCATCGGGTCGACGCGGGTGCCGAGCTGGGTCACGACCCGGCCGTTGACCTGCACGCGGCCATCGGTGATCAGTTCCTCGGAGGCGCGTCTCGATGCGACCCCGCGTTGGGCCAGCACGCGCTGGAGGCGCTCGCCCGTCGGCTTGTGGACATCGTCGTCTTGAAACTGGTCCTGTCGTCGTTTGTTCATGCGGCCACCTTCCAGGGCGTATGCGGGTTCATGGACGCCGCGCCGGCCTGGACGAGGGGCAGGGCGCCCACCTCGGTTTGGCCGAAATAGAGATACAGCGTGCCGGCGCGCTCGCCCGGCTCGGTGGGAGCACCGATCTGGAGCTGGTAGCCGAGCGCCACCCCGTCGATGGTCGGCGTCGGGATCGCTGGTGGATTGTTCAACTGTACATCCCAGACCGCCATCTCCTCGTTCAGCCCGGGCAAAACCCCGTCTGTCGTCGGGGTCGTCCAGGCGAACTGTGCGTCCATGGTGGACATGACAGCGTCGGCGTCGGTCCAGCGGGCGTCCGGCGTGTTGGGATCACCCGTTTCGTAGCTATGGTCGGCACCAAGGATGACAATGATGACGGTATTGGAACCACCATTCACCTCGCGCGCGAGCACCACGTTGCCTCCGGCCTGCTCGGTTGTGCCGGTCTTGAGGCCGACCACGCCGTTCTGGCCGAGGCGCTGGTTGGTCGTTTCCTTGGCGTAGAGCCGCTGCTCGGGGCCGATTGAATAGAACTGATACGCCGGCTCGCGCACGATGCGGCGCAGCGTGTCGTTCTTCATCAGCTCACGCGACATGATGCTGACGTCCTCGGCGGAAGAGTAGGCATTCGGGGCGTCGGTGCCGTCGGGGACGGTGAAGCGGCTGTTGCTGAGGCCCAGCTCGGCGGCATAGGCGTTCATCTCGTTTACAAATGCCTCAGTCGCGACGCGAGCATCCTCGCTGCCGCTGATCTTCCCACCGACGTACCGTGCCAGCGCCCGGGCACCATCATTCCCCGAGGGAATCAAGAGGCCGTAAAGGAGGAACGATACCGTCAGCGTGTCACCGGCCTGGAGGTTCATGTTCGAATAGACACTCACGTCGACGAGGTCCGATTCCTGGATCACGACGGGCTCGTCAAGATCCTCGACGTGCTTCATCACCACGAGTGCCGTCATGATCTTGACGACCGAGCCGATCTGCAGGTGCTCGTCCGGGTTCTTGGTATAGAGCGGGATACCGGTCGTCGCATCGACCACAAAGAGGGCCTTGGCCGTGATGTCGGGCGGGGTGATTACATAGGAATCCCCGGTGTCCTGCGCTCCGGCGGCCGTCGTGGAGAGGGTGTAGAGCAGTGCAACCATCGCGATGAGCCAGCGCATGGATAAGGGCAGGCGAACGGGTGCAGCGGCTGTGGGCATAGAGAAGTTCACTTCCGGGTGAGCTCGTGCGGGACGCAACAGGACAGACCACGTGGCCACGGTCAGGCGATTGGACCGCGGCGAGCATGGAAAGGTCCGGTTCAGTATAGGAGCAGGCCGTAGCCGGGGCCACCCCGTGGCACGGCGATTCCGATGGTGGGATAGACTTAACGACGCAAAACGTCGTCGCCCATCCGGCCCCGGCCGCCGGTCCGTTCCCGAAAGGTTCTCGTGCCCGATCGCTCGCCAGATATCGTCCGCGTCGCCGCGTTGTCCGATACCCACATCCGTACATCGTCGCTCGCGCGGCCCGAAGCATTCGCCGGGCTCGATGCGATTGCCGACGTGTTGCTGGTGGCGGGTGATATCACCGACGGCGGCCGCATCCCCGAGGTCGAGATCGCTGCTCAGGCGTTCGCCCATGCGCCCGTGCCAGTGTTCGCCGTGCTCGGTAACCATGACCGGCGAGGCCTGCGGCGGATGGCGATGCGCAAGCTCCTGATGGCGGTCGGCGTCGATATCCTGGACGGCGAGTTCCGCACGATGGATCTCCCGAACGGGGCACGTCTCGCGATCTCTGGCACGACCGGAACCGGTGGAGGGTTCGGCGGCGATGCTGGCCCGACGGCCCGCGCGGCGCGGTTGGCGCGCGCGCTCATGGCGAAGTCCCGCCGCGAGGCTACCCGGCTCGATCGCGTGCTCGATGTTGTCGAGACGAGGGGTGTGGATGTTCATCTCCTGGTGACGCATTTCGCCCCGACGGTCGAGACGCTGGGCCATGAGCCGCCGCTCAAGTACTGGATGCTCGGGAACGCGCTGCTTGGGTCGGTGATCGATGATCATCGCGTGGACCTGGCAATCCACGGGCATGCGCATCTCGGCAACCCTGTTGGCGCGACGCCCGGCGGGACGCCGGTGCGCAACGTCGCCGTGCCGGAGCTGGGCGGGATCGTGGTGTACCATGTCGGGCCCGGTCAGCAGGTCGCCCACGCCGCCGGGCCATTGCCGGGCGTCATCGATCCGGCGATCACCGAGCATCAGGAGGACGCCGCCGAGGCGCCGCTCGTCAGCTAGCGGTCCAGGGAATCCCATGAACACCACCTTCACCGATGAACGCATCAGGCTCGACCTGGTCGCGAACCCCTATGGCCCAAGCGACCAGGTCTGGGATGCGATCTCGTCCGACGATCCTCGTCGCGACAGCACGGAGCGCCTGGCCGACGATCTTCGCGCCCGCCTCGGCGCGTTCGTCGGCGTATCCGCAGACTGGGTCGTGCTCGCGAACGGAATCGACGACCTGCATGCGATGATCACCCGGTGGCGCACCGACTTTGGACCGCTGCTCACGTTCCCGCCAAGCGATCCGCAACTGGACGACTGGGTCGAGGCGCATGGCGCGCAGGTCGAGCACTTGCCGCGCCTGAACGGCTTCCGGATGCCGGTGCGAACCGGCCTGGAGGACATTCCGCGGGGGTCGACCGCGGTCGTGATGTCCCCGAACGACCCCTCGGGCACGATCATGACCGTGCAGGAGACCGTGCGGCTGCTGCGGCGCTGCGCGGTGGTCGTTGTCGACGAGCGCCACGCGGCCTACAGCCCGCGCACGATCCTGCCGCTGGTGCGGGAATGGGAGAACCTGATCGTCGTCCAGACGTTCGAGACCTTCGCCGGGCTGACGAGCCTGCCGCTTGCCTGGGCGATCGCACCGCCGTCGCTCGCGAAGGAGATCGCGAAGCGCGGGCGTCCCTCGGGCGTCAGTCGCCTCTCCGTGATCGCGGCCCTGGCGACGCTGGACGACTGGGATTTCATCCAGCGCACACTGAAACGGGTGACAGCTGAGAAGGGGCGGCTGTTTCGGCAGATGCGGAAGCTGAACATGATCAGCGCGCCGTATCCGTCGTGGGCGAACTTCCTCATCTGCCGGTTCGAGCGGGGCGGGGCCGACTTCTTCGTGCCCCGGCTGGCGGAGCGCGGCATCGACGTGTATCGCCCGCCGCACCCCAACCTCCGCGACCACGTCCGCATCTCCGCCGTGTCGGGCGAGTGGACCGCCGCGCTCAGGGACGCCCTGATCGACATCGCGCTGGAGATATAACGAGCCCGGCCACCAGAGGCGCCCAATGCCCGATTCCCCTCAAGCTGATATCTGCGCTGGGTCGCGCGGGTTTCGACGTTTGGATCGCCAGCGGTACCCGTGCACGCCGATTGGGCAGTCATGAGAGACTGCCCCTGCAACGGCCCTCATGTCCGATCAGTCGCCCGGCTTGTCCCAGATCAGTGACGAGCGGAAGTAGGGCCAGCCGTGGTGGTCCCAGATCGCGTCGTGGGCGGCCAGCCGGCCAGCGTAGTCGTCCCACGCGGCCCCCGGATCGGCTGCCGGGGCCCAGCCCTTCTCGAGAATGCCGACCAGGCGGGGCACGAGCAGGAAGAAGAGATCGCCGGCCGTCTCGACCGTTTCGCACCAGATGGCGGCTTCGACGCCGGCGATGCGCTCCGGGGCGACCTCGGGTTTAATCGTGCCCGGATCCCACAGGAAGAAGTCGCGAACCGTGCGGGAGCCATAGAACGGCGCGCCGACGCGCTTGCGCATCGTTTCCTGCTCCGTAGCGGCCGACTGCTCGCGATAACGCATGTCGAGATACGACACGGGCTGGAGCGAGAGCAGGACGGAGGCGCCTTGCTCGATGATGCGGGGCAGGTCGAACGGGGAAACGCGCGCGGCCTCGCCGAAGGCGGCGTTGACCTCCTCCATGTCGGGCGGAAGGTCTTCCTGCTTCGGCGGCTCCGGCTTGTCCTCCTCCTCGATATCGTGCACGGACGGCTCGAGCCAGATCTGCGCGATGTCTTCCGGCGCGAACCCGCTGCGCGAGGTCTCTTGCCACGCCACGACCTTCTTGCCGGTGGATGACGCGATCTCTCGCGCGCGCTGCATGAAGCGGGCGTACAACTCGGCATCCATGCCGAGCGCTTCGTCACCGCCGATGTGCAGGTAGGCACCTGGTGTCATCTGGGTGACCTCGCGAAAAACGTCCTCGAGGAAGCCGAATATCTGCGGGTTGTCCGGGTGCATGACCTGGAACCACGGTGACCGGTCGAGATTCGTCGTGGCCGGGTGGACACCGTCGCCGGCCAGCTCAGGGTAGGCACGGAAGATGGCTGCCGCATGTCCCGGCATCTCGATCTCGGGTACGACGGTGATGAAGCGGTCGGCGGCATAGCGGACGATGTCGCGGAATTGGTCCTTCGTGTAGTACCCGCCCGGGCGGTCGCCGACGGCGCCGGTGCTTGCGATCCCGGCGAGCTTTGGCCAGGCGTCGATCTCGATGCGCCAGCCCTCGGCATCGGTCAGGTGCAGGTGCAGCACGTTCGCCTTGTAGAGGGCGAGGAGGTCAATGACGGCTTTCACCTCGTCGGGGGTCGAGAAGCGGCGCACGACGTCGAAGGAGATGCCCCGCCAGGCGTAGCGAGGGGCGTCGACAATCCGCAGCGCCGGAATCTCGATCCCCTCATCGGCGAGGGGCGACGTGCCGGCGAGCTGGACGAGCGTCATCAGGCCGCGGAACGCGCCCTCGGCGCTACGGCCGGTGATCGCAATGCCGCTGGCGTCGATCTCGATGCGGTGCGCCTCGGCGGTCGCGTCACCATCGTCAGCGCGGAGACCGGACGGCGTGGCGAGCGCGAGCAGCTCCTTGTCATCTGCGTCGACGGAGAGCGTGATCGCCGGGCCGTCGCCCGCACTCTCCCGCGAGAGCACGATGCCGGTGCTGGCTTCCAGGGAGCGCAGGAATGCGTCGACGGCGCCGTCCAACTCAGGCGTCGCGATGATCGGCGTGTCATCGGACAGGCTGAACGGGTCCCCCTCGCGCATGGTCAAGGACGCGGGAGTCGGAATCACGTGGATCATGGCACTTCCCCTGGTGTTGCAGCGGTCACTTCTGGGGCCATTATCGCCCATTTAGGGGAAAGCGGTGCCGCTCAGGCGACGTCGAGCCGAATCCCGAGCATGTCTTCCGTGCGCTGCCACAGCTCGTCGCGGACCGCGTCGCTGCTGGCCTCCGCTGGCAGGCGCGCCGCAATTGGGTCGGCATGCAAACGTCCCCGTCCGGCCGGGGCGTAGTAGGTACCGCCCGCTGCGCCGGCGGCAGTCGACGCGAAGAGCGCCGGGGTCGCATGGGTGTCGTCCAGCCCGCCGCCCAGGCGCGCGAGGACCGATCTCGCCTGTGAGCGAATCGGGTGGTGACGGGACCGCAGGGGGGCTCCGTCCTCGCCTTCGGCGACGGCCGAGAGCAGGTGCGACCGGTGTGCCGTCGCCCGGACGTTGAGCTCCATCGCGAAGATCATCGCGGCAATGCGCGACTGGTGATAGAGCACCGGCCAGGGAACATCGGCATCGGCGTCGAGGCTGTCCAGGTCGACCGGGACCTCCAGAGGGTCGCCTGGGCCAGCGAGGACAACGCGGGGATCCTCGCTGCGGCGCATTGCTGGGGCGAGCTCGTGACTGAGCAGGACGAACCCGAGGTAGTTGGTCGCCAGCATAAGACCATGTCCCTCCGCGGTCCGGAAGCGCGGGGCGGTAGCGATGGTTGCGGCATGGACCAGCAAGTCGATCTTCTCGACCTGGTCGCGAATGCGTTCCGCCCCGCGCTGGATCGACGCCATGCTGGTCGGGACCATCTGGACCGGCTCGACGTTTGCCCCGAACCGGTCGTCCGGGAGCTCATCACGCGAGACGGCGAAGACGTTGGCGCCACGTTCGGCGAGGCGCACCACGATGGACCGCCCCAGCTCGCGGCCGGATCCGGTTACGACGGCGTTCTTGCCGGTCAGGTCGGGGATATCAGATGGTCGCCAGGATGCGGACATGGCGTGGGCCTCCGGTGCGGGGGACGAAGGGTGGCCTGTCGATGTGGTCCCGGAAGGAGCCCCAGTCTATCAACTTGTGATGTGGCAGTTGTTGGCGACGTGTACCGATTGTCGAAGCTGCCTACCCGGCGAGCGCGGCGCGTTGCGCGTCGAGCAGCTGGCGAATGCCGGTGTCGGCGAGACCAAGCAGGCGGGTGAGCGTATCCATCGGGAACGGATCGCCCTCGGCGGTGCTCTGGACTTCGACGAACTCGCCCTTGTCGGTCATCACGATGTTCGCATCCACGTCGGCCTTGAAGTCCTCGTTGTAGTCGAGGTCGAGCACGGGGACGTTGTTCACGACGCCGACACTGACGGCCGCGACAGCGGACGAGAGGAAGCCCTTCCGCAGCGACTTCTGCTCGACGAGCCGATTGCTGGCCATGGCAAGGGCGACATAGGCGCCAGTTATCGCGGCGCAGCGGGTTCCACCGTCGGCCATGATGACGTCGCAGTCGAGGATCACCTGGCGCTCCCCGAGGGCCTTCATGTCCGTCACCGCCCGGAGCGAGCGGCCAATCAGGCGCTGGATCTCGACGGTGCGTCCGCCCTGCTTGCCCTTCACGGCTTCGCGGTCGGTACGGTCTTTGGTGGAGCGGGGGAGGAGGGCATACTCGGCGGTCACCCAGCCGGTGCCCTTGCCCTTCATCCATCGCGGAACATTCTCGTCGACCGTCGCGGTACAGAGAACATGCGTGTTGCCGAGCTTGATGTACGCCGAACCTTCAGCGTGAGGGATGACGTTCGTCTCGATCGAGAGTGGCCGCAGCTCGTCCAGGTCGCGTCCGTAGGAACGGCGCATCGGGATCGTGTAGGTCATGTGGTGTCCTTTTCGGTGGTTCCGGAACCGCGCTGCTGCTTCTGTTCCTGCTGGTGTGTCGTGCGATAGACCTCCTGGATGCGGTCCAGGCGCCGACCAAGCTCGCGCTCCAGGCCACGGTCGGTCGGCTGATAGTAGCGCCGGCCCTTGATGTTGTCCGGCAGGTTCACCTGGCCGATCACGCCGCCCTCGTAGTCGTGCGCGTAGCGGTAGCCCTTGCCGAACCCTTCCTCCTTCATGAAGCGGGTCGGGGCGTTGCGCAGGTGCATCGGCACAGGGTCGTTGCGCGTCTTCGCGACATCCTCGCGTACCAGGTTGTAGGCCTTGTAGACGGCGTTGCTCTTCGGGGCGAGGGCGAGGTAGACGGTGAGCTCGGCGAGCGCCAGCGCCCCCTCCGGCAGGCCGATAAAGTGCACCGCCTGCTGCGCAGCCATCGCCAGCTCCAACGCCGCCGGATCGGCGAGCCCGACATCCTCCGAGGCGAATCGCACGAGGCGACGCGCGACGTAGAGCGGGTCGTCGCCGCGCTCCAGCATGCGCCCGAGCCAGTAGAGGGCCGCGTCGGGATCCGAGCCGCGCAGGGTCTTGTGGAGCGCGGAGATGGTGTCGAAGTGGTCGTCCCCGCCCTTGTCGTAGGTCGCGGCACGACGCTGGGCGGCCTCGCTGACGAGCTCCTCGGTGATGATCTTGTCGTCGTCGACGCCGGTTGCGGCGAACTCCAGCGTGTTGAGCGCGAAGCGGGCGTCACCGTTCGCCATGTTCGCGAGGTAATCCAGCGCGTCATCAGTGATCGCAAGGTCGTCCAGCCCCAGCCCGCGCTCCTTGTCATGAAGCGCGCGGCGGACGATCGTCCTGATGTCCTCATCCGCCAGTGATCGCAGCGTGATGACACGGGAACGTGAGAGCAGGGGAGCATTGACCTCGAACGAGGGGTTCTCCGTCGTCGCGCCGATCAGGATGACCGTGCCGTCCTCGACATGGGGAAGGATGGCGTCCTGCTGTGCCTTGTTGAAGCGGTGAATCTCGTCGATGAAGAGGACCGTGCGTTGCCCGTTCATGCCGAGCCGGTCCTGCGCTTCGCTAATCGCCTTGCGGAGGTCGGCGACACCGGAGGTCACCGCGCTGACGGCGACGAACGTGGCGCGCGTGGTGGTCGCGATGATGCGGGCGAGGGTCGTCTTGCCGGCGCCCGGAGGTCCCCACAGGATCAGGGACGAGAGACGGTCGGCCTCGATCGCCTTGCGCAGCAGCGTGCCGGTGCCGATGACATGGTCTTGCCCGACGAGATCGTCCAGGGAACGCGGGCGCATCCGCGTCGCCAACGGCGCGCGGGACGACAGTTGCTCTCTCCTGTGAGCCTCGAACATATCCATGGCAGGTTGCGGTGTCCGTTTACTCGTCGTCACCGGACTCCTTCTCGAGCTGCTCCAGCAGGTCGACGATCTCCTCGCGCGTGCGCACGCCGAGCTCGTCCATGGTTTCGAGGATCTCTTCCAGCTCGTCCATGCGGCCCATCAGCTCCTGTAGCTCTTCGGGGGTGCGACGAGTGCGGCGTCGGGCGCCGAAGTCGATGATGTTGTCCTTGTCCGGCATGGAGATATCGCTCCTACAGGAATGCGTCGCGGAGGGCGAGGACAAGTTGTCAAAGCGTCTTCGCTCGTCTGTGGTTTCAGCCACATCAGCATTGTGTCGGCTTTCATTATCCCACTCACAGCACATCCGGACGAACCCCGACGGTATCTGCGAGGTGAGGAGCGAATTCGGTTCAGATCTCCCCATCGCGTGTTGACGCTACTTCCCGGTTCGAGCCAGGGGACATCGCTGCCACGTGATTGGCACGCTGTGCGGATCCCTTTTGTGCCTTTGACACACGCGAGGGACTACCGTGGAGACGGGTCAGGCCAACTTAACAGCGCGTTTTGGCACGCACGAAATTCGTCACGATCTCGCCCCACGGAAGTTTGGTCGTTTCACCGGCTCGACAAGTTCGCCGGCTGGCATCGGGCACATCAACAGCAACGGCGATATGTACCTCAGCTGCCGGGGCGTATCGGAGTGACGGGTCGTCCGCATGCAGGGCCACCCGGGCTGCAACGCGACGAGCGACCGTGCGGGCACGGCAACAGGGAGAGCGCTATGCACCAGCTAACAATGCAGGATGTCACCAAGCGATACGGTCGCAAGACCGTCGTCGATCACCTTTCCATGACAGTTGCAGCCGGACGGGTAACGGGATTCCTGGGTCCGAACGGGGCAGGGAAGTCGACATCGATGAAGATCCTTCTCGATCTCATCTCGGCCGACGAGGGGCACGCCGCGATCGGGGACCGACGGTATCGGGACCTCGAGAATCCGATCCGTGTTGTTGGTGCGGTTCTCGAGTCAAACGCCTTTCATCCGGCTCGAACCGGGCGCGATCATCTCCGCGTGCTCGCGGAAGGCGAAGGGATTCCGAAGGCCCGGGTTGATGAGTTGCTGGACCTCGTCGAATTGACTGGAGATGCCGACCGAGGTGTCGGTGAGTATTCACTGGGCATGAGACAACGACTTGGGCTCGCTGTCGCACTACTCGGTGACCCTCCCGTTCTGGTGCTGGATGAACCGGGCAATGGACTCGACCCTGGCGGAATGCGCTGGTTGCGTGACCTCCTGCGAGCGCGCGCCGCAAACGGTCACACGATCTTCGTGTCGAGCCACTTGCTGGCCGAAATGGAGCATCTGGCCGACGACCTGATCGTCATCGATAAAGGCAGGGTCGTGACGACCGGAACTGTGAAGGGGCTTTTGACCGCGGCGACATCTGTGTTGGTCCGCACCCCCCTGCCAGATCGCATGCAGGTGGTTTTGGAATCGACCGGGGTCGCTATCCAGCGGGATCCGGATGGGTCCTTGATCGTCATGGGGCTCACATCAGCAGAGATTGGCGAGCGAGCCTATGAAGCAGCGATCCCACTCCATGAGCTGGCGAGTCGTTCCGGTTCGCTGGAGGATATGTTCCTCTCCTGGACCGGAACCGCTGTCAGCGACAACAACCGGGTGCTGGACCGAGAAGAGGTGATGGTATGAAATGGGTCAGACTTGTCCGTGCCGAGCTTCGCAAGATCACTACAACCCGACTTGCCCTGATCTTTCTCGGGATCATCGCGCTTATTGTGGCCGCAACGACGACCGCGATCCTTATCGGTAATGACGCAGATGGTTCGAAGGGCTTCATCTCTACTGCTGCTGACCAGCAATCGCTGCTGGCCTTCGGTGCGAACGCGATGATGGGCGCCGGGCTCTTTGGTGCGATTGCGGCAGCCCGCGATTTCGATCATCTCATGGTGATCCCCACCTATCTCCTGGAGCCCAGACGGAGACGTGCGCTGAGCGCGCAATTCACGGCAATCGCGATTGCCGGCGCAGTCCTTGGGATCATCGGAGAGGTGCTGACGATCCTGGCCGCCGTTGTTTCTCTGCCGCTGGTGGAGTTCGACTTCATGCTCTCTGCTGGTGCCATCCTCCGAATTCTCGCGTCGGCGGCGCTGGCCGGCGGGATGGGCGCGCTTCTCGGCGCCGGCGTCGGCGCGCTCGTGCGGCATAGTGCGGGGGCGGTAAGTGCCGCAGTCGTCCTGCTGATCATTGCCCCGCCGATGGTCGTCCAGTTCGTGAACAATGCAGACTGGCTGCCCACGACGATCGTCAACGTGATCTCGGGTGTCGGTGATCAGCCGGGCCTTTTGGCAGCATTCGGGCTGCTTTTTGCCTGGGGTTTGATCCCTGCTGCGCTTGCCCTGTTCTTCGTCCAGAGGCGCGACATCATCTAGTGGAAGCGTGAGGGAGGTGATCAACGAAAGAACGGCAATGCCCGCGGGCGTTGCCGTTCTGGTCGGATGTGGTTGCGTGCGTTTACAAGAAGGCGTCGCGCAGGGCGAGGACGAGCACGGCGAGCGAGCCGACGCCAACGAACTCCATCATGTCTCGGCGGCGGACACCCTTCCGCTCGCAGAAGACGAGCAGGATGCCGGAGACGGCGTAGAACACGGCGAGCAGCACCGCACCGCCGGTCCAGCCCCACGTCGGCCACCAGTTCAGCGCCAGCATCGTCGTGCCGAGCGTCCAGGCGCCGATGATCGAGTAGAAGACGCGCGTCGGGGCGGCGATCCCGGCTCGCTCGAGCGTCTCGAGCAGGAGCACGAAGCCGACGATGGCGACGAGCGGCACGGCGAGCCACGACTCGAACTTGTTCAGGTAGATTGCGCTGAAGGCCAGGAAGGCGACGGTGTGGACGACGACCGTGTGGATCGTCGACGCGATGCGGCTGGACTCTGCATCGGCCTCATCGAGCAGGTCGCGCGAGAGCAACGCCCCGGCGGTGCCGAGGAAGGCGATGAGCGGGCCGAAAAGGAGCATCCAGCGGTTGTGGAACGTCGCGGTGAGGACGATCGCGGCGAAGACGGAGACCAGCGGTACCGCCCACGCGGTCGAAAGCCCGACCGTCGGACGTCCGCTGCCGCTCTCGTCGGCCGCCTCAGCGGCGACCCGCTCGGCATACTGCGCCCCGCCTGCCGTCAGCAGGACGACTAACCCGGCGATGACCCAATAGAGGGTATCGGCGCGCTGCAGGACAGGCGGATTTGTGCCGTCGCCATCGCCGATCGCGATGATCGCGAGCAGCAGGAGCGCCGCGGCGCTGAGCAGCGATATGACCACCCCTTGCCCGTAGGCGGGCTGGCGGTCGTCGGCGCTGGGGATGCCGAGGCCGAACACCTTGTGCTCGTCGGCGCCGTTCTCGTCGTCGAAATAGTCGTCCTCGTACACCTCCTCGCGGGAGGTGCGGCGGCTGGACTCATACGACCGGCTGGAGAATGGATTGCGTTGCTTGTCGCCCATAGAGCTTCCCCTGATCCCCCCAAATGCTGACGACAGGTGCCGGCTACGCGGCATGGTGAATGTTGACGTCGCGATCATTGCGGCGCTAGCCGGCCGCCCCACTGGTGGCGAGTTCGACCTGCCCGTCCTCGGCGATCCCCGCCCATGCGTCACGCAGTTGCGCGGCCGTGACGGAACCCTCCCGGAGCACCGAAATGGTAGCACCCTCGCGGCGGATCACCGTGGAGGCCGTGTCGCCCGGCGCGATGCCGCCGTCGAGGATCAGGTCGAGACTGTCGCCGAGCATCTCCTCGATCGCTTTCGCGGTCGTCGCTGGCGGCATCCCGGAGCGATTCGCGCTGGTGGTCGCGATCGCGCCACCATTGTGCTGGGCGATGGTAAGCGGCACGGAGTGGTCCGGGATGCGGACGCCAAAGGTGCCGTCGGGCGCGAGGACCTCGGCCGGGAGGCCGTCCTTGCCCTTCAGGATGATCGTGAGCGGACCGGGCCAGAAGCGGTGAGCGAGGGCGATGAGCGCGGGGTCTGGCTCGTCTGTGAGCGTATCGATGACATCCGCCCGCGCGACGAGGATCGGGATCGGCTTGTCGTGGGAGCGACCCTTGATGTCGTAGATGCGGGCCATGGCCTCTGGCTGGGCCAGCGATGCGCCGATGCCGTAGACGGTGTCCGTCGGGAAGGCGACCACGCCGCCTTGCTGGATGGTCGTGATCGCCTCTTCCAGCGCGCGGCCTTCTTCCAGTGAGAGGTAGCCCATCGATCTCGCTCCTGATGCACGACGTTCGTGTCCGTATTGTCGCATAGGAACTTGCGGCTCATGCCCGGGGCCACCGACGCGCGTTCAGGGTTACAGGGTCGCCTTGATCGCCTCGGCGACCGGGCGGCTGACGCCGTCGACCTGGAGCAGCTCCTCGACCGACGCCTCACGGATCGCCTTCAGCGAGCCGAACTTGCGCATCAGGGCCTTCTTGCGGGCTGGACCGACGCCGGGTATCTCGTCCAGCTGCGACTTGAGCGCCTTCTTGCCGCGTGTCGCGCGATGGAAGGTGATCGCGAAGCGGTGCGCCTCGTCCCGCACACGCTGCACGAGGTACAGCGACTGAGAGTCGCGCGGGAGGATGATCGGGTCCGGCCGGCCGGGAAGGAAGATCTCCTCGTTCTCCTTGGCTAAGCCGCAGATCGGCACCTCGGTCATGCCGACCTCTTCCAGCGCTTCGAGGGCCGCGTTCAACTGGCCCTTGCCGCCGTCGATGATGACGAGGTCGGGGAGGGTTGTCCACTTCCCCTCGGTCTCCTCGTCTTGTTCCTTTGCGCGACGGAAACGACGGCTGATGATCTCCTTCATCGACGCGAAGTCGTCGGCGCCGACCACCGTCTTGATGTTGAAGCGGCGGTATTCCTTCTTCGCCGGCTTGCCGTCCTCGAAGACGACCATCGAGGCGACCGGCGAGGTGCCCTGGGTGTTCGAGTTGTCATAGCACTCGATACGGCGCGGCATGCGTGGCAGGTCGAGCGCGTCGGCCAGACCAGTCAACGCGGCGGTCGTCTTCATCTCGTCGGAGAGGAACTTCAGGCGAGCCTGCTCCAGGTTCTCTCCCGCGCTCTTCGCGACCATTTCGACGAGTCCGCGCTGGTTGCCGCGCTGCGGGACGTGCAGCGTCACCTTGCCGCTACGCCGGTCCGCCAGCCACTCCTCGATCATCTCTCGCTCCTCGGCCGGTACATCGTGCTGCAGCACCAGGCGAGGCGGCACGATGGCCGCGTCTTCATAGAACTGGGTGATGAACCCGGAGATCACCTGGGACGGCTCGTCCTCAAGAGTCGCCTGCATGGGGAAGAACTCCGAGCCGACGATCTTGCCGTTTCGGAGGAAACTCACCTGCACGCCGGCATCGCCGCCCGCGCCCTGCGAAACGGCGATCACGTCGGCGTTCGTGCCCGTGTCGGAGACGATTTTCTGGCGCTCCAGCACATGGCGCACGGCGCTCAGGCGGTCGCGGAGCTCGGCGGCGCGCTCGAAATTCCACGCCTCGGAGGCCTGCTCCATCTCGTCCTCAAGATCGACGACGATCTCCTCGCCGCGGCCGGAGAGGAACATCGCGGCCGACTCGATCGACTTCATGTATGTCGGTCGGTCGACCGCGCTGATGCAGGGCGCGGTGCACTGCTTCATGTGGTAATAGAGGCAAACCTCGTCGTTGCCGGTGATCTTCTTGTCGCACTTGCGATACGGGAAGAGCCGGTTGAGGAGGTTGATCGTCTTGTACGCCGACCCGGCCGAGGTGTAGGGCCCGAAATACTGGCTGCCGTCGTTGACCACGCGTCGCGTGCTGATCACGCGCGGCCACTCCTCGTTCGTGATCCGGATGTACGGGTACGTCTTGCTGTCCTTGAGCAGGACGTTGTACTTCGGCAGGTACTTCTTGATCAGCTCGTTTTCGAGAATCAGGGCCTCGGTCGCCGTGTCGGTGCGGATGACGTCGAAATCGACGATGTGGCGCACGAGCTCGCGCGTCTTCGGATCCTTGTGACGCTGCGACTGGAAGTAGGAGCGCACGCGGTTGCGAAGCGCGATCGCCTTGCCCACGTAGATGACCGTGCCGTCGGCGTCCTTCATGAGATAGACGCCCGGCTTTTGGGCCAGGGCGGCGAGGCGTTTGGAAAAGTCTGGTCGTTGCGTGGCCGTGCTCATATCCAAAGTATAGCGATCTCCGATCTCGTACAGCCGGCCACAAGGGCCGGCTGTACGGGTAGCGTAAATGTGCATCCGTGGCCCGGCATGTTGGCATCCGGTCGAGGTGCGTCGCATCATTGCGGGAGCGAACGTGTCGCGCGGCGCCGGTGCCACGCGACGAACCCCAGGGAGTACACCTCATGGACCAGCAGCCCCGATTCGAATACACCGCGTTCTGGCTCTTTGAGCGACGCGACAATTGGCGCGAGCAACTCCACGGCGACTGGGATGCCGCCGTCGAGCAGTTCGCCGGGGTGCTGGAGGCGCCGGGCGAGGGCGTGACGCTGCGCGGCATCTACTCGTCCATCGGCCTGCGGCCAGACGTCGACATGATCCTCTGGGTCCACGCGCCGAAGCTGGAGCAGCTCACCGAGCTGGCCGTGCGGCTCGACCAGACCGCGGTCGGCCGCGGTCTCCGGCGCGCGCAGGGTTACATCGGCGCGGCCGGGATGAGCCAGTACGACCCGAATCACGGTCCGGCCTTCCTGAAGGGCATTCAATCGAAGCGTTACCTGAGCGTCTACCCGTTCACGAAGACGCCAGACTGGTTCTTGCTCGATTTCGCCGAGCGCCGTCGCCTGATGCTGGAGCACGGCGAGATGGGCCGGGAGTTCCCGGAGATCCTCACGAACACGGTGAACTCGTTTGGCGTACAGGACCAGGAGTTCATCGTCGCTCTCGAGGACGACGACCCGAACCAGATCATCAAGATGGTGCAGAAGCTGCGCGGAGCGGAAGTCCGCAAGTGGACCGGGCTCGACACCCCGATCTACCTTGGCCAGCAGAAGGCAATCCGCGAGGTGCTGTCGGACATCCGGGGCTAGGGCGCACGCGTAGTCCCGGACCATGTGTCCGGGACATGGCCCGCAGGGCCATACCGCACCCATATCGGCCTTCGGTCGATGTCCTTCACACATGGTGCGAGACTACGAACGCCAACTGCTACCGGTTCAGCTCGTGCTCGAGCTCTTCAAGGGCGGCGCCACCGGCCATGAGGGAGATCACCTGTTCGCGGGTGGTCTCCTCTTTTGCATAGGTCCCCTCCGAGCGCCCGTGGTTGAGCAGCGTGAAGGTGTCGCCGATCGCCCATGCGTGATGCGCGTTATGGGTGATGAAGATCACCGCCAGGCCGTCCTCGCGCGCCTTGTTGATATAGCGCAAGACAACACCGGCCTCCTTCACACCCAGCGCGGCGGTCGGCTCGTCGAGGATCAGCATCTTCGCGCCGAAGTAGACGGCGCGAGCGATCGCGACCGACTGCCGCTCGCCGCCCGAGAGCGTGCCGACCGGCTGCGATGTGTCGCGGACGGCGATGCCCATACGGTTGAGCTCCTCGCGGGAGATCTCGTCCGCTTTGCCGATGTCGAGACGCTTGAACGGGCCCCAGCCCTTCGTCGGCTCCGCGCCGAGGAAGAAGTTCCGGGAGATGCTCATGAGCGGGATCATCGCGAGGTCCTGGTACGCGGTCGCGATCCCGGTGTTGAGGGCGTCACGCGGGGACGAGAAGCGCACGCGCTTGCCCTCGACGTACATCTCGCCGGCATCGGGCGCGTGGGCCCCGCTGAGCACCTTGATGAGTGTGGATTTGCCCGCACCGTTGTCGCCGAGCAGGCAGTGCACCTCGCTGGCATGGACGGCCATCGACACCCTTTGCAGGGCGCGAACGCTCCCGAACGATTTGGAGATGTCACGTACCTCGATCAGTGGCGTGGCGCCGCGTTTGAAGGTGGCGGCCATCAGCGCACCCCCATTGCGCGGCGGCGGACGAACTGGTTCAGCATCACCGCGAAGAGCACCATCCCGCCGAGAAAGACCTGGAACCAGTCGGCGTCAACACCGGCGTAGACGATGCCCTGGCGAACCATGCCAAAAATGATCGCGCCGATCGCGGCCCCGATCGCCGAGCCGTAACCGCCGGTGAGGAGCGTGCCGCCGATGACGGCCGCCATGATCGCGAAGAACTCCTGTTGCGTGCCGCGAAGGACATCGGCGCCGGTCGAGTCGACGACCTGGATCAGGGCGACAAGCCAGGCAGCTGCCGCGGTCAGCATGAAAAGGGATATCTTGACCCGGTTCACCGGGACGCCAGTATTGTGGGCGGCTTGCTCGTTGCCGCCGACGCCAAAGATCCAGTTACCGAACGGGGTGCGCATCAGTACCCATGTCGCGAGGGCCGTGAAGACGATCCACCAGACGATCGAGATCGGGAACTTTGCGCCGTCGATGATCAGGTCGCTGGCGAAGACGCGCTTGATGGAGTCGTAGCCGTCGACCACCGTCAAGCCGCCGACGTTCGTGCGGTTCGTGACGATGCGCGTGATGGCGATGGTCAGGCCGCGGATTGCGAACAGGGTCGCCAGCGTGATGATGAACGATGGCAGACGCGTCCAGCGCACAAGCACGCCATTGATAAAGCCGATGAGGAGCGCGGCGGCGAGCGCAACGAGGCTGGCGAGCCAGATGTTCCAGCCGTATTCCTTCGAGAGGATCGCGATGATCATCCCGGACGCGCCGATGACGGATCCGATCGAGAGGTCGAACTCATTGCCGATCATCAGGAGCGAGACGGCGATCGCGAGGATGCCAAGCTGGGCGGCGACTTCGAGGTAACTGGCCGTCCCGCGCGCGGACAGGAAGCCGGAGTCTCCCGCCGTGATGGCGAAGAAGATCCAGAGCGCGAACGCGCCGATCGCGGCGCCCAGCTCGGGTCGGAGCAGCGCCTGACGCAGCGAGCCGCTTTTTTGCAGACGGTCGTCAGCGGCCGGGCCAGTGGTGGCTGGTGGAGGTTGGGACATCGTGGGTTTGTGGATCTCCGGTGTGACGATCGGGCGGCCGGGAGGCGAGACGAGTACCCGCCTCCCGATCAGGGATGGACCTTCGGTCGATGGGGTCGATATAAGGGTCCGCTCCGCTGCTCGCCCTATCGGGCTCGGCCGGAATCGACCCCAAGCGGTGGAAGGTCTACCTCGTGCCTGCCTCGGTGAGGTCGATGACCTGGTCGACGTTGCTCGCATCGACGAAGCCCGGGCCGGTCATCACGATGTCCTGGGCGACCGTGTTGCCGTTGCGCTGGTAAAGCGTCAGGAACACGATTGGCAAGTAACCCTGCATGTACTGCTGCTGGTCGATCGCGAAGAGGACGGTGCCGTCCTGGATGCCCGTGAGCACTTCCGGCGAGAGATCGAACGTCGCGATCTTCACCGTGTCGGTGAGCCCGGCGTCCTCGACGGCCATGATCGCCGGGGTCGCGCCGGACGGACCGAGCGCCATGATGCCGTTGATGTCCGGGTTCTCGGTCAGCGCCGCGTCGATGCGCTGCTGCGCCTCGGTCGGGTTGTTGAGGTCGACAACGAGCTGCTCGACCGTGCCGCCGGCGGCCGTGATGCCCTCCTCGAAGCCAGCGCAGCGCTCCTCGAGCCCCGCGTTGCCCGCCTCGTGGATGAGGCAGATGGCGTTGGTCACGCCTTCCTCGGCCATGCGCTGGCCTCCACCCAACCCGGCGTCGTACTCGGTCTGGCCGACGTGGGTCATCAGCCCAAGCTGCTGCGAGGTTTCATAGCCGGAGTTGATGGAGATGACCGGGATGCCAGCGTCGAGCGCACCCTGGATCGCAGGGGTCAGCGCCTCGCCGTCCGGAATAGAAACGACGAGACCGTCCGGCTCCGTGGCGACGGCGGCATCGATCAATTGGGACATGGCGACCATGTCGAAGGTGGTGGGCGCCTGGTAATCGACGGTGACGCCCATGTCCTCCGCCGCCTGGGCGCTGCCCTGCTGGACGACGGACCAGAACGGGTCGGCGGCCTGGCCATGGCTAACAATGACGAAGCGGAGGTCATCCTCCTGGGCGGTCGCGACGCCGAACGTGGCGACCGAGCTGAGAGCCAGCATGGTGACGATGAAGATGCGGAACAGTCGGGACATCAGTGAACCTCCTGAAACGAATCGATCGTGATGAGGGTCCCGGGTCGCGTCCGGAAGGGTCCGGTACGTGAGCCATACGCCGTCCGTCAGTGGCTGTCCTCCTTCCGAATATGGTGCGGTCACGCAACGGATGCAAGCCGTGAGCCGGCGCGACAGTGAGGCTGCCGCGCGGAGTAGATGTTGTTGCGTGGTCGTGGTCGCATCATAGCGGGGATGCGGCGTGAATTGCTACACCGGATGTCGAGTGCGGCTCAGGTGCGGGCTGGCGCTATGGAGGTTGGGCTGAGGTCGCGCTCGTGCTGGATCTCGTCCATTCGCTGCTCGGTGGGAAGGAACCAGGCGGCCACGATGGCGATCGCCAGGACAAGCATCTGCGAGCGCACGGCGTTCTGCATGCCGAAGGCGTCGCCGAGCGCACCGAACACCGGCGAACCGATCGCGCCGGCGACGAACCCGAGGCCGAGGATGAACCCGGAGGCGACCCCCGCGCGGCCCACCATCAGCCGCTGCGTCATGACGAGCAGGAGGGGCGACGTCGACGCGGCGAGGAAGCCGATGGCCCCTGCGAAGAGGAACCCGGCCTTGCCCGGGAATTCCGCCAGTCCCCAGACGGCCGGGATACTGAGCAGGAGGCTGCCGAGGATCACGGCGCGGGTGCCATAGCGGTCGGCGAGCGTTCCGGCGCCGATGGTGCCGAAGGCCATCGCGAACATCAAGGTGCTTGAGAGCGGGCCGTAGAATGAAGCGTCATATCCCATCTGTCGATACCAGAGTGGAATGAAGTTCTGCAGCCCAATCGTCGGGAACATGCGCAGCATCATCACGGCGACGATGATCCCGATCAGGGGCCAGGGGACCGCATGAGTGACCGGCGCGTCGATCGACGTGCGACTTCGTGAGCCGGCGACCGAGATGTTCTTCATCGCCAGGAACAGGAAGAGGGCGATCGTCAGACCGGGGATCAGCATTACCGCCGTCCCGCGCATGCCGAACGCGCTGAAGAGGATGACGCCGATGATCGGCCCGAGCGAGTTGCCCAGCATGCCGCCGGTGACATACGCGGACATCGCCTTGTTGCGATGCTCACCGCCGATCACGGCGTTGGCGTTGAGCGCGCCGAAGGGATGGAACGCGCCCGATCCGAGCCCGGCCAGCGCGGCGAGGACGAGCAGGATGCCGAAGCTGGGGGCGAAGCCGATGGTGGCGAAGAGCGCCGCTGACCATGCGAGGGCGAACCCCGTGTAGCGGGTGCCATAGCGGTCGGCGATCCAGCCGAAAAGCGGTTGGGAGATGGACGACGCTCCGGAGTAGGCGAGCGCGACCAGGCCGACGGTCGTCAGGTCGAGCTCGAACCGGTCGGTCAGCACCGGGTACAGCACCGGGAGTAACCCGGAGTACATATCCACCGTGAAGTGGCCGGAGGCGAGGGTCATCAGCGGGCGATTTCCGAGGATCGCCCGGGTCGAGCTGGTCGTCATGCGATGTCCTGGATTGACGGTGGCCCCGATCGTCGCCCGGGAGGCCGGGCAGGTGCCGATATCGTGCCCCAAACGCGCCCGGCTGTCGACATGGTCTATACTTTCCCGTTGTGATGCCGGGCGTCACTCTTCTTGCCGTGCCCGGAACCAGAAACGCACGATGACACCCCGAGGAGCGCCCTGATGGCCGAGCAGACGGATACCTTGCAATTGAACGATGCGGACATCGCCTATCTGCTGACGCTGCTGCGCAACGCGACCTCGCCGAAAACCACGGCGGAGCTGGTCGAGGCGCTGCGCGAGCGCTCGGGTCGCTAATCGCTGACACATAGTCCGCGCCGCCCAAACGCGATGCGCGCTGACGTCGAGACCTTCGTACGACAGGAGCACCATCCTCTATGAGTATCGAAACCGGCATGCCGGAGCTGATCTTCTCCGGCTCGAAGGGGGCCCAGGACGCCGCGAACCGGATGTTCCTGATCCTCCGCGCGCGTGGCATGTTCATGTCCGACGACGCGCCTATCCGCGTCCGCAAGGCTGAGCTCGTTGCCTTCCTGCAGGAAAGCGACGGCATTGGCGCCGGCGATATCGACGCCGCCCTCGGTGCGAACGCGGAAGTGTTTGCCGTTGAAACCCACACGGATGGCGAGGAGCTCGTCGTCACCACGCGCCTGGGGCGCGTGCCGGGTCCGGTGGACGATGGGTTGGCCCACTCTTTCGCCGAGCGCCTGATGACGCCGGAGCCAAAGCCGGAGAAGCCGGCCATGCCGGTCCGCGAGCGCGTGCGGGTCGATCCCTCGTGGGCGACGTTCTCGATCGCCGGGCTTGAGGATGAGGAAGAAGAAGAGATCGAGGAGGCCGAGGAGCTGACGCTCTCCGAGCCGCTCGCCGAGGTTGAGGAGGCGCCGGCCCCGGTTGCCCCCGCGCCGGAGGCCGTCGAGGAGCCGGTGGCGGAGGCCCCGGTCGTCGAGACGGAAGCCGCGCCGGAGCCGGTCGTGGAGATCGCCGCCGAGCCGACGCCTGTTGTGGAAGAGGTGCCGGAGCCGGTTGCCGAAGAGCCCGCGGTTGTCGAAGCTGAAGTGGCGCCCGAGCCAGTTGTGGAGGAGCCGGAACCCGCGCCTGTCGTCGAGGAGGCGCCCGCGCCTGCTCCGGCACCGGCCAGGCAGGAGGCTCCGCTTACAGACATCTCTGGCTACGACGACGGCGCGGTTGCCGCGGCGATCACCGGCGCGCTGCAATCTCTGCCGCACGTCGCGCACTTCGGCGACCAGTGGTCGAACGACGACCGCGTCCATCGCCTTTCGCGTGGTGAGCTGCGCCGGATCAAGGACTACATCGAGGAGCAGGAGCAGCCGCTCACGGACGAGACCCTTGTCCAGGATATCCTCGGCGTGCGCCCGAATAACCAGGATTACAAGTCTGCGCTGTTCGCCATGAACTTCCGCCTCTCGAAGGAACGCGACTTCGAGTTCGTCGGTACGAACCAGCAGCGGTTCTGGGCGACCACGAACCTGCCGCCGATCGGCACGATGCTGCGCAAGCCGAACGACATCGGGACCGACTACCGCTTCCTGGCGGATTCGGCGATTCACGAGACCGCCGAGCACCGCTCGGTGACGTCGGTCGACCATGTCGTGACGTTCTACGAGTTCATCCACGGCCTGCTGCCGTACGACGAGTCGATGCAGCAGCTGGTGCCGGCGCCGCTTGCCGAGGGCCAGCGCAGCGCGGTCTTCACCTTCGAGATCCCGCAGACGTACACGACCTATCTGGCCGAGTTGCGCTACCCGACGCCGAACCGCGGCGGCTTCTTCCTCGGGCTGGACGATTTCTACTTCGACATGCTCGTCCCGGGCGCGATCATCACGATCAGCGCGACCGAGAACGATGGCCACTACAAGGTCGAGTTCCTCGACGTCGGGGAGCAGAGCAACCGCCTCCTGGAGCTGGACGACAAGCGCTCGCCGCGCTACCACTTCCGCCCGACCACGTTCTCCTGCGCGACCGACGACGCGTGGATGCTCTCCGAGGATCGCTTCCCGTCGCTGGCCGGCGAGAAGCCGCTGGTCGACAAGATCCGCCGCCGCAATGAGGCCGTCGTCGAGGCGACCTTCGGACGCGTCGGCATGGACGACGGGAACGGTGGCAAGCTGGCCTCGTTTGAAGACCTGCTCGCGGCGGTCAACATCGAGCGCCCGTTCACGGCCGGGATGCTGCGCGAGGTGCTCGAGTCGCACGCGGGCATGACCGGCGACGACGCGAACGGATACACCTATGCCAGCGAATCCTGATTCGCACGATGACGGTCATCTCGGCATGTACCGGATCGACGGGGAGGATGAACTCCCCGTCGATGCCGACCCCAAGGAAGCGGCCTACGCCGATCTCGAGGAGGTGAGCTACGCGAGCTTCGGGGAGGCGATAGACGCCATCCAGGAAGACTCGCTCGAGCCGGCGGTGTTGACGGGCTTCACCGACATCTCGCGCAAGGACGTCCACCAGCTCCGGCGCGTCTGGAACGGCATCGACGATGCCGAGGCTCGGCGCACGGTCGCCGAGCACGTCGCGGCGCTGGGGATGGCGGATGTCCGGCTCGATTTCATGCGCTTCTTCCGCGTGTTGCTCGACGATGCGTCGTCGGCGGTGCGACAGGTTGCGGCGGCGAGCCTGGAACCCTATGACGACCCCGCGTTGATCGATCCGCTGATCGCAATGGCGCAGGGCGACGAAGACCAGGACGTTCGCCAGGCCGCGATCGAGGCACTGGCGTCGTTCTCGACCATGGCCGACTTCGACATGCTCGAACCGAAGGACCAGCAGCGGCTGCGTAAGGCGCTGATGGGCCTGTTCAACGACACGTCGCTCAGCCCGCGCCTTCGCGCGGCGGCGCTGGTGAGCGTGTCGGCTGATTCGGAGACGCCAAAGGTGCGCGAGACGATCGCCGCGGCGTTCGACTCGGGCGACCCCGATCTTCGCCTCGGCGCCCTGAAGGCAATGGGCCAGGCGAATGCCCCGGAGTGGATCGGGCTGCTCGAAGGCATGCTCCGCAGCATCGATGTCGACGAGCGACAGGCTGCCGTGCAGTCGCTGTCGCAGTATGGCGACGAGAGCGTCGTGCCGATGCTCACGCAGGTGGCGCGGGAAGACCAGGAGATGCCGGTTCGACTCGAAGCCATCGCTGGCCTCGGCGAGATCGGAAGCCGTGCGGCCCTTCACAACCTCAACACGCTTCGCGAATATGTGAGCGATGATGAGCTGGAGGCTGTCGACATGGCCATTGCCGAGGTCGAGGAGTTCCTCGCTATCGACGAAGGTGTCGGCGACGACTTCTTCGTCTACGACCCCATCCTTGACGACGAAGACGACGTCTAGCGAGACGCCCCGCACGCCCGGAAGGAGCCGTGTCATTTCCGTCCAGATCAACCCAGACCAGCATGTTGCCGGGGTGACGACCCCGAAGGAGCAGTGGAACGCCGCGCTGCTCGCGCACGGTGGTCATCTCCTCCAGTCGTGGCAGTGGGGCGAGTTCAAGTCGATGCACGGCTGGCAGCCGGAGCGCGTCAGCGTCCACGGCGCCGACGGCGACGGCTATGCCCAGATCCTGTTCCGCACCAGGGGGCCCATCAGCGTGGGATACATTCCCCGCGGGCCTCTGATGACCGGGACTGCCGACAAGGTGTGGCCGGAGCTGCGCGCCGAGATCGACCGCGCGGCAAAGCGTCATCGCGCGATCTCCGTCATCATCGAGCCGGACAAACCGCTCGGCTTGACGGGCACCTATGACAACGCGTGCGTCGTGCCGGGTCCGGATCACCTGCAGCCGGAACGTACGGTGAAGATGCCGCTCGACGACGACGAGACCATGCTCAAGCGGATGCACTCCAAGACGCGCTACAGCGTGCGCCTGGCGATGCGGCGCGGGGTCGAGATCGAGCAGAAGGCGCCGGACGATGCGGCCGCGCTCGACCAGTTCTACACGCTGATGCGCGATACGGCGGATCGCAACGAGTTCGCGATCCACTCGCATGCCTATTACGCGGATTTCATGCGCGTTTTCGGCGACGATGCCCTGTTCATGTTCGCCTCATGGGACGGCTATCTGTCGTCCGTGATCATGGCGGCAGCGTTTGGCAACGAGGCCGCGTATATGTACGGCGCCTCATCGACCGAGCATCGCGGGCACGGCGCGTCGTTCCTGCTCCAATTCGAGGCCATGAAGTGGGCTCGCGAGCGTGGATGCGTGGCGTACGACCTGTGGGGCATCCCGAAACACGACCCGGAGTCGCTACGTGGGGACGACAATGCCTCGCTCGCGGGCACGAAGGGCGACGACTGGCGGGGCATCTATCGCTTCAAGACCGGTTTCGGGGGCGACATTGTGTCGTACCCGGATACGCTGGAGCGCCGCTATCTGCCCGTGCTGCCGTGGCTTGCGCGCGCGACGGGCGTCATCCAGGGTTAGCGCATGACCAATGGGCTTCCGCAGACCGAGCCGCGATCCATCACCCTCGGCGAGTTGGCGCGGCACCTTCCCGGTGCGCGGCTCCTGGGCGATCCGGAGACCGTCATCACCGGGACTACCTACGACTCCCGCATTGCCGGTAAGGGCATGCTCTTCGCCGCGCTGCGGGGTAGCGACTTCGATGGCCATCGCTTCATCGACGCGGCCCTGGCGCAAGGGGCGAGCGCGGTCCTGGCCGAGGAATCGATGCCGGGCAATGGACTCGTCGTTGAGGACAGCCGCGCCGCGCTCGCGGTCGTCTCCGCCGAGTACTATGGCCACCCGAGCCGGGAGCTGACACTCATCGGGCTCACGGGTACGGACGGCAAAACCACGACGAGCTATCTCGTCCGCCAGATCCTCCAGGCCGCCGGGCACCAAACGGGTATCATCGGTACGGTCGGCATCGGGATCGGCGACGGCACGAGCCATCAACTGCCACACCAGACGACCCCCGAGTCAAACCTCCTGCAGGGTTACCTCCGGGAGATGGTCGAGCACGGCACGACGCACGCGGTCATCGAGGCGACGTCGCACGGCCTGGCGATGCATCGTCTCGACGGTACCCGCTTCGCGGTCGCCGGCGTGACGAACATCACCCACGAGCACCTCGAATACCACAAGACGATAGAGAACTATCGCCGGGCGAAGGCGATCCTTGTCGAACGCGTCGATGCGGAAGACGGTGTTGTCGTGTTGAACGCGGACGATGAGGGCGCGCGGTCCATGGCGGGCTACACCAGCGAGGATCGTATCACCTGGTTCAGCATGGAAACACCCGCCGCGGATCTCTATGCCGACACAGTTGTTGCGGACGACAACGGCGTCTGTTTCACGCTGTGCGCAGGCAGTGAGCGACACCCGGTTTCCTTGCCAATGCTGGGTGAATTCAATGTCGCCAATGCTCTTTGCGCGATCGGTACGACGCTCGCAGCCGGTGTAGATATCGACGTGTCCGTACACGCTTTGGCCGAAGCCCGGGGCGTTCCAGGCCGGATGAACCGTGTGCAGCAGGGTCAGCCGTTCAATGTTGTTGTGGACTACGCCCACACGCCGGAATCTCTCGGCAAGATCCTGACGCTTGCTGCGCCGGCTGCATCCCGGGCACCGGGTCATCGTGGTATCCGGCAGCGCCGGCGAGCGCGACCCGTTCAAACGGCCCTTGCAGGGGGCCGTCATGGCCGAGCGCGCGGACGTCACGATCGTGACCAGCGAGGACCCGCGCAACGAAGACCCGGACAAGATCATCGAAGACATTGCCGTTGGCGCGCGTGAGAATGGCGCGGTAGACGATGTCACGCTCTACCGAATCACCGAACGGCGCGAGGCGATCCGGAAGGCGTTCGCGCTCGCCGGGCCAGGTGACTGCGTGGTCCTGGCCGGCAAGGGGCATGAAACGAGCATTATCTGGGGCTTCGAGCATCGCCCGTGGGACGAGGCCGCCGTGGCTCGCGAGGAGCTTGCATCGCTCGGCTACGAGGAGGTGGGGGAGTGATGGATCGCCGCCGCTTCGCCCGCCTGGCTTCTGCAACCGGTCTCGCCGCGTTAGCCGGTAGGGAAGCCGTGCTGGCCGTCGCCCAGCGGGGAGCCAAAGCGCCGGAGGGACGTATCGCCTTCATCAAGGATGGCAACGTGTACCAATGGTCGTCCGACGATGGTGTGCGCATGATCGTGGAGGACGGCGCGGCGATGGACCCGAGCTGGCAGCCCGGGAGCGATTACCTGCTCTATGCGCGAGACGGCGGCTCGTACTCCAACCTCATCATGGCGAACACCGGTACTGGTCGCACCCGTCGCCTGACCGACAACGAGAGCGATTGGGAAGAGGGAAGCCCGGACTACGTCGCCACCAGTGTCCTGGCGATCGACCCCTCGTGGAGCAGTTCCGGCATCGTCTGCTACGCGAGTAACCAGGAGTCGTCAGCAGGCAGCATGCAGTTGTGGATCCTGGATCCGAACGCTGAGACGACGTACATGGCCGCGTGGGACGGGATGGAGGAGGGCTCGCTGGAGCACGTGTCGGTCGACAGCGAAGGCGTGTACGCCGTGTACACGGTGCTTGTCGGCGGGTGGGGTCCTGGCAGCACGACGTACGTCTCGATGCGCGATCTCAACATGGGCACGACATATCCCATGATCCAGAGCGTGCAGGGGGCGTACGATCCCGCGATCTCGCGTGACGGCGAGTGGATCGTTGCGTCGATCCGCGATGAGAACGGAGTCAGCGACCTCTGCCTGTGCAACCGATTGGAGGAAAGCGTGACGATGCTCACCTCCGGGGAACAGGCGAGCAATGCGACGTGGTCGCCGGATGGTGACTGGATCGCCTACCTGGCGCTGGATGGATCGCAGTTCCGCTTGAAAGCGATCCAGGTGGATGTACGCAGTGGTGAAATCGTTGGCCGCTCGCAAACGTTGGTCGATGAGGACGGTATCGACTCCACCTGCGGCCTTTCCTGGAACGATCTGTAGTCCAGGGACGGCCGTTACGGTCCGCTGGCGGTTCCCACATAGGGGGAGGACATTTCGACCAGCCACGGTGTAGCCGACATCCTGGTTTGAGGTCGAAAGTCCCTGGCCGAGCACGGAGTGCGAGAAGCGAAGCGAGCCTTTCGCTACAGCGAGGCATCTCAGCCGATGCGGGCGGCGACCTGCATCGCGACATCCACGATCGCTCCGCCGATCTCGTCATGGCTCTCGAAGAGGTCACGCGGGTCCCACTCGTCCCCGTCGAGGCTATCCGCCCCATACACGAACTGGTAGAACTCCACGTCCCGGAACTGCGCCACGGCGGCCGTCGCGGCGCATTCCATCTCGACCACGCGGCAGCCCTCCGCGCGGCGCTTCTCCATGTTCGCGCGCGTTTCGCGATAGATTGCGTCCGTCGTCCAGGCGCGTGTCAGGTGATAGGGCACGTCGATCTCGTCGAGGATCGACGCCAGGTGTGACGCGGTCGGCACGTCGATGTATGGCCCGGCCGGCAGGTAGTGATAGCTCGTGCCCTCGTCGCGGTAGGCGTGGGTCGGCACAGCAATGTGTCCGGAAAGGATGTCCTTGTCCAGCACGCCACACGAGCCGAAGAAGAGGAAGCGTCGGCCGCCGAAGGCGATGACCTCCTCCATGATCCCGCACGCGGCCGGGGCCCCGATCAGCGACAGGTAGGCCGCGTACGTCTTGCCCAAGTGCTCGATCCGGTAGATCGGGATAGGCGCGCAGGCGGTGTTCAGCACCGCGATCTGCTCGCCGGGGTACCGTTGCATCAGGTACTCGAACTTCACCCGGGAGTAGGTGGCGATCACCGTCTCCGGAAAGCCCTCGATCGGGTCGATCCACCCGCTCGCGCGGATGACCTCGTCCGAGGAGTCGTCGAACGCATTCAGGATCGTCACTTCTACCGCCTCTCAATGGTTCGGGAGGCCACGCTGGCCTCCCGATCTCCATGCGTCTTGCCAGCCGGGACGCTATCCCTCGTCCGGGACGTCGAGGGCGATCTTCTGCGGCGCTTCAGGGGTGACGCCCTGCTGCAGGGTCAGGCCGAGCTCGTCGAGTTGGGCAGTGTCCACCGGAGCCGGCGCCTCGAACATCACATCGACGCCGCGCTGGTTCTTCGGGAAGGCGATCACGTCACGGATGCTTTCCTCGCCGGCGAGGACCATCACCAGCCGGTCGAGGCCGAAGGCGATACCGCCGTGCGGCGGGGCGCCATACTCGAGCGCCGTGAGGATCGACCCGAAACGGTCCTCAACCGCGTCGCCGGTGTGTCCCATCAGGTCAAAGACCTTCTCCTGCGCCTTGCGAGTGTGGTTGCGGACGCTGCCACCCCCCAGCTCGTTTCCGTTGGCGATCAAGTCGTACTGCTTCGAGCGCACCTTGCCAGGGTCGGTGTCGAGAAGCGCGCGGTCCTCTTCGAAGAAGCCGCAGAACGGGTTATGCGTGGCGTCCCAGCGGTTGCCTTCCTCGTCCCACTCCAGCAGCGGGAACTCGACCACCCAGGCGTAGGCGATGGTGTTCGGATCGGTCAGGCCGAGGCGCTCGCCGAACTCTGCGCGCAGGGCGGAGAGCGTCTTGGCGACCACCTCCGGCTGGTCGGCGACGAGCAGGACGAGGTCGCCCGCGTTCGCGCCGATTCCGCTGGTCAGCGCGGCGATCTCATTCTCGGAGAGGAACTTGGCGATCGGCGACTTCACGCCGTCCGCCGTCACGGCGATCGTGGCGAGACCCTTGGCGCCGTGCTGCTTCGCCATCTCGGTGATTTCGTCGATTTGCTTGCGGGTGTAATCGCCGCAACCCGGCACAACGATGGCCTTCACCTCGCCGCTGTTCTCGAGCACCCCGGCGAACGCCTTGAAGCCGGTGTCGCGCAGGGCGTCGGAGACGTTCTGCAGCAGCATCCCAAAGCGGATGTCCGGCCGGTCGTTGCCATACTTGTCCATCGCCTCGGCGTAGGTCATCCGCGGGAAAGGCTTTTGCTGGATGGTCTTGTCGGTGTAGCGCTCGGTGATCTCGATGAAGAGGGCCTCCATCAGCGCTATGACGTCCTCTTCGTTCACGAAGGACATCTCGAGGTCGAGCTGGGTGAACTCAGGTTGGCGGTCGGAGCGCTGCGGCTCGTCACGGTAGCAGCGGGCGATCTGGAAGTAGCGATCGAGGCCGGACACCATCAGGAGCTGCTTCAGGATTTGCGGGCTCTGCGGGAGCGCGTAGAACGAGCCTGGCATGCCGCTGGACGGGCACCAGGAAGTCGCGCGCGCCCTCCGGCGTGCTCTTGATGAGGGTCGGCGTCTCGACCTCGACGAAGCCGCGCTCGTCGAGGAAGTCGCGCATGAACTTCACGATGCGGTGGCGAAGCAGGATGTTTCCCTGCATCGTCGGGCGGCGCAGGTCGAGGTAGCGGTACTTGAGGCGCAGCGTCTCGTCGACGTCGACCTCTTCGTTGATGTAGAAGGGCGGCGTCTTCGACTCGTTGAGGATGGACAGCTCGTGCGCCTCGACCTCGATCTCGCCGGTCGCCATCTTCGGGTTCACCGTGCCCTCGGGGCGCTTGCGAACGATGCCCTTCACCTCGACGACGTACTCATTGCGCAGGCGGTTGGCCAGTTCGTGGGCCTCGACCGAGATCTCCGGGTTGAAGACGACCTGCGTGATGCCGAAACGGTCGCGGAGGTCGATGAAGATCAGGCCGCCGAGGTCGCGCCGGCGGTTGACCCAACCCTTGAGCACGACGTCATTGTCGGCATCCTCAATCCGGAGCGAGCCGCAGGTCATGCGGCCGATGGCATCTGGCTGTACGTCGATCTGGTGCATGGAACGCGATTCTCCCTGGATGAGGCCGTTCATCGAGAACGCCCGTACGGGTCGACTCCATGTCGACCCCGCGCGGACACAGGGTCCGCCGTTACCGATTGCTGTTTGCGTGGTCGATGAGTGCCTGGCGCAGGACCGTCTCCGGATCGTCACCGGATGCGATGACATCGGCGACAGCCGCCAGCAGCGCGCGCGACCGCTCGTCCGCCGTTGATTGTGGCAGATTTCCGGCGATGGGGTGCTTCTGCAAGACCTTCGGTGCGCGGACGAGCGCGGGCATGCTATGCGGCTGACCGTCGGCGGCCTTCTCCGGCTTGCCCGGCTGGTCGGCCTTTTCTTGCGCCTTCACCTGTTGCCAGAGGCCGATGACCTCACCGGCGTCCTCAGCCGACATATCCCCGAAAACATGCGGATGCCGACGGACGATCTTCCGGGAGATGCCCTCGTAGACGTCTTCCAGCGTGAAGGTGCCGGCCTCCTCGGCGATCTGTGCGTGCATCATGACGAGCAGCAGCAGGTCGCCCAGCTCTTCGGCGAGGTTGGCATCGTCGCCGGCGTCGATCGCGTCGACCACCTCGTACGCCTCGTCGATGATCGAATCCCGCAACGTCCGGTGGTCCTGCTTGCGGTCCCACGGGCAGCCGTCCGGCCGGCGCAGTCGGGCGACGATGTGCTGCAGCGTGCGCGGGTCGCGGGCGGCCTCCATGGTGTCCAGGCGAGGAACGTAGAGCGAAACGAGGTCGCCCGGATTGTCCTCCACCAGCGCCTCAATGGTCGTGTGAGAGATGTGTTGCTCACCCGGGATGCCGGCAGCGTCGATCCGCGTGACAGGGTGATCCGGCGGGAATGTTCTCTGCAGAATGCGCGAGAGTGGAGCGGTGACCACGTTGCCGTAGACGCGGCAGAAGAGCAGCGGGCGTAATGGTGTGAAGGGCGCCATGCCGCCGCTGAAGGGGCCGTCGCCGACGTCCCGCACGAGTTGTGTCGCGTCCACAATCTGGACGTCTTCGACCATGGGGTCGATCCCGAGTGCGGTGGCCACCAAGTCGAACATGCTCAGCCCGTCGAGGATGTTGATACTGAGGTTTCGCGCCCGCGCCTCGCGGATCGTCTCGATCACCAGTCGCTCGCCAAAGCGTGGGTGCCCGGGGATACCCAGCACGACCGGCCCGTTCGCGGCCTCGTCGCAGATCAGCGAGGCGCCAGCTTGCCAGTCCTTGCCACCGTGCTCCAACGTTGGAACGAGATCTGAAACGATCCGTACACCAGCGCGGCCCGTAAGGTCCTCGATACCGGGATAGTGGCTGGTACGAAGGAAGAGCACGCGGGCGCTGGTCAATGCCAGGCGTGCGGCATTCGTGCGCTGACCGGTCTCGCCTGGTCCCAGCCCCGCGATGGTGATATCGGCAGCGGCGCCTCGTGCCATCACTTCGGCTTGTCGGCGGAGCTGCCGAGGCTCAGGACGGCCATGAAGGCCTCCTGCGGGATCTCGACACTCCCGACCATCTTCATGCGCGCCTTGCCCTCTTTTTGCTTCTCCAGCAGCTTGCGCTTGCGGCTGACATCGCCGCCGTAGCACTTGGCAAGCACGTTTTTCCGCATCGCCTTGACCGTCTCGCGGGAGATGATACGGCTGCCGATGGACGCCTGGATCGGCACATCGAACATCTGACGCGGAATTAGGCTGCGGAGTTTCTGGACCAGCTCGCGGCCCTTGTAGTAAGCATCGTCCCGGTGCGTGATGACCGAGAGCGCGTCGACCGGCGTACCGTTCACCAGCACGTCGAGCTTGACGAGGTCGGCCGCGCGCATGTCCGCGAACGAGTAATCAAGCGACGCGTAGCCCTGCGTGCGGCTCTTGAGCTGGTCGTAGAACTCGACGATCAGCTCGCCGAGCGGGATGTCGTACTTCAGCTGCACGCGGTCCTCATCGAGATAGATCATCTCGACGAACGTCGCGCGCTTGTTGGTCGTCAGCTCCATGATCGTGCCGATGTAGCGTGAGGGCGCGATGATGTTGAGGTGCATCCACGGTTCGCGGATCTCCTCGATCTCGCCAAAGTTCGGCATTTCCGAAGGATTGTCGACCTCGACGAGTTTTCCTCCATGGAGCTCGACCTGGTACTCCACGCTGGGCGCTGTGGCGAGCAGGTCGAGGTCGTATTCCCTTTCCAGCCGCTCCTGGATGATCTCCATGTGAAGCAGGCCGAGGAAGCCGCAGCGGAAGCCGAACCCGAGCGCCATCGACGACTCCGGCTGGTACGTCAGCGAGGCGTCGTTCAGCTGCAGCCGCTCCAGCGCGTCGCGCAACAGCGGGAAGTCCTCGCTGTCGACCGGGTACAGTCCGGCGAAGACCATCGCCTTCGCCGGTTGGTAGCCGGGCAGCGGCGTCTCCGCCGGTGCTGCGGCCAGCGTGATCGTGTCACCGACCTGACAGTCCTTGACGACCTTCAGGCCGGTCGCGATGTAGCCCACCTCACCGGTGTTGAGCTCGTCTGCCTCGACCATGAGTGGGGAGAAGAAGCCGACCTCGAGGATGTCAGCCTCCTTCTTCCTCCCCATGACGCGGACGCGCTGGTCGCGGGTCACCTTGCCATCGACGATTTTTACGTAGGCGATTACGCCCTTGTAGGCGTCGTAATGGGAGTCAAAGATCAGCGCTCGGAGGGGACGATGCCCGCCCTCCGCATCCGGCGGCGGAATATGCTTGACGATCGCTTCGAGGATCTCCGGCACGCCCTCGCCGGTCTTGGCGGACGCCGGGATGATCTCGTTATCGACGAGCCCGATGAAGTCCCCGACTTCCTTGCCGACGCGCACCGGGTCCGCGTTCGGGAGGTCGATCTTGTTGATGACGGCGATCATCGCGAGATCATGCTCGAGGGCGAGATAGACGTTCGCCATCGTCTGGGCCTCGATACCCTGCGCGGCGTCGACGACGAGGATCGCACCCTCGCAGGCGGCGAGGCTGCGGCTGACCTCGTAGGAGAAGTCGACGTGGCCGGGCGTGTCGATCAGGTTCAGCTCGTAGTCCTGCCCGTCCTGCGCGGTGTAGGTCATGCGGACGGCGCGGGCCTTGATCGTGATGCCCTTTTCGCGCTCGAGGTCCATCGAATCGAGCATCTGCTTGTGCAGGTCGCGCTCGGCGATCGTCTCCGTGGCTTGCAGGAGGCGATCTGCGAGCGTCGACTTCCCGTGGTCGATATGCGCGATGATGCTGAAATTCCGGATGTGGGACGTGTCGATCGGCTTCTTCGTCATGGAGAGGGATCGTTTCCCGTCTGTGGCTCAGGCGATAGAACAAAGGCGGCCGGGGAGGGAGTCCCCGACCTGATACGCGGCAATTATAGCGGACCGGCGGGGCCTAGCGGACGAGGCGGTTCCGCAGCGAGGCCGGGAGGCGCGAGACGACCTTGGCGACCGACTGCTCCAGCTCCGGGATGCGGAGGAACCATGCGGTGAGCACGAACGTGGCCACATAGACCGCCATGCTGAGCCCGAAGTAGGCGAGGTGGATCGCGATGGCTACGTCGGCGTCCAGCACCTTCGCGAGCCAGCCCTCCGTGACCCGGATGACGACCGCCATCATCGCCGTCGCCAGGACCACCCGCACGAGCCAGCCGAAGAACCCGGGGGAGAAGATCTGCCCGGAGCGGTAGCGCAGGAAGAGCATCATGATGATCGCCTCAGCGGCCGTCGTGGCGCTGAGCGCGATCGCCAGTCCCTCGATGCCGAGCGAGTCGATGAGCAGCGAGGCGAGGATGATATTGAGGACGATCGTCAGGACGCCGGTGATGACCGGGGTACGAGTGTCGCGCGTTGCGTAGAAGACGCGCGTAACGATCTCGGTCAAGCCGTAGCCGACGAGTCCGGCGGCGAACCAGGTGAGCGCGGCGGAGACGAGCTCGGTCGATCCAGGGGTGAAGTTCCCGCCCTCGAAGATCACAGTGATGATCGGCGTGCCGAGCATCAGGAGGCCGACGCTGGCCGGAATCGACAGGAAGAGCAGTGGCCGCATCGTGCGGTCGAGCAGCGATGCGAACCCGGCGCGGTCGCCGCGACTGTAGAGTGCGGCGAGCGAGGGGAAGGCGACGGTCGAGATACTCAGCGCGAGAACGCCGTGGGGCAGCATCAGGAGCTGCCAGCCGTAGTTGAACGCCGCGACGTTTTGCGCGCCGATCACGGTCGCGAAGGCGGTCATGACGATGAAGTTGATCTGGAACGCGGCCTGGCCGAGCACGCGCGGGCCGAGGAGCCGCAGCACTTCACCGAGGCCGTCGACGGAGCGGTCGAGCGTCGGCCGGAAGCTCAGGCCGCTGCGAATCACGCCTGGCATCTGCACGCCCATGTGCAGCATCGCGCCGAGAATGACCGCCCAGGCGACGGCCTGGATGCCGTAGTCCGGCGCGAAGATCCAGGCGCCGACGATGATTGCGGCGTTGTAGACGAGCGGCGAGAGTGCCGGCAGGGTGAACTGGCTTTGGGCCTCGAGGATACCCTTGAAGGCGATGCCGAGACCGAGGAAGACCGGTGAGAGGAGCAGGATGCGCATCAGCTCGACGGTCAGGTTCTCGGTGTAGGTGTCGAATCGCGGGGCGACAATGTTCGTCAGCGGCCGGGCGAAGATCCACGACAACCCGGCGAGGATGAAGACCGCGATGCCGGTCCAGGTCAGGATCGACGAGGCGAGACGTGAGGCCTTCGCGTTGTCGCCGCGGTCGACGAACCCGCCAAAGACCGGGATGAACGCCGCTCCGAACGCGCCGGACATGATCGTCAGGAAGAGCAGGTCAGGGATGCGGAAGGCGGCGACGTAGGCCTCCATGTCCGGTCCGGTGCCGAACTGGCGCGCGAGGATCATCTCGCGCAGCAGGCCAAGAACGCGAGAAAGCACGAACGCGATGCTGACAATGATCGCGTTGCGCGCCATACCGGACCCGCGCTGTCGCGCCGTCTCATCCTTCGTCTCGGTGGTGGCGGTGGAACGGTGTCCGAAGACCTGGCTGGCCTGACTCATGAAGCGGATTATCCCATGGCGCGCGGCGTTCGCGCAGTGCGGTTTTGGCGGCGCATGCCGGCCCGGCGTGTTGAGCCGGCGGCAATTCTTTGGTAGAATAGCGGCTGCGCCCGTGATCGGGTCGCTTTGTTGTGTACATGAATGAGCCACCCTGTTCGTGATGATTCACGATCCGTAGATACTGAGGAAGGTCCACTTTGGCGAATAGCAAGTCTGCTCTCAAGCGTGTCCGTGTTGCCGAGCGCAACCGCCTGCATAACCGCCCGTATCGCTCTGCCGCCCGCACGTTCGTGAAGAAGGCGGAGCTCGCGATCCAGAGTGGTGACGCCACGGAGGCCCAGACGGCCGTCCAGCGCGCCATCGCCATGCTTGACCGCGTCTCCAGCAAGGGCATCATCCACAAGAACAACGCCGCTCGCCGCAAGAGCCGCCTGATGGCGAAGTTCAACGGCTCCGCGAACGCCTAAGCCCCGTTCGCCTTCAGCGGACAGGGTTGCCCCGGTGGGATTCCCACCGGGGCGTTTGGCGTTAAGTGACCCCAATTCCGGATGAGGCAGATCGCGGTAGCGAAAGGCTCCCTTCGCTTCTCGCACTCCGTGCTCGGCCGGGGACCTTCGACCAAACTGCGTCAGCATGCACGCTGATCAGCGGCCACACGTCCTCCGCGACGCATGCGAAGACGCATGGCGTTAGCGCATTCGGCGACTCGCGGCGATCGAGAGCATGGCGTCGTAGAGAGCGTCCAGCGGCTCCTTCAGCGCGCCGGTCTTCATCTTCCGGTCGGCATCCGCCGCCAGCGGGACGCGTCGCAGGGCTGACGACATCGACTGCCCCTGCAGGCCGCGCTGGATCGACGACATCCGGTTGGCGTTGGCCAGCCCGATTTCCTTGCCGACGTCCGCCGGGTTTCGACGTCCGGCGGCGCTCATCACCGCGCCAAGCTCGATGTTCTGGCTGAGCTGGGCGAGAAGCTTGGCAGGGTCCTCCCCGGCATCGAGCAATTTCTCCAGCTCGACGGCTGCCACGCTGACGTTGCCCACCGAGGCGGCGTCCAGGAACGTGAAGAGCTTGTCGTCCGATTCCCGAGCCACCATCTCTCGTATGTGCTGCTGCGTGATTGGCCCGGGGTAAGCGGCGAGCGCGAGCTTTGCGATCTCGTTACCGAGCATTTCCATATCCGGCGGACGGTCGTAGGCGGGGTTGCGCGGCTCCTGCGCCCATGACTGCGGGTAGAGCGACATCGCGAGGTCACGCGCGGCGTTTTGGTCGATCTCGGACCCGTTCGCCTTCGCGGTTGTCTGGATCCAGCCGATAAGCTGCGGGCCACGCGGCGGTCTGGAGACGTCGACGATCGCGTCCTTCGGCAGCGCCTTCTTGACCATGGCCGGGAGGGATGCCAACGACGTGTCGATCAGGACCAGCGTGCTCTCGGGCTGGACAGCCGCAAACAGGCCCGGCCAATCAGGCGTCTGACCGGCGTCCTTCGCGCCCTGCTTCCCCAATCGGGCGATGATGTCCTCGACGATCACGACCCGTCCGGCGGAGAAGAAGCCGATGCTGGAGATATCCATGATGACCTGGCGGATCGCCACGCTCTTGCCGTCGAGGAACGATGTACTGTCGCCCGATGGATCGCGCTGCTCGCGAATCTCCTTCAGTCGTCGATGGGCGAGGGCATAGTCCGGGCCGAGGATGATGCTGATCACTGGGGCGCTCCCGGGGCGTATCCGTGAACGAAAGAGACCGATCTCACGGACCCGCGCTCGATGCGGAGCCTTGAACCTGACACATCAGGTGGGTGCCACGGACGGGCATGGACCACGGCCCATGCCGCGAGCAGCTCCCGGCTCACAAAACGTTGGCTCAAGACCACATCAGCAGTTCGGCATCCGACGAGACCGGTCGGAGGGCAAGCGTAGCACTCCGCGCGCCTCGGCTTCAACATCGTTCGCCGGTTCCCGGAGGCGGGTATGATAGGGCTCGATGGCTCGCCGCGGACGCATGTTGCCGGGGTGGGAACGCTCGCCACGCCACGGAGAAGTCGCCTCATGTCCGATATCCAGAACACCACGTCCGCCGAGCAGGTTGGCGTCGCGCGTCGCCGCGTCGTCGTGACCGGGATGGGCGCCCTGTGCGCGCTCGGCAACGATGTTGGGAGCATCTGGAGCGCGGCGATCGCCGGCACAAGCGGTATCGCACCGATTACCCGGTTCGACGCCGAGGGCTTCGAGACGCGCTTCGCCGGCGAGGTAAAAGGGTTTGACGCGGCGACGATGGTCGGGCGCAAGGAGAGCCGGCGCATGGACCGCTTCTCCCAACTCTCCATCGTCGCGGCACGGCAGGCGGTGGAGCAATCCGGGCTGGACATCGCTTCGAACCCGACGCGCGTGGGTACCCTGATCGCGACCGGCATGGGCGGTTTGGAGACATTCGAGGCGGGAACTGAGGCGATGCTCAACGGCGGTCCTCGTCGAGTCTCGCCGTTCTTCGTGCCGATGATGCTGGCGAACATGGCGAGCGGAAACGTCGCGATCGACCTGGGTACCAAGGGGCCAAACTACGCGCCGGTCTCCGCCTGCGCGGCGTCCGCACATGCGATCGGTGAGGGCACCCTGATGATCCGCAGTGGCCTCGCGGACGCGATGGTTGTTGGCGGCGGCGAAGCGCCGATCACGCGCATGGGCATCGCCGGGTTTGGTTCGATGGGCGCCCTCTCGACGCGCAACGACGATCCCGAGCGTGCGAGCCGGCCGTTCGACAAGGGTCGCGACGGGTTCGTGCTGGCCGAGGGCGCGGCAGTGGTCGTGCTGGAGGAGCGGGAGCACGCGCTGGCGCGCGGAGCGACGATTCTCGCCGAGATGGTGGGCTACGGCACGACGGACGACGCGAACCACATGGTCCAGCCTGGGCCGGGAGGCGAGGGTGCCGCCCGCGCGATGGTGTTGGCGATGGGCGACGCCGGGCTGGTGCCCGCGAACATCAGCTATATCAACGCGCACGGCACGTCGACGCCACTGAACGAGAAGCTGGAGACCGAGGCGATCAAACGCGCCTTTGGCGACGAGGCGTACACGACGCCGATCAGCTCCACGAAGTCCATGACCGGGCACCTGCTGGGTGCGGGCGGGGCGCTGGAGGCGATCTTCTCCGTGAAGGTGATGGAGTCGGGCGTCATTCCGCCGACGATTAACCAGGAAGAACCGGATCCGGACTGCGACCTCGATTATGTGCCGAACGTCGCGCGTGAGGCTGACGTGAGCGTGGTGATGTCGAACTCGATGGGGTTCGGCGGGCACAACGTCTCGCTGATCATTGCGAAGCACGTGTAGTCCCGCCCGAGCCCGCAGCCGCCCCGGTAGCGCCGACCCGCAGTGGTCGGCGTCCGTGTGAGTCATCCGGCGAGGTGTGCTGCCGCCGATGCTCCCGGGCATTTCGGAGCGCTTCGCGCTCCTTCTGCCGCGGGGCTACCGGTGGCAGCGGCCTCTGGGTAGCCTCGGTCCAATGGTGGCCGAGGAATCGGCGCGCGGCGGTGCCTTCAGGTGTCGCAAGCGGTGAAAACGGGAACGACGTCAGGACAATGTCGCGGTTGACGCAGAACGCCCCGGCCATTGGACCGGGGCGTTCTGCGTTGCTCTGGTTGTGATTGCCGCTAGTCGAGGTAGCCGCGGAGCGGGGCGGCGGACTCCGGCTGGCGGAGTTTCCTCAGGGCCTTCGCCTCGATCTGGCGGATGCGCTCGCGGGTGATTCCGAAGTCGCGTCCGACCTCTTCCAGCGTTCGGAATTTGCCATCCTCCAGGCCGTAGCGGAGAACGACGATACGGCGCTCGCGCTCGGTCAGGCGGTCGAGGGCGTCGCCAATGTGCGCGCGGAGCATCTGCTGCGCGGCCATCTCCAGCGGCGCCGGCATGCCCTCATCCTCGATGAAGTCGCCGAGGAAGGCGTCTCCGTCGGAACCGACTGGCGCTTCGAGCGACATCGGGTGGCGCGAGACGTCGAGCATCTGGCGGACCTTGTTGTCCGTGATGCACATCGCCTTCGCGATCTCCTCCTGTGTTGGCTCGCGCTCAAGGATCTGCTGCAGGCGATGCGAGGTCTTCTTGACGCGGTTGATCGTCTCGCCAACGTGGACGGGGAGGCGGATCGTGCGGCTCTGGTCGGAGATCGCGCGGGTGATTGCCTGGCGGATCCACCACGTTGCGTAGGTGCTGAACTTGAAGCCGCGATGGTAGTCGAACTTGTCGGTCGCCTTCATCAGGCCGATGTTGCCCTCCTGGATCAGGTCCAGGAAGGACAGGCCGCGCCCGACGTATTTCTTGGCGACGGAGACGACCAGGCGGAGGTTCGCCTGGATGAGGTGCGCCCGGGCGGCCTCGCCGTCATCCTTGTCGGACTGGAGGTCAGCGCGCTCGTCGGCCTGGAGACCGTCTTTACTGAGGCGGTTCTCGGCGGCCTTGCCACGCTCCATGCGCGTTGCCAGCCAGACTTCCTCCTCCATGCTCAGGAGGCTGGTCTCGCCGATCTCCTGGAGATAGAGGCGAACGGAGTCGGCGACGCTGGCACCGTGGAATTCGTCGGCCGGTGTTTTCGCCGCGCGGCTGCTTCTGCCGGTCTTCGGCGCGGGGCGCTGGTCGAGAACGTCGATCCCTTCGGCAACCAGTGCAGAGTAGAAGCTCTGCAGAGGCTCATCCTGCTCGTCGGCATCCGGAAAGGCGGCAGTGATCTCGTCGGACAGGAGATACCCCTGGTCTTTCCCCTTGGACATAAGGCTCGTATCCATTGAAGCGTTTCCACCTCTCGGGCGAGCGCAGCACTCTCGGAGTCGCCATTGACATTCAGGGCGTTGCGCGAAATGCGACATTGTTGCAGTTGTCGTGTTATCCGCCAGTGGAAGGGGGCGGCGGATCCCCAGGGTGTCGACGTCACAATGGCAGGGGCGGCACAAAAACACCCTACAGTGAATGCAGGGGTGCCTCGTCTACCATTTCGGTTGTGTGACGTCCATCCAGCGCATGGAACCTCCCGTCTCCTCGAATCGTTGTCACCTACCCATGAGTGTAGTTTGCCGGGTCAGGCCATTTCAAGGGCTTTGCATACAGAATATCCGCCGGGAGCGATGGATTTCGCCCGGTATCGGCATGACGTCATAACCTCGGGGTGTACGGACGCTGGTCAGGTGTCATCCCTGCCAATCTCGGTGGCTTCGGCCATCGCGCTCGCGACCAGCAGGTCGTTATCAACCCCCGGCAGGTGCGGGTCGTTCACGATGTGAGCGAGGAACTCGATGTTGCCGTTCGGTCCGCGCAATGGTGACGCTGTGAGCGATTGCACGGAGAGCCCGTGCTCGCGGGCGAAGCCGAGCGCGTTGCGGAGCACCATCTCATGCACCGCCGGGTCGCGGACGACGCCGCGCTTCCCGACGTTCTTCTTGCCGGCTTCGAACTGCGGTTTGATCAGCGGCACGCAAATTCCGCCGGACTTGAGGATGCGCTTCACCACCGGGAACATCAGCGACAGGGAGATGAATGAGACGTCGATAACGACGATGTCGACCGGCTCCGGCAGTGATTCGAGATGTCGCGCGTTGGTGCGCTCCATGGAGACGACGCGCGGGTCGGTCCGCATGCGCTCGTCAAGGATTCCGTAGCCGACGTCGACGGCGTACACCTTCGTCGCGCCACGCTGGAGAAGGCAATCGGTGAAACCACCGGTGCTGGAGCCAAGATCGGCGGCCACCATGCCGGCGACGTCGATCCCGAACTGATCCAGCGCCTTGTCCAGTTTCTCGCCGCCGCGGCTGACGAAGCGCGGTTTCTCCTTCAGGGCGATGCGATCGCTTTCGGCGATATTCCGCCCGGCGCGGGTCTCCTTCTGGTCGTTGACGAGGACGTCACCGGCCATTACGAGGGCTTTCGCGCGCGAGCGGGTGTCCGCCAGGCCGCGTTCAACGAGGGCATGATCGAGCCGTTGGGATGGACTCATCGGGTGATCCCTCCGGGCGTGGCACGCTCGGCGAAGGGGCGAGTTTGGGCGTCACAGATCGCGACCGCGAGGGCGTCCGCGGCGTCGTCCGGCTGCGGAATCGCGCGCAGGTTCAGTATCAGGCGCACCATCTCCTGCATCTGCGGCTTGTCGGCCTTGCCGTACCCGGCGATCGCGTGCTTGATCTCTGATGGGCTGTATTCGGAGACGGGCACTTTGCCCTGCGCGGCGGCGAGGAGCACCACGCCACGAGCCTGGCCGACCGCGATGGCGGTGGTCACGTTACGGGCGAAGAAGAGTTTCTCGACGGCGAGCCGATCCGGCTCGAACTCCGCGATCAGCTCCCGCATGGATTCGTACAGGGTCACGAGGCGGCCGGGCATGTCCTGGTCCGGCCAGGTCTCGATGACGCCAGCGTCGAGCACGGCGGGGTGCAGCCCACCCCGAATGACGCCATAGCCGAGGCGGGCGGTGCCGGGGTCGATGCCGAGGATGACGGGTTCAGTGCGCCGTGCGACCGGCATGGGGCATCGACCTCCGGGAGAAGAGTCTGGCCGCGGCAACGCCCCGAGCGATATCGGTCTCGGGGTATCGACCTACGGCCGATGCATCGCACATTTCAGTGCGATGCTACTGAACGACCTGGCTTTAGCTGACCTGCGCCATGACCTCATCGGTAATGTCGAGGTTCGAATAGACGGTTTGCACGTCGTCGAGGTCCTCGAGCTTTTCGATGAGGCGGATGACCTTCACCGCAGTGTCGGCGTCCGGCGTCATGGGTGTCTTGGCGCGCATGTAGAGCTCGGACGACTTCGGCTCGTAGCCTGCATCGGTCAGCGCCTGGCTCACGGTGTGCAGCTCGGTTGGGTCGGTGTAAACCTCGAGCGTGCTCTCCTCGAGCGCGACGTCGGATGCGCCGGCCTCGATCGCCGCCATCTGCAGCTCGTCCGGGTCGTTGTCGCCGACCTCGATCGTGATCAGGCCGGTCTGGTCGAACATCCAGGCGACGCTGCCGGACTCGCCGAGGGAGCCGCCGGAACGCGTGATCGCCGCGCGAACCTCACCGACCGTGCGGTTGCGGTTGTCGGTCATCGCCTCGATGAAGAGCGCGACACCGCCGGGGCCATAGCCCTCGTACGAGATTTCGTCGTACTGCACACCATCGGCACCACCGGTCGCGCGCTGGATGGCGCGGTCGATGTTGTCCTTCGGCATGTTCTCCGAGCGGGCCTTCTGGATGGCAATCCGGAGGCGGGCATTGGCGTCCGGATCAGGCAAGCCTGTTCGGGCCGCCACAGTGATCTCGCGGGCGAGCTTGGTGAAGAGCTGGCCGCGCTTGGCGTCGGCCGCGCCCTTCGCGCGTTTGATCGTGGACCATTTGGAATGTCCGGACATACGGTAGAGACTCCCGGTAGACAAGGGCAGGACGATAACCGGCCTGCAATTATAGCACCGGCCCGGATCTGCCCTGAGCCGAGCCTATCCAAGCCGTTCGAGGATCTGGCGTGCCGCGCGTTGCGGGGTCAGGTGGCGTGCCGCGACCTCATCGATAAGCTCGTCGATTCCGGTGCCGGACGTTGTGCCCTGAAGGCGCCGAAGCAGCCCCGATTGGACCCGCGCGGCGATCTCGGAACCGATGATCTCCCGATCGCGCTCGGCCCACGCGCCGGAATCGCGCAGCCATGCCGCATGACGGTCGATCTTGTCGAGAAGGTCGTCGATCCCCTCCTGACGGAGCGCGCTCGTGCGAACGACCGGTGCCTGCCAGCCGCCCTGCGGCGATCCGGCCGCGATGCCAAGCGCGCCGAGACTCCGCAGGTCACGCGCCAGCTGGGCGGCTTCCGGCCGATCACCCTTCGTCACAACAAGGATGTCGCCGACCTCCAGCGAGCCCGCCTTTAGCGACTGGACGCCGTCACCCGTGCCAGGCACCTGCACGAGCAGGGTCGTCATCGCGAGAGATGCAATCGCGACCTCGTCCTGGCCGGTGCCGACCGTCTCGATAATCACCGGGTCGTACCCGGCCGCGTCGAAGGCGTGGGCGACGGCGAGGGTGTTTTGGGCCAGCCCTCCGCCGTAACGGCGCGAGGCCATGCTCCGGATGAACACACCCTCGTCGGCGTGCCACTCCTGCATGCGGATGCGGTCCCCGAGGGTCGCCCCGCCCGTCAGCGGGCTACTGGGATCAACGGCGATGACCGCCACCTTCTGCCCCCGCGCGCGATAGGCGCGGATCATCTCGTTGACGAGGGTCGATTTGCCGCCTCCCGGTGGACCCGTGATACCGAGCAGGTGCGCGTGGCCCGTGTGCGGGTAGAGCGCGTCCAGGGCCTGCTGGCCGATCTCATCATCGTTCTCGATGCGCGTGAGCAGGCGGGCGAGCGCGGCCCGGTCGCCATCAAGAACGCGCGCGGAGAGGCTAGGGGGCATCGGCACGGTCGGGCGCATGCTCGCGGACATAGGCGACGGCATCCTGAAGCGGTGTGCCGGGGCCGAAGATCTTGGCCACCCCGAGCGACTCGAGCTGAGGGATGTCCTCGGCCGGGATTGTGCCGCCGGCGACGACCAGCGCATCGTCGCGCCCGACAGCTTTCAGGGCGGTCATAATCGCCGGGAAGAGCGTCATATGCGCGCCGGAAAGGATGCTGATGCCGACGACATCGACGTCCTCCTGCAGCGCGGCGTTGGCGATCATCTCCGGCGTCTGGAACAGTCCCGTATAGATCACCTCGAACCCGGCATCGCGAAACGCGCGCGCCATGACCTTCGCCCCGCGGTCGTGGCCATCGAGGCCCGGCTTCGCGACGAGCATGCGGATCGGTCGGTTGTCGGCGTCCGCGGTGTGCGGCGTCATGCGTTCCTCCCGGCGGGAAT